>CAZYBO010000003.1:320994-338651 GCA_964645205.1 uncultured Rickettsiales bacterium
CGCCTGATGCCGCTCCCGATGCTGCGCCTGATGCCGCTCCCGATGCTGCGCCTGATGCCGCTCCCGATGCTGCGCCTGACGCCGCTCCCGATGCTGCGCCTGACGCTGCTCCCGATGCTGCGCCGGATTCACGTCCCGATTCACAGCCTGATTTCCAGCCGGATTCACGTCCGGATTCAGCACCTGACGCTGCACCTGATGCCGCTCCCGATGCTGCACCGGAAGTTATCGACGGCCTGATCATCGACCCGCTGGATCGTCCGGTTCTCTCGCTGCGCGATTATGAAGTTCTCGATAAAAACTTCGTCTACGTCGATCCGTTGTTCGTAGATCGTGGCGTGCTCGACCTCAGCGTGTTCCAGAACGCGGCTGGCGGAAACCCGCCGGTTACCCCGCCGGTCGTAGGCAACCTCTCGCCTGACCAGCTCGGCAACCTCGCACCGGCTGCCGGTGGCAACAACCTCGGTAATCTCGCACCGTCCGCTGGCGGGATTGCGGGTAACACCACCGTAACCTGCGCGAACACGCTGTTCGATCAGGGATGGAAAAACCCTGCGAACAAAAAGCAGGAATGCGAAAACGTACCTGACGTGAATGAGTAATTCAGTCCTCAGGTAGGAAAATGGAACGGCAGGTAAACTAGCGTTTATCTGCCGTTTCCTATTGAACGACCATGCAACCCAAACGCATCATCATAGGCATCAGCGGCGCATCCGGCGCGATATACGGTGTCACCCTGTTGCGCGCGCTGAAAGAGGCAGGCGTGGAAACGCATTTGGTAATCAGCAAAACCGCGCAGATCACCATTGCCCATGAAACGCCTTACTCCCTGCCGCAAATACACGCACTCGCCGATCATTATTACTCCGCCGCCGACCTCTCAGGCGCCATCGCCAGCGGCTCGTTCAAGACCTGCGGAATGATCGTCGCACCTTGTTCCATGCGCAGCCTTGCTGAAATCGCCACAGGCGTCACCACCACCCTGCTCACCCGAGCCGCCGACGTTGTTTTAAAAGAACGCCGCAAGCTGGTGCTGATGGTGCGCGAAACGCCGCTGCACAGCATCCATTTGCGCAATATGCTGGCGCTTTCCGACATGGGCGCGATCATCGCCCCGCCCGTGCCCGCCTTCTACCAGAAACCTGAATCTCTGGACGATATGGTGGCGCACACCACCGGCAGGGTATTGGATTTATTTGATATCGAAGCCGGGCTGGTTACACGCTGGGCAGGTGTGGAAACCATTTAGCTATGTATAAAATAGTAGGATACACCCCTATTTTCTGCTATAATCGCCGCTATGTTAATGGGATGCACAATCGTGCGCCTGTGGGTTTTTATTTAGAAAAATTAGTGGTTAAGCGGCAATGAACGAAGACCTTTTGCTCATCAAACGGCTGGAATCCCTGCGCGTGGAACATGCCGAGCTCGACAACAAAATCGACAACGAGCCCCTCGACGAATTCACCCGCCAGCGCATGAAGCGCGAACGCCTGCGGCTGCGTGAAGAAATCACGCGGCTTGAGCAAGTCGTTTATCCCGACATCATCGCCTGATCTTTTTTTGTCCATTCCCTCCCATTCTTCCGCGTCCGTTGTTGACGTCACCATCACCTCGCTAGGCGGGCTGGGCGACGGCATCGCCGACGTAAACGGCAAACCGCTTTTCGTACCCAAAAGCTGCGTGGGCGACCGGCTGCGCGTAAACGTCACGCACCAGACCGCCGGTGAAATGCGCGGTGAAATTGCTGAAATTATTTCCGGCGGCGCCGATCGCGTGAAAGCGCCCTGCCCGCATTATGCCGATTGCGGCGGCTGCACGCTGCAGCATCTCGAAAGCACGGCGTACCGGAATTTCAAAACCAAAACCCTCATCTCCTCCATCCGCCAGGCCGGGTTTGAATACGACAATCCTATCATCGCGTTTCTCGATGCCGCCTCACGCCGCCGCGTGGATTTCAAGCTGCTGCATAAAGACGGTGCCGTATCGCTGAGCTATTACCGCCTGCGCAGCCACACGCCGATTCCCATCAGCCAGTGCCTGATTTTAGAACCCGCGCTGCAAGCGCTGTTGCCCACGCTTACCAAGGCTATTGGCGCATTGCCGATGGCGCGTCTTGCCACGGCGGTCAGCGTCACCGCTGCCGATAGCGGCACCGACGTGGTGCTGGATTTGAAGAAATGGGAAAAGGATTACATCGTGCCGCTGCAATCGCTGGCCGATACGCTGAAGCTGGCGCGGTTGACCGTGCGCCTACCCAGTTACCAGTTGCGCGTGATTGTCGAACGCGCCACGGTGTCGATCGACCTTGGCGGCTTTGCGGTGGCCATTCCGCCGGATGCGTTTTTACAGGCGACGCGCGCGGGGCAAGCGCTGATGATCGAAGCCATGCAGGGTGCGGCGAAGGGTGCAAGTTATGTGGCCGACTTATTCTGCGGCATCGGCACCTACAGCTTCCCGCTGAGCAAACACGCCGCCGTGCACGCGGTGGAAAACGACGCGATGATGCTCGAGCAGATGCAGATGAATATCGAGCGCCACAAGCTGGATAAAAAGATGGTAACGGAGCGCCGCGATTTGTTCAAAACACCCCTGACCGTCAAAGAGCTGACCCCGTTCGACATGGTGGCCATCAACCCGCCGCGCATGGGCGCTAAAGCCCAGTGCGAGCAGCTTGCGGCGTCCGCCGTGCCTGTGGTCGCCATGGCCTCGTGCAACCCGGCCACCTGGTCGCGCGACGCGAAAATCCTGAAAAACGGCGGGTTTTCGCTGGTTTCCCTGCAGGGCATCGACCAGTTCGTGTGGAGCCCGCATTTTGAGATCGTGAGTGTTTTTAGGCGTTAAGGCTTGCAAAATCCCTCTATTTCCCGTACTTGAAGCGCCATGACCGACCTTTCCCTGATCCGCAATTTCTCCATCATCGCCCATATCGACCACGGCAAGTCTACGCTCGCCGACCGCCTGATCGAAGTCTGCGGCGGACTGGAGAAGCGCGAGATGAGCGCGCAGGTGCTCGATTCGATGGACATCGAAAAAGAGCGCGGCATCACCATCAAAGCGCAAACCGTGCGCCTGCAATATAAAGCCAACGACGGCAAAACCTATATCCTCAATTTAATGGACACGCCCGGCCACGTCGATTTCGGCTATGAAGTGTCGCGCTGCTTAGCCGCGTGCGAAGGCTCGCTCTTGGTAGTAGACGCGTCACAGGGCGTGGAAGCGCAGACGCTCGCTAACGTCTATAAAGCCATGGATGCCGGGCATGAAATGATCCCGGTACTCAACAAGATCGACCTGCCCGCTGCCGACGTGGACAAAGCCAAGGCGCAGATTGAGGAAGTGATCGGTATCGACGCCACCGACGCCGTGCCTATCTCGGCAAAAAGCGGCATCGGCATCGAGGAAATTCTGGAAGCCATCGTCACACGCCTGCCCGCCCCCAAAGGCGAACCGGGCGAGCCGCTGAAGGCGCTGCTGGTCGATAGCTGGTACGACACCTATCTCGGCGTTATCATCCTCGTGCGCATCATGGAAGGCACGCTGAGCCGCGGCATGAAAATCCGCATGATGAGCACCGGCTCGAATTACACGGTGGAGCAGCTCGGCGTATTCACCCCGAAAAAAATCCCCGTCGATAAACTCGCGCCCGGTGAAGTAGGCTACATCATCACCGGCATTAAACAGGTGGCCGACTGCAAAGTGGGCGACACCATCACCGAAGAACGCCGCCCGGCGGCAGCGCCCCTGCCCGGTTTCAAGCCGTCGCAATCGGTGGTGTTCTGCGGGCTGTACCCCACCGACGCATCGGAATTCGAACATCTGAAAGACTCGCTCGGCAAGTTGCGGCTCAACGACGCCAGCTTTGAATTTGAAGTGGAAAGCTCCACCGCGCTCGGCTTCGGGTTCCGCTGCGGATTCTTAGGCATGCTGCATCTTGAAATCATTCAGGAACGCTTAGGCCGCGAGTTCGACCTCGACCTCATCACCACCGCGCCGAGCGTGGTCTACCGCCTGTTCCTCACCGACGGCACGCATCTGGAGCTGCATAACCCCAACGACATGCCCGACGTCACGAAAATCGACCGCATCGAGGAGCCGTGGATCCGCGCCACCATCATGACGCCCGACGAATATCTGGGCAATATCCTCGCGCTTTGCACCGAAAAGCGCGGCATCCAGGAAAACCTCACCTATGTCGGCGCGCGCGCGATGCTCGTCTATAAACTGCCGCTCAACGAAGTGGTGTTCGATTTCTACGACCGCCTGAAATCCTGCTCGAAAGGCTATGCCAGCTTCGATTACGAGCTGACCAACTACACCGAATCCGACCTGATGAAGATGAACATCCTCGTCAACGGCGAACCGGTGGACGCGCTTGCGCTGATCGTGCATCGCAGCCAAGCCGATTTCCGTGGCCGCCGCCTGTGCGAACGCCTGAAAGACCTCATCCCCAAACACCTCTTCCCCATTCCGATTCAAGCGGCACTAGGCGGTAAAATCATCGCGCGCGAAACCATCTCCGCGCTGCGCAAGGACGTACTCGCCAAATGCTACGGCGGTGACATCAGCCGCAAACGCAAACTGCTGGATAAGCAGAAAAAAGGTAAAAAGAAAATGCGCGAAATCGGCAACGTCAACATCCCCCAGAGCGCCTTCCTAGAAGCCCTCAAAATGGGCG
This sequence comes from uncultured Rickettsiales bacterium, assembly GCA_964645205.1. Lineage (GTDB taxonomy): Bacteria > Pseudomonadota > Alphaproteobacteria > Rickettsiales > SXRF01 > CAZYBO01. Next base: position 325,673 of record CAZYBO010000003.1, read on the forward strand.
ACGAAAAGTAAGCAATACGACACGGTTGACAACCCCCCATTTTACGCTATCAATTCCCCCTTCCCTTGTGGGGCATTAGCTCAGCTGGTAGAGCGCTACGATGGCATTGTAGAGGTCAGGAGTTCGACTCTCCTATGCTCCACCATAACCTACTGTATTGTAACGATATTTTGGATTTTTTCGCGAGTTTGGCGCTGTTTGCGGGGCTTGTGGGGTTAGATATTTATTGCCAAAACATCGCGACCCGTTTTCGGGCTAAAATTGCTCACCAAATCAGCGCTTACATCGACTCGAAATTTGCGGCGACCCGTTTGGGGTAATTTAGGTGAGAAATCCTTCAGCACGCACCGATATTAAGTCATTATTATCCAATATGTTGGTTGACTTATGTATAGAGCATTGGCTGTTATAATCCATCTTAATTACCTTTTGTTGGCAAAAAAGACGAGCTGCATATTAATCGATGATATTGGCGAAGGCCTAGACTTTGAGCGTTCTACGGCGCTATCCGAATCGGCAATATCCTGGCATCTGCACCCGTTGGCGAAGACGGTGTATGGCCCTGCGAACCTGTACGTGAAGTATTAGAAGAATTGCATGCCGAACATATTATGCGTGGAGTTTGCACGGGTAGGTATAATTTGCGCGGCGTACATTGGAGGGGCGAAGGCGGAGATCAGGAGCGTGAACTGGCTAATCAATATCGCCAATGGGCCCAGGCCTTGCGCTTTACACACCCTTACGTTTCATCTCAACTACTGATGGAGATGGTCAGAACCTACGAGCATGAAGCAGACCAGGAAGATACACACGCTGGAGTTCGGCAGCGATTACAGTAGCTAGACTAAAGCCCATTCCGCAAAATCAATCTCACAGAGCAATGTCCCCAAGCATTGCGTGGCCAATCCTGCATCTTGCTCTCTAATCGACCTAAGCTCGTGCTTCTCTTGCTCTGAAGGTTTTGCACGCGCATGCAAGCGAGCAATAATATTAGCGGCGTTGGCGGCAACGGCCTTATTTTCGTCTTGCAGCCGTTTAATCAGTTTGCCCAAATCTTGGGCGTCGCCTCCTTGCAGCTGAAAATACGCTAGTAACGCATGGGCTGCTGCGTCACGGGCACGGTCGATTACCGAGACGGGGCTGGCTCTATGCACTTCATCCGCAAATAAAGTCAGAGTTTCCGAAAGCTTGACCTTAAACGCCGCTGACACATTGGCATCAATGATTTTAGGCAATATTCCAAAGCTGCTTCTGGCTTTGAGTGTAACAAGATCCTCTCCTGTCACAATCGCTTCTACGCTAATAATCGTCCATGCCGTGAAACGCTCATCCGCGCCGAGAAGCACAAGGGGCAACTCGCGCTTTCCTTCAATATATTTATACCAGATAGGGTTGCCATAGAAAACTTCCAGCGATTTACTGTGGCATGGATATCTCGAGCGATAGATTCCATGGGTACTGCCGGATGCGGTGATACTATGCAGGATTGAGGCTGCGAGCTATTTTCTGCGCTGTAGAATCTACCGCGACGGATTCGAGCAATGGGATCATAGGAATCTTCCCTGAATCGATAGCCAAATACGTTTGTAGACGACTCCGCTTTCATCGTTCCATCCGAGGGGTACACAAAAACGGCTGATGTAATGACAGGCGTTGGCCAAACTGGACGGCCGCGATTAGCGTCTATTTCGTAAACCAGGCCCTGATGTTTCTCGATACCAATATTAATCATGCCCCCCTCCACTTGTCATAAGCGATCCTAAATAGTTGTATGTTGTCAACAGTTTGCGCCTCAACTTCATGATTGTCTAGCCTGGATTCGAACCATTTCTTCCATAATGCACGTTATACCGCCATTGCTTTACGAATCTGTTCGGATGCGGCGGCAGTACGCTCGCTGATTGGTTCTAATGCTTCGGTGCAAGAGTTAAAAACCACGCGAAACAACTTATTTGTCGTATCAAAATAACCATCGGACACTTGTTGCATCGCTTCGCTTTGCAATTCGCTCAAATCTTTAAGTGTTCTGCAAGCGAGGGCTTTTTTTGAAATTTCCGCGTAATCGGAAAATACACGGTTACACGACTCCATGATCTCATGCTGCACTTGCTTAAAAATCTGCGAAGCAGCACTGCCAGATTCCACGATTGCGCTGATATTGCCAGAGCAAATCTTCATGCATTCGTTCGCCGTATGGTTAAATCCATCCGCACTGCGCATCAGGCTCTCCACACCGTCACGCCCCATTTTGATGGCTTCTTTTTCAACTTTTTGTACCGTCTCAACCGCCTCCAATGCAGGGCGTAAGTTCTTGTAAATGGTTTTATTAGCGGATTTTTTGGCTTGCGCTGGCATAATATGGCTCCTTGTTGGTTATGTTGTATTGCGACCTAAAGTCCGAGCGATTGTTGACATGGACGAATCGAAATGCGTTTGATTGCAATCAAACGCTGAAGGAAATTTTTGTGTTCGAAGTGACATGGTTCCAGTCGTAACCTATTCCATGGAGATCATCATGAAAAAGACACTTCTAATGCCCGTCATTGCCCTCGCAGCACTATCTGCTTGCACCCAGCTCAGCGCAGAGGATCGTTCGTCGATTAGTTCTGCCAATCAAGCGGCGCAGGAGGCAAAGCAGCAATCGATTGAAGCTACGGAAGAAGCGCGTCGTGCACGTATAGAGGCTGAAAAAGCGGCGAAAGCAGCACAAGTAGCCAGCGAAAAGGCAGATCGTATCTTCCGTCAAGGCCAGAATAAATAGACTGTCATTTGTTGCTCCGTCCGATTTCTACTGGGATACCGCTACGCTTGGCGATGGCGTGGTCGGCTTCGTACCAGTTGATATTCGTATTACCTGCAGATGCACGAATGTGATCATAAATTTCAGGAATGCTTAGTGGAAAAGGTCGTCGGTAGTTTGCGATGGCATCGGATTGTTCTTGCGTGGGGGTGACCTCCAGATATAACACCTCGCCTTTCCAGCCGAGTTTGTATGGTGTGTCGATAATAGTTACTTTCGTTCCTATATCCACGGCGTTAAATAATGTTTCAATGTCTTCTGGATACAACCGAATGCAGCCGTGGCTGGAGCGCTTGCCAACACCATAAGGACGGTTGGTGCCATGAATCAGAAATTTCTTCCAATCGAGATAAAGCGCATATTCCCCAAGCGGATTATCTGGCCCGGCGGGAATGATATCTGGCAACTCAGGGTCTTCCTCTCGGATAGAAGCAGGCGGTATCCACGCAGGATTCTTGCGCTTGCTGGCTATTCTGGTTTTGCCGACAGGTGTTTGCCACCCCTCCTGACCGATCCCAATAGGGAACGTCATCACACTCCCATTCTTGGCAAAATAAAATAGGCGCAATTCTGACAAATTAATGACGATGCCTTCGCGCACGTCTGGTGGCAATATATGCGCACTGGTAATGGTAAGCTCTGTGCCTGCCTTAGGCATCCACGGGTCGATTCCCGGATTGGCTGCTAATAATTCGACAATGCCGATGTCAAAACGGCGGGCGATCTCATAGAGATTATCTTTTTCCTCAACCTGATAACGCGTCACTACGCCGACAATATCGCCCTCAGGCACAAAGGCTGCCGCCCGCAATGGTCGAACAGAACAATAGGCCAGAACCAGCAAGATAAGAAGAATAATGAGCCAGCGGTACAACATCTACGCATTGTAGAACCCATACCTCATCAGGATTTGATTGCAGTCAAACACAAGTGTCTTTTTACGTCTTACGAGTGTTCATGTTCGCAAGCAAAGTGAACGTGAAAATCATCAAACATAGGAGAATGTTATGACTGTTCGTGATTTACTGCCTTTTGGTAGAACCTCTGTACCTGTCACCCGTGGAGCGAACCCCATCGTGGCGTTTCAGGATGAGATAAATAAGCTTTTCGGCGATTTCTTTGGTGAGTTGTCGCTGCCGAGCTGGGGGCGGTCTGCGGCGCTCCAATCTGCCGTTAGCCCCGCGATGGACGTGACCGAGAACGATAAAGAGTTCAAGATCACCGCCGAGCTTCCTGGCATGGACGCCAAGGACGTGCAGATTACTGCCGCCGAAGGCTATCTCACCATTAAGGGTGAGAAGAAGGAAGAAAAGAAAGAAGAGCGCGAGGGCTATTACCGCCAAGAGCGTTCCTATGGTTCATTCCAGCGCGTGGTGGCATTGCCGGACAATGCCAATTTCGACAAAGCCGAGGCTAATTTTAAGAATGGTGTGCTGACGCTTGCCGTTCCAAAGAAAGCGGGCGCGCAATCGAAAGAGCGTAAGATTGAAATCAAACAAGCAGCTTGATTTTGCTTGCGAATGTTCAAGATGCGGGGAGAATATCCCCGCATCTTATTTTTTGGAGGAAAAGTTCATGCCGCTTAAAACTGTTGATGCGAATACGCTTAAAAACTGGCTCGATAAAGGCGAGGCTGTGCTGGTCGATGTGCGTGAACCCGCCGAACACGCCGCCGAGAACATTTCCGGCGCAACATTGTTGCCGCTTGCCACCGTGTCGAAAGATGCGTTGCCAAACTATGCGCGCAAAAAACTAGTGATCCATTGCCGCAAAGGCGGACGTGGAGGAGCGGCCTGTGAGAAGCTGCTGGCCGAAGATCCAAATCTGGAAATCTATAACCTCGAAGGCGGTATCGAATCGTGGGCGCAGGCAGGTCATGAAGTCAAAACGTCTGGCAAATTTTTTCTGCCGCTGGATCGTCAGGTGCAACTTACCATTGGCCTATGTTTGCTGATTGGCAGCTGGATTGGTTATACATACGCAAGTCCCGTGTGGTTCTTATTCACTGGATTATTTGGCATCGGCCTTACTATTGCTGGAAGCACGGGCTTTTGCGGCCTTGCCATGCTGATGGCAAAAGCACCATGGAATCAGAAAGGCGCACCCGTTTCATGCTGTGCGGTGAAATAATATGGCTGGCGTTGAACTCAAAACTGCTCATGTAACAGAAACCGGCGAGAGCGCGTATGCCGTTTCAATTTCGGTTTCAGGTCATACGCTGAAGGGCGATGAACCAATATCGTTCGGTGGCGGAAACCTTGGTCCTGCGCCCTATGATTTGCTGCTTGCTGCACTTGGCGAATGCACGGCGATGACCGTGCGTTGGTATGCCCTGCAGCAGAAATGGCCGCTGGAAAAAGTCGAAGTAAAACTCACCCATCAAAAAATCAATAAAGTTGATACATTCGAAAAGCAGGTGATCGTGCACGGCGGTCAACTCACGCCGGAGCAACGCCAGAAACTGGTCGATATCGCTGCCAAATGCCCCGTGCAGCGCACATTAGAATCGGATGTGGTGATACGGACGATCACGTAATATCCACATCCACTTTTGGTTGCCAGGTGAGCCTGGGCGTATTCAGGATGGCAAGCACGTCGATGCCCTCCTGTAGTAACGCGCCCTGCACCGGTGTAATGTAGCCAATAATATGTTTCAGTGTTCGGTATTGTCATGATGCCCCGATTTTTCCATATGCTTGGTTTTGGCATTAATAGTATGGACAATCGGGCGTAAGAGCAAATTTACTAAGGTGATGAACGCAGCCAGCACGACAGCATGCGCGAAGTACCCCGCGCCCACGAATAATCCAACTGCCACACTGCACCACAAGGTCGCCGCCGTGCTAAATCCTTTGACCGTTGTACCCTCGTGAATAATGACGCCTGCACCAAGAAAACCAACGCCAGCAATAATACCAGCAATGATATGTACGATACTGGTCGGATCATCTTTAGTCAGCATCAATGCAAACGCTGTCATCGCCGCTGAAGCGATAGTTACCAGCGTGTTGGTGCGCAGGCCGACATAACGGCTACGCCATTGGCGTTCCAGCCCGATTGCTCCACCGAGCAGCAGCGCAAGGCCAAGGCGCAGCGCTAATTCTTCCCATGGCATCATCCTATTACCCCAAGTTGGACAGTTTTTTATACTGCAGGCCATAAAAAGAGTTTGATTGCAGTCAAACCATTCGAGAAATTGATGTTTTAGACATGATTAAACCTCTTTGGTGAAAGAAGACGATGATGCATGGCACGAAAATTAATGGCGGTTTTATGCTTAGTACTTGCAGGCTGTAGTGCTCCCGAAGGCAGCCGGCGGGAGAGGCTTGTTCCCGCGCGTCCCGTCACCAGCATCCTTTCAGATACGGTGGTCGGTACGGCGGAAGGTGCGTGGGCAACGGTGCAAAGCCCATTTGAAGACGTGGGCTTAAAAAGGCAGCCGATTCCCGAAAAATTGCAAGAAATAGCCGATAATCCCTACGCCATGCCTGCACAAATGCTATGTGAAGGCATCCGCAAAGAAATAGCGGAACTGGATGCGGTGTTGGGGCCAGATGTTTGCACTGTGGCTAATCCTACTGGCAGCCAGGAGAATGTTGAAAATAAAAATGCGCCTTCCAGGAAAGGTGAGTATGTTGAAAAAGGTGCCAGTGCCGTGCGTGATCAGGCTGTTGGCATTGTCAGCAGCAAAACCAATATTCTGCCGTTTCGAGGTGCAATTCGCTATGTGAGCGGTGCGGATAAACATGCCAAAGCGGTTGCACGCGCCTACGAGGCGGGAAAACTTCGGCGCGCCTTTTTAAAAGGCCTTGCGGTATCGCTCGGAGGGAATTGTTTGAATCCGCCAGCACCAACCATTCCCACCGCGCACTAAAACAAAATACATCGTTTGATTGCAATCAAACGCTTTATCAGCTTATTCCCTTATGCATGGCTCACCTAACATGTGAAAGGAGAGTTGTTATGTCTAAGAATTTATTGGTCACCACTACACTGTCTTGCTTTATATTATCAACTGCTGCGTCTGTTATGGCTGCCGAAACTGCTACAGGCATTGTGGAGACAGGTTTACGCAAAGCGGTAGATGTTGCGTTGGAGCACACACCCGGTCAGGTGCTTGAGGTAGAACGCGAGCATAAAGACGGCAAGCAGGTGTATGAAATTGACATCGTGCATGGCAGCCAGATTACAGAAGTGAGCGTTGACATCGTTGCCCAGAAAGTCATTCGGGCAAAGACAGATGATATGAAACATCGCGTCAAGAAAGAGTTGATCACCGATAAAACACTGGCTGCATTGCTCGGTGCTAAAATCACACTGCCAGAAGCTATCGCCAAGGCAGAGGAAGCAAATCAGGCCAAGGCCTCGGAGGTGGAATTCAAGCACGAGGATGGCACGTATGTTTATGAAATCGAAATGGAAGCCAACGAAAAACATATGGAAGTATTGGTGGATGCCAATACGGGCGAGCTGCGCAGCGAAGACTGAGTAAACTATTCACTACCTATAGGAATTTTTATGGAACATGCTGTTGCATTCATGATTGGCACCACCGCTATCATTGCGGGACTCTCGCTCTTGTTTCGTCCAGTCGGGTGGCTGGAGTGGGTAAAGCATTTGCGCTCGCAAGGCATATCCGCTGCGCTGATGATGGGTTACCTGCATTTGATTATCGGCACGTTCATCGTAGGATTTCACTGGAAGTGGGAGGGGCTGCCGCTGCTGCTGACACTTATTGGCGTGAAAGCCATACTCGAAGGTGCCGTCTATACGTTGTTCCCCAAGGCGATGCTTGCTATGCTGGCATGGTATGAGCCGTTCCATCGCGGATGGTGTCGCGTTGCTGGGCTCGTGACCATCATCATCGGCGTATTGGTCTTGAGCGAATGGACGCAGCATATGTGGCCAGATTGCACCTGGTATCCTAGGTTCAATCAGGCTGGATTGTAAATTATTTATGCCATATTCCTGCAACGAAAATTTACCCCATTCCGTGCGCAGTCACCTGCCGCCGCACGCGCAGGATATTTTCCGTGAAGCATTCAACCACGCGTGGGAGCAATATGCCGATCCCGAAAAACGCAAGCTGGGTGGTACGCAGGAAGATGCCGCCCGCCGCGTTGCCTGGGCGGCGGTGAAGAGGAAATACCATAAAGCCGGCGATGAATGGGTAGAAAACGAATCGGCACTTACATAGTGACATAAGGTTTTATCTCATATTTAGCACGACGATCGAAATAGATATAAATCAGCACGCTGACCACTGCTGCGAAAAAGCACCACACCGAGGCGTAATTGAGCCGGTAGAAATAATAGGCGACGATGAATCCCGCCACATTGGCGGATCCGATCCAGCGAACGCTTCGGTGGCTGGAGAAAAAGAAGGCCATGCAGGTTGCGATGAAATAGACTGCCAGTATGCCAGGCCGGTCATCACCCGGATATTGATAGACGATGCATTCGTTTGCAATTACGGCGCTGACGCCATAGCGCAGAATGATGCTCAATGTGTACGCTGCCACTGCAACGCCTAAGAGCGATATCGCCTGAATGAAACGCTTTCTTACCAGGCTTGGTTCAATAAGGATTAAGCCCAAGGGGATAAGTGTCGGCCAGACCATGCCGATAAAAACGACATAACTTTGAGTTAGCCAGTATTGCAGGATAGTTGAATCCGCTTGCGGCAGGACTAGCCACAGCATCCCTTCGATGAACTGTTGTATAGCGAAGATAAAGGGAATGGCTGCAAATGGCAGTTCCTGCCTTATCTGCACCTTACGCAAACTCAGCAGGCCAACTACCATCAGCGCCGCGCCTGCCGTCAGGCTAACCGGCGCTGAGAAGCACATAATATTCTTTCTATGAAGGTATTAACTGCCTAACCTTACAACATTCCTTGAAGAGCGCGACTATAAAATAACAAAACCAGCAACACCACCAGCAGAAGGAACATCAACCACCACCGGCGCGAAAAAATCCCCGACTCACGGGGAGCGTGAGTCGGGGAATGGGGAGACCGTGAGGGCTGGCTAGTCACAGGCATAACCCGCCATAGCTTTTGGCTTTACCGTGCCGCACACTTCCGACTTCACCAGACGGTGCAGCACCTTATCGCCTTTACGGCGGTCGCCATGCGCACGCAACAACTCAGCCTGCGTGACGATACCTATAGCCTTTTTACCCTTGTTTACTAACAGCCGACACACATTGTATTTCCGCATTTTTTCGGCTGCATCCTCGATATCATCATTCTCATCGCAGCTATAAACTTTCTTGGTCATCACATCCTGCACCAGCGTCTTCACGGGATCCTTACCTTCAGCGGTCACGCGAATGGTAATGTCGCGATCAGTGATCATGCCGACGATCTTGTCGGCTTCACCTACGGGCAACACACCGCAATCAATGTCTTTCATGCGCTTGGCCGCTTCGCGCACCACCATCGTCGGTGGCACGATGAACGGTTCAGCGGTCATGATGTCCTTCACTTTAATCGTTTTCATAAGACTTCCCCTTTGGTTGGTGATTTGATTATTCTTTGCGCGGCATCATGTTGCTACCCTGCATCGGCATTCCAGACATCGGCATGCCGCCCTCTGGTTTTGACATCGCGCACTCATGTCCAAACGGCGTATCGAAATACCCTGCATGCATATATTTCAGGCCAAAATAACTGTTGCCCGCCCAAGCGAACAGTCCCGTTGCGATCAAAATCACGCCTGCGATTTTGATTGCCGTTGAGGGTTGCCGCTGATTGACGTGAAAGGCAACAAACCCAGCCGCAGCAAGCGCCGCGCAAGCCATATCGACGATGACGTGAAGAAAAAATGTCATAAAGGCTTCCTGTGGTTTATGATTAATCCGTTGCCATATCGCAAACTTGCTCTTCTTCGCGAGTCAGCAGACTATAGACGTAACGTTCGATCTCTTGGGTGGTTTCAGGTATGGTTGTGTTCGCCTTCACAATCTGCCTGACGATAGCAGAGGAACGGGTGGGCATCTGTTCAAGCGAGCGCTGAATATTGTCGGCCAGTACGGGAACGTAAGCGTAATTGGCTTGCATGGTGTGACTCCTCTCGTTGTTGGAGGCACAAATTAGGCGTATCAGATGGATATGTGTTTGATTACAATCAAACGGTAATAGCTATAAAATACTGAAACATATAGTATTTTAATTATAAATGCTTTGACCAGCTTGTTCTTAGGTAGTAATCAAGAACTTAAAATGCTGACAGTGTCATAGGAGCTTATGATGCCCATACCTCTCGATACGCTGAAAGTATTGCCGCTATTTGCGGATTTAACGCGTGAAGAGGGCAGCCTTGTCACCCAAGCTGGTCGCCTCCGCAATCTACAGCGTGGGCAGTTTTTGTTCATGCATGGCGATAAGGTTACGCATTTTTATGTGATCTGTCGTGGCACCATCCAGATGTTTCGCGAAACACCAGATGGTCATGAGATTACCAATGATATTTTAATTGCCGGAGATTCTATCGGCGCGGATGAAGTGGTGCAGGCGAAAAAAACGCACCAAGCCAATGCCCGCGCGGTGGAAGACGCGGTACTGCTCGAAATCCCCATTAGCTGGATGAAAGAACACCTCAAAAGCTTCGATCAACTTGCCCCGAAATTACTGGCCGATATTGGCGCACGTTTGCACAATTCACAGCTAGAAGCTGAGCATCTTTCCACCATGAACGCCGCGCAGATTGTTGCCTGCTATCTGCAGAAACTTTGCGTACTCTATAATTTTGATCCACACGGATTTGAGCTGCCCTATAGCAAAACGCTGATTGCTTCGCGTCTGCACATGGAGCTGGAAACCTTCTCACGCACACTGCAAAAGCTCAAAGACCATGGCATTGCAGTAAATGGCACGCGTGTTTCGTTTACCAACGCGCACAAAGCCTCCGACTACGCCTGCAATCACTGCTCTGCCTCCGCCGATTGCCCAACGCACCAACGGTTGTACGAAAAGCTACGCGAACACGCACCGAAACATGGTTAGGAAGCCTTCTTCCAGACAATCACGTCGGGTGGTTTACGTGGACTGGTCAGGGTTTCACCAGCAGGCTTACCAATGATAATTGGCGCATAGGCGGTGTATTCCTGCGGCACGCCCAATTCTTTTTTCCACTCCGGTGTATTAAGTGCGCTTACCGCAAACCCAATCACGCAACTGCCAAGCCCGGCGGCACAAGCCGCAAGCATCAGATTCTGCGCTGCCAACCAGCAGTCCGCCGCCACAAACGGCCCCATGGGTTTCCCATAAATAACGATCAGCGTGGTTGCATTATAAAAAACATTAAACTCTGGATTGCTGACCATTTTGATGGAGTGCTTCGCCGGATGCGTGTCAGAGCCTTTCGCTTCTTCCCACACCAGCTCTTTGGCATCTTCCGAGAGCTGATCCAGTAACTTCTTATCCTGAATCACGGCAAACGCCCACGGTTCCTCGTGCATGGCGGTCGGCGCTTGTACGGCGGCGTAAAGCAATGGGTGGATATTCGCTTCATTAACGAGATCAGGAGTATAATTGCGAATCGCCCGACGTTTGTAAATTGCATCAATGACACCCATAGGATCATCCATTAGGTTTAAATCTTGTTCCGACCATGCCATAGTTTTGCCATTCAAATTTAATGCGATAACAACAATGGGATATCAGCCTTTTGCAACATATATTCCGTCACGCCGCCTAGAATCATCTCACGAAACTGGCTGTGGCCATAAGCCCCCATCACCAGCAGGTCGGCGTGTAACTCTTTCGCGCGTGCGAGCAGCGACTCCGGCACGTCGCGCTGCCCGGTGGCGACCGCGATACCTTGTGTATGGATTCCATGCGCAAGCAGATATTCCATCACGCCGCTTTCTCCTTCCAGATCGAAAACTTTGCCGGGTTCCTGTGCGGTGAGCACAAAGAGTTTCTCGGTATTGCGAATAAGCGGCAATGCGTTGTAAAGTGCCCGCGCGGCTTGCAGGCTGCCATCCCACGCTACCGCCACCGTTTTATCATTCCAATCTCTCGGCATATCGCCATGCGTGGTCGGCATCACCAACACCGGACGCCCTGTATCGAACAATGCAGGCGTGATATAATCGTGCGTCGCCTTATCATCCACGCCGCCTAAGACGACCAGATCGCTTGCACGCCCCTCACGCGCAATGGTAGCATCCACCAATCCAACTAGGTGGAGAAATCTGGCCGAAGCATGATGTGCAGGTGCATCTGGCTGATCCAGCGGCACATGATGCTTCGTCGCAAAGGAAGTAACATACTGCTTCGCTTTGTTCAGGCGCTCTTTATTTTCTTTTTCAATGGCGGCGATAATTTCACCGCTGACGATGATTCCCTCGCCATAAAGCCCAACATAAGCGCTCGGCTCAGATGAAACATGCAGCACCCGAACCCGTGCACCATGCGCCTTCCCCAACACCAACGCAGTATCCAACGCATTCAGCTCACTTTGCGAACCACCGAAAATACAGAGAATAGATTTAATGCTCATAGGAATGCCCTTTCATTTCTGAGCACCCTAGCTGGAGACAAGTCAATTGCGTTTGATTGCAGTCAAAACGACTACACCAAAGAACCTCTCGCTGTTTAGCGAAAGCATCTCCCTGAAAAATCAAAATAATTCCCTGCTGGCAACTTTAGGGAATTTTTGAGAAAGCTTTGATTGAGCCAGCAACACAGAGCGATAAAATGCACTATAAAAACAAATCTCGCTGCTATTTCGTGTATTTTCCCTGTAAATCGGCTGTTATCAGGGAATTACTGATGGCAAGGAGATCAATCTAATGTTGCTCCACCATTTCTTTTAGACCCCTATATCCATACGCCACCGGCGAGATGTATATGACGACTAAGCTGGCTGGAAGCCACACTCGCTGAAATAGCCCCACCCTGCAGCCATCGTAAAAACCCCTTCCGACACCGGAACGATTTATACATAAATCGTTAACCTATTTGGGCTATAGCTTGGCGTAACTGTATCATTTTTAGAAGTGCTGCATATGTGCGCAGACATTGTCCCGATCAGAGGCGATCATTCTGACACGAGCGTACCGGAACCGGACGCCGCCCGCCGCAGTCCCCCAAAGCCCGATTACGGCACGCGCATGGTCGTGGCGCTCCGCCAGATGGCGCAATATCTCGATATGAATAACCGGTATCTG
>CAZYBO010000003.1:338751-393892 GCA_964645205.1 uncultured Rickettsiales bacterium
ATCTGTTGTCACCATGGAAACACTTTCAGCGTTGGAGAAAATACGCGAAAGCTCTATGCACAGCGTAGAAACCGCTGCGCAAACGATCAACGAAGTGATCGACCGCAATCTCTTCGAGCGTTACGGCGACGTGCAGGCCTTCACCTATAACGCAGCCGTATACGAGCCGGCCAACTGGGGCACTCCCGGCGAAACAAATCCTCTGGTCGTCTCCATGAATCGCTATATGAAAGCCTACGGTCTCTACAAAATCATGATGCTGGTGGGCAATGATGGTAGGCTTTTGGCGGTGAACACTCGCAACAGCCTCGGCGAGCCGCTGGATACCGCCGCCCTGTACAAGCATAATTACGCGCAGGAAAAATGGTTTGCGGACGCAGCCGCGGGTAAGTTCCTGCAAGGCACAAACGGCTTGACCGGCACAGCCGTGCAACAACCGCAAGTTAGTTCCGTTGTTGCAGATATATATAAAAGCGACGGGTACAGCATCGCATTTTCAGCCCCGGCCATCAGCCCGGAAGGAAAGACGATCGGTGTGTGGGTCAATTTCGCGGATTTCGGGTTGGTGGAAGATATCATCAGCCAGCAATACGCAAACCTTTCCAAAACGCTGTGGAGCGAGCTTGAAATCACTGTCCTTGACCCAACGGGCACCGTCATCGTTGATTACGATTCCGAACGTGTAAAGGGTGCAAAATACGTGCGCGACCTTAACGTAGTAGGAAAGTTCAACTTAGTTGAGAAAAAACTGTCCACGGCGATCAAAGCCGTAAAGGGAGAGCAAGGCAGTGAAGTAGCTGTACACGCACGTAAAGGCATCGAACAGGTGGGTGGTTATGCGCACAGCCTAGGCGCTTACGATTACCCGGGGCTTGGTTGGTCAATACTCCTGAGGGTTCCCAGTGAAGTTGCCTTCGGCACTTTACACGATATGCAAGAATTATTGCTTATCACGCTTGCCGTTATAGTTGGGTCTTCGCTTCTCATTTCAATCTGGATCGGCATAATGGCTGCCAAGCCCGTAAAAACCCTTGCCGGGCTGGTTGAACGGCTTGCGGGAGGCGACAAGAGCATCACCGTGCCGATGACCAACCGCTTCGATGAACTTGGCGACATCGCACGCGCCACACAGATATTCAAGGACAATGCGCTAAAGCTCGATAAAATGACCGAGGAACAGGAGGAACTTAAGAAAAAAGCAGAGATAGAGAAAAAAGCGAGCCAGGAAAAAATCGCTACCGATTTCGAGGATAGCGTAAAAGGCATCGTAAATATCGTAGCCTCAGCCGCGACGGAACTTTCTCACACCGCGCAGGAAATGGCGCAATCGATCGTGAAAAGCTCTCAACTTGCGATGGGTGCCACCGATGCGGCGACCCGGACATCAGCAAACGTGCAGACCGTTGCCTCCGCTTCCGAAGAATTGTCGGCGTCGGTGAAAGAGATCTCCAGCCAGTTGCAAAAAACCAGCCAGCTTGTCACACAGTCGAGGCAGAAGGCCGAGAACGCGGATACTCTTGCATCCGCACTCACCGTTGCTTCCGATAAGGTTGCCGGGGCGATGGAAATGATTTCCAGCATCGCAGGCCAGATCAACCTGCTCGCACTGAACGCCACCATCGAGTCCGCGCGTGCAGGCGACGCCGGCAAAGGTTTCGCGGTCGTAGCCAGCGAGGTTAAAAGCCTCGCCAGCCAGACCGATAAATCGGTCGCGGAGATTCAGGGTGTTATCGTGGAAATGCGTAATGCTTCAAGCGCTATCATTTCCGCGCTGAACGAGATCAAGTCATCCGTCAGCTCGATTACGGAAGCGACGACCAGCGTGGCTTCGGCAGTGGAAGAACAATCCGCCACCACTAATGAAATCGCAAGGAATATGCAGACGGCAGCAACAGGAACCCAGACTATTACCGACAATTTGGGCAATGTCAGCGCATCCTCCTCGCAGGCGGGTGTAGCAGCGGATCAAATGCTGCAAGCCACGCAGGAACTATCCAAGCAAGCCGAAGGACTCAACACGCAGGTCAACAATTTCCTGCAGAAGATCCGCGCAGCCTGAGCACAGAGACGATATGGGAGGTGGCGTAGCACCCGCGCGCCACCTCCTGCTTGTCAGCGAAACACATATACCCTATACAGATATTCTAAACTTTACAGAGGGGTATATGAAAAAAAGCAAAAAGAAGCAGGCGACCTACGCTGAAATCGATTGCAGCAGCGAGATGAAGCGGCTTAATCGCATCGTCGGGCAGATTGAAGGCATTCGTAAAATGCTGGATGAACAACGCAAACTCAATGACGTGCTCACCCAGTGCAAGGCGGTGCAGTCGGCAATGAAATCCATTGAAGCGCGAATTTTCAGGGCATATATCGAATCGTCGCTGGAAGAAATCACCAAGATCGGCAAAAAGAAAAACCGTCAGCAGAAGCTGGCCGAACTGCAGGAATTATACAAGCAAGCAAGCTAGCGCAACCGGCGGATATACAGCGCCACCAATCCGTTTAGCACCCCTACCGTAAGGAATACTTCCGGCACGGTGAATTCCTCTTTCAGCATCCACACTGTCACCACGGCGGCGACCACCATGAAAACGGCATTCACCACGTTATTAGTGGCGATGGTGCGCGCGCGGGACTCCGGTTCGCTATCATGCTGCATGATGGCGTAAAGCGGCACCACATATACGCCCGCGCAGGCGGCGAAGGCGAATAAATCGAACATGATGCGCCAGCTCCACGGCTGCGCAAGGAATGTCCATGCGCCCATCAACGTGCCGTCCGCAGCGGGCACGATGCCGCGGCTGGCGAAAAACAGGTCGATAGTGACAATCGTCATGCCGAACGCAGCGGATGCCACATAAGTGCTTTTCACCTCGCCTCGCAGCAAGCGGTTGCAAAGCGCCGAGCCAACGCCGATGCCTACCGAAAACATCGTAAGGAAAAGCGTCACCACCGTTTCGTCCGCGTGGATTACGTCCTTAGCATAGGCAGGAAATTGCGAGAGGAACGTAGCGCCGACCAGCCAGAACCATGAGATACCGAGGATGCTGCGAAACACGCGTGGGTTTTTGCGGTCGTGGTCGATAATGCGCCAGGTTTCGCGCGCGATGTTCCAGCCGATTTTCAATTGCGGCATTGGCGCGGGTGCGGTGGGTATGAAACGGCTGGCGATATACCCTAGCAGCGCGCAACTCATCATCGCCGCCGATATAAGGTGTGCGCCCGAATCCTGCATGATAAGCAGCCCGCCTAAAATCGTTCCCGCGAGAATGGCAAGAAACGTGCCCGCCTCGATATAGCCGTTACCCGCAATCAGCTCATCATCCTGCAGATGCTGGGGGAGCAGCGCGTATTTAATTGGTCCAAAAAACGTCGCCTGCACCCCCATGCAGAAAAGAATAAACAGTAGGAAATACGTGCTGCCAATATAAAATCCGACAGCAGCTAACCCCATGAATATGATTTCGGCAATCTTGGTTATACGCGCCATTTTCGCGCGGTCGTACTTGTCGGCCAGTTGCCCGGCGGTAGCGGAAAAAAAGAAATAGGGCGCAATAAACAGAGCGCCTGCCATTGTTACGAGTATTTGCGCGTTGCCGCCGCTCTCCCCCGCCGCTTTGAAAGCGATAAGCATGACTAATGCGTTTTTCAACACATTGTCGTTAAAAGCTCCAAGAAATTGCGTGAGGAACAGAGGAAGAAATCGGCGCGTTTTCAAAAGCGAGGTTTTTTTCTGCATACGGGTATGAGGTATATTTATGAGGTTGATTCGTTTTCTTTGCGGCGATGCTGCTGACCTGCGATTTCGTCGAGCATTACCGTTTCGCGGCGACTGCGTTTTTGCTCTTCCTTGCGCTTGAATGACGCCAGCGCAAGCTCATATTTTTTTAGCTCGCCAAAAGCAACGGCGATTTCGTCGGCAAGTTTGGCTATCTGTGTATCCAGTGTTTTCACCTCCTGCGCGATCTGCTCCTGCCTCGCCTTGATGCGCTTAGAGAAGTCGCCGAAGAAGCGCGCCATCTCCGGCTGCGAAGTCGCCATATCCATTTCCCGCTGCAATTCCTCCTGCAAGCGAGATGACAACAGCAGCATCTGGCTCTTCTGCCCCTCCAGCGCAGCCACCTTGCGGCGCAATTCGTCGAGCGAGCGCTTGCTCAGCTTGATGAGCGTGGAAAGCCCCTTCATGATTTCATCGCGCGCCAGTTAGGGAGCCCCAGTACGGCGGCAAGTTCGTCATACCCCTTGTCGAGGGTTGTTTTTTCGTCTTTACGCTGGCGCAGGAAATTTTCCAACGCGGGGTAATATTGGATAGCCTGATCGACGCCGGGATCGCTACCCTTGCGATAAGCGCCAAGGCGAATCATCTCCGCCATATTTTCATATGTGGACAGTAAGGTGCGCGCCACCTGCACCAGCGCGTTTTCCTGCTCGGAATTACAGTCGGGCATAGTGCGCGAAACACTGCGCAGAATATTCACTGCGGGAAAACGCCCCCGCTCGGCGATTTCACGGTCGAGTATAATATGCCCGTCGAGAATCCCTCGCACGGTATCGGATACGGGCTCGTTCGTATCGTCCCCCTCCACCAGCACGGTAAACAGCCCGGTGATAGACCCTTGCCCAGCCTTGCCAGGCCCAGCCCGTTCCAGCAATTTCGGCAACTCCGCAAACACAGTGGGCGTATACCCCTTACTGGTAGGGGGTTCCCCTGCCGATAAGCCGATTTCGCGCTGCGCCATCGCAAAGCGCGTGACGCTATCCATCAGGCACAATACGTCTTTGCCTTGATCGCGGAAATACTCGGAGATGGACATGGTAAGATAAGCGCACTGCCTGCGCAGCAGCGCGTATTCGCTCGACGTGGCTACCACGATAACCGAGCGTTTCAGCCCCTCCTCGCCGAGATCATCCTCGATGAACTCCTGTAATTCGCGCGACCGTTCGCCCACGAGCCCGATGACGTTAACGTCCGCCTGCGAGTTGCGCGCCAGCATCGACATGAGGATGGATTTCCCCACCCCGGAGCCAGCGAAAATACCCATGCGCTGGCCGCGGCAACACGACAGGAAAGTATTAACTCCGCGTATGCCAAGATTCAGCTTTCCCTTAACGCGCTGGCGCTCGTGCGCCTCCGGCGGCTTATTTCGCAGCGGGTATGGGATACCCCCCTTGGGTAACGCCCCCTTGCCGTCCACGGGCTCGCCAAGGGCATTGACCACACGCCCGAGCCACGCTTCGCTCGGATAGCAAACGGAGGCATTTTCCAATAAAATAGCGCGGGCACCCGACCCGATGCCCTCCAAACCGCCAAAAGGCATTAATAATGTCTTGTTTTCCCGAAATCCGACGACCTCGGCCATAACCTCGGGGCATTCCCCGCCCATGCCCTTCTGACCCACGATCCGGCAGCGGGCGCCGATACTCAACACCCGTTCCATTCCTACGCATTCGATCAACATTCCCAACAGGGCGGTCACCGTGCCGGAAACCGTAACATCCTGTATATTGCTTATTTCTTCGAGGCGTAATTGTGACACGGCCTAACCTTTACCATTTGACATCTGCCGAATACTCGCTTACAAGCAACTATAGGCTTTTTATTTAGAAAATCACATATAAAGATTGTATACCTAATCTTTTTGTGGTTAACTAAAAATTAAATAGTTAATGATTTGTCTGTAAGGGCAAATTAATGCTTTAGGGAGATGAGGCTATGCGCGTTTTACTGGTAGAAGATGATTCATCAACAGCCAAAGCGATCGAGCTGTCCCTCGCCTCGGAAGGCATTATCTGCGACACTACGCAGTTAGGTGAAGAAGGGCTGGAAATTGGCAAGCTCTATGATTACGACATCATTATCCTCGACCTGATGCTGCCCGATATTGACGGGTATGAAGTGCTGCGCCGCTTCCGTGCCGCGCGCGTCACTACCCCGATCCTTATTCTTTCCGGCCTTTCCGGTCCTGACCAGAAGATCAAGGGTCTCGGCTATGGCGCCGATGATTACCTGACCAAGCCCTTCAACAAGGGCGAGCTGATTGCCCGTATTCAAGCGATCGTGCGCCGCTCGAAGGGACATTCCGAATCCATCATTCGCACAGGCAAGCTGTCGGTGAACCTCGATACGCGCTCTATCGAAGTAGACGGCAAGCCCCTGCACCTGACCAGCAAGGAATATAGTATCCTTGAGCTGCTCTCGCTGCGCAAGGGCACCACGCTGACGAAAGAAATGTTCCTCAACCATCTTTATGGCGGGATTGACGAACCGGAACTGAAGATCATCGACGTATTCGTGTGCAAGCTGCGCAAGAAGCTCGCCACCGCCGCCGATGGTGAAAACTATATCGAAACGGTCTGGGGTCGCGGCTATGTGCTGAAAGACCCTGATCAGGCAGCCCAGTCCGCCGCTGAAAAAGCACGCGCGAACGAAGTCGCTTAGGATTTCTCCTCGGTTACACACTAAAAAAACCAGCCTCCGGGCTGGTTTTTTTATACCTGCTATTTGAGCCGGTATGCGCCCCGGAAATCGTCCACTGCGGCAAAGCGTGATTGCGGATCGATGAGGCTTTCAGTGGCGCCGATAATCAGGATGCCGCCGGGATTTAGCACGCGCGCCATTTTCTCGGTAATCTGCGCCTTGGTCGCGTCATCGAAATAAATAAGCACGTTGCGGCAGAACACGATGTCGAATCTTCCGAGCGACGAATAATCCTCCAGCAGGTTCTGCTGCTTAAACTGCACGGTGGAGCGCACCGATTCCTTCAACTGCCACGACGTATCCGGCAGCGAGGTAAAATATTTCACCAGCATCTGAATGGGCAAGCCGCGCTGCGCTTCAAACTGCGAATAAATCCCATCGCGCGCCTTATCCACCACCTTTTTCGCCAAATCGGTGGCGACGATCTCGAAACGCCAGCCGGCCATCTTCGCCCCTTCTTCCAGGATGGTAAGGGAGATGGAATAGGGTTCCTGCCCCGTCGAACACGCGGCGCTCCACAGGCGTATATGCTTCTGCGCAGCGCATTTCTGCATGAATTCGGGCAGCACGATTTTCTTGAGTTGCTCATACGGTTTGATGTCGCGGAAGAAAGACGATTCGTTCGTAGTCATCGCCTCCGTAATATCCACGAGCAGTTCTTCACGCGGCTGTTTGCGCACCTGCTCACATAGCTGCGCGATGTCTTGCAGACCGCAGCTACGCGCAATCGGCAGCAGGCGGCTTTCGATCAAGTATGCCTTGTCGTCGGTCAGCGCCAGACCGGAGCGCTTCTTTAACAAATCGGAGAGGAAGGTAAAATCGGCGGGTTGCATCATGCGCCTTCAATCTGCTGGATGATGTACTTGCCGATATCCGTCAGCGGCAGTATAGCGCGGCACAAGCCCTGCTCCGCCACCGCCTTGGGCATGCCGTAAACGACGCTGCTCGCTTCATCCTGCGCGATCACGCTTCCTCCCGCCGCCACCACGACTTTCGCCCCCTCCATACCGTCCTGCCCCATGCCGGTCAGTACAACCACCAGCAAGTGTTTTCCATATATCCGGCTGAGCGAGCGCAACATCGGATCGGCGGCCGGACGGCAAAAATTCTCCTGCGCATCCTGATTGATACGCAACAGCACCCTGCCATCGCCGGTCGCTTCGGCAAGCATATGAAAATCCCCCGGCGCAAGATAGGCATGGCCTGCCACCGCTGTCTCACCGTCTTTGGCTTCCGCACATACGCGTCGTCCGGCTTTGCCGATATGGTCGGCAAGTATGGTAGTGAATGTCGGCGGCATATGCTGCGTGATGAATATCGGAACGCCCTGAATACGTCCCGCAAGAGCTTCAAACAGGGTAAGCAGAGCCTGCGGCCCACCGGTGGACGAGGCGATCGCCAGCGCTTTCACACCGATTTGCCGCAACGGAATATTCGCATGCGGCGCAAGCTGGATGGGGGCGACGGGTTTGGGCGGCGGCACCACCACCTGCGGCGCAGACGGCGCACTGACTGGCGTAAGCGCGTGAATGCCCGCCAACGCGGTGATTTTATCGCGCAGCTCGCGGTAAAATACCTCGGCCTCATTTCCCGATTTCGCCGACGGTTTCGCAAGCGTATCCGCTGCGCCGAGCGCAAGCGCCTTCAGGCTGATTTCCGCATTGCGCAGGCTGAGCGTGGAAGCGATGATCACTTTGCTCTTCGGCGATATTTTCAATAGGTGCGGCAGCGCCGTCATACCATCCATCACCGGCATCTCAATATCGAGGACGATAACATCCGGCAATGATTCCCCCGCCATGCGAATAGCCATCTCACCGTTGGCAGCCGTGCCGCAGATTTCGATTCGCGTGTCGGTAGTCAGCGCCTTGACCATCAGGCCGCGTATAACCGCAGAATCATCAACAATGAGAACTTTTACCGGCACTCGTATGTCTTTCGCTTAAATAGCCGTTATATCATGCCGATCTGTAGCAGCTTGCCTTTGATAATCTCTGCATCGAACGGTTTCATGACATATTCGTCCGCACCTGCGGAAAGCGCCTGCATGATGTTGCTCATCTCACTTTCGGTCGTGCAGAAAATCACTTTCGGCACATTCCCTTCCGGCATAGCGCGCAGCGCCTTGATGAATTCCAGCCCGTTCATGACCGGCATATGCCAATCGAGCAGGATCAGCGGCGGTTTGCTGGCCTGGCAATAGGTTGCGGCCTGCTGGCCATCTTCTGCTTCAGCAACTTCAAAACCAAGTTCTTCCATGATACGGCGCTCAAGTTTGCGCACGACTTTTGAATCATCTACAATAAGACAAATGGGCATAGAACCTACAGCGATAAGAGGGCGTTTATATCCATAATCACAAGAAGTTCGCCCGCTAGTTTATGGATGCCCGACGAGACATCCCTCCACGCGCCGTTCAGGTTACTGGGCGTTTTCTCGATCGCAGACGGCGGAACAGTAAGCACCTCGCCTACGTTATCCACCAGAAGGCTGTAAAGTTCGTTGCGATACTCCACGACCACGAACATGTAGTTATCGTTCGTATTTTTAGACGGTAGCGCAAGACGCTTGCGCACGTCGATAACCGTGACGATGCGTCCGCGCAGGTTAAGCGATCCAGCCACTTCCGCAGGCGCAAGCGGAATGCGCGTAATCATCTGCTGGCGCAGCACGTCGCGTACATGCTTCACCGACACACCGATCAGTTGCTGTTCGATGCGCATGGTAACATACATATTTTCCTGCGTGCCGTGCATGCTGCGCTCCAGCACATTCATCGCGCTCGTACTCATGCGGCTACCTCCCTGCTTTCGGTGAGGCAATGGGAGAGCGACTCCAGCAGCCCCGGCCGGTCGGTTTTATTGATACAGTCGTACATGCCTACCGATTTGCCTTTTTTGATAATATCCTCACTGAGCGACGAGGTGTAGGCCACGATGGGAATGGACGCGTATTGCGGATTGCTCCTGCAGGCCTGCGTGAACTCAAACCCGTCCATGCCCGGCATTTCAATATCGGTGACGATAATATCGTATTTGCCGCCCTTCGACAGCTCGGCAATCCCTTCCTGCCCGCTTTCGACGGAGGTTACCTTATAACCCGCGGCGGTAAGGAACGGTACGGTCAGATTGCGGAAGAACGGGCTGTCCTCAAGGAAAAGCAGGCGATTGGACTTGATCTTGTCCTTGTTTACGAACGCATGCTCATGCACCGCTTCATCCACCAGATCTGCCAGCAGGTAGCCGACATCAACCACATCGGTCGTTTTTCCGGCGATCACCATGCTGCCTAAATAACCATGCTGCTTCGCTTCTTCCGAAGACAGCTTGATGTCGAATGGCGCGTGGACAATATCGACGATTTCACCTACCACCAGCCCGATCACTTTCTTGTCGTAGGTAAATACCACGACATCGACATTGCCGCTGTCGGGAATGGAAAACGCGTCTCCCAGCGTGATAAGCCGCATCAGCTCGCCGCGATACTGCACCACGGGGTAATCGTCGGCGCACTCTATATCCTTGACGTCGATTTCTTCCAGTCGCGATACCAGTTCCAGCGGCACCGCCTTGGGTGCGCCTTTGCCGAGACCGAACAGCAGGAAGCTGAGGAGTTTCTTGTCGTCGATCCCTTCGGCTTCCTTCGCCGCCGCTTCCGCATGCGTCCCGCCGCTGCCAAGCTCTACGCTGCCCAGCGCGCGCGCCAGTCCGTTCGGATCCAGAATCATGATGACACTGCCATCGCCCAAAATGGTATTGCCGGAATAAAGCGGGATGCCTTTGAGAATCTCCGCCACCGGCTTGACCACGATTTCCTCGGTGTCGTACACGCGGTCGATCACCACGCCGAAATCGTAATTGCCCACTTTACACACCGCGATAAACATTTCCTTCTGCATCATCGCCGTGCGGTCGGCAGGAATATCGAGCACTTCCGACAGCACCGTCAGCGGTAGGAGTTTATCGCGCAGACGAAGCACCAGAGCCGAGTTTATCATTTCCAGCTCCAACCCGGAACCAGGCATGGTGCGCACCATCTCCACGACGTTGAGCTGCGGAATAGCGAATTTCTGGCCGCTGGCTTCGACGATAAGCACAGATACGATCGCAAGCGTGAGCGGTATTTTGATAGCGATCTTAGAGCCTTTGCCCCATGTGGAGTCCAACTCAATGGCGCCGCCGATTTTCTGGATATTGGTTTTAACTACGTCCATGCCGACGCCGCGACCGGATACGCTGGTCACTTTCTCAGCGGTGGAGAAGCCCGCGTGGAATACGAACTGCGCGATCTGCTTTTCGCTCATCGCCTCCAGCGACGCTTCCGTGGCAAGCCCGTTGGCGATGGCTTTTTGCTTCACGCGCTCAATGTTGATACCACGGCCATCGTCGATGATCTCGATAATAATATGACCGCCTTCATGGAAAGCCGACAGCGTCACCGTGCCGGTTTCACCCTTGCCGTTCGCCTTGCGGTCAGCGGGCGTTTCCAACCCGTGATCGCATGAATTGCGCACCATATGCGTCAACGGATCCTTGATGACTTCGAGCAACTGGCGGTCAAGCTCCGTTTCCGCGCCAAGCATGCGCAGCTCGATTTTTTTACCGAGTTCCATCGAAAGATCGCGGATCAGGCGCGGGAATTTCGACCACGCATTGCCGATCGGCTGCATGCGCGTTTTCATTACGCCTTCCTGAAGTTCCGTGGTGATATGGCTGAGCTGCTGCAACGGCGTGAGGAACTCCTTGTCGTCGCGCGTACGCACGATCTGCATGAGCTGGTTGCGGGTAAGCACCAGTTCGCTCACCATCTGCATCAGGTTCTCCAGCACATCGATATTCACGCGTATGCTTTGCGTAGCGCCAGCGCCTTCCTTCTGGTCGCCGGACGCTTCCTTGGCTTCCGCCTTGGGCGCAACTGGTGCGGCAACCGCCACGGGAGCGGCGGGCTTTATATCCACCAGCTCTGCAACGGGCTTAGGCGTAGCAGGTGCGGCAGCGGCAGCGGCTTCCAGCGCCGCCAGATCGTCATCGCCACGAAAATGCGGGAATGCGGGTGCGGCTTCGGCCGGAGCTTTTTCCATCGGAGCGGCATCGCCGCCTTCGAGCTTGCCGTGATCGGCATAATAGTTGAGGCGCGTGGTAAGGTCGGTGTCGTCGCCTTCCTGTTCCTTGCCGTTGGCGCTCAGGTAATCGATAAGGCCTTTGATCTTGTCGAGCGATTCCAAAATGAGGCTGATAGCCTGCGGCGTGGCGTCGAGTTTTTTGTCACGGATTTTACCCAGCACGTTTTCCGAGGCGTGCGCGATATGTTCCAGACGTGGTAGACCTAAGAAGCCGCACGTGCCTTTGATAGTGTGAACGATGCGGAAAATATTCCCCAAGATCGCGGCATTTTCCGGGTTCTGTTCCAGGCTGATAAGCTCCTGGTCAAGGACGGAAAGGCTTTCTACCGTTTCCGTGATAAACTCGCCGATCAAATCATCCATAATACTCTCCGCTAAACTACATGCTTAAGTGCGATACCCTATTCATCATCCCAACGTTTGCGTAACCGATAGTTGCAATTCATCAGCGCCTGCCACAAAGCTCACAGCCGAGGCAAGTTCCTCCGCGTAACACCGCGTCAGGTAAAGCTGGATATTTTTAGGCGTGAGCTCAGCTTGAGGCACAGGCTCGGTGAGCATTTTTTCAACGTCCTTATCCCATTTGAGACCCGCCCCCTGCGCACTGACCCGCACATGCCGCTTCTGTCCGTCACCGGTGATGCGCACCGCAACCGTGCCGCCGCGTATAAGCGTGCCCGACGCGATGATCAGCAGGTTGAAAATCAGGCGCGACATTTTCACGCTGATAGACACGCCCGCCGAATCGGTATGGCTGTCCGGCCAATCGAGGGTAATTTTGCTGCCGACGAAAAAATCCATCGCCAGTTTTTGTTTTTCTGCGAGGTTGGCCTCGCCGTGGTCGTTGACCTTGCCGTAAGCCACGCGGTAAAATTGCAACCGCGCGACGGCGGAGAATGCGCTGCTGACGATCAGCTCGACCGCCTGCCCCTGCATGTTGAACCCCTCCTCCGCGAGGAATTCGGCGCCGTTATTGACCGCACCGATAGGCCCGGTCAGGTCATGGCAAAGGCGGGTGCACAGCAGTTCCGCAATTCGTAACGACTCAATCATTGTTTATTCAATCGCTTAGTAACTTGCTAAAAAATGGCAGATTGCCACCCTCCTACTATTTCCTACAAAGATAAATATTTAGTAAATATATAGAATATATCCTCATGTGGCAGGTAAGGGCTGTGTTTGACTATGGCGCAGGAATGCGCATACTCCTGCGTGTACCCTACCTGTTTACAACCGCAACCCGTAACCCCGATGCTCCAGCTTTCCTCCGATACGAACAATTTCATCGGCCAGCGCCTCAAGCTCGAGATGAAACGGCGTGAGATCAGCTCCACCGAGCTTGCACGGCGCGCCGGAGTAAAAACCTCATTCCTGTACGACATTATCAGTGGTAAATCGGCCAACCCTTCCACGGTGAAACTTGGCCGTGTAGCCGAAGTGCTCGGCATCAACCTGTCCTATCTGGTAGGCAGCGTCAGCAACCCCGAATCCGGTGCAAGCGTCTTGCGTCAGGCTGACGAATATTGCACGCTAGCGCGCATCATGGTGGACGTATCCGCCAGCGGCAGCACCATCATTTCGCAGGAATACGAGCAGGAGCGCTACCATTTCCGCCGTTCATGGATTGAAGGGCAACTCGGCGTGTCGCCCTCCGACCTGCGCCTGCTATCGGTGCGCGGCGATAGCATGGAACCCACGCTATGCCACAACGACACGGTGATGATCGACACCACGAAGCAATCCCCCTCCCCCCCGGGTATGTTTGTTTTGTTCGATGGGTTCGGTCTGGTCGCCAAGCGGATGGAGCGCACGGGCGACAGCGACGCGCCCCGCGTACGGATTATTTCCGACAACCCGCAATATACAACTTATGAGCGTTCCATCGACGAGATTTTTGTCATCGGCCGCGTAGTCTGGTTCGGACGCGAGATATAAGCGCCGTTGGGTACGCCGCCGTCGAGCGATAGGTCGCTGACTTTTCGGTAAAGCGTGGAACGCCCGATGCCCAGCGTGCGCGCCGCGCGCGTCATGCAGCCGTTCGCCTGCTGCAATGCAAAGCGTATCGCTTCCTTTTCCACCGATTTAAGCGGCTTGATCTGCCCCTGGTCGTCGATCAGCACCGAGGTGTTGGTCATCAGCATCTCCGGCTGGTGTTCGGCGCTGTAGCTGAAGCGGCTGCGCTGCAACGCCTGAAGGTCGTCCAGCCCGATCACATCGCCGGTGCACAATATCACCGCACGCCATATCATGTTGCACAACTGGGTAATATTCCCGTCCCACGAGGATTCCTGTAGCCATTGCAATGCCTGCTCGGTAATGCCGGACACATATTTGTTCTCAGACGTGGCATGGATCGTCACGAAATGATTAGCCAGCAGGGAAATGTCATCTTTCCGGTCACGCAGCGGCGGCATGGATATGGAAAATATCTTGAACAGCGCGGAGAGTTTTTGCCTGAACCCGTTCTGCACGGGCGAAAGTTGCGCAGGCTGCGTATTGGTGCAGATAAGCCGCACGTCGACAGGTATCGCCATCCCGCCCAGCGGACGCACCATGCCGGATGCAACCATTTCGAGAATCTTTCCCTGAATGTCGGCAGGTAGCGTACCGACCTCCTTCAGCAGCAGCGTTCCCTGATCCGCCTCACGCACTTTGCCCAACATGAAATGTAGCTTGTCGGCGCGCAGGCTCTTTTCCTGACCGAACAGGATACTCTCCGCCATATGCGACGGAAGCATCTCGCAATTCACCACGATAAACGGCTTGCCCGCACGGTCGCTGCTGCCGTGAATGGCACGCGCAATGCTCTCCTTACCCACGCCCGATTCGCCGTCCACCCACACCGGCATCCGCGAGGAAGCCGCCTGTTTCGCCTGGGCGATCACCTGCCGGAACCCCGGACTGCGTCCCACAAGGTCGCCTACTTCCATATGGCCTGCGATCTTGCGCTCCAGCCATGATATATAGACGCTCATACGTTGCTGCTTCAGCAGATTTTGTAGCGATACGGTAAGCCGTCCGAGCGAAATGGGCTTCACCAGAAAATCGTTGGCACCGGCCTTGATGGATTCTACCGATAGCCGATCCTCACCGTAAGCGATCATCACGATCAGCGGCACGCGCGGGCGCAGCATTTTCAGCTCCATGACCGCGCTCATGCCTCCTGTCGGCTCAATATCCAGTATGATGGCGTCGGGTGTGGGATGCTTCTCCGATTGCAGCCATTCGACAGCGGCATGCACCTTGTTGCAGGCGATGGTTTTATAATGCATCTGTTGCTGTAGCGCGTGTTCCGTTGCTTGCAATTGAGACGCATGCTCACTAATAACCAGTATTGTCTGCTGCATAATCAAACCCTGCTGTATTTTTTAAATAGCGTACTATTGATTGTATATTTTTATGATTTAATCAATCATTAGTTTATTAAGTCCGCTGTTTTTATTTTTCCCGTTTATGATACCATGAGCCATTATGATTAATAAAAATAAATATACAATCACCTGTAAATTGCTTTTTCTGGCAGTTGTGCTTGCAACGACCTCCGGCTACCGCTTCCGGTGCTGGTGGGGGTGCATAGACCAGACCGCCATACAGCACGATTATGTCGAGCAGCGCGATCGCTGCCGCGAATACGCTTCGCTCAAGCTGGATATGGCCATGCGCAACAACCGGGTTGCCGACAAGGAGCTCTCGCGCAAGGCGCAGATGATTACCCTGTTCAGCGATTGTATGGGCAATAACGGCTGGTCGGTGCCGGATGCTCGCGCCGAGCAGGAAACGCAGGCAATCGGTTCTGTCGCGCCCGGAGCAGGGTTCATGCTGATGCAGGGAGGCAAGAGCTTGCCGCAGCAGCAACAGATGGCAAATAGCCCGTCATCCGGCACGCCGGTGCAGGATTATTCGGCACAGGCCGCCGCAGCAGCGGGTGAGCATCGCGCGGCGCTCTCGCGCTCGGCGGAATGTTCGTTTGCACGCAGCAGTGCGAGCGCATCAAGCATCGCCGCCGCCCGCGCAAAAGCCTGCGACCTTGAATGTGCGCAGCGATTGCGTGCTGCGCCCGAAGCCCCTCGTCCCGCCGCTTGCCCGCTCGATCCGCAACCGGATATAGCGGCAGGCGTAGAGCGTACCGATTAGCCTTAATTGTTCAGTTTGAGGGTTTCCATGCGCTGCGCCTCGGTGCGCTTGGGCTTCAGGCTTTCGATCCAACCGCGCCGTTTGAAATAGACCAGCATAAGGCTGGTCACGCCCAGCATCAGCCCCATCACGAACGGGTACCCGTAATACCAATCCAGCTCCGGCATATTATAGGGTGAGGTGCGCGGGTCGAAATTCATGCCGTATATACCCACGATAAACGTCAAAGGGATGAAGATCGCCGAGATCATCGTGAGGACTTTCACGATTTCGTTTGTTTTATGCCCCTCATAGGCGAGGAACGTGTTGAGCAGGCCGGATGCGGTATCGCGGTAAAACTGCGTGAGTTCGTTCGCCTGCACGCTGTGGTCGTAACAGTCGCGCATGAAATTGCGGGTGGCTTTGGTAATCAGCGCGGATTCCTCGCGCATGATCATGTTGATGATGTCACTGATCGGCCAGATCATCCGGTGCAGCAGCAGCAGATCGCTTTTCGCATGGTGGATATGCTGAATCGTATCCTTGTCGCGCGTGGTGTTGCTGTTGGTCATGATCTCTTCTTCGATCATGGCAAGGCTGTGATTGAGTTTGTCGAGAATCGGGAAATATTTGTCGATCACCTCGTCGAGCAGGGCGTAATACAAATAATCCGTGCCGCTGAACCGAATCTTCCCCGTGCCGCGACGGATGCGCTCGCGCACCTGGCTGAAGCTGCTGCCGGGTTTTTCCTCGAACACGATCACCACATTTTTCTTAAGGAACATGCTGATCTGCTCGGATTCAAACTGCTCGCTCTGCATCCCGCTTTTGACGATGGTGAACACGTAATGTTCGTAATACTCCACCTTCGGGCGGTGGCTGGTGTCGAGCACGTCTTCCAGCAGCAACCGGTCGAGGCCGAAAATAGTGCCGACCTTCTCGATCACGTCGATACCGCCGAGTCCGATCACATTCACCCATACCACCGGCCACGCGCCGATAAACTGGTTGATTTCCTCAATATCCTGACAAATGTGTTCTACATACCCCTCGGGGCCGTACGCGATAACGAAAACCTGACTGGGGTGGGAAAGCGGGCTGACCGTGAGCATGCCCGGCGCGGAGCCGGGGCGCGGCTTATGGAGGCTGGGAACCGCCCGCTTCCTCCTGAACGTATTGCGTAACGTACGTGCCATGGCCGCCTCGCCTTAAAATCATTGTCGTGTTACTCTCAATCTAGTAACAACTCAAGCAGTTTTGGCTAGGATACCCGCAATGACCACAAGCCCTATCACCTGCACACGGCGCATCGAATTCGACGCCGCCCACCGCGTTATGCTCCATGAGAGCAAGTGCAAGCATTTGCACGGCCACCGCTACACGCTGGAGGCGACATTCTCCGCGCCTGCGCTCGATGAGTTGGGGCGCGTGGTCGATTTCGGCGTCATCAAATCCCTGCTCGGCGGCTGGATCGACGAGCACTGGGATCACGCCACCATCCTCCACGAAAAAGACCGCGAACTGGGCGAAGCCATCGCCGCCAAAACAGGCCAGAAAATATTCTACCTAAAGGGGAATCCCACCGCCGAGAACATGGCCGATTATATCGTGCGCGAATTGTGCCCCGCCCTTTTCAAAGGCCAGAATGTGCATTGCACCCGCGTGCGCCTGTGGGAAACGCCGAATTGCTATGTGGATGCGTTTATAGAGTAGATCTGATTGCGCTTGACAGCCATCCGCACACTCACTAACTTTTATTAATACTTTAGGAGTAGCCGCATGACTGAATCCACATGGCAAACCCGCCTATCCGACGATGAGCTCCAGAAGCGCGCGATGCGCTTTAACAGCGAGCAGCACCAGCGCGCGAGCGAGACAGCGCTCGAATCCGCAGCCATGCATTACCGCATCCATCCGCGGGCGAAATATAAAGTGCCTGAAAATTGGCTGGATATTGAATATGCCGTGCAGGAAGCCGGGCGGCTCAACACCATCGGCGAAGCCAGCGCCTATTTAAAGGGTATTCGTGATGCAAGTGCAAAAGCCGGAAAGCCGAGCAAAAAAACAGATATGGCCGCTTTGCTTGACGCGGTGAGTCCGGAAAGCACCGTAATGTACAGCGCGTTCCGTCAGTATCTTGAGAATCTCAGCAAGGAAATAGGCATCCCGCCCTTACAGGAAGAACCGGAACGCCAGTTCTTTTCCCGCTAAGGATACAGCGTCTCCACCCGCCACTTCTTCCCGTCGCGGGTAAATAGCTCGCGGTCGTGCAAGCGGTGATCGCCCTGCTCCCAGAATTCAATTTTCTCCGGCACTACGCGCCAGCCCGACCAGAAGGACGGGCGCGGCACATGCTTGCCTGCGAATTTTTCGCTGTTGTCGGCAACCGCTTGCAGCAAATCCTCGCGGTGTTCCAGCCTGCGCGATTGTTTCGATGCCCATGCGCCGATCTGGCTTTCACGCGGGCGGCCTGCAAAATAGGCATCCGCTTCGTCGGCAGCCACCGGCTCGACGCGGCCTTCTACCCTCACCTGACGCTTCAACGGCATCCAATAAAAGCATAGCGCCGCCTTCGGATTTTCTTTGATGTCATCGCTCTTGGCGCTTTCTAGATTGGTGTAAAACACGAAACCGCGCTGGTCGACACCCTTGAGCAACACGATGCGTGCCGATGGATTTCCTTTCGCATCAGCCGTCGCCAGCGTCATGGCCGAGGGTTCGGCAAGGCCGCTATTCTGCTCGACATCCGACAGCCAGTCGATAAATTTTGCGATGGGGTCTTTTCCTGTCATTTACGCCTCGATATACCTTACTTGAGTACCCTTGTTTATGCCAAGCGCACGGACTGTCTGCGCATCGATTGCTACCTGCCCGGCCGATAATTCCTCCACAGCGCAGAATGCAACGCGGAAATCCGGCAATGTTAGCGTGGATACCATATGGCTTGTTTTCGCGGGCAGTTCCTTGATTTGCGTCACTTCCGCGACCCTGCTTTTGCGCACGGTACGGATTAATGCACGCTCCGCCTGCATGGTGGGGCCGGCGTCGAACACGTCGAGATACCCTTGATAACGAAACCCTTCCAGCTCCAGCAACTGCATCGCAGGCAGCGAAGCATGCAGCGGTTTCCCGATCACTTCACGTGCCGCCGGGTGCAGCAGGTTCACATAGATCGGGTATTTGGGCATGAGGTCGCTGATGAATTGCCCGCCCTGCGTGGCGTTGACGAAATCGGCGCGCTGGAAATCCATCTGGAAAAAATGCTGCGCGAGATTTTTGTAAAACGGCGACTGACCGTTCACGTCCTGCACGCCGCGTATTTCGGAAATCACGATGTCGGAGAATATATCGGGAAACTGCGCGAGCATCAGGTAGCGGCAGCGAGAGAGAAATTTTCCGATACCGTCGCGGCGGTAGCTTTGCATGAGGAACAGGGAGCCGATCTCCGTCGCCCCCGTATAATCGTTGACCATGTGCAACACGCGCTGTCGTGAATACACTCCCACGTCCGCCGACGCCTGCACGATGGTGGAGAGCTTGTAGGAATAGAACGGGCGCGACATGCCCACATGTGCCACGATACCGGTTGTCCCCACCAGTTTTTTCGCATCGGTATCTTCCAGTACAAACAGGAACGATTCTTCGCCCTGAACGTCCTTCGCACCGGAAAAACTAGCCACAGAGCGCGCGATTTTTTCTTCCAACACCGCAGCGTCCGGCGGCAGCGACGTCATACCGATACCCGCCTCCTTAGCAAGCGCAAGGATTTCAGCATGGTCGGAGGTTTTGGCGGGACGTGCGCAGATCATCGCGGCAATCTAGCGAAACCGCCGGGCATTTGCAACGGCTGGAAAATTCCCTTTGACAATGCGGGAAGCATCATTAATGTTCATTAATAATTATATCTAATAATCAGGAGTACCTTATGTCCGATGCGTCCACCGTCGATTTCACCAAAGACGAAAAATTCCTCTCCGTGCTTGCGAAATATCTGGAAGGCGACGGAAAAGAAAGCGCGATGCATGCGCTCGCAGAAAAGCTGGCCTCCCAAAAAGCCCGCGAAAGCGGCAAGCCTGCCACTACCGAAGAGCTCGTGGCAGAACTCGCGCGCTTCTTCAACGACCGCCAGGGCAAAAGCGACTTAAACGAGGGCGACCGCGCGGCGATTATGGAAATCGCCCGCTCCGGCCTGCAAAGCCGCCGCCGTTTCTTGACCGCGGCAACCGTGGGCACCGTCGCCGCTGGCACGATAGCTGCCGGATCATTCGTCAAAGGCCTTAACGATCATATGCAATTTAGAATGCCAGATGACACTGCACAAAGTGCTGAAGCCAAGGTAAAGCAGAATGAGCATGCAAGAAAATCTGCGGAGTACCTGTTTATAACCACAATTTCTACCTTGGCTACTTTGGTATTGGCCTCAATTGTCAGCAACGCAAAAAAAGATGTGGAGAATTTTGAGAATAAGATGCTTGCCGCTTTAAGCAATGGCGACACGGAACTGGCGAAAGCCCTCACGCAACCGGCAACGGAAAAGCGATCTTCCGCACGCTAACCAATTATTGCGCTCACACTTTCCCTTGTCATCCTGAACGTATGTGAAGGATCTCCCTTCTCGTCATTCCGGCGCAGGCCGGAATCTTATGCCGCAACGATGATTACTTTGAGAGATAATATCCCGGCCTGCGCCGGGATGACAAACCTATTTCAAATACGCATCCAGCGCCTTCTCCAGCCGCTTCACGCCTTCCTTCATTTCCTTTTCCGTAATCACCAGCGCGGGCAGGAAGCGCAGCACGTTGGGACCGGCCTGCAATATCAGTACACCGTGCGCACGGGCGATTTCGGTGAATTCACCGGCCTTGCCGTGCCACTGGGGTTTTAATTCCGCGCCGATCATCAGGCCGCGTCCGCGCACTTCCGTGAAGATCGCGTGTTTTTTGTTGATCACTTTGAGCGCCTCGGTGAGTTGCTTGCCGCGCTCGCGGATATTTTTCTGCAACGGCGCGCCCTGCAATTTTTTCAGCACGACGCGCGCAACCGCACAGGCTAACGGGTTGCCACCGAAGGTAGAGCCATGGCTGCCGAACTGGAAGGTATTTTCCGCACGCTCGCCGATCAAAATCGCACCAATCGGCATGCCGCCGCCGAGCGCTTTGGCCATCGTCACCACGTCGGGCTTCACGCCGGGCTCCGCGAAATGCGAGAATAATTTTCCCGTGCGCCCCATGCCGCACTGCACCTGATCGAGCATCAGCAGCGCATCGTATTTATGACAGAGTTCCTGCACATGTTTCAAAAATCCGGGCTTCACGGGCGTGATGCCGCCCTCGCCCTGCACCACTTCGCACATTACGGCGCAGGTGCGCTCGCTCATCATTCTTTCGATCGCCTCAAAATCGTTGAACGGGCAATAAACGAATCCCGCAGGCAACGGCTCGAACCCGGCCTGATATTTCGGCTGCGCGGTGGCGGTGACCGCCGCCAGCGTGCGTCCGTGGAACGAGCCGGTAAACGTGATGATCTCACGTTTTTCCGGCGGGCGGCCTTTATCGGCGGCGTATTTGCGCGCCAGCTTGATCGCGCCTTCGTTGGCTTCCGTGCCGGAGTTGGTAAAAAACACGCGCTTTGCGAATTTCGACGCTTTTGCCAGCTCTTCCGCCAGCAGCACCGGCGGTTCGGTATAAAACACGTTGCTCGTGTGCCAGAGTTTTTTCGCCTGCGTCATCAACGCTTTCAGCAAGTCGTTATTATGGTGGCCAAGCCCCGTCACCGAAATACCCGCACCGAGATCGACATAGTCGTTCCCGTCCTTGTCCCACACCATCGCGCCTTTGCCGCGGTCTAAGATCATCTCGCGCGGCTTATAGGCCAGCGTGTAGTATTTCTTGCCTTTGGCGATGAGGGCTTTGGTCTGGGCGGTAGTTTTTTTAGGGGGCATAGCACACTTTAAAAACAAGGGGTTATATTCATATTCGACATGCAAACGCTACATCAAAAGCATGAAAACACAAGATAATTTATACATTTTGCAATCGTAATCAAAACTTAACATTACCTCGCGCTCGAATCTACTATACTCACCCGGATTATTTAGCAGGAGCAAGCTCATGAGCTCATACGACATACTGAACGACAGCGCGCATGACAACACCGCAGTCACAGCGCTGGCCGACGTTTTGAAGAAGCTGCACCCTGACAGCCCGTATAAAAAATTCCTTCAGGAACTGGCGCGCAACGACGACAGGAATCCGAACGATCCCATCGCGCTGGCGCAAAGCGCGCTCGACTTTGCTGACCGCCTGGAGAAAAACGCCAAGGCCGCCAATGCACCTCAATCATTCTCCGGCGAGAATGCCCGCGAAGCTATGTGGAACAACGCGTCCAACGCCGACCGGCGCGCGTTCCGCCAGGCCATGGGCGCACCCACGCCGGGCATGAAGCGCAGACAGTTTATCGTCACCGCACTTACCGCCATCACCGGCACAAAAGCCCTCGGGCATGCAAGGGGAATGTTTGATGCCCTGAACGAAAACCGCACCCTGGAACATCAAGCGGATGAAAGGCGGAAAGCTCCCAATTACCAAGGGCACAAAGAAGATGCCGTTGAAAACAACCTGCGTGAAGGCGCTCAATCGGCCTATGAGAAAGGCAATTCCGAGCTCAGGTGGACGCTAGGTTATGGCCTTGCGACATTCGCGCAAATGGGGTTTCTGGCAGCGGCCGTACATACGGTAAAGGTAGCGGACAAAAACGCTGACCAGGAGATGACGAAAACGCTCGACGCCATCGTCAATAACATCGACGCAACGATGCGCGAGGCGCGACGGAAACTTGCCGAATCAGCAAAAGAAGCAGGTAAGACGCTTGTCCACCGATAATCCAACACTTGCCAGCGATGAAGCATTCGTCGCCGTGCTAACGAGGCATTTGGCACCGCTGCCGGAAGGCAATCACCTGCGCCGTTTTTTTGATACTATCATCAGGCTTGAAGGACGCGATCGCAAGGATGCCCAGATACTGGGCAAAGTCGCCGCGGAATTTTTCGACCGCCACAGCAAGCCACTTCCCGAAGTAATGCCCAGCCGCAGCAGCAGCGCGTTTTTCAAAAACTGGTCGCTGTCGGAAAGGGAGGCGCTGCGGGAAGTGTCCCACGAGCTGGATCCGCAATTAATGGGTCGCCGCGCATTTCTCAAAAGAAGCACCAAAGGGTTCACGGTAGCCGCAGCCTTTTTAGGTCTCGGCATGGTCGAGCATTCTATCGCAAATAATGAACGCAAACGCGCAAACGCTGTTGTAGCTGGGATGCCGCAACCGCAACAACAAGAAGAACATCTTGTTTTTAACGATGACGGGCAAGCGGTGAACTTGATGCCTTCTGCGCCATTGTCTGCAAAAGAACAGGCCGACATCGAACAATTCCTCAAACACATGGATCAAGCCAAGAAGTTTGAGAATCTTGGCAACCAAGGCTTAGCCATCGGCGGCCTTATCACCGCTATCCTCGGGCTTCAATACGCCGTCCGCGATTACCGCCTACACAATGATGAAAAAGAGCACGACGCCAGCGGCAAGGTCGAGCAGCTGGCAAGCACCATGCTGCAACGAACACAGCAGCTTCTCACCAGTGCGAAAGCCGTTCGCGAAAAAGAAACTGCTCCTGCTAAGTAAACAGCTTCGCGTATTTCCGCTTCGCGCGTTTTTTCCAGTAGCCGCGGTGGTAGGCGTCGGAAGCCAGCAGCGGCAGCACGGAGGTTGCTTCCGCGAATACCATCTGCTCGTAGGCCGTATCCACTTTGCCCCAGCTCGACGCTTCTTTCAGCGTGGACGAGCTGCACGCGCCGTCGCGCACGTCGGCCACCGTGATCTGCACCGCGTATTTGTGCATCTCGGCTTCGACGCCTAAAATTTCCGCGCACACCACCGTATCCTGCACGAAGTTTTTGGGCACGCCGCCGCCTACCATCAGCAGGCCCGACGTACCGGCGGCAATCTTGATATCGGTGAGCTCACGGAAATCAGCGATGGAGTCGATGGTGAGGTACGGCTTCTTTTTCTTCATGCGCTCCACCTGATGCACGACAAGACCGAAACCTGCCGACGAATCGGTGAAGGCCGGGCAGAAAATCGGCACGCCGTGTTCATACGCGGTCTGGATGAGCGAGTTTTTCTTCTTGGAATTCTTGGTGAGCCACTTGCCCATCTCGTGGATGAACTCGCGCGAGGAATAGGGGCGCGATTCCAGCGAATCGGCGATTTCCTTGATCGTGTGGTCGCACGCCTGCAACTGTTCTTCATCGATATAAGTATCGTAAATGCGGTCGATGTAATTATCGCGCAGGGTTTTGTCGTCCATGAATTGGCTGCCCTGGTAGTGCTTGAAGCCCAGCGCCTCGAAGAAATCCATATCGACGATGGATGCGCCCGTGGCGACGATCGCATCGACCATGTTGTTCTTCACGAGATCGACGTAAAGCTGCATGCAACCGCCCGCCGAGGTGGAACCCGCGAGCGTAAGGAAGATCGAGCAGCTCTTATCCTTGAGCATCATGTTGTAAATTTCCGTCGCCTTGCCCAGGTCGCGCGAGGTGAACGACATGTCGCTCATTGCTTCGATGATCGGGCGCGCGTCGAACGACGTGATGTCGATATGCTCAACCTGCTTGGATAGCAGATTGTGCTTGGCGGAAGATTTCTTGGCGGTCGTTTTCATGGTTTTTCCTTGCATAAATAAAGGGAGCGCGGCACGCGCCGCGCCCCCTGCGTCAAACTATTAGTTGATTCCGAAAATGCTCAGCATCGGCTTGTCGGCCACTTCCACGGTGACGTCCGAGAAGAAGCCGTTGAAGTTCGTGCGCATCGTCGCGCCGTACGAACCCAATTGGCCGATCTCGATCCAGTCGCCCTCGGCAATGTCCTTGGGCAGGTGGAACGGGCCTTTCATGGCGTCCATGCTGTCGCAGGTCGGGCCAAAGAAGGAAAACTCCATCAGCTCGTCCGAAAGCGGCGCGCCGTGCGGGCGCAGCGCCTTGACCGGAAACATGAAGCCGGGCGTGCCCGCGTCGAACAGGCTGCCGTAGGTGCCGTCGTTGAGGTACAGCGCGTTGCCTTTGCGCAGCTCCACGCGTGCCACTACCGAGCCGCCTTCTGCGACCAGCGCGCGGCCGGGTTCGCACACGACCTGACAAGCCGACAGCATCGGCTGGCTTTTAAGCGCCTTTTTGATGGTGCGCATATACGCGCCCAGCGGCGGAGGCGTCATGCCGGGGTAGACGGACGGGAAACCGCCGCCAATATCCAGTATGTCCAGCTTCACGTCGGTCTGGGTGAGCAGATCCACCACCGTCTGTATGGCAAACGTGTACGCGTCCGGGTTCATGCATTGCGAGCCCACATGGAAGCACACGCCGAGCTTGTTGCTCGCCGCGCGGGTCGCCTGCAACAGCGATGCCGCCTGCTCCAGCTTCACGCCGAACTTACCCGACAGGCTGTAGGCAGCCTGATCGTTGGGCATGGAAAGGCGCACATAGAGGTTGAGGTCGGCCGCATGGCGGGTCACTTCGAGGATTTTCGCCAGCTCTTCGTGCGAATCGAGCGAGAAATCGCGCACACCATAGCGGAAATAAGATTCCGCAATCGCCTCGCGGCTTTTCACCGGGTGCATGAAATACATGCGCGCGTCGGGTTGCGCGTCGGCCACCAGCTTCACTTCGGCCAGCGACGCCACATCATAGTGCTTCACACCGGCGCGGGCGAGATAGCCCAGCACGCGCGGGTCGGGATTCGTTTTCACGGCAAACAGCACATCGCCCGGGAAACTCTTCACGAACCACTTCGCAATCGCCGTAATCGTAGCCGGGCGCAGGCAATGCACAGGCATAGCCGGGCGCATGGCGGCGACCATGTCGGAAACACAGCGATAATGAGCCGTTTTCGTGGCGGGAACCGCCGCAAAAGGCTTCACTTGCGCTTGGGATTGGGAGGGGAAGGAGAGGACGCTGGAGCGTCGGTGGGGTCGGCCCGGAGGCTCGGACGTGGTGTTTTTCATCTAACTTAATACCATATGTAAGTGGTTAAAGCCGTCAGGGTTCATTGAGCAGGAACCCAACAAACCTTTTCCTAAAGCATTGTTTAGTATCAAAAACTAGCACATATACCCTATGCGTTGTTAACGAAGCGACCCTTATAATAAGGATCAAGCTAATAATAAAGTAATTTTTGCGTTTGCATACGGATTTTTTCAAAAATCGTACCCCTCCCGCCGGGGGGCGTCCGAGGGGCCGACAAAGAAGGTGACAAACGCCCGGGAAATCTCTAGAACATGCCAACTTATAAAGGAGGTTCTGGGGTTATGATGGCATTGCAAGAAGCGCTCACCTTCGACGACGTACTCCTCAAGCCGCGCGCCTCCAACATCGTCCCCTCCGAAGCCTCCACCAGCACCCGCCTCACCCGCAGCATTACGCTCGGCATCCCCCTCATCTCGGCGGCGATGGATACCGTCACCGAATCGCGCCTCGCCATCGCCATGGCGCAGCATGGCGGCATGGGTTGCATCCATAAGAATATGACTGCCGAAGAACAGGCGCTGGAAGTCCAAAAGGTCAAGAAATTTGAATCCGGCATGGTGGTCAACCCGCTGACCATCTCCCCCACCGCGACGCTGGCCGAAGCGCTGGCGCTGATGAGTGCCCACAACATCTCCGGCGTGCCGGTGGTCAAGCCCGGCACGGGCAAGCTGGTGGGCATCCTCACCAACCGCGACGTGCGCTTCGCCTCCGACCCCAAGCAGAAGGTGCAAGAGCTGATGACCAAGGAGCATCTGGTCACGGTGCAGAAAAATATCTCGCGCATCGAAGCGAAAAAGCTGCTGCACCAGTACCGCATCGAAAAACTGATGGTGGTAGACAAACAATATCGCTGCGTCGGCCTGATTACGGTCAAAGACATCGAAAAAGCCGAAGCCTTCCCGAACTCTTCAAAAGACAAGCAAGGCCGCCTGCGCGTGGCTGCTGCGGTAGGCACGGGCAAAGACGGATTAAAGCGCGCCGAAGCGCTCATCGAAGCCAATGTAGACGTGATCGTGGTCGATACCGCGCACGGCCATTCCAAAGGCGTGCTGGATGCCGTGCGCGCCGTAAAAGCCATGTCGAAAGACACGCAAATCATCGCCGGTAATATCGCCACCGCCGAAGGCGCGAAGGCGCTTATCGACGCAGGCGCGGACGCGATTAAAATCGGCATCGGCCCCGGTTCCATCTGCACCACGCGCATCGTCGCAGGCGTCGGCGTGCCGCAGCTTACTGCCATCATGGATGTTGTGCCGGTAGCCCGCAAACGCGACATCCCGGTGATCGCCGACGGCGGCATCAAATTCTCCGGCGACCTCGCCAAAGCGATAGCCGCCGGTGCCGATTGCGTCATGCTCGGCTCACTGTTCGCAGGCACAGAAGAATCGCCCGGCGAAGTAGTGCTCTACCAAGGCCGCTCCTACAAAACCTATCGCGGCATGGGCTCGGTGGGCGCGATGGCGCGCGGCTCCGCCGACCGCTATTTCCAACAGGAAATCGCGGATAAGCTCAAGCTCGTCCCCGAAGGCGTCGAAGGCCGCGTGCCGTTCAAAGGCCCCGTCTCCGGCGTCATCCACCAGCTCATCGGCGGCCTCAAAGCCGCGATGGGCTACACCGGCAACGCCACCGTCCCCGCCATGCAGAAAGGCTGCGAATTCGTGCGCATCACCAGCGCAGGCTTACGCGAATCCCACGCGCACGACATCACCATCACCCGCGAAGCGCCGAATTACCGGATGGAAAGCTAAGTCATGGAGAAACCAAAACCCATCACCATCCCACTGGAAGAATGTGAAAGGTTTACAACTTTCATCAATACTGCATCACAATTAAAAATGTCGGGCCATTTGCGATTTGCCGTAGAAGGGCGCTTTTTGTTGGAGCAGGACATTGATTCGTTGCTTGCTTATCAGGTTCTGGCGAGCGACGCGAAAATAGAAAAAACCCCGATCATCTTACAGCCCGAAGATATAGAAAGTCTGGCCGCATTCAGGTATGTCATAAGCCACATGGCAAAACCCATGCAAGCATCGTTACTTGGCGAGCAATTATATAAGCAGACCGTTGCTGCAAAGGAATATCTCGAAAAATTATTGCCTCCCCAAAGAGGCGTATGAGTTTTTTGCTTTGTCATGGGGAAAAATCCCCTAATGCCTAACGCCTTTAACCTAATGCCTCCCTTATGACCCCCGGAGCACGCGCACAGGCAGCGATCGAACTGCTGCAATCCATCCTCGTTTCGTGGGGCGGCGATAAACGCTTTCCCGCCGACAAGCAGATCGATTTGTATTTCAAGGCGCACCGTTATATCGGTTCGAGCGACCGGCAGGCGGTGGGCGAGCTGGTTTATTGGTGCCTGCGCCACAAGGCGATGCTGGAATGGTGGCTGGAAAAGCGCCGCCTGCCGATGGCCGCACGCCCGATGATTCTCACCGCGCTTATCCTGCGCAAGGATTTCGACACGCGCACCATCATCGCGCTCACCAAAGACAGCAAATATTCGCCCGACGCCCTCACCTCCGACGAAGATGCGATGTGCCAGGCGCTGTCCTCGCAACCTCTAGAACATCCCGATATGCCGGTGCATGTGCGTTTGAATTATCCGCAATGGCTGCACCCGCTGCTGGTCGAAAGTTTCGGTGACACGCTGGAAGACGCATTGCACGCGCTCAACATGCAAGCACCCACCGATTTGCGCGTCAACACGCTGAAAACCACGCGCGAAAAACTCTGCAAGCAATTGCGCTCGGAAGGATACGATGTCGCCCCTACCCCGCTTTCGCCGGTAGGGTTACGACTGGCGAAACGCGCGGCGATTTTCGCGTCGAAACATTTTAAAGCGGGCGCGTTCGAAGTGCAGGACGAAGGCTCGCAATTGGTTGCCGCGCTCGTCGATGCGGAGCCTTCGCACAAGGTGATCGATTTTTGCGCCGGCGCGGGTGGGAAAACGCTGGCGATCGCCGCTGCCATGCAGAATAAAGGCCGCATCCTCGCGTGGGATACGTCGGAAAAAAGATTGAATCAATCCAGCTTGCGTTTCCGCCGCGCCGGTGTCGGCAACGTGCAGACGCATGTGATCACGTCGGAAAGCGATGCGTTCATCAAACGCCACAAACTCAGCGCGGATCGCGTGCTCGTCGACGCGCCGTGCAGCGGCTCCGGAACGTGGCGCCGCAATCCCGACATCAAATGGCGCTTCACCGAAAAAGACCTCGAAGAAATGGTCGCGCTTCAGCAATCGATTTTGCAGAGCGCCGCGCGCCTTGTAAAACCCGGCGGAAGATTGATTTATGCGACATGTTCGCTCTTCACAAACGAGAACGAACAACAGGTTGAACGATTCTTAAAAAGCGTCAACAATTTCACGGTTGTACCCGCGAAAAAAATATGGGATAAAGCTGCACCCGACAGCGTCGCACACGCGGCACCGTATCTCCGGGTCACCCCGCACCAAGATGGGGTAGATGGTTTTTTCGCAGCCGTTCTCGAACGTCTGCCGGAAGAAATAAAAACGCAAAACCTGCCTTGAGGATAGCCGGGAAACCGGCGGTTCGGGACGGGTGAAAAGCAATCGGGAGTAAAACTTAATGCAGATGCACTCTTTCATCGCAGCCATGCGCGTTTGTTTCAAACAGTGGTTCCACCAGCGCAACATCATCATCGTATCCGAACGCAAGGTAAAGCATGTGCCGATCAGCGGCGGCATGCAGTTTGCCGTATTGTCGGTATTCGTTGCCGCGTTCCTGTGGGCGTCCTATTCCACCGGCAGCTATCTGGCAGCACGCGGCGCATTGAAATCGCAGGCGCACGCGCTGCGCAGCATCGCCAACGCCCGTATTGAAAATAATTTCAGCCTCTACCCGCCGGTCGCGGGCAGCGAGGAACCTGCAACCCTTTCGCTTTCCAACCCGATGGCCACGTTGCCTGCGATGGATCAGAATAAACTCTTTGCGCGCGTCGCGTTCCTTGAGCAGCGCGTGACAGACCTGCAGAATACCAATGCCAGCATCATCCAGCGCGTGCGTGAGAAAACCTCCGGTCGTATCGACGATCTTGAATCCATCATCAAGCAGACCGGCCTGAACCCCGAGTCGCTGAAGAAAGATGCGATCGAGAAAAAAGCCGTGAAAGAAAAAGCCACCGGCAACGAAGCGCAGGCTGAAAAAGCACAAGGCGGCCCCTACATTCCCGCGAATTCTTTTGAGGATGCATGGGAAAAGGAATTATACAGCGATCTCGACGAGCTTTCCGCGCTGCGTAAGATAGTCGGTAACCTTCCGCTCGCCTCGCCCATTGAAAACGCCAGCGACCAGAGCACGTTCGGCCATCGCATCGACCCGTTCACCGGCCACCTCGCCTTCCATTCGGGGCTGGATATGGCAGGCCCCGCCGGATCGCGCATTTACGCCACCGCCGATGGCAAGGTCGCCCTCGCCGCACGCGACGGCGCGTATGGCAACGCGGTTGAAATCAAGCACGGCTTCGGCGTTTCCACGCGCTATGCGCATTTAAGCGAAATCCTCGTGAAGCAGGGGCAGACCGTAAGCAAAGGCGATGTCGTCGGCATACAGGGCAGCACGGGGCGCAGCACCGGCAATCACCTCCATTACGAAGTACGTTACCGCGACCAGCCCATGAACCCTCGTAATTTTTTGAAAGCCGGTTCCCATGTTTCTGAAGAATAAGGCCAGCGCTTCCGGAATAACTGCCGTTAAAAAAGACTCCATCCCCTCCGTTATCGCC
This sequence comes from uncultured Rickettsiales bacterium, assembly GCA_964645205.1. Taxonomy (GTDB): domain Bacteria; phylum Pseudomonadota; class Alphaproteobacteria; order Rickettsiales; family SXRF01; genus CAZYBO01. The sequence goes on from CAZYBO010000003.1 coordinate 369,278, forward strand.
CGTGACCTCAATATTCTGGGCAATATTGTCAGCGATGGCGTTGTCGATTTCGATGGCAGGCTCGACGGAAACATACGCTGCCACACGCTGAGCGTGCGCCAGCATGCCGTTATCAACGGCGAAGTCATGGCCGATAACCTTCTGGTATATGGAAAGATTAAGGGTGTTATCCGTGCCCGCAACGTCAGTCTGTTCGCCTCCTGCCGCATCGAGGGGATCATTATGCATGAAAGCATTTCCATCGAGGACGGTGCCTTCATCGACGGTAAGTGCAAGCGCACGGACAAGATTGAGGACGAAGATGAGGAATATGGCGCTGAATCCGGCGGCAGCGTAAAGATGTTGGAAAATATACGCCTGATCGGGTAATATGCTATAATAAGCATATGCGCACGACCGCCCTTTTATTCGCCTTGCTAGGCTTGATGATCTACCCGACCACCCTGTGGGCGGAAGCCGGAGGCAGGAGCAAGAGCATCTCCCCTCCTCCTCCTGTCGAATTGCCGAAACCGATTCCCAGTGGCCGTCCCCCGGTCAAAAAGCACGATTACAGCAAGATGCGCACCATGCCGCCGAAGCTACGCGAGGAATATTACAAGAACCTCGCCGCAGCCAAGAAAATGCGCGAAGATACGCTGATGCAAAAAAACGGCGAGGATGTAGCGGACGATCCTGAAGCGCTCACCGATGAGGAGATCGACGAATTTTTGGCTGACGGCGAGCCCGAAAACAACACACGCGCCCGTCCGGGTCCGGTGTCTGCAGGCGGGATCGGCAAAGTCGGCGGGTTAGGTAAAGTCGGAGGCATCGCCGAGAGCGATGAGGGCGACGAGGAAATGGACGAAGCGCCCAAGGATGAAAAATCCACCAAAAAATCCGAAGAAAAAGAAAAACCGACTGAAAAACCCGCCGCCGATGAAGCATCCCCCTCACCGGAAGATGTCGAGCCCTAGAAGTCTGGTGCGGCCGAGAAGACTCGAACTTCCACGCCTCGCGGCGCTACCACCTCAAGGTAGTGCGTCTACCAATTCCGCCACGGCCGCATGTCCGAGCTTCTCAAAGAGGAGGTAGACATTTAGCAAAAAATATAGTTTTAGCAAGCGATACAATCCATTCAGGCGCAATAAACATGACGACGGCTCAAAGCCCCATAGAATGGCAATATTCCAGACAGCCCGTTCCCTACCCGGACGCTGTTTCCGCCATGGAACAAAGGGTGGAAGCCATTTTGCGCGGCGAAGCGCCGGAGCTGCTGTGGTTCGTCGAACACCCCCCCCTTTATACCTCCGGCACCAGCGCGAAAGCAGCCGATATGCTTGGCACGCAAGGCTTCCCGGTCTATGAAAGCGGTCGCGGCGGTCAATACACCTATCACGGCCCCGGCCAGCGCGTGGTTTATACGATGTTAGATTTAAAACGCCGTAACGCCGCAGACGTACGCGCCTACGTCCACAACCTTGAACAATGGCTTATCGCTACGCTGGCGCATTTCAGCGTGGAGGGCTTCGTGCGCGAAGGGCGTGTGGGCGTGTGGGTTAAGCAAGGCTCCGGTGAAGCCAAAATCGCCGCGCTCGGCATCCGCGTGCGCAAATGGGTGACGTATCACGGCATCTCACTCAACGTAAACCCCGACCTGTCGCATTACAGCGGCATCGTCCCCTGCGGCATACGCGAACACGGCGTCACGTCGCTGCATGCGCTGGGGGTCAAGGTTTCGATGGAGGAAGTGGATGCGGTGTTGCAAAAAACCTTCGGGAATTTTTTCAGTTAGCGCAGGCTTTGCCTTTTGAGAGACCGCACATTTCACTAAAGCCTGAACTATTTACGTGTAAATTGCATTTCGCTTCGAGGCGGCGCTGTATAGCGCTGATTACGGGACGCAGCTTATCTACATCGTCCTGCGTGACATCTGAAGCAAATAGAAAACCGGAAGCATCATAACCATTGTGATAATATAAATCTTGCTCGATTACACCCGTTTGCCGATTCTGCAGGCTAATGCTAATAATCGCGATTTTTAATTCATATCCATCATGATCGTAGCGAAACATATGCACACTCCCCTCGTGTGGGGACGAATATTCGTCAAGTCGATAGTCTTTATAAGAAATATCTTCTGCTTTTTTAAGCTCAGCTTCAATACACTCATTCGATGGAAGTTGCGTTAAATTACCTGCAACCATAACACCTACGAACGGCACGCTGCACGCAGCCACCAACGGCAATATACATAACGCATAGAGCCGCCAGCGCTTCATACTACGCCGCGAACTCGATCAGCACCTGATCTACGCCCACGCTTTCGCGCGCAGTCACGTTGATCTTTTTCACCACCGTTTCGTGGTCGGCGTAGATGACGTTTTCCATTTTCATGGCTTCGATCACTACCAGCTCCTGCCCCTGCTTCACGGTTTCACCTTCCTTCACGCGCACGCCGACGATGAGCCCGGCGATGGGCGCGACAAGGTTAGCATTCTTGCCATGATCGCGCGGTTTGGGCATGAATTGCGCGAGTTCGGCCACGCGCGGGGTGCGCACTTTCACCACCACGTCAGAGCCGCCGTAGGTGAGCGTATAGCCCTCCTCACGGTGTTTGATCTGCACGGATACGGGCTTGCCGTTGATGGTCGCCTGAAACAGCCTGCGGCCTAATTTCCACGAGGTTTTGACCGAGATCAGCTTGCGGTTGTGGGTGATGAAATACCCTTCATCCTGATCGGCGCGTTCGTACACCGGATAATCCACACCGTCCACGTTGACCACCCAGCGCGCGCCAATGGCACGCTCGCGCCCCGGCACCTGCCCGCTGATTTTCACCGCACGCTCGGCATCGCGCAGGAAGATGGTCATCGCCGCGCCAAGGAATACTTTCGTCGTATCGCTGGTCAACTCCGCGCCGATAAATCCGCCGGGATATTCCTGCTCGATGAAGCTGGTGGAAATATCGCCTTTGCCGAAGCGCGGGTGGCCGAGGATGGCTTCCAAAAAGCTCGCATTATGCGAAATGCCTTCGATGATGAAGGCCGAGAGCGCGTCTTTCATCGTGCCGATCGCTTCGTCGCGGGTTTCGCCGTAGCTGCAGACTTTGGCCACCATCGGGTCGTAGAACATGCTGACTTCGCCGCCTTCGTAGATGCCGGTGTCGATGAGCACGTTGTCCATATTTTCCGGCTCGAGATAGCGCGTGATACGGCCCGTAGACGGCAGGAAGCCGCGCTTGGGATCTTCAGCATAGATGCGCGATTCGATCGCCCAGCCGTTGAATTTCACTTCTTTCTGCGTGAAGGCGAGTTTTTCCCCGGCAGCAATGCGGATCATCTGCTCCACAAGGTCGATGCCGGTGATAAGTTCGGTGACGCGATGCTCAACCTGCAGGCGGGTGTTCATTTCAAGGAAGTAGAAATTGCGATCCTGATCGACGATGAATTCCACCGTGCCCGCCGAGGTATAACCCACTTCACGCGCCAGTGCGACAGCCTGCTCTCCCATCTGGCGGCGGGTTTTATCGTCCAGAAACACGCTCGGCGCTTCCTCGATTACTTTCTGGTGACGACGCTGGATGGAGCATTCGCGCTCACCCAGCCAAAGCACGTTTCCATGCGTATCGGCCAGCACCTGAATTTCGATATGGCGGGGGTTTTCAAAGAAGCGCTCGATGAATACGCGGCCGTCCTTGAAGCTGGACGTAGCTTCCGAGGCTGAGGATTTCAGCCCATCGATCAGCTCTTTTTCGTTGCGCGCCACGCGCATGCCTTTGCCGCCGCCACCCGCTGCCGCTTTAATCATCACCGGGTAGCCGATTTCCGCGACGATTTTCCTGGCTTCTTCCGGCGACGTTACCACGTCAAGCGTACCGGGAACGGTGCTTACGCCCGCTTTAATGGCAATTTTTTTCGATTCGATCTTGTCGCCCATCAGCCGCACGGCCTCGGGGCCGGGGCCGATCATGGTCACGCCCGCTTGCTTCACACGGCGCGCGAACTCAGCGTTCTCCGACAAAAATCCATAGCCAGGATGCACAGCCTGCGCGCCGCTCACGTCAATAGCGTTCATCAGGCTGTCGATATTCAAATAGCTTTTCACCGACGGCGACGGGCCGATATACACCGCCTCGTCCGCTTCCTTCACGTGCAGCGAATTGGTATCCGCCTCCGAATAAACGGCAACGGTTTTGATACCCATTTTCTTGGCCGTGCGCATGATGCGGACGGCGATTTCGCTGCGATTTGCAATCAGGATTTTATCAAACATTGGCGAACCCTCATGATGGTAGACGGACTATAGCTATAGCCAGATATTTACCGTTTGTCTAACAGCTTCGCGGCAATACCTGCGCGGCGCTCGATCAAAAGCTCGAGATGGCTTTCCTGCGGGCGCGCAGGTGAATAATACACCATCGTATCCTGCCCTTCGCGCAGCCGCGCCCATATATCGTCATACTCCACATTGACGCTTGCGACGTAATCTGTACCATCCACGCTGTAGCGGTAGCTCACCCAATGCTCGACACGCTTTGTTTTCGGCTCCGCAACGCGATCCTCTTTTTTTGTAATGATGGCGTGGGTTTTTTGCGCGGTTTTAAGAAAATTTCTATAGTGGTTGCCCTGCGTGGCAACTACCACGGCGACCATAACCACGAACAAAAAAAGCAAAAAAAGTTTCATGCGCGACACCTACAGCGGCAGGTTGTCGTGTTTCTTCCATGGATTGGTCATCTGCTTGTTGCGCAGCAGAGAGAGTGAGCGGCAGATGCGCCAGCGGGTGTTTTGCGGGCGGATGACGTCGTCGATGAACCCGCGCGAGGCGGCCACGAAGGGTGAGGCGAACTTAGCGCGGTAATCGTCGATGAGCTTCTGTTCTTCTTCTTCGTTGGAGAATTTACCGCGGAAGATGATTTCCACTGCGCCGCGCGGACCCATCACGGCGATTTCCGCTGACGGCCACGCATAGTTCACGTCGCCGCGCAGATGCTTGCTGCTCATCACGTCGTACGCGCCGCCATAGGCTTTGCGGGTGATGACGGTGATTTTAGGCACGGTCGCTTCCGCATAGGCATAGAGCAATTTTGCACCGTGTTTGATCACGCCGTTATGCTCCTGATGCGTTCCCGGCATGAAACCCGGCACATCCACGAACGTTACCAGCGGAATGGAAAACGCATCGCAGAAACGAATGAAACGCGCCGCTTTGCGGCTGGCATCAATGTCAAGGCAGCCAGCTAACTGGGTCGGCTGGTTGGCAACAAAACCGACGGTGTGGCCTTCCATGCGGCCGAATCCGGTGATGATATTTTTTGCGTAGTCGGGTTGCAGTTCGAAGAAATCGCCCTCGTCCACTACGCGCTCCAACAATTCTTTCATGTTGTAGGCTTTGTTGGTGTTCTCGGGCACGAGCGTGTTGAGCGACATTTCCACGCGATCCGCCGGATCGGGCGTCGGGCGCACGGGCACACCGGAGCGGTTGTTCAGCGGCAGGAAGTTAAACATGCGGCGAATCTGCAGCAGCGCTTCGATGTCGTTATTATAGGCGAGATCCGCCACGCCGGTTTTCTTAGTGTGCGTATCTGCGCCGCCCAGATCTTCCTGCGTCACGATTTCGTGGGTGACAGTTTTCACCACATCGGGGCCGGTAACGAACATATAAGAGGTGCCGCGCACCATCACGATAAAATCGGTAAGCGCCGGGGAATAGACAGCACCGCCCGCGCAGGGCCCCATGATAACGGAGATTTGCGGGATAACGCCGGACGCCAGCACGTTGCGCTGGAAAATTTCCGCGAAGCCGCCGAGCGAATCGACGCCTTCTTGAATGCGCGCGCCGCCGGAATCGAGCAGGCCGATGACGGGTGCGCCCACTTTCATCGCCATATCGAGGATTTTGCAGATCTTCTGCGCGTTGGTTTCCGAGAGCGAACCGCCGAGGACGGTGAAATCCTGGCTGTAGACGAAGGCAAGGCGACCGTTGATCGTGCCGTGGCCGGTGACACAACCATCGCCGGGCACCTTATTGCCCTGCATATCAAAATTCGTGCAGCGATGCTCCACGAACATGTCATATTCCTCGAACGAATCGGGATCGAGCAGCACTTCGAGGCGCTCGCGGGCGGTGAGTTTGCCCTTGGAGTGCTGCGCTTCGATGCGCGTGGCACCCCCGCCCTGACGGGCGCGTTCGCGTTTAATTTCCAGTTCGGTAATGACACTGTTTGGATGCATAGGATTTTCCACGCTGGCCGTTTCCGGCTGGAGTTGTTTCTCGGATGGTTTCTTTCTAGCAAGCGTCATGATTTTTATCCAGTATTTATATGGGTTACTTAACCAATTTATGCCACATCAAGCAAGCGCAAAAAACGCGCTGTGGCCGATACGTCTTCCCGTACGCGCGCAGAGCGCGCGACAGCCGCTTCGTCCGTGCCCCACTGTTCGTTCTGGAACGCCTCCTCCAGACGAGATAATTCAAACGCCGCAAGCGCCTCCAGCCTTCCGTCCAGCACCGCAAGCGCGAGGATGACGGACGAATAATGCGAGGCAAGCACCGTGCATGCCGTAAGGCGGAATGCATTCATCTCGCAGAGATACTCGCGCACGGCGTTATGCAGCGCCTCCGGCTGCTCAAGCGGCATCACACCGCTGGTGCTTTGCCACACGGCGTTAAACTTCGCGCCCGCCCATATCAGCAGCGGATCCCAAGCTTCCTGTTGGCGTTTTTTCAGCGCGTCGGAGGCCGATGCGCGGTAGCACAGCGTGTCCGTGTCGATGTATGCCAGCAAAATTTCTGCACCGTTTTCAATGTTCCCTTCCACGCGATCGATGGCTGTGAAAGCCAATGTAGACAAGGGCATCCGTGCGGCGTTGAATGTCGCGCCTGCTTTCCACTCATCGGCGATGGCATCCGCCAGCGCTTTGGTCGGCACGGCGAGCGGGCGTTTCTGCGGGGTCGATATATCTTTTCCGTCTTTTTGCACGGCGATCATGGGTCAGACTTTCGGTATGTCCAGCCCGAAGGCCTGGAAGCTGTTTTTCATATGCGCGGGCAACGGTGCCGTCACGTCAATTTTCTTGCCACCCATAATGGGGGGAATCACGATACGCCGCGCATGCAGGTGCAGCGCGTTTTTAATGCCGAGCGATTCACCGGCGGCGCTACTGCCGCCATATTTGCGATCGCCCAGAATCGGGCAGCCGATGGACGTCATGTGCACGCGCAGCTGGTGCGTGCGGCCGGTCAGCGGCTTCAGCTCCATCAGCGCGTATTTGCGCGCAAGCGAGTCAAGCACGCGATATTCGGTCACGGCGTATTTGCCTTCATCGTTATCGACGCCCACCACTTCATACGAAGTTTCGTCGTCGCCCATTTTCGCCAGCGGAGAATCGATGGTACCGTGCATGGGCAGCGGTGAGCCGATTACAATCGCCCAGTAGATTTTCTCCATGGTTTTGCCGGAAAATGTTTTCGCAAGTGCCGCCGCCGCTTTCGCGTTGCGAGCCAGCACCAGCGCACCGCTGGTATCTTTATCAAGCCGGTGCACGAGCTTGGGGCGCATGATGTTGTCGAACATCAATCCGTCAAGCATGTCATCCACGCTTTTGTTCTGCTTGGTACCGCCCTGCACGGCAAGGCCGGGAGGTTTGTTGATGACGATGACGTTATCGTCGCGATACAGCACCCATTTTTTTATTTCGGCGAGGTCTTGCGGCGTGGCGTGCGTGGGCTTGCGCTTTTTCAGTGAGTCCGGGTCAATCACGATGTCGGGACAGCGTATCGTCTGCCCGGCGAACACGCGGTCGGAGGACTTTGCTTTTTTGCCGTCGAGCCGCACGTCGCCCTTGCGCAAATATTTCTCGAGCAGCGCATGTTGCAATCCGGGGTAATGGCGCTTGAACCAGCGATCGAGCCTGATATCGCCGTCTTCGTTGCTCACCTGATGTTCTTTTGTCATCCGGCCACCAGCCGTACCAGCCACATGCCGAGCATCAGCGCCAGCATCGACACTACCAACGAACCCGCCACGTATAGCGTCGTCTGCATCAGTGCGCCGCGATCCTGCATCATGAGGATGAACGCATCCAGCGTGAAGGTGGAAAACGTGGTGAAGCCGCCGAGCGCGCCCACCGCCACCAGCAGGTGCAAATCCTCGCGCGCACGGGCGGGCATCGAGGCCGCCACTGCAATCCATACGCCTAGCAGAAACGACCCGAGCACGTTCACCGCCATCGTTCCCAGCGGAAACCCGCCTTGCGCCTGTTGCGACACGAAACCGGAAATCCAGTAACGCAACAGCGAACCAGCCGCTCCTCCCATCGCCACATAGAGCACCGCGAGCATCGACATCAGTTTTTCACCGTAAGCGTCATGATATTGCCGCCATGCTTATAGGTAATCTGCCAGATGCGCGACGGTTTTTTCATGAGAGTTTCGAGTTGTGCGGTGCTGATGACTTTCTCACCGTTGACTTCAAGGATAGTATCTCCGGGCTGCAACATGCCGTTGGCTGCCACTCCCGCAGTAACCACCACGCCAGTCTGCCCCATATCTTCCAGATCAAGCTCCATCGCCAGTGCGGGCGACAGGTTAGCCACCGTCACGCCGCTGAGCGGATGTTTTCCTTTGAGCGTGCGCATATCGCGGGCGGGCGTTTCGGGTGGTGCCTGCATCGCAACTGTGAGGGTTTCGCGCCTGCCTTTGCGTATAATCGTCATTTCACATGTGCCACCGATTTTGGCGAGCGCCACACGGTAACGCATATCTGCTTCGCTGGAAATCTCCACGCCGCTTACGGATAAAATCGCATCGCCCGCCTTCAACCCTGCTTTTTCAACCGGCGAACCGGCTGCGACGCTGCGCACCAGAACGCCTTTCGGCGACTCAAGTCCCAGCGATTCGGCGATTTCGGCCGTCACCGGCTGCACGGAAATCCCCAGCCACGGGCGCACGATCTTGCCGCCGCTGACTTTGCCTTCCAACAGCGAGCGCACCATGTTGGCGGGAATCGCAAACCCGATGCCAAGCGAGCCGCCGGAGTTGGAATAAATCGCGGTATTGATGCCGATCAGCTTGCCTTCCATATCCACCAAAGCGCCACCGGAATTGCCGGGGTTGATCGCCGCGTCGGTCTGGATGAAGAACTGGTAGTCGGATACGCCGCCTGCCGTACGCGCCAGCGCGGAGATAATGCCCGACGTCACCGTCTGCCCTACCCCGAACGGGTTGCCGATGGCAAGCACGAGATCGCCCACTTCCAGCGTGTCGCTGTCGCGCATCGGCAGGAAGGTGAAGGGCGGAAATTCTTTATTGGCGGGGATTTCGACCTTGAGGAACGCGAGGTCGGATTGCGGGTCGCGCAATACCACTTTCGCTTCAAATTCACGCTTGTCGGCAAGCACCACCGTGATTTCCTGCGCATTTTTAATAACATGGTGCGAAGTCACGATCATGCCTTCCGCATCGACGATCACGCCGGATCCCAGCGAGCTGACCACTTGTTCGCGCGTGCGCCCGCCCAATGAAAAGCCCGGCGGGGCATTACGCCCGAAGAATTGCTGGAAGAACGGGTCGTTACCGAAGGGGGAGATATTCTCGCGCACCTGTACACGCGTTTTCGTATAAATATTCACCACCGCGGGCGACACTTTTTTGACGACGGGAGCGAAGCTATAAGCGATCTGCGCCCGCGATTCCGGTACAACCGTACCCTGCGCCTGTGACTTATCTGGTAGGCAAATGGCAGCGGATAGAATCCATCCCAATATGAGCAGTCTGTATATCGAAAAAGACAAAGAAACCACCCGGCAAAAACAAGTATAAATATTGTCTTTGCTTGTATGCTATTTGGCTATTTAAATCAACCTTAGCGTGATTTTATCCCAACCGTCGCATTGGTAGGCGTTATCGTCGGCACGACCGTATTTGACATGCTTAGACTGTTGGTAAGCGAATGAAGCACTGTAGGAGAAATAAGGTTCGTGGCGCTGCCGATATTTGGAATTTTTTCCAGCGGAATTTTGTCTATATCGGCGGGTAGTTCTGCCGGAACCGGCACAGGCGCAGACTTATTGTTTCCTGAAAAAAATTGCGAAAGTTTTTCAGGCAAGCGCATGGTCACTGCTTTGGCAACGCCATGATCTCTGATATCTGTTCTAAAAAGCCTCAATTTCCCCTTAAGTTCTTCGAAGCGGCTGGGCGGGTACATTCTCGCATAGTCATCGAGCCTTTTGGAAAGATTCTCGCTGACAAAAATACCGCCTTCGGGTTCTCCACTGTTATCGGACATATTTTCCTCAACTTTACGTTATGACTTTAGTATCATAACAAGCTAAGACTGATAAAAATGTGACAATTTGCAGAATTTTGCATTCTTACAACCACCTGTTTTGTAAGTAAAAATTATTTTTCATTGCATCATGTATGCTTAAAAAGCAAAAATCCCCGCCTGCGTATCAGCGCAAGGCGGGGACTTTTTCAGGTGATCTTCTACAAGACTACGCGGCTTTTTCCATAGCAGCTTCAGGCGGCAGACCGGAATCCTTGCCCTTTGCGGACACATCGCGGTCTACGAATTCGATGATCGCCATCGGCGCACGGTCACCATAACGGAAACCTGCTTTCAGCACGCGGGTGTAACCACCGCTGCGGCCTTTATAGCGTTCCGCCATCACGGTGAACAGCTTGTTGGTAAGGTCGGCGTCTTTAAGCATCGACAGCACCTGACGGCGTGCGTGCAGGCCGCCGCGCTTGCCGAGCGTCACCAGCTTTTCCACAACGGGACGCAGGTCTTTCGCCTTCGGCAGGGTGGTAGAAATCTGCTCGTGCTTGATCAACGCGGTTGCGAGGTTGATGAACATCGACTTACGATGTGCACTCTTGCGGCTGAATTTGCGGCCGTTCATTCCGTGACGCATGGTCTTCTCCTAAATAATACCTAAATTTCTCAGTAAGGATCTTCGTACTTGCGTGCGAGTTCCTCGATGTTTTCCGGCGGCCAGCCCTGTACTTCCATACCGAAGCGCAGGCCGATCTTCGCCAGCTTTTCCTTGATTTCGTTGAGCGACTTGCGGCCGAAGTTCGGGGTTTTGAGCATTTCGGCTTCGGTCTTCTGCACGAGATCGCCTACATATACGATGTTGTCGTTCTTGAGGCAGTTGGTCGCGCGAACCGACAATTCGTCGAGATCGTATACTTTCTTGAGCAGGTACGGGCTGAACGGCAGGTCGGGTTTGTTTTCTTCTTTCTTCTCGATACGCGACTCTTCGAAGTTGATGAAGAGCTGCAGCTGATCCTGCAGGATGCGCGCGGCGTAGGCCACGGCGTCATCGGCTTTGATCGAACCGTCGGTTTCCACGATCATGGACAGCTTGTCATAGTCGGTGATTTGGCCGACGCGGGCGTTTTCCACCTTGTAGGATACTTTGATCACCGGGCTGAACAGCGCATCCACGGGGATGAGGCCGATCGGCGCATCAGACGCGCGGCTGGCGCGGACATAGCCCTTGCCGGTTTCAACGGTCATTTCCATCGAGAGTTTCGCGCCCTTGTCAAGCGTGCAGATGATGTGGTCCTTGTTGATGATTTCGATATCGCCGGAGGTTTCGATCTGGCTGGCGCGAACTTCGCCGGGGCCGGTAGCGTTGAGCGATACGCGTTTCTTTTCGGAGCTGCCCGAACGCAGGCGCAGTTCCTTGATGTTGAGGACGATGTCGGTCACGTCTTCGCGGACGCCCGGCACGGAGGAGAATTCATGCAGCACGCCTTCGATTTTCACCGAAGTAACGGCAGCGCCCTGCAGCGACGACAGCAGCACGCGGCGCAGCGCCACGCCGAGCGTATGGCCAAAACCGCGTTCCAGCGGCTCGGCCACGATGGTAGCCTGACGCGGGTTGGTCTTCGACGCGGTGATGTCCAGCTTGGTCGGTTTAATCAGGTCTTGCCAATTTTTTGCTAACATGTGTATCCCCTAGGTTTGTTTGCAGCGACCGGTTGTCAGCGGTCAGTGCATATTCCATAAATCTTTTTCAACTGATCGCCGGTCGCTGACCGCTGATCGCTGTTATACTCTCCGGCGTTTCGGCGGGCGGCAGCCGTTATGCGGCACCGGCGTAATATCTTTAATCGAGGTGATGGTGAAACCCACCGCTTGCAGCGCACGCAGTGCAGACTCGCGGCCAGCGCCGGGGCCTTTCACTTCGACGGCTACGGTTTTCATGCCGTGTTCCTGCGCCTTGCGGCCTGCATCTTCAGCAGTGACCTGCGCGGCATACGGGGTCGATTTGCGCGAGCCCTTGAAGCCGTGGCGACCGGCCGACGACCAGGACACGGTATTGCCCTGCATGTCGGTGATGGTGACGATGGTGTTGTTGAAAGACGCGTTCACATGCGCAACACCCGTGCTGATGTTTTTGCGCTCGCGCTTTTTAATTCTTGCAGCACCTGCTTCGTTTGCAGCCATTCTCAACTTCCTTTTTTCCTGATCATTCCCACGACGGCGGGAATGTATTTCTCAACAATTATTTGGTCACCATTTTCTTGCCGGCAATCGCCTTCGCCTTGCCCTTGCGGGTGCGGGCGTTGGTGTGCGTACGCTGACCGCGCACAGGCAACTTCTTGCGATGACGCAGGCCACGATAGCAGCCGAGATCGACGAGGCGCTTAATGTTCATGGACACTTCGCGGCGCAGATCGCCTTCCACCATATAATCACGGTCGATGATTTCGCGGATGCGGATCACTTCCGATTCCGCGAGCTGGTGCACGCGCTTTTCCGGCGAGAGCCCTGCCTTCTCACAAATCTCTGCCGACTTCACATGCCCAATGCCGTGAATGTAGGTGAGTGCGATGTCGAGCCTCTTGGCCGATGGAATATTTACGCCTGCAATACGAGCCACAAAAAACCTCTAAATTATATACAGTTACACTATTGTCATGCTACGAGGAGCGGAGATGATAGGGATATTTATGCTTCCGTCAACCTTTTTCCGCAGCTTTTTTACACTCCGCGAGCAGTTTATTAATCTGCCGCGTAACCTCTTCAATATCCGCCATACCATCCACGGACGCCAGCACGCCGCGGTCGCGATAATACGGCAATAGCGGGGCGGTTTGCTTATGGTAGCCTTCCAGCCGTTTGGTGACGGTTTCGGCATTGTCGTCCGCGCGGCGGGAAAACTCCGTGCCGCCGCAGGCGTCGCATACGCCGGGCTTGGCAGTCTGCTTGAAGCTATCGTGGTAGCCGGCGCCGCATTTGGCGCAGGAAAAACGGCCTACGATGCGTTCCACCAGCAACTTATCGTCCACTTTCAGTTCAATGACGCACTCGATCGCGGCATCTTCGTTTTCGAGCATCGCGTCGAGCGCTTCCGCCTGCCCTACCGTGCGCGGAAATCCGTCGAGGATAAATCCGTTCATGCAATCGGGCGACATGATGCGGTTGCGGATGAGCTTGATCATCACATCGTCGGGCACGAGCTGGCCGCTGGACATGATGTCCTGAACCTGTTTTCCGAGCGGAGAGCCAGAGGTGACGGACGCGCGTAGCATATCGCCGCTGGACAGCTTGGCGACACCGAGTTTCACCTGAAGATATTCTGCCTGCGTGCCCTTGCCTGCACCGGGAGGGCCTAATAAAATCAAGTTCATTTGAATTTCCCTTTCAAGCGCGCTTTCTTGATAAGACCTTCGTATTGGTGCGCGAACAGATGCGACTGCACCTGCGTCACGAAATCGATCGTCACGTTGACCACGATGAGAAGACCCGTTCCGCCGAGCTGGAACGGCACCGAATATTTCGCGATGAACAATTCCGGCGCCACGCACACGATCGACAGGTAAATCGCTCCCACAGCGGTTAAGCGCGTGAGCACATAATCAAGGTAATCGGCTGTCTGCTGGCCGGGACGGATGCCCGCTACGAAGCCGCCGTTTTTCTTGAGGTTATCTGCGGTTTCCGCCGGATTGAATACGATGGATGTGTAGAAGAAGCAGAAAAACACGATCAAGCTGACATACATGATGATGTAAAGCGGCTCGCCATGCGCGAGATAGGCGCTGATCGTCTGCAATATTCCGGTTCCGCCCGTATTGAAGCTGGCGATGGTCAGCGGAAACAGCAGTAGCGAGCTGGCGAAAATGGGCGGGATTACACCCGACGTATTCAGCTTGATCGGCATGTGGGTGCTTTCGCCGCCGAACATTTTATTCCCCATCTGGCGTTTGGGATACTGCACGATAATGCGGCGCTGGGCACGCTCGAAAAATACGATCATCGCAATCAACCCGAGCACCGCAATGATGATGAACATGATCATCAGTGTCGACAGCACGCCGGTTCGCCCCAATTCCAGCGTCTTGCCGATAGCGTCGGGAAGGCTGGCGACGATGCCGGTGAAGATGATGAGCGAGATGCCGTTGCCAATGCCGCGCGCGGTGATCTGCTCACCGAGCCACATTAGGAACATCGTGCCGCCGGTCAGCGTAACGGTGGTGGTAAATAAGAAAAATGCGCCAGGATCGATCACCGCCGAACCGCGCGAGCCGGTCATGCCTTCTAAGCCCACAGCTATGCCGTACCCCTGAAACGCAGCGAGGAATACCGTGCCAAAGCGCGTATACTGGTTGATTTTGCGACGCCCCGCCTCGCCTTCTTTTTTCAGCGCAGCCAACTGAGGCACGGCCACCGTCAACACCTGAATAATGATCGACGCGGAGATGTAGGGCATCACGGCGAGGGCGAAAATCGTCATGCGCGAGAGCGCGCCGCCGGAAAACATGTTGAACACGCCGAGTACGCCGCCACTATGCTTTTCAAAAATTTCCTGAAGGATGTGCGGATCGATGCCGGGTACGGGGATATAGGTGCCGAGGCGGTAGACGATCAGCGCGCCGAGCACGAACCATAACCGCTTTTTCAACTCCGTGGCGCGGGAAAATACCCCGAAATTCATGTTGGCGGCTAGGCGTTCTGCGGCTGAAGTCATAGGAAAATACCGGTCGTTAGTTGAGATAGTCGTTAGATATAGTCGCTAATCGGTAAATTGCTACCGCCTATCGGCTATTCGCCCACAACTAATTTTCCACCCGATTTTTCGACGGCGGCCTTGGCTGATTCCGACGCGAACTGCACGTGCAGAGTAACCTTGGCTTTCAGTTCGCCTTTGGCGAGCAGCTTCACTTCCTTGCTCTGCTTGCGGACAAGACCTGCTGCAACGAGTGCCGCAAGGGTGATGTCCTTCTTGCCATCGAGAGCACCGGTATCAATCGCTTTCTGGATCGCGCCCGTATTGACGGCGGCGATTTCCTTGCGCGAGTGATTGGTGAAGCCGCGTTTCGGCAGGCGGCGATGAATTGGCGTCTGACCACCCTCAAAGCCGTTGATGCGTACGCCCGTGCGCGCAGTCTGGCCTTTGCCGCCGCGACCCGAGGTTTTGCCTTTACCGGAACCGATGCCGCGACCTACGCGCATCCTGCGCTTTTTTGAGCCGGGGTTGTCTTGTAATTCATTGAGCTGCATGGTGTACCTTTTTACGCTTTCTCTACGATGACGAGATGTTGCACTTTGCGGATCATCCCGCGAACGGACGGAGTGTCCTCCAGCACGCGCGAACGGTGGCGCTTGTTCAGGCCGAGACCGATGAGGGTCGAGCGCTGGTCGTGTTTGCGGGCGATCGAGCCCTGAACCTGTGTCACCTTCACCTTGCCTGCGGCAGAGGCTTTAGCGGGCACTGCTTTTTCTTTTGCTGCCGTTTTAGCGGCGGCGGCTGCGGGTTTGCCGATCTTCTGCTTCACTGCTGCGCTTTTTTCTGTCGTCGGCATGGTGCTTATTCCTTAGCTGCTGTTTTCTTGTCGTCGCTGCCGGCGCTACCTTCACGGCGTTCGACGATGTCACCCACTTTTTTGCCGCGCTTGGCAGCAACCGCGCGCGGGGAGCGCATTTCGCTCAGCGCGTTGAAAGTCGCCTTCAACATGTTGTGCGGGTTGGAGGTACCAACCGATTTTGCCACTACGTCCTGCACGCCGAGCGCTTCAAACACAGCGCGCATCGGGCCGCCGGCGATGATGCCGGTACCGGTCGGCGCGGTGCGGATGATGACTTTGCCGGCGCCGTAGCGACCGTAAATATCGTGGTGCAGGGTGCGGCCTTCGCGCAACGGAATACGCACCATGGATTTCTTGGCGGAGTCCAGCGCCTTGCGCATCGCGTCGGATACTTCCTTCGCCTTACCGGAGCCGTAGCCGACTTTGCCTTTGCCGTCGCCGACAACGACCAAAGCTGCGAAACCGAAACGGCGACCGCCCTTCACTACTTTCGCGACGCGGTTGATCGAAACCAGCTTGTCGATCAGTTCGCTGCCTTCTTCGCGGTCCCTGCCCTTGCGCTCTTCGTTGCGTTGCTCACGTGCCATATTGCTGTCCTAACCTTGAAATTAAAATGAAAGCCCGTGTTCACGCGCGGCATCCGCCAGCGCTTTCACGCGGCCATGGAACAGATACCCGCCGCGGTCGAACACGACTTCTTTTACTTTTACGTCCTTCGCCTTTTTAGCGATCAGCTCGCCGACGGACTTCGCCGCTTCCACCGTGCAGGTAGATTTGATCTTGCCCTTGATTTCCTTGTCGAGCGAGGAAGCTGCAGCCAACGTCTGGCCTTTGCTGTCGTCGATCAGCTGAGCATAGATATGCTGCCCGGAACGGAATACGGAAAGACGAACGCGACCCACCGCTTTTTTGCGGATGGCGGTGCGGGTACGCTTCTGGCGCCTGTCGAACAGGAATTTCGATTTGACTGACTGCGTCATATTACTTCTTCTTTCCTTCTTTCATACGGACATATTCGTTTTCGTAACGGATACCCTTGCCCTTGTACGGCTCAGGCTTACGCAGTGCGCGGATTTCCGCGGAAACCTGACCGACCAGACGCTTGTCGAAACCAGATACGGAAAGCAAGGTCGGCTTTTCACATACGATTGAGATACCGGCGGGAATCGCGTATTTGATTTCGTGGGAAAAACCCAGCGCGATGGTCAGGTAATTCTTATCAGCAGCGGCGCGGAAACCGACGCCCTGAATTTCCATCTTCACGGTGAAGCCCTTGGACACGCCTTCGACCATACCGTTGATCTGGTTGCGATACGTGCCCCACATTGCGCGGGCGCGGGCGGTTTTGTTGATGGGAAGCACCCATACCTTGCCGTCTTTCACTTCCACTTTCACTTCCGGGGCGACCGACGTTTTCAGTTCGCCTTTGCCGCCTTTGATCGCGACATCAAGGCCGTTAACCGTAACGGTGACACCGGACGGGATAGCAACGGGCTGTTTTCCTACACGTGACATAATCTATAATCCTAAAATACGCTGCACAGCACTTCGCCGCCGACATTGGCGATACGCGCATCGAAATCCGACATCACACCTTTAGAGGTGGAAAGGATAGCGATGCCGAGACCGTTGTAATATTTCGGCAGCTTGGAGATTTCACAATACACGCGGCGGCCGGGCTTGGAGATCATTTCGATTTCCTTGATCACCTTCTCGCCTTCGTGATATTTCAGTTCAATTTCAAACTCGGTTTTACCGCCGTCTACTTCTTTTTTGTAGCCGTTGATATAGCCCTCGTTCTTCAGCACTTCGAGTACGTTGCCCAGCAGCTTGGAGGCCTGGCAACGCACGGTTCCGAGGCGAGCCTGTTGCCCGTTTCGGATCTGCGCCATCATATCGGCAAGACGAAAATTCATCGACATAGTGCGCTCCTACCAGCTTGCCTTGGTGAGGCCGGGAAGTTTCCCGAACGAACCAAGTTCGCGCAGCTTGATGCGCGAGAGTTTGAATTTACGGTATACGCCGCGTGCGCGTCCGGTCAGTTCGCAACGGTTACGGTGACGGGTGGACGAGCTGTTGCGCGGGAGCGCCGCCAGCTTCATCGTCGCCTGCATGCGGTCTTCGAACGACGTTTCGCGGTTCATGATGATCGCTTTCAGCGCAGCGCGTTTGCCTGCAGCTTTCTTGATCATGCTTGCGCGGCGGTTGTTTTTATTTATCGAGCTCAGTTTAGCCACAATCTATTCTCCCTATTTAACAAAAGGCATCTGGAAGCCGGCCAGCAAAGCCTTCGCTTCTTCATCCGTTTTAGCGGTGGTCACGATGATGATGTCCATGCCGCGGATCTGGTCGATTTTATCGTAGTTAATTTCCGGGAACACGATCTGTTCCTTCAGGCCGAGCGCGTAATTGCCGCGGCCGTCGAAGCTCTTGCCCGGCACACCGCGGAAGTCGCGTACGCGCGGCAGGGCGGTGTTGATCAGGCGATCCAGAAACTCGTACATACGCTGTTTACGCAGCGTCACTTTGCAGCCGATGGCAAGGCCTTCGCGCAGTTTGAAACCGGCGATAGCTTTCTTCGACTTGGTGATGACGGCCTTCTGGCCCGTGATGAGGCCGAGTTCGTTCACGGCAGCCTGAATGATCTTGCTGTCGTTTACGGTTTCGCCCACGCCCATATTGATGACGATCTTATCGAGCTTGGGAATCTGCATCGGGTTCTTGTAGTTGAATTGCTTCTGCATGGCAGCGCGCAATTCCTTATCGTACACCGTCTGCAGGCGCGGCGTGTAGCCGGACTCTTTTTTTGCTGCGGATGTTTTAGCCATTGATCACCTCACCGGAACGGCGTGCGACGCGCACCTTGGTTCCATCTTCTAATTTTTTATAGCCCACGCGAGTTGCCTTGCCGCCCTTCGGGTCGATGAGCGCAACGTTGGACACGTGCAGCGACGCTTCTTTTTCGATCATCCCGCCTGCGCTGGTGGCCGACGGTTTCTGGTGGCGCTTCACCTTGTTGACGCCTGCCACGATCACGCGGCGATCATCGGGAATCACTTTCACGATTTCGCCTTTCTTGCCTTTGTCTTTACCGGCAAGCACGATCACCTGGTCGCCTTTTTTCACTTTCAGTTTATTTGCCATAACCTTCTCTTTTCCTACAATACTTCAGGCGCGAGCGATACGATCTTCATGAACTGCTTCGCGCGGAGTTCGCGGGTCACAGGGCCGAAGATACGGGTACCGATCGGTTCGTTCTGCTTGCTGATCAACACGGCCGCGTTCTTGTCGAAGCGGATGGTGCTGCCGTCGGGACGGTGAATGTCGCGGCGGGTGCGCACGATAACTGCGCGATGCACTTCACCTTTTTTCACCTTGCCGCGCGGAATCGCTTCCTTGATGGACACGACGATGATGTCGCCCACGCTCGCGAATTTACGCTTCGATCCGCCGATGACCTTGATGCACATCACGCGACGCGCACCGGAATTATCGGCTACTTCGAGGTTCGATTGTTGTTGAATCATATATTTATTCCCTAATACCTAATGCCTTATGCTTCGTAGACGACCTGCCAGCGCTTGCTCTTCGAGATCGGTGCCGACTCGATGATCTGGACGGTGTCGCCTACCTTGAAGCGATTTTCCTCATCGTGCGCGGCATATTTCTTCGAGCGCTGAATCGTTTTCTTGTAAATCGGGTGCGACACGCGGCGATCAACGCGCACGGTGACCGTCTTTTCGTTTTTGTCGCTTACCACGACCCCTTGCAGTACACGCCTTGGCATGGTTTATCCCTTCTTCGTTTTTTTAGCGGCGGGCTTTTTAGCCGCGGCCGGTTTCTTTGCCTTGGGCGCAACGGCACCCGGTTTTTCGGAGAGCAGCGTCTTGACGCGCGCGATGGTCTTGCGCACTTCCTTGACGCGGCCTTTGTTTTCCAGCGCGCCGGTGGCGGCTTGGAAGCGGAGGTTGAACTGTTCCTTTTTCAGGGACAGTACCATTTCGGCAAGCTCCTCTTTGCTTTTTGCGCGAAGTTCAGTTGCTTTCATAATTATTCTCCTTCCGCCAGACGAGCGACGAATTTGGTCTTGATCGGCAATTTGGCCGATGCACGATCGAACGCTTCGCGGGCGACTGCCTCGGGAATGCCGTCCACTTCAAACAAAATGCGACCCGGTTCTACGCGTGCAGCCCAGAATTCTACCGAACCCTTACCCGAGCCCATGCGCACTTCTGCGGGCTTGCGGGTGATCGGCAGATCGGGGAACACGCGGATCCACATACGGCCGACGCGCTTCACATGGCGCGAAATCGCACGGCGAGCCGCTTCGATCTGACGCGCGGTGATGCGTTCCGGCTGCATGGCTTTCAGGCCATATTCGCCGAAATTGAGCGTATAACCACCCTTCGCATTGCCACGGATGCGGCCTTTATGCGCCTTGCGGAACTTCGTTTTCTTAGGACTCATCATATAATTAGTCGCCCATTATCCAGTTTAGTTTTCAGTTTCCAGTTTCTCTAAAGATACCACTTCACCAGCTACTGGCTCGATGTGGATCTTCTTTTCCTTACCGACGATCTCGCCCTTGAATACCCATACTTTGACACCGATGGTGCCGTATGCGGTTTCCGCGCGAGCCACGCCGTAATCGACGTCAGCGCGCAGCGTGTGCAAGGGCACGCGGCCTTCGCGGTACCATTCCATGCGCGCGATTTCAGCGCCACCCAGACGGCCGCTTACGTTCACGCGGATGCCGAGTGCGCCGAGGCGCAGGCACGACTGCACGGCGCGCTTCATCGCACGGCGGAACGCCACGCGCTTTTCAAGCTGCTGCGCGATCGACTCTGCGATCAGAGTGGAATCGAGTTCCGGCTTTGCCACAGGGACGATATTGATCTGCACTTCGTCTTTCGTGAACTTGCCGATGTCCTTTTTAATCTTGTCGATGTCAGCGCCTTTCTTGCCGATCACCACGCCCGGACGTGCCGTGTGGATGGTGATGTGCGCCTTTTTGCTCGGACGCTCGATCACGATCTTGCTGACGCCCGCAGCATCGAGGGTTTTCTTCAGATAGGCCTGAATTTTGAAATCCTCGTGCAGCCTGTCGGCATAACCCGCGTCCGCGTACCAGCGGGAATCCCACGTTTTATTGATGCCGACGCGCAGGCTTATGGCATTGACCTTCTGACCCATTATGCATTCTCCTCTTTTTCGCGCAGCACCAGCGTAAGGTTGGCGAAAGGTTTCAATATGCTGGCGGAACGGCCACGGCCGCGCGTATGCATGCGCTTCATGACCAGGTTCTTGCCGACATAGGCTTCCTTCACGTAGAGCGAGTCCACGTTGAGGTTATGGTTGTTTTCCGCGTTGGCGACTGCCGACTGCAGCGCTTTTTTCACTTCAACCGCGATGCGCTTTTCCGAAAACGCCAGCTGCGTGAGCGCCTTGCCCACAGCCATGCCACGGATCATGCCTGCCACCAGATTGAGTTTGCGCGGGCTGACGCGCAGGCGGTTGATCACCGCTTTCGCTTCGTTGTCGGCCAGTGTGCGTTCTTTTGCTTGCTTACCCATACATCACTCTTTCATGTTACGCTTTTTTAGCCGGGGCAGGAGCGGCTTTTTTCACCACTGCGCTGTGACCGTTGAAGGTACGCGTCGGGGCGAATTCGCCAAACTTGTGGCCGATCATATCTTCGTTGACGGAAACCGGGATAAATTTCTTGCCGTTATACACGCCGAAGGTAAGACCCACGAACTGCGGCAAAATCGTTGAACGGCGCGACCAGGTTTTGATGATCTGGTTACGGCCGGACGCGCGCGCCTGATCCGCTTTCTTCAACATGTATCCGTCTACGAACGGACCTTTCCAAACTGAACGTGCCATAATTATTTCTGCCTTCTGCTCTTCAGAATCATTTTATTCTTCTTTTTGCGCGAACGGGTCTTGGTACCCTTCGTGCCCTTGCCCCACGGCGTTACCGGGTGACGGCCGCCCGAGGTGCGGCCTTCGCCGCCACCATGCGGATGGTCTACCGGGTTCATCGCCACGCCGCGTACGCACGGGCGGATACCGAGCCAGCGTGAACGGCCTGCCTTGCCGATCACCGCGTTCTGGTGATCGGGGTTGGACACGGCGCCGATGGTGGCCAAACATTCGGAGCGCACCATGCGCAATTCACCCGAACGCAATTTGATCTGCGCGAAGCCGGAATCCTTGCCGACGAGCTGCACATACGAGCCGGCCGCACGGGCGAGCTGCCCACCGCGGCCTTCTTTCATTTCCACGTTGTGCACGATGGTGCCGACGGGAATGTTCTTCAGCGGCAACGTGTTGCCGGGTTTAATGTCTGCGCGTTCGCCCGAGACGATCACATCGCCGACCGCTAAACGCTGCGGCGCGATGATGTAGGCCTGCTCGCCGTCCTGGTATTTGATCAGGGCGATGAATGAGGTGCGGTTGGGATCGTATTCGAGGCGTTCGACGGTAGCGGGCATGTCGAATTTGCGGCGCTTGAAATCGATCGTGCGGTACGATTGCTTGTGGCCGCCGCCAACGCGGAATGAAGTCAGACGACCGTTATTATTGCGTCCACCGGATTTGTTGAGACCCTTAGTCAGCGCCTTAACTGGCTTGCCTTTCCACAGTTCCGAACGGTCTACAATGACCAGCTGACGCTGTGCGGGGGTCGTCGGTTTGAAACTTTTCAATGCCATGTTACTTTACCCCCGAGCTTAAGTCGATCGACTGACCGGCAGCCAGCGTAATCATCGCTTTCTTGCTGTCAGATTTCTTACCGACCGTGTTACGGAAACGTTTGGTCTTACCCACGCGACGCAGGGTGTTCACCTTGGTGACTTTCACGGAGAACAGCGCTTCGACTGCCGACTTGATGTCTTCCTTGGTGGCATCCAGATGCACGTTGAACAGCACTTTATTGTGCTCTGACGCGGCGGTGGATTTTTCGGTGACAACCGGCGAAAGGATCACATCGTAGTGCGATTCTTTCGGCTGGGTTGCAGCCGCTTTTTTTACTTTAGCTTTCATTTAAGCCTCTCTTCCAGATGCTTCACGGCATCTTTGGTCAAAACAAGCTGCTTGTGACGCAGGATGTCGTACACGTTGGCGCCGATCTGCGGCAACACGTCCACGAACTTAATGTTGCGCGCAGCTTTTGCGAAGGATTCGTCGACCGCCTGACCATCGATGATCAGCGGAGCGTCCCAACCGTTCTTGGCGAACATCCCGGCGATCGTCTTGGTTTTTGCATCTTTCAGCTTGGTGCCATCGATTACGATCAGCGTGCCGTCTGCCTGTTTCGAAGAAAGCGCGACTTTCAGCGCGAGCTTACGTACTTTTTTCGGCATGCTCACTTCATGGCTGCGAACGACGGGGCCGAAAATCGTAGCGCCACCGCGAAACTGCGGGGAGCGGAGCGAACCGGCACGGGCGCTGCCGGTGCCTTTTTGCTTCCACGGCTTCTTGGTCGTACCGCTGATTTCGCTGACGGTTTTGGTTTTGTGCGTACCGGCGCGCGCCTTGGAACGCTGCCATTCCACCATACGGTGGAGCAGGTCTTTGCGCACTTCGAGACCGAACACATCATCTGCGAGTTCGATCTCCCCGGCGGCCTTGTTCTCTAATGTGACTACTTTGACTTTCATATATCGCTCTTTTTACGCTTGCGGTTGTTCAGCAGGCTGTTCAGCGGCGGGTGCGGATGCGCTTTTACGGAGACCAGCGGGATACGGAGCGGAAGGATGACTGCCCTTCTTCACCGCGTCTTTCACCAATACATAGCCGTTATCGGAACCCGGGATAGCGCCGCGGATCATGATAACGCCCTGTTCGTCATCCACCGAAACCACCTGCAAATTCTGCGTAGTACGGCGGCGAGCCCCCATATGGCCGGCCATCTTTTTACCTTTGAACACGCGACCTGGATCCTGACGCTGACCGGTCGAGCCGTGGCTACGGTGCGAAACCGATACGCCGTGCGATGCTTCCAGACCTGCGAAATTCCAGCGCTTCATAACGCCCGCGAATCCCTTACCGACCGTGTTGCCGGTAATGTCGACATACTGGCCGGGTACGAAATGGCTAGCGACGATTTCAGCGCCCGGTTCCAGCAAGGCGTTTTCCGCCACGCGGAACTCAACGAGCTTGCTTTTCGGTTCGACTTTCGCCTTGGCGAAATGCCCGCGCAAGGATTTGCTTACGTTCTTTACCTTGGCTTTGCCGACGCCGAGCTGTACGGCGTTATAGCCGTGCTTTTCCTTGGTTTTGCTGGCAACCACCTGACACTCTTCAATGTGCAGTACGGTCACGCACAGCTCTTCGCCTTCTTCGGAATAGACGTTGGTCATGCCGATCTTTTTTGCGATCAATCCGGTACGCATATTACGCTGCCTCCGCTTTGATTTTGATGTCCACGCCGGACGCGAGGTCGAGCTTCATCAGCGCGTCGACCGTCTGCGGCGTCGGATCGTAAATGTCGATCAGGCGCTTGTGCGTACGGATTTCAAACTGCTCGCGCGACTTTTTGTCGATGTGCGGCGAACGGTTGACCGTGAAACGCTGAATACGGCGCGGCAACGGGATCGGCCCGTGCACCTGTGCGCCGGTGCGCTTGGCGGTCGAAACGATTTCCGCAGTGCTCGTATCGAGCACGCGGTGATCGAACGCTTTAAGCCAAATGCGTATCTTCTGGTTCTGCATTACTACTGTCCTTTTACTTTCAAATCCGCATTAACTACGGTTACTCAACAATCTTCGCGACCACACCCGCACCCACGGTCCTGCCGCCTTCGCGGA
>CAZYBO010000004.1:0-316491 GCA_964645205.1 uncultured Rickettsiales bacterium
CGATCGTACCAATGTTGCAATGCGGTTTCGTGCGTTCAAATTTCTCTTTGGTCATATCAATTCTCCGAAGACATGTGTTCGATAATTAAAAAATATATATACAAAAAACTAAGCTACTTTTTTCTTGATCTCCTCAGCGACGTTGCTCGGCACCTGCTCATAGTGGTCGAACTGCATCGAATATTGTGCGCGCCCCTGCGACATAGAACGCAGCGTGTTCACATAACCGAACATGCTGCCCAGCGGCACCATCGCATCGACAACGCGAGCATTGCCACGGCTGTCCATACCGGTAACCTGACCGCGGCGTGACGACAAATCGCCGATCACGTCGCCCATATAATCTTCCGGCGTCACGACTTCCACCTTCATGATGGGTTCGAGCAACACAGGCATGCATTTCGGCAGACCTTCGCGGAACGAAGCGCGCGCGGCGATTTCAAACGCGAGGGCCGACGAATCCACATCGTGGTACGCGCCGTCAACCAACGTTGCCTTAAAGTCGATCATCGGGAAGCCAGCTACTACACCATTGGAGAGCGATGCTTCAAGACCTTTTTCAACGCCCGGGACATATTCCTTTGGAACCGAGCCACCGACGACCTTGCTTTCGAATACGAAGCCTGATCCCGGGGGAAGCGGTTCGAAATCGATGATGACGCGCGCGAACTGGCCGGAACCGCCGGACTGTTTCTTGTGCGTGTAATCGATCTGCTGCTTCTTGGTGATGGTTTCGCGATACGCCACCTGAGGTGCGCCGACATTGGCTTCCACCTTGAATTCGCGCTTCATGCGATCCACGATGATTTCGAGGTGCAATTCGCCCATACCCTTAAGAATGGTCTGGCCGGTTTCTTCGTTGGTGGATAGACGCAGGGAAGGATCTTCCGACGCGAGGCGCGACAGCGCGATACCCATTTTTTCCTGATCGGCCTTGGTTTTCGGCTCAACGGCGAGCTCGATTACCGGCTCGGGGAATTCCATGCGTTCTAAAATCACCTGATGATCGACATCGCAAATCGTATCGCCGGTGGTGGTGTTCTTGAGGCCTGCGAGCGCAACGATGTCGCCTGCATAGGCTTCTTTCACGTCTTCACGGCTGTTTGCGTGCATAAGCAGCATGCGGCCTACACGTTCGCGGTTTTCCTTCACCGTGTTCTGCACATACGAACCCGACGCCAGCGTACCGGAATAGATACGCACGAAGGTAAGCGAGCCTACGAACGGATCGGTCATAATTTTGAATGCGAGGCCGGAGAATTTTTCGCTATCGTCGGCTTTGCGTGTAACAGTATCGTCCGAATCCGGCAAATGCGCGACTACGGGCGGAATATCGACGGGGCTCGGGAGGAAATCCACCACCGCGTCGAGCATGGGCTGCACGCCTTTGTTCTTGAACGCCGCACCGTTGAGCACGGGCACGAACTTGAACGCCACCGTACCTTTACGGATACAATTCTTGAGCTCAGCTTCAGTCGGCTCGGCACCGCCCAGATATTTTTCCATCACCGCATCATCCATTTCGACGGCGGTTTCGATCATCTGTGTGCGCAGCGTCTTGGCTTTTTCCTGAAATTCAGCGCGGATCGGCTGCTCTTCAAATTTCGCGCCAAGCTCTTCGCCCTTCCACACGATTTCTTTCATCTTGATCAAATCGACGACGCCTTCATACTTGTCTTCCGAACCGATCGGGAAATTCACGATCAGCGGACGGGTACCGAGGCGGTCGATCATCATCTGCACGGTACGGTCAAAATTCGCGCCGATGCGATCCATCTTGTTAACGAAACAGATGCGGGGCACATGGTATTTGTCAGCCTGGCGCCATACGGTTTCGGATTGAGGCTCAACGCCGGCAACCGAATCGAATACGGTAACCGCGCCATCGAGCACGCGCATGGAGCGCTCTACTTCAATGGTGAAATCCACGTGGCCGGGAGTATCGATGATGTTAATGCGATGGTCTTTCCAGAAACAGGTCGTCGCAGCCGACGTAATCGTGATGCCGCGCTCTTGCTCCTGCTCCATCCAGTCCATAGTGGCGGCGCCTTCGTGCACTTCGCCGATTTTGTGGGACTTGCCGGTATAATAGAGAATACGTTCAGTGGTCGTCGTTTTGCCCGCGTCGATATGCGCGCAGATACCAATGTTGCGATAGTCTTTAAGAGGGGTCTTACGTGACATGATTCCCTCTTACCAGCGGTAATGGCTGAACGCTTTGTTCGCTTCGGCCATCTTATGGGTGTTTTCGCGCTTGGTCACCGCACCACCGCGGCTGTTAGCCGCATCCATCAATTCGGCGGCGATACGGTCGCGCATCGTTTTTTCTTTGCGGGCACGTGCGGCCGCAATCAGCCAGCGGAGCGCCAGCGCAAGGCGGCGCTCTTCGCGCACTTCGGTCGGCACCTGATAAGTGGCGCCACCGACGCGGCGGGAGCGAACTTCCACCGACGGCTTAATATTGTTGAGCGCTTCATGGAAGAATTTCAGCGGATCCTGGCTGGTTTTTTTCTGGATGATGTCCAGCGCTTCGTACGCGATGGTTTCAGAGGCGGATTTCTTGCCGCTATACATCATGGTGTTGATCAGCTTGGTCAGCACGATATCGCCGAATTTGGCGTCCGGCAGAACTTCTCTTTTAATGGCAGCGCGACGACGTGACATATCTCACCTATTATTTGGGACGTTTCGCGCCGTAAGCGGAGCGCGATTGTTTACGGTTTTTGACACCCTGAGTATCGAGCGTGCCACGGATGATGTGGTAGCGAACACCGGGCAAATCCTTTACGCGGCCGCCGCGGATCAGCACAACCGAGTGCTCCTGCAGGTTGTGGCCTTCGCCAGGAATGTAGCCGAATACTTCGTGGCCGTTGGTCAGGCGGATACGCGCGACCTTACGGAGAGCCGAGTTCGGTTTTTTCGGAGTGACGGTCTTTACCTGCGTGCACACGCCGCGTTTTTGCGGACATGCCTGGAGCGCAGGCACTTTGTTGCGCTTGCCAATGGCACGACGAGGACTGCGGACCAACTGATTGATGGTTGGCATCAATAATACCCTTTTTTCAAGTGTTTCCTTAAATACCCGCCATAAGCCGATGAGTTCGGGCAAATAACGGTAAAAAGAATTCTATATTCGCCGCGAATTAAAGTTTGAATTTGAACGGTTTTTTTAATCAAACACTTAGCAAAAAACGTCACCCCAATTCAGCGGAGGCGCGTAATTTAATGTTGTAGTCTAGTGGCGTCAAGCTAAAATTAGCAGATAGGGCAAAATAAATGCCCGCACTGTGATTTTGGGTTGGCATGCGCGCGAAAATGGCCTAACCAGTAGGGATACACAAGGTTCGCAAACGGAAGGTAACGTCCGATGATTCAGTTGTTTAGAGCGGCATGATGCAGGAACCGCTTCTTTCGTACCCGCTGAAGGTCACGTCGCGCTCGCTACCGGCGGCACGCGCAAACAGGCTCCGCACCTCGTGGTTCGTGCTCGG
This sequence comes from uncultured Rickettsiales bacterium, assembly GCA_964645205.1. Lineage (GTDB taxonomy): Bacteria > Pseudomonadota > Alphaproteobacteria > Rickettsiales > SXRF01 > CAZYBO01. The sequence goes on from CAZYBO010000004.1 coordinate 3,492, forward strand.
CATGGCGTTCGGCGTAGGCTGCACCGCTGCCTTCACCTCCGGCATGCCCAACCCGTGGCTAACCGCAGAACCCGCTCCCACCGCCGCAGAGCCACTGACTTCCCCCGAACCGATCCTCGCCACCGTGGATATGCAGCTGGCGCCGGTCGTCACCGCCACCTTGCAGCCGGTTGACGCTCTACCGGCCGCAGCGCTTCCACCCGTTGCCGCGATCGAAGAGCCGAGCAAAGAAGTTACGCTGCTTGCGGCTGAGGAGACGCCTGCACCGGTAGTGGCAGATGCGCCCGCCGCGTCAGAAGCCGCTGCCACCTACCCGCTCACGATGAATGTGAAAGTTGAAAACGGCGACACGCTCATCAATATGCTCACCGACACCGGCATTTCCTACGAGGAAGCGGAAAGCGCGGTGCAGGCCATCCGCAAAGTATACGATCCGAAGAAACTCGATATTGGCCAGACAATCGCGGTGCATCTCGATAAAAGCCAGCCCAGCGATGCTAAGCCGTTCATGCAGGCGATGGAGTTACCAATTTCGCTGACTTCCTCGCTTGAGCTCACGCGCAAGGACGATGCGTTCGCGGTGAAAAAAATAGACATGCCGGTTGAACGCAAAGTGGCGCGCGTCAGCGGCGAGATCACCAGCAGCCTGTATGAAACCGGCGTGGAAAAGGGGCTTTCGCCCACGCTGTTATCGGAAATTATCAACGCATACAGCTACGACGTGGATTTCCAGCGCGACATCAAGCAGGGCGATTCGCTCGACGTGATGTATGAGCGCCTGGAAACCAAGGACGGCCAGCTTACAGGCTACGGCAACATTATCTACGCCGAGTTGGAATTAGGAGACCGCCCGCTGAAAATCTATCGTTACGTCGATAAGCAGGGCAGTGCGGATTATTATAATGCGAAAGGTGAAAGCGTCCGCAAGGCGCTGCTGCGCACGCCGATCAACGGCGCAAAAATCACTTCGGGTTTCGGCATGCGTAGCCATCCCCTGTTGGGCTACACGAAAATGCACCGTGGCGTCGATTTCGGCGCAGCTACCGGCACGCCGATTTACGCGGCTGGCGACGGCATGGTCGATTTCGTCGGCGTGAAAGGCGGATACGGCAATTACCTGCGCATCAAGCATAACGCCACCTATGCCAGCGCCTACGCGCATATCAGCCGTTTCGCCAAAGGCATTTCGCCGGGCACGAAAGTAAAACAGGGGCAAATCATCGCCTATGTCGGCAGCACCGGCATGTCCACCGGCCCGCACCTGCATTATGAAATCCTCGCACGCGGCGAGCAGGTCAACCCGTCCAGCGTGAAGTTCAAGACTGGCAATGTACTGCAAGGCAAAGAGCTGGCAGCATTCCGCAAGAACATCAGCCAGATTCAGGCAGCGCTCGCCACATCGCCCGCCAACAGCCGCAACGTCACGCTGGCCGACGCTACACCGGAGCAACGCGTAGAAAATTGATTACTCCTTTCCCCACAGCGCATAATAGAGGTGCGGCGTAAGGAAATGGTTTTCGATACGGTATTCCGACGCCATATTGTCGTCGGTAATCAGCCACAGCCCGTCGCCCGCGAGCAGCGTATCGCGCGTATCCACCAACTCTTCCTTGCTCAACGCATCTAACACCTGAGCGTAGCGCTTATCAGCTTTTTTGAACACGGCGTTGCCTTGCTCATCTACGAATTGCAGCAGGTTTTCCCTGCGCTGCTCATGACTCACTGTAAACGGCGTATCGCTGGCTGCTACGAAATTGGTGTATTTCACCACATGCTTGAACACATGCGCGGCAGTGTAGTGGCTGTCATCTGCGCCGGTGCTGTTGTAATAGAGTACACCGCCCGGATTCAGGTGGCGCTTGCATAATTCAAGAAACTCGCGCGACAGCAGGTTGGTGGCGTTACTACGCCAGAAATACATGGTGTTCATCGTAATCACGTCGAAACGCTCGTCCGGGTGGCGATTCAGCCAGCGGCGCGCATCGTCTTTTTCAAGTCGTACCTTAGGGTGGTTCAATATCGGCACAATGTCGGGATAATGCGACAGCACCGCCGCGTAGCCGGGATTGATCTCGATGGTCACCACCTCGCGTGCGGGCTTATACATACTCAGCACACGCACGGCCGCGCCGCCGCTCATGCCCATTTGCAGTATGCGCTGCGGATTCGGGTGCAAGGCCGCCAGCATGTAGACGCGGAAAATACCGTTATGATCTTCCACCGGATCGATATTGAAACGCCCGTCATATGCGCCGCTGCCGTAAATCTTGTCGCCTTCTGGATCCGCCTCGATGGTGATGATACCGCTGCGGTTCTCATGCGTGTATTTGTAGGCGGATGCGGTAGTAAGCCCGGACAGCGACTCCAGTATGCGCCCATGCAACGATGGATGCAGCACCAGCGCTATCGTCGCCATCGCCACGGCAAGCGCCCGCGATAGCAGTTTCGGCTTGTACGCATAAATCATCCACGCAAAAAGCGTTGCCGCCAGCAACACGCATACGATCGCCATATTCTGGGTAAGGCTGAAATATTCCAGCAGCACGAAGCCGGTAAGCAACGAACCGATAGTCGCGCCTGCGATATTGCAGAAATAGAGTTTCGCCACCTCCATACCCGGCTTGTGCGAGGAACGCGGGCTTATTCCCATATGGCACAGCGCCGGGAAAATCCCGCCGGAGAAATAGGCCAGCAGCCCGGTCGCGGCATACGCCGCCAGCAGCCCTGCGGGTTTTCCCGCCAACTGCGCGATAAGGCCGGCCAGAGCCAGTGATACATAGGCGCTTACCATAAGCCACACCAGTGAGCGGGTCATAAACCGGTGCATATCCCGCCCCGATTCGCTCCATTGTTTCGCTTTCAGCGACCCTGCCGCAATACCCGCAAGGAATACGGTCAGCAGCAGGCCGAATATCTGCGGCTTTCCGCCGCTGATAAGCCCGATCACGCGGAACCATAATATCTCAAGGCTGAGCGAGGCATAGCCCACCGCCGCTGACAGGGCGAGCGCCATGCCGTAAGGCAGTTTCGCATGGCCTGCGCTTTCCTGTGCGGGCATGGGCGCTTCGCTCAGCTTCCCTGCCCTTTTGCATAACGCCCACACCCACAATGCGACCAGCACATTGCACAGTCCCGCCACCACCAGCGTCCCTTGTTGCCCCAGCGTGATAAACAGTAGATTCACCGTAAAAAACGCAGCCAGCGCTGAACCGAACGTGTTGTAGGCGTATAGCTTGCCCACCGTTTTGCCGATATTGCCAAAATGCCGTTGCAGATACCCCACCAGCAACGGCAGGGTGGCGCCCATCAGCATGGTAGGCAACGCCAGCAGCGCATAGACCACACCGATCAGCGCAGGCAGCGAATCATGCGGCGCCAGTGCGCCCGCCGCGCGGATCAGCGGAATGCTGCACACGCCGAATATACCGATGGCGATTTCGATGGCGACAAACCATTCCAGCAGCCGTTCCGGGTAGCGCTTCTGCACCAGCCCGCCTGCCAGCGCGCCCATGCCCAACCCGAACATGAATACCGATACGATCACCGTCACCGATTCGATATTGATGCCGAACGTGGTAAACAGCACGCGCTGCCACACCACCTGATAGATCAGCGCTGCGAATCCTGAGATAAAAAACAGCCCCGGGATAGCGTCGGTTGCGCCCAGCCAGCGCTCTTTCTGCGCACGCCCGGCCACACACCACAGCAATAATACCGTCAACAGCGCAAATAGCGTAAACAGCAAAAGCCCGAACGCAAGGTTAGGACGAACGCCCACCAGCACAAGCCCATATAAAAGGAACACCATGTAGGGCGCTAGTTCATAGCGTGCGAACCGCGTCCGCGTATCCTCTGCCACGCCCATGGCCTGCAATAGCAACCCTACCCGACGACGCAGCACCAGCAGGATCGTCCCTGCAAGCGCCGTTACTCCCGCGCAAGCCAGCGCCATGACCGTCATCCCATGCACGGCAAATTGCGATAACGCAACCATCACGCCGCAAAACAGCGCGATACCGCCGAGGATCATAACATGCATGGACATCTCCCCCATTCATTGGCAATGCGGGGAGTGTAGGTCAGAAAGGCTTAATGTTTTGTTACTAAACGAAATACTCCGATGGCGCGAATGTAACAAAAGTTTAACATTCGTTATGAATGTAACGTGCTATATTCTGCGGCGTAGACCATAAGTTTAGGAGTAGCCATACCATGTCGAATAAAAAACCGACCATCTCAGATGTTTTTAAAAAAGCAGATATTGTGGAATTCGTTACAAAAGCTGTTCCTCTGCCTGCTCCGGCCACCCGTGGCGAGCAAGCCATACTAGACAATGAGGAAAAATTTTTCAGCGACTCAAGAAGGCTGAAAGAGATTACGGATCCTCAAGGAACGCAAAAAGAGCGAATCTCAGCCACTCTCGCCGAATTTGAAGCACTTGTGCCCTTGGTTGCCGCGCAAAAGGGCGGACTGGACATGAGTGGCGAAATTTCGGCGCACACCTACAACATCACACAACTGTCGGGCATCGAACCTGAAAGCGCCAAACGTCGCATCTCTGCCGCTATCGACTCACTGAATCGCGGACACTCCCGCGGGGCAGACTCCACGAAGAAAGGTTGGAATGCGGGAATTATAGGAGGCCGCTAATGCAGCGACTTCCTGTCCTCAAGAATCTTCAGCCCTTCCGCGCCTGCCGACACTTTCACCACGCTGCCGTCTTTAATGCCGCCAGCCAGCAACTTGCCCGCTAGCTTGTTCTGCAACTCACGCTGGATAACGCGTTTGAGCGGACGCGCGCCGTACATGGGGTCGTAGCCCGCTTCCGCCAGCCAGTCGCGCGCCTTGTCGTCGAGGGTGAGCGTGATATGGCGCTCGCTCAGGCGTTTCGCCAGCCCTGTGATCTGTATATCCACGATGGCGTGCATGCTGTCCTTCGCCAACCGCTTGAACAGGATGATCTCATCCAGGCGGTTTAAGAATTCCGGGCGGAAGGCTTTGCGCACCAGCTGCATCACTTGTTCGCGTACCGCCACGCTGATTTCGCCCTCTTTGGCGTTAGCCAACGCGTCCGAGCCGAGGTTGGAGGTCAGCACGATAATCGTGTTGCGGAAATCCACTGTGCGCCCCTGCCCGTCTGTCAGCCGCCCGTCATCGAGCACCTGTAACAGGATATTGAACACATCCGGATGCGCTTTTTCCACTTCGTCGAACAGCATGACCTGATACGGCCTGCGGCGCACGGCTTCGGTAATCACGCCGCCTTCTTCATACCCAACATAGCCCGGAGGTGCGCCGATCAACCGTGCGACCGCATGTTTTTCCATGAATTCCGACATATCCACGCGCAGCAACGCCGCCTCGTCGTCGAAAATAAATTCTGCCAGCGCTTTGCATAATTCGGTCTTGCCCACACCCGTCGGTCCCAAAAAGAGAAACGAACCGATAGGCCGCGACGGATCCTGCAACCCGGCGCGCGCGCGGCGCACCGCGTCGCTGATCGCCACCAGCGCATCGTCCTGCCCCACCACGCGGCCGCGCAGCGCATCTTCCATCTTCAGCAGCTTCTCGCGCTCGCCTTCGAGCATTTTTTCCACCGGAATCCCCGTCCAGCGCGACACGATGGACGCGATGTCTTCGGCTTCCACCGCTTCTTTCATGATAGCGTCCTGCGTCAGGGCTTCCGCCTGTTTCAGCTCTTCCTGCAATTTGGGGATCACACCGTACATGATCTCACCCGCTTTGGCCAGATCGCCTTCGCGCTGGGCGACATCGCGGTTGCGCGTGGCTTCCTCGATCTGCTCTTTGAGTTTCTGCACGCTCGCCATCTGCGATTTTTCCGACTGCCAGCGCGAGGTGAGATCGGCGCTCTGTTTTTCCAGCGTCACCAATTCTTTTTCTAGCTTATCGAGACGAATTTTCGACGCCGCGTCCGGCTCTTTCTTCAACGCCTCGCGTTCGATTTTAAGCTGGATCACCTTACGGTCGATTTCATCCAACTCTTCCGGCTTGCTATCGACTTCCATGCGCAAGCGCGAGGCGGCTTCATCCATCAAATCAATCGCCTTGTCCGGCAGGAAACGGTCGCTGATATAGCGGTTAGACAGCGTCGCCGCCGCGACAATCGCCGCATCGGTGATGCGCACGCCGTGATGCAGTTCATATTTTTCTTTCAGCCCACGCAGGATCGACACCGTATCTTCCACCGTCGGCTCCGATACGAATACCGACTGGAAACGCCGCGCCAGCGCCGCGTCTTTTTCGATATATTTGCGGTATTCGTTGAGCGTGGTCGCGCCTACGCAATGCAGTTCACCGCGCGCCAGCACAGGTTTCAGCAGGTTCGACGCGTCCATCGAGCCTTCCGCCGCGCCCGCGCCCACCAGCGTATGCAGCTCATCGATGAACAGGATCACATCGCCTTCATTCGCGGCAATTTCCGACAGCACTGCTTTCAAGCGCTCTTCAAACTCCCCACGAAATTTTGCCCCCGCCACCAGCGCGCCGAGATCGAGCGAAAGCAACCGCTTGCCCTTCAGCGTCTCCGGCACGTCGCCTGCGATGATACGGTTGGCCAGCCCTTCCACGATGGCGGTCTTGCCCACGCCCGGCTCCCCGATCAAGACCGGGTTGTTTTTCGTGCGCCGCGACAGCACTTGCATGGTGCGGCGTATTTCTTCGTCGCGGCCGATCACCGGGTCGAGCTTGCCGTCCTCAGCCAGCTTGGTGAAGTCCTTGGTGTATTTTTTCAGCGCCTCGAACTGGTCTTCCGCGTTGGGCGACGTCGCCAGCCGCCCTTTTCGCATATCGTTGATGGCGGCGTTGAGCTTCTGCGGCGTTACCCCGGCGTCGGAAAGCAGCTTCCCACTAAGGCTCAACGCCTGTACCAGCCGCTCCACCGTGATGTAATCGTCGTTGGCTTTTTCCGCGAGTTGCTCCGCCGATTCAAAAAAACGAGCGATTTCAGGCGTAATATAGAGCTGCCCCGCCCCACTGCCTTCCACCTTAGGAATAGCTGCCAGAGCAGCCTGCACCCGTTCGCTCACCATGTCCGGCTTGCCCCCGCAGGCACGGATGAGCTTCTCGGCAATGCGCTCGCGGTCATCCATCATTGCCGCCAGCACGTGCTCAGGCATAAACCGCTGGTGACCACGCCTGAGCGCCAGTGACTGCGCGGCTTCGATGAGTTGTTTCGATTTATCCGTGTATTTTTCGAGTTTCATGGCGTATCCTGTGCTGGTGAACCTTACTAATGGACATATGGGGTGCAGATCTTTTTTCTGCAAGTTGGCGCTGCTGGCTATCGGCTGGACTATGCCCGCTTATGGGGCGGACGCCTTGACGCCGCTCAATTTCAAGGGAATTTACGAATTTTCCTATGCCGGAATGCCGCTTGGCAAGGCCGGGTTTGAAGCCGAGCAGTCCGCCACCGGGTATGATATGACCGCCGATGTTGTTACCACCGGGCTGGTCAAGCTGTTCACCAAACATTCCAGCCACACCACCGTCTCCGCCGAAGGCGCAGCCTATTCCTACCCCAACATCACCTATGAATCACGTTACCGCACCCGTAAAAAAGCCCGCTCCGCCAAGCTGGTTTACAAAAAAGGCGTGCTCGCGGAGGAACAGGCACTCCCCCCCGAAAGCCGTGACCGCAGGCCGGAAGTTCCCGCCGAGCTGAAAAAAAACGCGCACGACCTGCTGACTGTAAACCTGAAAATGCGGCAGGGATTGTGGGACGCCGTAAAATCGGCAAAACCCTCATTCAGCCTGAAGGCCTATGACGGAAGGCGGCTTACGCAACTCGACCTCACCGTGGAAGGCAAGCGCACGATCCTCTACAACGGCAAAAAAACCCCGGTGATCGCCATGTCCGCCCGCCGCAAGCTACTGGCAGGCTACACCGAGTCGGAGCGCAAGGATTACGACCCGAAAGAGCCGACGCTTTATATCTATTACAGCGACGACGCGCGCTTCATCCCGCTCAAGCTGGAAGTCACGTTCCTGTTCGACAAGCTCTCCGCGACACTGGCCAAGGAGTGCCGCACGGGTGAGTCGTGCTTATTTGGGATCAAAGAGTAAAACGTCATCCCCGCATAAGGCGGGGGAGACGGATCACGCTTCGTCGCGTTCTTCCCAGCCCTGCGCAGTAGCAGGTTCGGGCTTGGGCTGCTCCGGTTCGTAATTCCCCGTGAGGAACGCAGGCAACTGGCTGCCCGCCTGCGGAATTTCCTCTTCCTGCGCGACGACGATATTCTCGCCTGCCTGCGCCTGCTGTTGCTGCGGGCGCGGCTGCTGCTGCGGGCGAGAAGCGTTTTCTTCCATCATCATGCGGTAGCAATGATCGGCATGCTGCAGGTAGTTTTCCGCCAGCACGCGGTCGCCCTGCGCCAGCGTGTCACGCGCCTGAGCGAGGTATTTTTCACGCAGCGCGCCGTAATTCTTGCGCGGGCGGTTATGGCCGCCGCCGTTATGGTTGCTGTGGCCGCCGCCGGAGCCGCCGCCCTGAGAGAAGCGCTGCTTCCTGTGATTGTTATGGTTGCTGTGGCCGGTTGCGTTTTGCATGGGTGTTCTCTTTCTCATGTAGGAGCCTTTTTAAAGTGAATGATTAGGGGTGAGCAGAATGCATCGCGGCAAGTGCTGTATGTCGTGCCTGACGGCATGCACCTGCAGCGCGTGTTGTACGGCCAGCGTTTCCAGCGCCTGCTGCTGGCCGATGCCCATTTCCAGCGCCGCCATCCCGCGCTTGGCGAGGAAGCGCGGCAGCGCGGCGATGATGGTGCGGTAGCAATCCAGCCCGTCCTCGCCGCCGTCGAGCGCCAGCTTCGGTTCGTGCTGCGATACTTCCGGCGGGCAGTCGGCAATATCGCGCGTGGGGATATAAGGTGGATTGGATACGATGATGTCGAAGTTGCCCTCAATTTTTTCGCACCAATCCGACAACATGAACTGCGCGCGCGTTTTCACGCCGAGCGCGGCTGCGTTTTCCATCGCCACCCGCAGCGCATGCGGGCATTTATCGACGCCGACGCCGCTTGCGTTCGGGAATTCGTTGAGCAGCGTCAGCAGCAGGCAGCCCGTGCCCGTGCCGAGATCGAGAATGCGCAAAGGCGCGTCGCGGTCGGGCATCGCTTTGACGAGCGCCTGAATGATGGTTTCGCTGTCCGGCCTCGGGTCGAGCGTATGCTCGGTCACCCGGAAATCCAGCCCGTAAAATTCGCGCCTGCCGATAAGCTGCGCCACCGGCTGCCTCCGCGCACGCCTATCCACCAGATCGCGGTACGCATCTTCCTGCCACGCCGTCAGCGGTTCGTCGAGCGCCATCAACAGCTGCTCGCGGCTGACGCCCAGCGCATGTTCCAGCAGCAGCCGCGCATCGAGCGACGCGGTTTCGATATGCTCCGCCTGCAAGCGCATCACCGCTTCGCGCAGCGCTTCCTTGGCGGTATGTGACTGGGGAGTGAGTGCGAATGCGCGCATCAGCCCAGCTCCGCCAGCTGTTTCGCCTGATCGTCGGCGATCAGCGCGTCGGCGAGTTCGGAGATGTCGCCGTTCATGACTTCGTCGATTTTATAGAGCGTGAGGTTGATGCGGTGATCGGTCACGCGGCCTTGCGGGAAGTTGTAGGTGCGGATGCGCTCCGAGCGGTCGCCCGAGCCGACCTGTTCCTTGCGCATGCCCGCGCGTTCGTTGGCGAGTTTTTCGCGCTCCATTTCATATAACCGTGCACGCAACACTTTCAGCGCCTTGATTTTATTTTTTATCTGCGATTTTTCGTCCTGCTGCTGCACGGTCACGCCGGTGGGGATATGCACGATGCGCACCGCCGAATCCGTGGTGTTCACTGACTGCCCACCGGGGCCCGATGAGCGGAACACGTCGATACGCAGATCCTTATCCTCGATTTTAATATCCACCTCTTCCGCTTCCGGCAACACGGCCACGGTCGCCGCAGATGTATGAATACGCCCCTGCGTTTCCGTCGTTGGCACGCGCTGCACGCGGTGCACGCCGGATTCAAATTTCAGTTTGGCGAATACCGCCTTACCCGTGATTTCCGCCGTGGCATCCTTATAGCCGCCCGCGCCGCCGTCGGAAATCGACATCACCTCAAAGCGCCAGCCCTGATTCGCCGCGTAACGCTGGTACATGCGGAACAAATCGGCCGCGAACAACGCCGCCTCATCCCCGCCCGTGCCCGCGCGCACTTCGAGGATCGCGTTCTTTTCATCCGCCGCGTCCTTCGGCAGCAGCGCAAGCTGCACCGCGCGCATCATCTCCGGCATTTTCTGCTGAATCTCGCGCATTTCGTCGTCGGCCATCGATTTCATGTCCGCGTCGCACGCCGGGTCTTTCACCATCTGTTCAAGCTCATACAGCGATTTCTTCGCGCCCAGATACGACTGGATCACCTCCACCAGCGGCGTAAGGTCGGCATATTCCCGCGACAATTTCACAAACTCCTGCCCCGTAGCCTCCCCGCGCGACAATGCATCACGCAACTCATCATGACGGCGGACTAGGGTATGGAGACGGTCTTCGAAGTTCATTTATTGCTATCCATATCGAATAATTCTTTAAGCCTGTCATGATTTTTTAAATCGGTAATGGGAACTTTTTGTTCATCCCGCAAGTTCATATTACGGACGATGCACAACTTCTCCGTAAGTTCGTCTGGCGCAAGGATAACAGCATGCGTAACACCACGCACTGCGGCTTTTTCCAGTCGCTTACTTAGTTTTCCCTGCCAAGCAATTTCTACCGTAGCTTGCTGCTTGCTCCAGTTTTTCTGCAGCATGGTAAACAGGTTAAGACGAAGAGCCGCGGCAATGATATGCACGGTCAATGGTTTAATTTTTTCGAATGGTAGTATTGCAATTTTAATTTTTTGGATTGGTTCGTGGTTTCCGTACTTGCTCAAAAGCAACAGACGCTCTACCCCGGCGGCAAAACCTATTGCAGGCGTTGGCTTACCGCCCATCTGTTCAACCAATCCATCATAGCGCCCCCCCGCCAACACCGTATTTTGCGCACCCATTTCATCTGCTTCGGATACGAATTCAAATACCGTATCGCTATAATAATCGAGCCCGCGCACAAGAGAGGGGCATCGCTCTACATTCTGGAAAAAGATAGTGTCTTTCTGGCTCAATGCTTCATAGACAGCATCGAAGCGTTTCTTAGCCTTATCGCTAAGGTAATCGGTAATTTTCGGAGCGCCTTCGGTAATTTTTTTATCCTCAGGGCTTTTAGAATCCAGAATGCGCAATGGATTGCTCGTCAAGCGGCGTTGGCTATCTTCCGACAAGGCTCTTGCATGTGGCGTCAGGTATTGCACCAGTGCATCGCGGTAACGCACGCGACTTTCCTGATCACCCAGCGTATTGATAAGCAGCTTGCAGTTGGCGCGTCCGGTAAGCACGAATAATAAATGCCCTGCCAGCGTAATAAGCTCTACATCTGCCTGCACGCTATCATCGCCAAGCCATTCATAGTTCACCTGATGGAATTGACGTTGGCGGCCTTTTTGAGGACGCTCATAGCGAAACAGTGGGCCGGTGGAAAACAGCTTCAATGGTAGCTTTTGCTGCAACCCATTATAAAGGAAAGAGCGTACGATGCCTGCGGTAAATTCCGGACGCAATGTCACGGAATCTTCACCTTTGGTTTTGAAGCTGAACATTTCCTTACTAACTATATCGGATGTTTCGCCGATGGAGCGTGCAAAAACATCGGTCGACTCGAAGATCGGTATGGCCATTTCTTGAAAGCCATAAAGTACGCCCAGCTCACGCGCAAAGCTCACTGTTTCCTGAAATTTCTCAAACTCTTCCGGCAAAATATCATGCGTCCCGCGTACGGGCTGGAGTTTATGCGACATGCTGTTTTCTCCTGTCATCCTGAGGCAATGCCGAAGGATCTTTCTTTGCGGCAGTAGATCCTTCGCTACGCTCAGGATGACAATTGCCGTATTTCATTTTCACATAATTCTCCACAATCGCCTGGAATTCCTCGGCGATACGTTCGCCGCGGAGCGTCACGGTTTTTTTGCCGTCTACGAAGACGGGCGCGGACGGGGTTTCGCCGGTGCCGGGCAGCGAGATGCCGATATTGGCGTGCTTACTTTCGCCGGGGCCGTTGACGATGCAGCCCATCACCGCGACGTTCATGGTTTCCACGCCTGCGTAGGCCTGTTTCCACACCGGCATCTGCGCACGCAGATAGTTTTCGATTTTTTCCGCCAGCTCCTGAAACACGGTGCTGGTGGTGCGGCCGCAGCCTGGGCAGGCGGTGACTTGCGGCGTGAACGCGCGCAGGCCCATCGACTGCAATAATTCCTGCGCCACGCGCACTTCCTGCGTGCGGTCGCCGTTCGGTTCGGGGGTCAGCGAAATGCGGATCGTATCGCCGATGCCTTCCTGCAATAACACCGACAATGCAGCAGCAGACGCCACAATACCCTTGCTGCCCATGCCCGCTTCGGTAAGCCCCAGATGCAGCGCATAGCTGCAACGCGTGGCAAGGTCGCGATACACCGCGATCAGATCCTGCACGCGGCTTACTTTGCACGATAGAATAACCTTCTCACGCGCTAGCCCTAAGCTCTCCGCCTTTTTCGCGCTTTCAATCGCCGAGCGCACCAGCGCCTCGCGCATTACCGCGTTCGCGTCTTTGGGCGCTGTGAGCTTCGCGTTTTCATCCATCACCTGCGCGAGCATTTGCTGATCCAGGCTGCCCCAGTTCGCACCGATGCGCACCGGTTTATCATTGGCAATCGCCACCTCGATCATCGCGGCGAACTGCGCGTCATGCTTATCGGCAAAACCGACATTGCCGGGATTGATGCGGTATTTCGCCAACGCTTTCGCCATGGCGGGGTAATTTTTGAGCAACGTGTGCCCGTTATAATGGAAATCGCCGACCAGCGGCACGTCGCAGGCATGCGCGTCCAGCTTCTCGCGGATGGCAGGCACTGCGGCGGCGGCGGCTTCGTTATTCACCGTGATGCGCACCAGTTCCGACCCGGCGTCGGCAAGTGCGCGCACCTGCGCCACCGTCGCTTCGATGTCGGCGGTGTCCGTGTTGGTCATAGACTGCACGGCCACGGGTGCGCCTCCGCCAATGGCGGTGCGGCCAATCACAAGCTGATAGGAATCCCGGCGTTTGGGCAACAATCCATCCATCATAGTAAACGTTTGCGTCAGGGAATTATTTTAAGTCCATTATCGTTCTCACCTGACCTTGCAAGGGCACCAGCGTAAATTCCGCTTTTTTGACACCCGGATAATGACACGGGGGGTATAATACGTCCGGGGCGCGAAGGCAAGCGACATTGTCAACCATGGCGGCGGAAACCGGCGTGCTTCCGGGCGGGGCATCCACCACGGAAATCGAGCTATATTGAGACCTTAGCGCCAGCGCCCACACCAGATACGCTACAAAAGCCACCGCCAACCCGCCCATCACCACCGGCTTCGGCGGCGATTTTTCGCGCCTAAGCACCTGCGGCATGAAGAAAGCGCGCTGCTCAATGCCGCTTTCCACCTGTTCAAAACGGCGCACTATTTCATCCCTGTCCAGCCGCAAAAACGCGGCGTAGGACAGCAGGTAGCCCTTGGCGTACGCCAGCCCCGGCAGCACGTCCATCTCGCCTTGTTCGAGCGCTTCGAGATAGCGCACGCGGATATGCAATGACTGCGCGGCATCTTCGATACCAATGCGCATCTCCAGCCTTGCCGCACGCAGGAGCGTGCCGATTTCGGAATAGGTCGTTGTCATATTGCCGCTATGTTGTGGTCGCGCGCGTACGCGGCAAGCCAGTGCCGCACGCTGCTTTCGTCCGTGGTAAGCAGGTAGTCCATATAGCGGGAAAGATCACCGAGGTCGAGGCTTACGATCATCGCCTTCACCGGCGCAATCGCTGACGACGACACCGACAGGCTTCGCACGCCTACGCCCAGAAGCGCCAGCGCATCCAGCGGCTTCCTCGCCATTTCACCGCAGAAGCCGACTTCCACATTATATTCTTTCGCCTTCATCACCACGCCCTGCACCACTTTCAGCATCACGGGCGACAACGTGTCGTACCATTCCGCCATATGCAGCGCACCGCGGTCGCAAGCGAATAGAAACTGCATCAAATCGTTGCTGCCGATAGAAAGGAAATCTATTTTCGGCAGGAGGGCGTCGAGCTGCCACAATATGGCGGGGATTTCGATCATGATGCCGATTTTTATCTCCGATGGCACCGCCTGCCCGGATTCCTTCGCCAGCGCCATTTCCTGATCGAACAGGTGCCGCGCCGCATCGTATTCCGCCACCTGCGCGATGAAGGGGAACATCACATGCAGCGGGCGGCCGGGCGAAGCGGCGATCAGCGCACGAAATTGCGTGCGCAATATGCCCGGATGGTCAAGCCCGATGCGCGTCGCCCGCCAGCCCATCGCCGGGTTTTCTTCCTCACCCGCATGGAGGTAGGGCACTTTCTTGTCACCGCCGATGTCGAAACTGCGGAAAATAATGCGCTTGCCGGGAAGCTGCTCCTGCATGCGCGCGTAAAGCTGGCGCTGCACTTCCACTTCCGGGAAATTATGCGAGGTCATGTAGGGCAGCTCGGTGCGATAAAGACCGATGCCGTCCACCCCTTCCTGCAACACGCTGGCGGCATCCACGAATAACCCGGCGTTGATGTTCAGCGAAATTTTCACGCCGTCTTTCGTTACGGGCGCGACATCGCGCAGCGAGGCGTATTCGGCGGCGCGCAGCGCATGCTGGCGGATATGCTGATCCATCGCTTCTTCGAGGCTATCGCTCGGGCGCACATAGACGGTGCCCGATTCGCCGTCCAGAATCAACAGATCGCCCGGCTGGATCACCGAGGTGGCCTGCTCAACCTTGGCAAGCGCGGGAATATCCATGGCGCGCGCGATCACCGCCGTGTGCGAGGTGGATGAGCCTTCCTCCAGCACCAGCCCCTTGATGCGCGTATGGTCGTAATCCAGCAATTCCGCTGGTCCCAGCGTACGAGCGACTAAAATAAACCGCTCCGGCAACTCATGCGGCGCAGGCGCGATGGGCTTGTCCATCAGCACATGCAGCAGGCGATTGGAGACATCTTCCAGATCCTGCATGCGTTCTTTGATGTAGGAATCGGCGATCTGGTTCATGCGCGCCTGCAGCTCTTCCTGCACTTTGCGCACGGACGCTTCCGCCGTCAGACCGGATGCGATCGCTGCTTCAATGCGCGCCGCCCAGCCGCGATCCTGCGTGAATAAAACGTAGGTTTCAATGATCTGCCGCTTTTCATCGTCCTCAGCAAGGCCGGAGGACTCGATATACTGGTCGAACGTATCCTGCAGCGAGCGCAATGCCGTATTGAAACGCGTTTTCTCAAGATCGATGTCGGAGGCAACGTAGCGCGTAATCACCAACTGCGGGCGGTGCAGCACCGCTGGCGCTTTCACGATGCCCGACGACAGGCGCATACCCGATAATTGCTGAGATACCAAACCTTCAGTAGCCGTCTTGATTTCCTGCTTATCGACGAGCTGACCCGACATCGCCATTTCCGACAGCACCATCGCCACCGTCTGCAGCACTTCCGCCTGCGCCTGCGAATAGCGCGTAGCTTTTTTCCCCTGCACGACGAGTACGCCGATCACCCGCCCGCCCTGCAAAATCGGCACGCCGATGAACGAGCTGTAGATTTCTTCCCCCGTTTCCGGGCGGTATTCAAACTTGGGATGCGAGGCGGCGTCGGCAATGTTCAGCGGTTGCGCGCTGGCAGCGATCGAACCCACCAGCCCCTGCCCCACGGTCAACCGTGTCAGGTGCACCGAGGATTTTTTAAGCCCTTCGCTTGCGAACAATTCAAGAATATCGCCTGCGCGCAAGAGATATACCGAGCACACTTCCGAATTCATGCCGCCCGCGATAATTTTCACTACCTGGTCGAGCCGCGCCTGCGCACCTGCGGCTTGTGCCATCACGTCGCGAATCTGACGCAGCAGGGTAAGCGGAGAAGCGGACGGCGCTATTTTTTTCTTCAGGCCTGACACAGCGCACCCGGCACGGCCGAAAGATGGGGTTTGGCGGCAAGATGCGCCTCGGCCTGCGCGACCAGCTCATCCACGATTTCCTTGCAGGGCTGGATTTTGGTCACCATCCCCACGCTTTGCCCGGCCATGACCGAGCCGTTTTCCACGTCACCGTCTACCACGGCTTTGCGCAACGCGCCCGCCCAGAAATGCTCGATCTTGAGCTGCGCTTCTTTCTTATCCAGCGCGCCGCTGCGGAACTGCGCGATCACCTCATGCTGCGTGCGCGTGAAGGCGTCGGACGCTTTATTCACGATCGCGCGCACCGGGATCACCGGGAAATCCGGGTCGATCTGCACCGACGGCATGGCGTCGCGCGCCTGCGAGCGGATGAACAATTCCTTGAAATTCGCATGGGCGACGCATTCCGTGGCGCACACAAAGCGCGTGCCGAGCTGCACGCCTGCCGCACCCATCTCCAGATACGACGCCATCGCCTCGCCGCGGCCGATGCCGCCTGCCACGAACACCGGCACTTCGCGGATGTTCGGCAGAATTTCCTGCGCCAGCACGGAGGTGGATACCGGGCCGATATGCCCACCCGCTTCCATCCCTTCGATCACCAGCGCGTCGATGCCCAGCCGTACGAGCTTGCGCCCGATAATCGCCGACGGCGCAAAGCCAATCACCTTCGCGCCATATTCTTTGATCGCCTTGATCCAGCCGTCTTTCGGGATGCCGCCTGCGAGCACCACATGCGTTACCTTGTGTTTTTTGCACACCGCGATCAGCTCATCCATCTGCGGGTGCATGATGATGAGGTTCACGCCGAACGGTTTCTGCGTAAGTTTTTTCGTCTCCGCGATTTCCTTATCGAGCAATTCCGGCGTCATCGAGCTGCACGCGATCACCCCGAACGCCCCGGCATTGGACATCGCCGCCACAAGGTGGCGCTCCGACACCCACGACATCGCCCCGCCCATAATCGCATAGCGGCTGCCGAGCAGTTCGACGCCGCGTTGCATGAGAATATCGAGCGTTGAAGTCATACAGTTACCATTCCTTGAAAATCACATACACGGCCACGCAGATCAACGCAAACCCTACCGCATGATTCCATTTGATCGCCTCGCCGAGATACCACCACGAAAACAGGCTGAACACCAGCAGCGTAATCACTTCCTGAATCGTTTTCAGCTCCACTGCCGAAAAATGACCGTATCCGATGCGATTGGCAGGCACCTGGAAACAATATTCCAGCAGCGCGATCCCCCAGCTGACGCCGATCACCGTCAATATCGGCGCATCCTTATATTTCAGGTGGCCGTACCACGCGAAAATCATAAACATATTAGAAAGCAGCAACAGCCCGATCGTCACGAAGGGGACAGGTAAGCTCGGCATCGGATGCGCTCCGTAAGTTAAGCCTGTTCCAGTTCAAACGCCGCATGCAGCGCGCGCACGGCCAATTCCGTATATTCCTCCGCGATCAGCACGCTGATTTTGATTTCGGAGGTAGAGATTACCGAGATGTTGATGTTTTTCTCCGCCAGCGTCTTGAACATGGTCAATGCGACACCGGCGTGGCTGCGCATACCTACGCCCACGATGGAGATTTTCGCCACGTTGCGGTCGGAATGCAGGGTTTTATAATTCAAAACTTTGCGGGCTTTTTCCACAGTGGCCAGCGCGCGCTCAAGGTCGCCGCTCGGCACGGTGAAGGTGATGTCGGTATCCTTGCCGTCCTCGGTCACGTTCTGCACGATCATGTCTACATTGATGCCGGCGTCCGCCAGCGGGCCGAACAGGGCGGCCGACATGCCGGGCACGTTGGGGATGTCGGTTAAGGTAAGCCGTGCGTCGTCGCGCGAGAACGCGATGCCGGTTATGCGTTTTTGTTCCACGATTTCCTCCTCGTTTACCAATAATGTTCCCGGCGCGTCGGAAAAGCTCGACAGCACCTGCACGACGACGCCGTGGTTCATAGCCATTTCCACCGAGCGGGTCTGCAATACTTTCGCGCCTAGCGACGCCATTTCCAGCATTTCCTCGTAGGAGATTTTTTCCAGCTTGCGCGCCCCCGGCACGATGCGCGGATCGGTGGTGTAGACCCCGTCCACGTCCGTATAAATATCGCAGCGATCCGCATTAAGCGCCGCCGCCAGCGCCACCGCCGACGTATCCGAACCGCCGCGCCCAAGCGTGGCAATGCGCCCATGCTGAGACACGCCCTGAAACCCGGCGACGACTACCACCTTACCTTCCGCCAGCGCTTTTTCCATCGCCGCCGGCTCAATGGCGCCGATACGCGCCTTGCCGTGCGCGTCATCCGTGATTAATGGAATCTGCCAGCCGCAGAACGAGCGCGCGGGAATGCCCATCTCATGCAGGCACAACGCCAGCAGGCCGCTGGTCACCTGTTCGCCCGACGACACCACATGGTCGTATTCCGCCCATGCTTCCGGTGTGGTCAGCGGCGAGAGCTGGTTGACGTAATCCACGAGTTGGTTGGTGACGCCCGCCATAGCGGATACCACCACCGCCACTTCGTTCCCGGCGGCGAGTTCTTTTTTCACTTTGGAGGCGACGTTCTTGATCCTCTCGATATTCGCAACCGAGGTGCCGCCGAATTTCTGTACAATGCGCGCCATAGTTCTACACTTATTGCCGTTGGCCGATAGTTCTAGGCAAATTCGTACGACATGACAAGCGCATCTGTATAGCTTCCGTCCGTCTGGCGGTAATAATCTTTCCGGAGGCCGGATACGACAAACCCGTGTTTTTCATAGAGCAACCGGGCGGGATCGTTGTTTTCCGCCACTTCCAGGAACATGGCACGCACCTGACGCCCGGCGGCTTCGGCCAGCGCCACAGCCAGCAAGCGCCCCGCCAGCCCGCGCCTGCGGTGCGCACCTGCCACCGCCATGGTAATGATTTCCCCCTGCTCAAATAATAGGCGGCATACGATCATCCCGGCAGGCGATCCTCCCTGTGAGGCAAGCCAAGCAACCGTGCCATCGACGGCCAACAGCGCACTAAATTCTTTTGCATTCCAGCCTATTGGGAAAGATTCCTGATGTAACGCCGCGAATGCGTCTGTATCTGCGATCCCCGCCTGCCGCAGCGTCAGGGCGTCATTTTTTAAAGACACACACCAGCCCGCTATCGTCCGGGTAGAACTTAGCCTCAGCGCAGGAGGCTTCGGTAAGCCCGGCGCTTACCGCCAAGGCACGCAAATACGGCAACGAAAACCGGAAATAGCCGGCTTTGGGGTCGAAGCGGAAGCCGTCGCCATCCATTTTTTCCGCCGTGAATGCAAGCACGCCGCCCTGCTTCAGTGCAGCAACTGCCAGCGGCAGCAATCGTGCGGGATCGCCTATATAGCTCAACAATCCGCAAAATAGCACCACATCATAGCTGGTGGGTGCGGCCTCACCCAAAAATTCATGCACCTCCCGCTTGATCAGCGCGTCATAGAGTTTTTTGCCCTGCGCATCCTGTACTTTCATCGCCTCTTCGAGCATCCGCCCGGAGAAATCCACGCCCGTAAGCTCGGCCGACACATCGCGCAGGCGCGAGCCGCACAGCCCCGTCCCCACACCAAGCTCCAGCACCGTATGGTCGATGCGCCCCGGCACGAGCGCCGCGCGGATGGCGTCCGCCAGCGCGATATGCGCGGTGTATTCATAGTGATTCACCTGCTCTTCGGAAAAGCCGGACGCAATCGCTTCAAAATGCTCCAGCACCATTGAAGCCGGCATTTTTTTTGGCAGTTTCTCGGCGGGCGTAGACGAGCCACTGGCGAGCGCGAGCATATACGCGGTTTCTTCGTGACTGGGGTTGAGTTTTAGCGCCTTAGTGAGCGCGGCGATGGCCTGCGGATTCTTCCCATCGGCCATCAAGCTGCGGCCAAGGTAATACCACGCCTCCGCATGGGTGGGATCCATCCATGTCGCCATTTTCAGGCGCAGCACGGCGTCGCGTATATTCCCAAGCTGAAAATGCCTCACGCCCAGCGTGAAGTTGTTTTTCCCGATATCACGGTGCTTATACCAGTCCCCGCTGAGACCGAACATTTTCTGCACGATTTCCGCCAGCCCACTTTGCATATCCTGGAGGATGGTGACGCGGGGCGGTTTTTGGCTCGGCTTTTGCGAAATCATGGCTATAATCCCCCAGATAATCCGCCAATCCTACCGTAAGCACACCAAAAGGGAAGAAAAACTTGAGCGAATCCGCCCGCCGCACCACCGTAGACGCCGAGGAAATCGAGCGTTTTTCACGTATCGCCGACGAATGGTGGAACCCGCACGGCAAATTCGCCCCGCTGCACCGCATTAATCCGGTGAGAATTGCGTGGATACGCGATAAGATTACCGCGCATTTCGGCAAGCTCGAAGGCCACTCTTTGCTCGATATAGGCTGCGGCGGCGGCCTCGTGGCCGAACCGATGGCACGCCTCGGCACCACCGTCACCGCCATCGATGCCTCCGAAAAAAACATCGCGGTGGCAAAACTACACGCAGAGCAATCCGGGCTAACTATCGACTACCGCTGCACCACCGCCGAAGCCCTGACCGGCACGTTCGACGTCGTGCTCGCACTCGAGATCATCGAACATGTGTCCGATGTCGAGGCCTTCGCCGCCGCCATCTGCAAGCTGGTAAAACCCGGCGGCATCCTCATCCTCTCCACCCTCAACCGCACGCCGAAATCCTATGCGCTGGCCATCGTCGGCGCGGAATATATCCTGCGCTGGCTCCCGCGCGGCACCCACACATGGAGCAAATTCCTGAAACCCTCGGAAGTGCACGCGCACCTTCGTCACAACGGCATGGAAGTCGGCGAAATGACCGGCATGGTGATGAACCCACTCACCTTCAAATGGGAGATGAACGCGAAGGATGTGAGTGTGAATTATTTGTTATCAGCGAGGAAATAATGCCCAAGCCATCTAAGGCAAAAATATTTTTTGGGTTTCTTTCCCTATCCATTTTTGCCTATGGGATGCAGTATTGGATCGCACTGGATGCATTTCTGGCGACGGCGCAGGAAACCGAGGGCGTAATCGTTGACCGTCATTTTCTAAACAGAACGGTAGTATACAGCGTTAAAGGTGAAACGTTTCGTACGGATTGCATTCCCGAAATAGCAGGACGATTTAGGGCAAGATTTGGTGATTCAATACGGGTTATATATGATCCGTTCTCACCGACCACTATTCAATGTGACTACCACCAAACGAAAGGTAGGGGCACTCCACTTGCCATCATGGTTAGTGCTACTCTGATTTTTCTGTTCGGTGTTTTCCCTGACTTCATAAAGACCAAACGCAGGCGTAAAACCCGCAGTAAAGACTAGTCGTTTTATCGGCTAGGATACAAAATCCCGGTCATGCGTAAGCGACGGCAAACTCTTGCGCACTTTCTCCACCTGCGACACATCAATCTCCGCCATCACCACGCCCTCTTTTTCGCCGCCGTCGGCCAGCACTTTGCCCCACGGATCGATAATCAGCGAATGGCCGAACGTTTTGCGGCCACCGGGATGCGTGCCGGTCTGCGCGGGTGCGATAATAAAACACCCGTTCTCAATCGCCCGCGCGCGCAACAGCGTGTGCCAGTGCGCCTCGCCGGTCACACGCGTAAACGCGGAAGGCACGGTGATGATCGAAACCCCCGCCTTCGCCAGTGCGCGGTAAAGCTGCGGGAAACGGAGGTCGTAGCACACGGTCATGCCGAGTGCGGCATCGTCCAATTTCGCCGTCACCATCCGCCCACCCGGCAGGAAGCGCGCCGATTCGCGGTATACCTGCCCGTCGCCGACATCGACGTCGAACAGATGGATTTTATCGTACGACGCTACAATCGCGCCCTGCGGGTTGAACAGCAGCGAGCGATTATAAAATTTCTGCGCATCCTGTTCAGCCGCCACCGCGATCGACCCCGCCAACAGCCAGCATTCATGCTTCTTCGCCAGCGCCGCCGACGCGCGCAACGCCGGATGTGCGTCCTGCGCAAACCGTTCGCGCGCAGCCCCCGGCTCATCCATCAAAAACGCATTCTCCGGCAGTGCGATAAACTTCGCGCCCTCTGCCGCAGCTTCGGCCACCAGCGTTTCGATTTTAGCGATATTGACGGCAATCTCCGCGCCGGAATTAAGCTGGATGAGGGCTGTTTTAAGAGTCATGTTACCCCAAAATCTTTGTCATTCCCGCGAAAGCGGGAATCTCATCTGTCAACATAACACATGCCTTGCATGAAGATTCCTGCTTTCGCAGGAATGACAAATAAGGCTTGCATCGACTTACGCCGCTTCGCCTTTATCTTTTTCACTCTCTTCCGCCAGCAGTTGCTTTGCTTTCGGCGACAGTTGCAGGTGCAGCTCGCGCAATTGCTTATCGTCGGCGGGCGACGGCGCCTGCATCAACAAATCTTCGGCTTTCTGGTTCATCGGGAAGGCGATGACTTCGCGGATGTTCGGTTCTTCGGCCAGCAGCATCACGATGCGATCCACACCCGGCGCGAGGCCGCCGTGCGGTGGGGCGCCGAATTTGAACGCGGAGATCATGCCGCCGAATTTCTTGTCCACCACGTCCGGCCCATAGCCTGCGATCTCGAACGCCTTATACATGATGTCCGGCTTGTGGTTGCGGATCGCACCGCTCGACAGCTCAACGCCGTTGCACACGATGTCATACTGGTACGCGAGGATATCCAGCGGATTCTTGGTCAGCAGCGCCTCCATCCCGCCCTGCGGCATGGAGAACGGGTTGTGGCTGAAGATGATTTTCTTTTCTTCTTCGTCATATTCAAAATACGGGAAATCGATGACCCACAGGAATTTGAACACGCCTTTTTCCAGCAGATCGAGTTCGTCACCCAGCTTCGTGCGGACTTTTCCTGCGAATTTCGACGCGGGCAGTTCCTTATCGCACGCGAAAAACACCGCGTCGCCACCGCGCAGATTGGCTTTCACGGCGATCTGCGCCAGCACGTCAGCGGGGACGAATTTAGCGATGGGTCCTTTGCCGACCAGCGTGCCGTTTTCTTCTTCGATCACGATATATCCCAGCCCCGGCGCGCCTTCACCCTTCGCCCAGTCATTGAGCTTGTCGAAGAAAGAGCGCGGCTGGGAAGCGGTTTTCGGTGCGGGAATCGCACGCACCACGCCGCCGTCTGCGATGATTTTCTTAAACGCGTTGAACGTCACCGACGGCTGGTTGAACTCAGCGGTCACGTCGGCGATCAGTAGCGGGTTGCGCAAGTCCGGCTTGTCGCTGCCATAAGTGAGCATCGCTTCTTTATAGGTGATGCGCGGGAACGGCGCGGGCGTCACGCGGTGTTTGGAGAATTGCTTGAATACGCTGTACAGCACCGGTTCGATCGCTGCGAACACGTCTTCCTGCGTCACGAACGACATCTCGATATCGAGCTGGTAGAATTCGCCCGGCGAGCGGTCGGCGCGGCCGTCCTCGTCGCGAAAGCACGGCGCGATCTGGAAATAGCGGTCGAATCCCGACACCATCAGCAACTGCTTGAACTGCTGCGGCGCCTGCGGCAGCGCATAGAATTTACCCGGATGGATGCGCGACGGCACGAGATAATCGCGCGCGCCTTCGGGCGAGCTTGCCGTCAGGATCGGCGTCTGGAATTCATTGAAGCCCTGCTCGATCATACGGTGGCGCAAGGAAGCGATCACCTGGCTGCGCAGCATGATGTTGCGGTGGAGTTTCTCGCGGCGCAGATCGAGGAAGCGGTATTTCAGGCGGGTTTCCTCCGGCTGCTCCCGGTCGGCGTTGATCTGCAGCGGCAGCGGATCGGCGGCGGATTCCAGCGTATACTGCTCCACCACCACTTCGATCTCGCCCGTGGGCAATTGCTTATTAACCGTCTCCCCGTTACGCGCCACCACCTTGCCGCTGATGGTGATCACGCTTTCCAACTTCACGTCGGTCAGCGCCTGAAAATGCGTGTTGCCCTCGGTGGAGACGAGCTGCGTGATGCCGTAATGGTCGCGTAAATCGATAAACAGCAAATTGCCGTGGTCGCGTTTGCGGTGCACCCACCCGGAAAGGCGGACGGTCTGGCCGACATGTTCTAAGTTCAGCGCGGCGCAGTGGTGGGTACGGTAGAGATGCATGGGTTCGTGCCTTGTGTTAAGTATTAAGGACTTCGTGGTATAGTGGATTACAGGCAAATTGCCAAGCATTTAGCTGGGGTTAAGATAAATACTAGCCTTTCTGCCCCCTACCCCCTATATATCCCTGCATGCGTTTGATTACGGAACAAAAAGAGCTTGTCGCGTTTTGCGCGGAGGTGGATGGCGGAAAGTTTATCACGGTGGACACCGAGTTCATCCGCGACAAAACCTATTACCCCAAACTCTGCCTGCTGCAGATCGCCGGACTTGAACAGGAAGCGGTTATCGACCCGCTTGCACCCAAGCTCGACCTAGCACCGGTGTTCAAGCTGATGCAAAAGCCCGGACTCGTGAAAGTATTCCACGCCGCACGGCAGGATATCGAAATTTTCCACATGCTATCGGGCAAAATCCCCACGCCGATTTTCGACACGCAGGTGGCGGCGTCCGTATGCGGCTACGGCGAATCGGTGGGGTATGAAACGCTGGTCAATAAAATCGTCGGCTGCGACGTGGATAAAAGCTCGCGCTTCACCGACTGGGCAGCGCGCCCGCTCTCCGACAAGCAGTTGCAATACGCGCTCTCCGACGTCACGCACCTGCGCGTCATTTACGCCAAGCTGAAAGAACAGATCGAAGCCGCCGACCGCACCTCGTGGATCGAAGAAGAACATGCGCGCCTGAGCGATCCGGCCATCTATAATTCCGATCCTGCCGACGCATGGAAACGCCTCAAATTCGGCAACCTCCGCCCCAAACATTTAGCCGTGCTGCGCGAGCTGGCGAAGTGGCGCGAGATCGAAGCGCGCGCCGCCAACGTTCCGCGCGGCCGCATTTTGAAAGACGAAACGCTGGTGGAGCTCGCACTCGCCATGCCGCGCAAAGACACGGAACTCACCCGCATGCGCGGCATCGACAAGAACCTCGCCAAAAGCAAGATCGACGCCGTGCTGGAATGCGTGAATACCGCGCTTGCGCTCCCCTCCTCCGAATTCCCGCAAGCCAAGAACCAGCGCCGCCCGCAGAATATCGCTGGCGCATCCGCCATGCTGCAATTGCTGCTGAAAGTACAGGCCGATGTCGGCGGCATCGCCAGCCACATGATCGCCGACAAGGACGATTTGGAAGCCATCGCGCTCGGCAATTTCGACACACCCGTCATGCAAGGCTGGCGCTACGACATCTTCGGCAAAAAAGCCGAGCAGCTCATGCAGGGCAAGCTGCGCTTGTCGCTCAACCCGAAGAATAAACAGGTGGTGTTCGAGGACGTGGAAGGGTAATCACTATCCCTTTTTTTTCTTCACCCCCGGCGTATCCACCGCCAGTTTGTCGATCATATTGCGGATGCGTGCCGCTTCCTCGAATTCAAGATCCGAAGCCGCTTCCAGCATTTTCTGGCGCAAGGCGTCGATGTATTTGTCGCGGTTCTTGCCGTCGTCTTTCACTTCGTATTTCCCGCTGCGGGTGTCCACCGTGTAGTGGTCGCGCTCGTAGACGGATTCGATGATTTCGCCGATATGCGCGCGCACGCTCTCGGGCGTGATGCCGTGCTCTTTATTGTACGCTTCCTGCACGGCGCGGCGGCGGTTGGTTTCGTCGAGCGCGATTTTCATCGAGTTGGTGATGCGGTCGGCGTAGAGGATCACCTTGCTGTTGATGTTGCGCGCCGCACGGCCGATGGTCTGGATCAGCGCGGTGGCCGAGCGCAGGAAGCCTTCTTTGTCGGCGTCTAAAATCGCCACCATCCCGCATTCGGGGATATCCAGCCCTTCGCGCAGCAAATTCACGCCGATCAGCACATCGAACTTTCCCAACCGCAAATCGCGGATGATTTCGATGCGCTCCAGCGTCTCCACGTCCGAATGCAAATAGCGCACGCGGATGCCCGCCTCGTCCATATATTCGCTCAATTCCTCAGCCATGCGTTTAGTGAGCGTAGTCACCAGCGTGCGCTGCCTCTGCTTGATCTGCAAATGGCATTCGCTGAGCAAATCGTCCACCTGCGTCGCCACCGGCCGTATTTCACACGGCGGGTCGATCAGCCCGGTGGGGCGGATGACCTGTTCGATGAACGCGCCTTGCGTGCGCTCCATCTCCCACTTTCCGGGCGTGGCGGAGACGAATACGGTTTCCGGGCGCATGCGTTCCCATTCCTCGAATTTCAGCGGGCGGTTGTCGAGGCACGACGGCAGGCGGAACCCGTAATCCACCAGCACCGTTTTGCGCGCAAAGTCGCCGTTGAACATCCCGCCGATCTGCGGCACGGTGACATGGCTTTCATCAACGAACAGCAACGCATTATCCGGCAGATACTGGAACAACGTCGGTGGCGGCTGCCCCGCTTCCGTACCGGAAAGATAGCGCGAATAATTTTCGATGCCCTTACAGCTTCCTGTTTCCACCAGCATTTCCAGGTCGAATTCGGTACGCTGCTGGATGCGCTGCGCCTCCACCAGCTTATTGGCCTTGTGCAGCAGTTCCAGCCGTTGCTGCAATTCTTTTTTAATCTGGATGATCGCCTTTTCCAGCGTCGGGCGCGGCGTCACATAGTGGCTGTTGGCGAAGATCATGATTTCCTGCAATTTCGCTTTGCGCTCGCCGGTCAGCGGGTCGAATTCGCTGATCGATTCCACCTCGTCGCCGAACATCACCACGCGCCACGCGGCGTCATCGTAATGCGAGGGGAAAATATCGAGCGTGTCGCCGCGCACGCGGAAGGTGCCGCGCGCGAAGTCGATATCGTTGCGCTTATACTGCAATTCCACCAGCTTTTTGATCAGCGCAGTCTGCGCGATCGTATCGCCCACGCGCAGCGGCACCACCATCTGCGAGTAGGTTTCCACCGAGCCGATGCCGTAGATGCACGACACCGACGCCACCACGATCACGTCCTTGCGCTCCAGCATTGAGCGCGTAGCCGAGTGGCGCATGCGGTCGATCTGCTCGTTGATGGAAGAATCTTTCTCGATGAACGTGTCGGTGCGCGGGACGTACGCCTCGGGTTGGTAATAATCGTAATAGGATACGAAATATTCCACCGCGTTATTCGGGAAAAACGATTTCATTTCGCTGTAAAGCTGCGCGGCGAGTGTTTTATTATGCGCCATCACCAGCGCCGGACGCTGCGTCTGCGCGATGATTTGCGCCATGGTGAACGTCTTGCCGGAACCGGTGACGCCCAACAGCACCTGGTCGCGTTCTTTATTTTTCAGCCCGTCTATGAGAGCCGCGATCGCCTTCGGCTGGTCGCCTGCGGGCGTGTAGGCGGATACGAGTGAAAAAGGTGCGTTGGAACTTGCCACTTATTTAGGCTGCGCGGGCCCGAAAATACCGCCCTTATCGATCACGCGGATGATCGGAGGCCCCAAAATGATGATGATGAAGGACGGAAGGATGCAGAAAATCAGCGGAATGGTGATCAGCACCGGGATGCGCGCCGCCTTGGTTTCCGCGTTCAGCAGGCGGGTGACACGCTGGTCGTCCGACAGCACACGCAGGGTTTCGACTAAGCTCGTGCCGAATTTTTCCGTCTGGATCAACGAGGCCACCAGCGACTTGAACGGAATAATTTCCGTGCGTTCCGCAAGGTTTTGCAACGCCTGCGAGCGGTCGCTGAGCAACGTAAGCTCGGCGCGGGTGCGTTCAAGCTCATATGCGATTTCAGGATGGGTTGCACGCATTTCAACGCACACTTTGGCAAGCGCGGCGTCGAGGCCTAAGCCGGATTCGATACAAACCAGCAGCAAATCGAGCGTTTCAGGGAAGGATTCCAGCAGGAGTTGCTGGCGGCGCTGCTTACGGTTGGTCACGTAGAGGTTCGCCCCGAACAGGCCTACGATCATCAGCAGCATGGAAACGATAATATCGATCAGGCGATTGGACATCGCCATGTCGGTAGACAGGATCATTTTGACAAAAAGGATGGCTCCCAGAACAAAAATCACCGGCTGCAAGAGACGCTTGAAAAAAATCACATAGACCGGCGCATAGGGCGATTGTATGCCCGCCTGCTGCATCGACAGCGCGAGGTCTTTCTGTGATTTGGCATCCACGCCCATCAACAGCAAGATGCCTTCGCAGAAATTGGCGAGCGCAGATGGCGCCTCGTCGTCTAGGGAGCCGGGATGGTCGAGGGTGGTGGCCGTTTGCAGGCGTGCGCGCACGCGGTCGCGACGGAAAATATTCACCACCGCCATGTAAGCGGTAAACACACCGACGGCGATGATCGCATAGATAATATAGCTCGTGTTCATAAGATCAGGCCTTAAAATTCACCATTTTGCGCACAATGCCCACGCCCAGCAGCACGATACCTATCGCCAGCGCCAGCATCATATTGCCCAAGGGCGAAGTGATGAACGGGGTCAAGTGCGAAGGGGTGGTATAATAAATCGCGGTAGCCACAAACACCGGAAGGGCGGAAAGCACCCAGGTGGTCGCGCGCCCTTCGGAGGTCAGCGCTCTGACTTTCAAGCGCAGATGCTTGCGTTTGCGAATGATCGTCGACAGGTTCGACAATACCTCGGCGAGGTTACCGCCCACTTCCTGCTGCACGGTCAGCACCACCACGAAAAAATGAATGTCCGGCTCGTCCACGCGCATGGATAGGCGCTGCAGCGCATCGATCAGCGGGCTGCCATAGGCGGTCTCGTCGGCCACCTGCTTGAATTCGGTGGAAACCGGCGGCTGCATGTTTTCGGCCACCATGCGCACGGCGGCGTTCAGCGGGTAACCGGAGCGGACAGAACGCACAATCATGTCCAGCGCATCGGGGAAGGCGAGCAGGAATGCTTCATTGCGCTTATAAATGCGGCGGCGAATATACCACAACGCTGCCAGATACGTCACTATTCCCGCCGCAAGAACGCTCCATAACCCCATGCTCTTGAGCAAATAAACCAGCAGGAGCAACACCACGAGACAGACAATAAAAAACGTATCCACATAATTGGTAAGTCCCGCTTTCATCATCTGCGGGTAGACGGCCTTGGAACCGGGCAGCGTGAAAAACACGCGCGTCAACAGGGTCGATTTCTGGATATGCTCGCGTAGCACCGAATCAAGGTCGCCGCCTACCGCTTTTATGCCGGCGTTTTCAGCTTCCAGGCGGCGCAGCATCGCGCGCGTGTAGGGTGTCATCCGCGACAATATGCTTTTGGGAATCAGCGCTATCTCAAAGACATATACCGCGATGCCTACCAATACTGCTACAATCACCGGCTCCATATCACTTCATCCCTATATTTGCTCTTACGTCGCAGCCAGACTGTTCAGCAACGCTTCCTCGCAGCCGAAATAGGCGGCCTGCGCCAGAAACCCCGGCTTCGCGCCTGTGCAGTAATACGAACCCGTCAGCACGCCGTTTTCACCCATGACGCCCGGACGGAACCCGAACAATGTCTGTGTTAGTATATTTTCGCCCTCCAATCCAACGATTTCATCAATCTGGATGACGCGGCGGCGGCCGTCGCGCTGGCGAGCAACCTGCACCACGAGGTGCACGGCGCTGGCGATCTGGTTGCGCAAGGAAGGCAGCGACAGTTTGACCGTCGACATGCCGACAAGATTTTCAATACGGCTCAGCGCATCACGCGGGCTGTTGGCGTGGATAGTGGCCATCGACCCGTCATGGCCGGTATTCATGGCTGAGAGCACGTCGATTACTTCGTCGCCGCGTATTTCACCGATGATGATGCGGTCAGGGCGCATGCGCAGGGCGTTACGTACCAGCTGGCGCTGGGTTACCTCCCCTACTCCCTCCATATTGGCGGGGCGGCTTTCCATGCGCAGCACGTGAGGCTGCTGGAGCTGGAGTTCGGCGGCGTCCTCAATGGTGATAACGCGCTCACGCTGGCCGATAGCGCCGGAAATGGCGTTAAGCAGCGTGGTTTTACCGGAGCCGGTGCCGCCGGAAATAATCATATTCAGGCGGATCGAGCCGCAGACTTTGAGGAAATCCGCCATCTGCGCGCTCATCGAGCCTATTTCAACATACTCGGCCAGCCCCATCTTGTGCTTTTTGAATTTGCGGATGGATACTAGACAACCGTCGAGCGCGAGCGGCGGGATCATGGCGTTGAAACGAGAGCCATCGGGCATGCGCGCATCCACCATCGGGCTGGATTCATCGATGCGGCGCCCCACGATAGACACAATTTTCTGGATGACGTTGAGCAGGTGCTTTTCGCTGCCGAACGTTACGTCGGATAACAATATTTTTCCGTTTTTCTCGATAAAGACCTGCTGGTGGCCGTTGATCATGATGTCGGAGATGTCGGGGTCGCTCATCAGCACCTCGATCGGCCCGAAGCCTAAGAAATCGTCGATGGCCTGATCGTTCAGCAGCGCCATCTGCGCAGCAGTAAGCGGCACGCGTATGTCGTTTGCGATGATGTGTCCGGCCACTTCGCGGATGCGGGATTTCTTAGCGTCGTCCGTCAGCCCTTCCAGATTCCCGAAATTGACTTTTTCCAGCAACAGCTCAGTAAGGTGTTTCTTGGCGATCTTATATTCGGCGGTTTCCAGCTTGGCGTCGGTGAAGGTGACTTCCGCCCTTTCACGCACCGCACCGAGGCTAGTGTCCTGCGTGCGCACGAACAGCGTCCTGCCCTGCCTCGTATCAAGCGAACGCGAATCCTTCGTGGCCTGCCCTTGCGTTTGCACGACGCGCTGGGTAGGTACCGGCAGGTTGTTATCCGACGTTTTTTTACCGAACATGCGTGTCCAACTTACTGCTTGTTAAAAAACGTAATCAATTTCTTTTTTTCCGTACTAGCCGCAGGTGCCAGCGATTGCGGCAGCACGTCGCGCTGGAAACGCGCGACCATCATCTCGGCGATTTTTCTGATCTGGTGCGGGAGCAGTCCGCCCTCTTCGCCTTCCAGCAGAGTTTTCGCATGGGTTTCCGCCTGAGTAATCGCTTTGACGTCGTTATTCACGTAGGCGTCGACTTTATGGTGACAGATACGCTCGAAATCCTTGGCGGTGATCGCTTCCTTGAATTTCGCGCCGCTGCGGTTGATGACCAGCGACACGTCACCACGCGCGATGCCCACCGCCTGCCACGCCGCCAGCATGCGCGACGCGTGCGTGAGCGAACGCAGCCAGAGTTGCGCCACCATGACCACATGGTCGGAGTAGGTCAGCGCCGCCGACGTCCAGTCGGTCCACATATGCGGCACGTCGATCACGATGAAGCGGAATTGCGTGCGCAGCACGCCGACCAGCTCACGCACCGTTTCGGGGCGGATGACCGGCAAGATGCTCAAGTCACTGGGAGCGGCGATGATGCTCAACTTATCTTTGTAACGCACCAGCATTTTATTGATGAGCATGTTATCGAGACCGCGCTCAGGATGGTCAAACAATTCGCGGATGCCAAACGGCGCGGTCAGGTCGAGGCTCTTGCTGATCAATCCGTACTGGTAATCCATGTCCACCAGCACGGTAGGCTGCTTGTAATCCTGCGCGAGGCTGTAAGCGGTATTGAGCGCAAGCGTGGTTGCGCCGTCGCCGGAAGCGGCACTCATGAACGCGATCACGGTGCAGGAAGGAGAGGCCTGCGAAACCTGCATATGTTGCGTAGCAGTCTGGAGCAGGACGGTGCGCACATCGCTGGCGGCGACCGGGCGTGGCAAATATTCCAGCACTCCCCGCTGGCGCAAGGCGCGGTAGAATACGATGTCGTTGATCGAGCCTATCATCACCACGCGCACGCTTGGTTCGCAGTGGCTGGCGAATTCATCCAGTTCGGGAAGGATGTCCTCACCTCGGTTCGCAATATCGAAAATAATATAATCAGGGGGCGTAGCCCTCAGCGCGAGCGCTTCAGCGGCTTCCTTGAAGCCGCCTTCGACAACATGTGCGTCAGGGTAGCCAAGTGAGCGGGCTAACTCAGATACGGTGTGTGTTTCGTCCGGGCTGAGGCTTACAACGAGTAGCGGACTGAATATGCTCATGCCGCACGCTTGTTATTTGAAGCTGCCGGTGGCCGATCCTGATCCGGTTGACGACCTCACTGCCCAACCGCCGCTGCCTTGGGTCGTAGTCGTCGGCTTCAGGTAATTACCATAGGACTGTGCCGCTTTTGCGCCGTCATGGAAATCAAGCAGGCTCGGGCTTAAGAACTGGCGTTTATCGCTAACCATCTGCACCATGTTAGCACTGATGGAGCAGCCGAATGTCGGCGGATGCAAATTGTAAGGATTGATCGAGTTGTCGATATAGCGCTGTTCGCAATCGCGCGCGACCACGCGCTCATAAATCAACGTCACACCATCGCCGGCGCCAGTGATTTCAACGGGGACGCCGTGCTGGTCGAACAGATTGCGTGCTTCAGAACACATGGCATCACCGCGTCCGCAATTAAGCTCCGCGCGTGACGGGGGATCTTGCGCCAGCGTGTCCGCCAGTTGCGCCAACACGTTGCGCGACGACAGGCTCATATTCACCACTTCCGAGGACGAATCGAGCAAGTTTTCAGGCGCGCCGCGATCGTAATAAGCGCTGGGAGGAATTTCACTGCACGCCGCCAGCAAGCCGGCGCAGGAGAGGATGCTGATCAAGGATACATGCTTCATATTAATCCACCATAAACCCGATTGGGCCTTCTAAACCAGGCGATTGCGAAATAGTCTGGGCGTTCCCTGACAACGAGCCGAGCGCACCGTAGAAGAACATTTCCATCTGGCTTGCGGTACGGAAATTATCCGTAGGCAGTTTGACATCGGTGCCCTTGAGCGGATCGACGATATAGGGCGTCACTGCGATAACCAACTCGGTTTCGTTACGTTTGAATTCCGTGCTGCGGAATAGTGCGCCGAGGACAGGAAGCTCTTTCACGCCGGGAAGCTGATCGATAGTGGCGCGCATTTGATCTTTTATGAGGCCAGCGATCATGAAACTTTCGCCCGGCGCAAGCTCAACCGTGGTTTTAGCGCGGCGCGTAGAGATGGAGGGAATCGTGAAGCCGCTGATCACCACCGCATTCTCAGTTGCGATTTCCGACACTTCAGGCTGAACCGACATACGGATGCGATTCTCCGAAAGTACGAACGGTGTGAATTTCACCGCCACACCGAACGGCTTGTATTCGATGCTCACGCTATTAGCGGACGCGCCGTTCTGCACGACGGGAATCGGAATTTCACCACCCGCGAGGAATTCCGCGCCTTCGCCGGAAATCGCCACGAGGTTGGGTTCCGCGAGCAACTTAAACAGACCGTCACGTTCCAGCGCCTTGATCATGCCGGAAACCGTGTTGCCGTTAGGACCGTCCGGCTGCCAGCGACCTGCGAACACGCCGCGCGTATTAGTCGGGGTCTGCCCGCCCGGAAGCAGGAATACGCCGGGATCGACTGCGGTTCCGCCGGCGACCAGCGAAGCGATGCCACCGCCGGTACCCATGGCGACCAAGCCGGTGCCCGATGCGCGCGATACATAGTTAAGGTCTACGCCCAGTGTCTTGAGCGCTTCGCGGTTGATTTCACCTACGCGCACGCGCAACATGACCTGCTGACCAGAAATGACTTTCATGAGATTGAGAATTTCGGGATCAGTGCCATCTGCGGACGGTGCGGGCTTGCCGTCGGCATGCACGAAATCGCGCACGATCTTGACCGCGGTATCGGCGACGCTCGCGTTGCTGATCTGACCGGTGAGTGCGACGCTGGTGTTGATCATCTCAACGCCGATAGTCTCATCGGGGAGGAAGTTCTTGAGCGCGCGGCGGATGGCCGGCAGGTCGTGGCCGGAGGTCACGTCGAATTCACGCATCACCTTGCCCTGCTTGTCGAGCACGCGCACGGTGGTGCGGCCGATTTTCTTGGCGACGACGCTCAGGCTGGTGGAATTATGAGCATGCACGTCGGCTATATCGGGGTTGCCGACCATGATTTCAGACATCGGGGAAGAAAGTGTCACCAGCGTGGAGCGGTTGACGGGAATCACCATCGACTTCGCATCGCTTTTGCTCTCAGCGTACGCGGGCGCGGCAAGCAACGCCACAATAGCAACACCGGAGAGGACATCACACTTATGTCTTGCCATGTGGCGATTGAAACTGGATAACATGTCGACCCTACCTTATGTTTATTGATTTTCCATGGGCTGTACGCCTGAATCACTGCTGCCCTCGGGGGCGAATAACGCGGCCGCGGCATCGTCGCTGCCTTCGGCGCGCGGGGAGATGTTCGTGTTGCGACCTGAACCCTTGCCTACGCCACGCACGATGGAAACGGAAACGCGCACCTGACTCAAATCCTCAATTCCTGCGGGTTTTGGCATACCCTGAGTATCGCGGTCTTTCAGTGAACGCAGTGCCAGCGAGAGGGTACCGTTCTTTTCCGCAAGGCGAAGCTGCTGGGCGTAAACATCGGTGGTTTCGATCGTGATGCTTGAAGGCATGACCACCTGCGCGCCTTCCTTGCCGGTAGGCTCGCGGAGATTGACCGCAAGCACTTTAACGTTAGGGATCAGCACTTCCGTGAAGGTAGGCTTGCCGTTGCCGGAAAACCCTTCCACGCCGGCGTTTTTAGCGACGGCATCGGGCAGGCTGTGCGTCAGCAACACATCCACGCGGTCGCCGGGAAACACATAGCCCGCGACGCCTGAGATGGCATCGGTCGCCATCGTTACGGCGCGCATGCCTTCAGGCAGGGCGGCAGCTAAAAAGCTCGGATCGTTAGGATTAGCGAGCTTGCTGCGGATAAACGGTTCGTGCGGTTGGAACGACGCGCGCGCCACGCGGCCAGCGATAACGGCGTCCTTGCTGGTGCTGGTAATGAAGCTGTCGAGCACGAGATGCGACGGCCAGGGCTGTTTATCAACCATCGAATCGTCGATCACGGTGCCAACGGGGATAGCCTGACGCGCTGTCAGCACTTCGACCGTGGCAACATTCCCGCCCGCGTCGTTTTGTGGCGCAACAGCGGCGGCAGAATTCGCGGGGGGTTGATTACTGGACATCTGCAACGCCGCGACAGCGGCGACGACAGCGATAACGGCGGCAACCAAAAGCAGGACAAAACGCATAGGATCAACTAGTTATGGTTTCAAAAGGATGTCTTTTATTAATGAGTGTTTATAACGTATGCAATCAAGGGCTGTAAACAAAAATATTACCGAAACGGACGTTTATTCACATTCCCTGTCGTGTGCGTCATAAAAGTCTCACTTTTACGCGGCGCGTCCGAGATCGCCGAATAATTTTATTTCCGCGGCGAACAGCCCACTTTTATCGGCAGCACGCGTGATAGTTTCCAGCAATTTTTTCACTTCCGGAATGGTGCTGAACTGTATTTTTGTCATGGTCAAATCGTTATCGAATCGACCCCACGACGGGTTTGGTTTTTTTATTTCCGCGTAAGGCAGGCGTTCGCGGGTAAACATGGGCAGCGTCTGCTCATTGAGCTCGCCGCCCCGCGGATTGCGCCAGCCTATATCCTCGAGCGTATCGATGATACGCGCGGCACGTTGCGTGCTTGGTGAATCCATCACGAGATAATTTTCCATGGATTTCTTGAGTTCGTCGGCAAGATGGGAAGCGGGCGAGCCCATATGCAGCTTCACCGCATCCTTAACCTGCTCGTAGGTGGCACGCTTGACATCGTCGAGGTAGCTCAGGCTCTGCATGATGTCGGACACATCCGGATGCTGGCCGAAATAGCGGTCGAGGCTTTTGGGATATTCGGGAAGCGTGACATAATCGGGCATTCCGTCGCGGTCGGATGCCAGCTTGATTTTGGGCAATGCCTCAAACAGCGCGCGCGACACTTCGTTGATATACGTATTGTGCAGCTCCCTCACCTGCGGATCGTTATTGAACGCGCGGATTGCCTCGATCCACTTCATTTCTTTTTGCTGGCGCGTGCTGCCCGTGACAAGTTTTTCCCACGACTCCCTGATACCCATAATAAAGCTCCGGTTGGTGTTCACCTGCGGCAACCTTAACCCGGAGCGGGAAATGCACAATCGTTAATATATGAAAATTTGATGACAATGCCGCACATGCCCCGTCATCCCGGCGAAGGCCGGGATCCATGGGAGAACATATGCAAACGTTGACGGACTGGACTCCGGCCTACGCCGGAATGACGATTAAAAACCCTGCGAAATCCGCTTACGCGCTTTCCTTCTTGCTCGAACGGCTGGCGCGTTTGCGCTCGTTGGAATCGAGCTGCGTTTTGCGCAGGCGCAACGATTTGGGAGTTACTTCCACCAATTCATCATCCTGAATATAGGAAATCATCTGCTCCAGCGTCATTTTCATGGGCGGCACGAGGCGGATCGCTTCGTCGGCGCCTTTGCTGCGAATGTTAGTAAGCTGCTTTTCTTTCAGCACGTTGATTTCGAGATCGTTATCACGGCTGTGCTCGCCCACGATCATGCCTTCATACACCTTATTGCCGGTTTCAATGAACATGATGCCGCGATCCTGCAGGTTGAAAATCGCGTAGGCCACCGCCTCACCCTTATCGGTCGAGATCAGCGCACCGTTGCGGCGTCCAGGTATGTCGCCCTTGTAGGGCGCGTAATCATGGAACAAGCGGTTCATCATGCCGGTACCGCGCGTATCGGTCAAAAATTCGCCCTGATACCCGATCAGCCCGCGTGACGGCACGTGGAAAATAATACGGGTTTTGCCGCCGCCGGAGGGGCGCATGTCGATCATTTCGCCTTTACGGAGGCTGATTTTCTCCACCACCGTGCCGGTATGCTCTTCATCCACGTCAATCACGACTTCTTCAATCGGCTCCATTCGCTGGCCGTTCGCATCTTCGCGGAAAATCACGCGCGGGCGCGATACGGAAAGCTCAAACCCTTCGCGGCGCATGGTTTCGATCAACACGCCGAGCTGCAATTCGCCGCGGCCTGCCACTTCAAACGCATCGCTGCCGCCGGTTTCGCTCACGCGGATCGACACGTTGCCTTCGGCTTCCTTAAACAAGCGATCGCGGATCATGCGCGAGGTGACTTTGGAACCTTCCTGCCCTGCAAGCGGCGAATCGTTCACACCGATGGTAATCGACATCGTCGGCGGGTCGATCGGCGCCGAAGGCACCGCGGAATCCAGCGTCAGATCACCGATCGTATCAGCCACCGTCGTATTGGAAAGACCGGCAATAGCAACGATTTCGCCCGCCGATGCTTCTTCCACCGGCACGCGCTTAATACCGTCAAACGTGAGGAGTTTGGTCAGGCGCCCCTGCTCGATCGTATCGCCATTCAGGCTCAGTGATTTAATCGGCATACCGACTTTTGCCGTACCGCTATAGATAAGGCCCGTCAAAATACGACCCAGGAACGAATCGGATTCCAGAATGGAAACCAGCATCGAAAACGCTGCCTCAGGATCGACATCCGGCGCAGGCACGTGCCTGGCAATCAGATCGAACAACGGGTCGAGCGATTCACGTGGGCCCGTCAGGCTATCATCGGCCCAGCCGTCACGGCCGGACGCGTAAAGCGTCGGGAAATCGAGCTGTTCATCGGTTGCTTCGAGCGCGGCAAACAAATCGAATACTTCGTTATGCACTTCCATCGGGCGCGCGTCGCCACGATCAACTTTATTAATCAGAACGATCGGCTTCAGGCCGAGCTTCAGCGCCTTGGTGAGTACGAATTTGGTCTGGGGCAGCGGGCCTTCGGCCGCGTCGCACAGCAGCACCACGCCGTCCACCATAGAGAGTACGCGCTCGACTTCACCGCCGAAATCGGCGTGGCCGGGCGTATCCATGATGTTGATGCGCATGTTGCCGCGCGTCACGCTGGTGCATTTGGCGAGAATGGTAATGCCGCGTTCTTTTTCGAGGTCGCCCGAGTCCATCACACAGGTCGCCACGTTCTGGTTGGCGCGGAAGGTGCCGCTCTGCTTCAGCATCTGGTCAATGAGCGTGGTTTTGCCATGATCCACGTGGGCGATAATGGCGATATTACGGATGTCTTTCATGAACGGCCAACTAACTTCAAAAAATGTTATACAAAAAACAAAACTTGCCCGAAGCTCGCGCTTGCGGGCAAGTCATAAATCCTAACTGTAGCAGAATGTTAGGCGGTGACCTTCAGGTTCACGGCCGACATCTTGCCTTTATTCTCGGAGAGCTCATACTGCAGGCGCTGGTTTTCGTCCAGTGTCACAAGGCCTGCCGCTTCCAGCGCAGAGATATGTACAAACACATCGCTCGAACCGTCATCAGGTTTAATAAAGCCGAAGCGCTTCGCCGGGTTATACCATTTCACTGTACCAGTAGCCATGACATATGCTCCTAACCAATTGACTTATAGAAACCTAAGCCCCAAATACTCTCCATTGGGTGCAGCCTTTTAGCGCAAAAGGGGCAAAATGGCAACTATTTTTGTGGTTACGCCCCCTTCTCCCTTACGGAAATGGGCAGTAAAGAAGGGCGGGTCGATCAATAGCTGAACTGCTCTTTAATAATCCGCTCTTCCAGATTGTGCTCCGGGTCGAACAAAAGGGACACGCCCGATTTGCGCTGTTCGCTGATGACCACTTCGGCCACATCCTCGATCTCGGTAAAGTCGGCGACCGCATTCACGGGGCGCTTTTTGGGGTCGATGATCGAAAAATTGATGCTGGCGTCGTGCGACAGCAGCGCGCCGCGCCAGCGGCGTGGGCGGAAGGGCACGAGCGGGGTGAGCGCCATCACGTTAGAACCAAGGGGAATGATCGGCCCCCCTGCTGAGAAATTATAAGCCGTGCTGCCTGCGGGAGTCGCCACCATGATACCGTCGGCGGTGAGTTCCTTAAGCCGGATGACATGGTCGATCGCCACGCGGATTTTAGCTGCCTGCCTGCCCTGGCGGAAAAGCGATACTTCGTTGAACGCCAGTTCCTGCGTCACTTTCCCATTCACGCGGCGGGCGTACATATGCAAAGGATAGAGGGTAGTGGCGCGCGAGTGTTTGATGCGCTCGGGAAGCTCGTCAAGGCTGTGCTGGTTCATAAGGAAACCGACCGTGCCGCAATTGATGCCATAGAACGGCAGCTTCATTTTCATGTAGGCGTGCAAGGTCTGTAGCATGAAACCGTCGCCGCCGAGCACCACGATGACCTGCGCGGCCATGCGGCGCTTCTGGATTTCCACCACCTCGTACTTCTTGGAAAGCTCTTTCAGCGCAGCTTGCGCCTTGGGCGAGGTGTCGGCAACACAGGCTATTTTCATTGCGCCACCCGGCGCACCAGCGCGATGATATAAGAAAGGTTCTCCATATTATTTTCTTCGGAATATTGCAGGATGCGCTCGACAATGCGGTTGGCATAGCGCGACGAACCGGGTTTTTCGCCCTCAACATCCAGCTCCCGCACGATTTTCAGCAACAATTTCACCGCCGGGAACATCGTATCGGGCAGGCCGGACTTATTATAGATGGCGCGGAAACCGAGATCGCCGCGATCATTGATAAGTTTGCGCGCATTGGCGGAGGGAATATTCGATAGTTTCGCGAGGCTCATCTCGAAAAAGTCGAAATTTCCCTGGCAGAGCGCGCTCAGGATAATCGACGGGGTAAGCCGCCCCGATAGCTGCAACTGTTGGATCAGGCGATCAATATCCGCTTCCTTCTCCGATACGCGCACGAGGCGCAGCGTTTCAGTTTCGCGGGTTTTGTCTACTTCCTTATCGATCGCCTTGTCGACCTGCGCGCCTTCCAGCTTATATTTGGTTTTCAGGCTCTGCGAAAGCGACGACGACACGACCGATACCAGCTTTTCCACCACCGCCACCGGCAGGTACGGGCGGTCGCCAAGGCGCTTCATCAGCGTTTCGTTGGCGCCGTGATCCTCTATAATTTTCGCATAGCCGTGGTCGGAGATGCTGGCACCTTCGTTTTCCACAAGCGTCGATACCACCGCTTCATTACCTTTATCGAGGAGCGTGTCGGAAATCACGTCCGATACCATGCGACGTTGCGCGATCGCGAGGTAACGCTCCACTTCTTCGGTGGAGCGGATCAGCGCCATCAAATCGTCGTCGTTGAGAATTTCGGAGAATTGCAGGATGGGCAACGCCACCTCCGCCACGTCGCGCGCCAGCGCCATCACTACGTCGCGCGGGATCTGGGTGCTGTTTTTCAGGTGCTCCGCCAGCGACACACGCACGCGCAGTTCAGTGTCACGCAGCAGGAGACGGAAAATCTGCTCGGCGACCATGGTTTCGCGCACGGTCAGCGGCATCTGGTTGTAGGCCGACGCGATCTTGTCGGTCATATTTATACGGGTATCCGCCGAATCGTCGTTCAGCAGGCGCTCGACATCGGCGGATGTGAGAGCCAGTGCGTTGCTTGCGGTTTCAGTGTGCAACGGCTGCAAGTTTTCCCCCGATGATGGTAAGCAGATATTCCATGTTCTCGACGGTGCGATGATACCCTCGCGCATAGATATGGTCAATCACCCGCCTGCGAAAATCCTGCCGCTTGCTGCGGCCGAAATCGGTTTCTTCCAGACTAACGCGCAGCAATGTGGAAATGGAATCGAAAAACCCTTCCGGCATGTTCGCCCGTGCATATATTGCCTTGAAGCCCAACGAGCCGCTATCCATCAGCAGAATACGCGCATTCACACGCGGCACGCCCGCGAGTTTCGCAAGGCCTGCCTCGAACATGCTCAAGCTGCCCACGCACAGGGCGCGGATCAACAGCGAATGGGTAAGGCGCCCGCCCACATAGAGCTGATCTACCACATCTTCTACGTC
Organism: uncultured Rickettsiales bacterium; assembly: GCA_964645205.1. Taxonomy (GTDB): domain Bacteria; phylum Pseudomonadota; class Alphaproteobacteria; order Rickettsiales; family SXRF01; genus CAZYBO01. The sequence goes on from CAZYBO010000004.1 coordinate 44,380, forward strand.
TTCGTCGTTGCTGGGGTCGATCTTACCGCCATCGGGAATGATGCCGAGCATCTCCCATTCGCGAGCGTCACTGGCCGCCTTGTGCGCGATCGGCTCGCCGAGCTTGTATTTGCGGGTAAGCATGCGGCGAAGGTCGTCGCTGACGAGGAAATAAATTTTCTCCGCCACCGGCAGCGGCAAGCCGCCGCGATGCACCAGCGTTTCCAGCAGCGTGCGGTTCGATGCAACGTACTGCCACGATTCCATCAATCCCCGCTGCGAAAGGCTCGCGCCGGGGTTTTTGAATAAATCGGTGAGCACGCGCTCGTTATGCGTATCCAGAAGACTGTTGGATAAATCTTCCGACAACGTGTCGCGGCGCGCGATGGCGCAGAGTTTAAGCACCTCCTTGGTGCTGCGCACGATGGCGATCAGATCGTCCTCGGTCAGCACATGCGAGTGCTGCAGCACGGGGATGGCGACTTCCGGCTCGTCTTTAGCCAGTTTCATCACGATGTCGTGCGGCACGCTCGCGCAATAACAGAGCTGCTCCGACAAGGTTTTGCGGACTTTTTTCTCTACATCCTTAAGCAGTATCCTGAAAATATCGGAAGCGACATCGGCCTCCGTATCACTGAAATTCCCCGAACGGAAATCCATCGCCAGCTTGGTTGCCAGCATCCCCCGAACCTGAGCAGACGGTTCTTGCGTGAGTTTCTTAACATCCATAAGTGTCAAGTGCGCCATAAGGGATATGCCATCTATGATTTATGCTATTCGCAAAAACATAGCTAGTTCAATGCACTATTGCAATACATAAGGCATATCAAAATTACTAGTGCTTCAATTTTTATTGAACCATACAGATATAAAAATTTGGTTAAAATTTAGTAAACATTTTAGATATTTATCAAAAATTAATTTTTCTACCCTATCTTCATTGGGTTAACCTCCCCCTCGGATTCATCCACGCCATGCACAAAGTATACAAAGATGCGCCTTCAGCCCTGAACGGGCTGCTCTTCGATGGCATGACCATCATGTCCGGCGGGTTCGGGCTGTGCGGCATCCCCGAGCATTCCATTAAAGCCATCCGCGACGCAGGCACCACCGGCATCACCTGGATCGCCAATAATTGCGGCGTGGACGATTTCGGCAGCGGCATCCTGCTGCATACGCGCCAAATCAAAAAAATGGTTTCGTCCTATGTCGGCGAAAATAAAACGTTTGAAAAACAATTTCTCTCCGGCGAGCTGGAAGTGGAATTCAACCCGCAAGGCACGCTGGCTGAGCGTATCCGGGCGGGCGGCGCGGGCATTCCCGCTTTTTACACCAAGACCGGCGTGGGCACAGTCATCGCCGACGGCAAGGAAACCAAGGAATTCGGTGGCGAGCTGTACGTCATGGAAACCGGCCTGAAAGCCGATGTCGCTATCGTGAAAGCCTGGAAAGGCGACACGGAAGGCAACCTCGTCTACCGCAAAACCGCGCGCAACTTCAACCCGGTCATGGCCACCGCTGGCAAAATCACCGTCGCCGAAGTCGAGGAATTAGTCGAACCGGGACAGCTCGACATCGAATCCATCCACACACCGGGCATTTTCGTGCAGCGTATTTTCAGAGGAACCAACTTTGAAAAGCGCATCGAATTCGCCACCACGAGGGAGGCGTAGCATGGTCTGGAGCAAGGAAGACATGTGTCGCCGCGCCGCTGCTGAATTGAAAGACGGCTATTACGTCAATCTCGGCATCGGTATCCCCACGCTGGTCGCCAACTATATTCCCAAGGGCGTCAATTTTACCTTACAGAGCGAAAACGGCATGCTCGGCATGGGGCCTTTCCCGCTGAAAAGCGAACTTGACCCCGACCTTATCAACGCCGGCAAACAGACGATCACCCAGCTTCCCCACAGCTCCTATTTCGACAGCGCCACGTCCTTCGGCATGATCCGCGGCGGCCATATCGACCTTGCGATCCTAGGCGCACTACAGGTTTCCGAACAGGGCGACCTCGCCAACTGGATGGTGCCGGGCAAGATGGTCAAAGGCATGGGTGGCGCTATGGACTTAGTCGCGGGCGTCAAAAAAGTCGTGGTTATCATGGAACATAACGCCAAGGATGGTGCAGCCAAGCTGGTGAAGCAATGCTCCCTGCCGCTCACCGGCAGGCGCGTGGTGCACATGGTCATCACGGAACTGGGCGTATTTTCCGTTGGCGCAAGCGGCCTCACCCTGCTAGAGCTGGCTCCCGGCGTTACGAAACAAGACATCGCCGCCAAAACGGAAGCGCACTTCACCACGGTACTTTAAACATGCTCAACAAAACGCAACTCCTGTTCATCGTCATTCTCGTCGAAGGCTATGTGGTGCTCGCCTGCGAGTTGCTGGCCATCCGTCAGCTCATCCCGTTTGTCGGCAGCGGCACCGAGGTCATTTCCATCATCATCAGCGCCGTCTTGCTGCCACTGGCGGTGGGCTACCATTACGGCGGCTCGTCGTATAAGCGGCAGTACCAGAAGGCTCTCAGGCGCGGCAAGAAACCCCTGTCGGTGCGCAAGGTTCTGCTTCGCAATATTATCAGCGCGCTGGTGATCTTCATGCTCGGCCTGTCCTACCTGTTCATGGAAGTGTTTTTCTCCATCATGACCGATTTAGTCACCAAAAACCGCCTTTTGCAGACCTTCCTTTTCTCGGCGCTGTTTCTGGTGATGCCGGTATTCATGCTCGGGCAGACCGTACCGCTGGTCAGCAATTATTTTTCCCGGCGCAAGCTCAGTGAGATCACCGGGAAAATGCTGTTTTTCTCCACCGCAGGTTCGTTTTTAGGCTCGGTATTTTCTACCATCGTGCTGATGACCACCATCGGCGTGCACAACACCGTAATCGTCACTCTTGGTCTGCTGTGCATACTGGCGCTGATGCTCCAGCGCTCCCTGCTTGCGTATGAAAGCGTCATCGTGGCGGGCGCGTTCTCACTCCTGTGGGCGCTCAACAATAACGGGGTGATGAAAGAATTAAACATCGTATCCAATAACAGTTACAACATGGTTCGCATCATCGAGGAGCCTGCCGACCAGACCACGATTATGGAGGCCAACCGCTCCTATTCCTCCAAAATCAGCAAAGATCCGGCGAACCAGTTCGAGTATATTACTTATATCCAGTCCCGGTTCATAGACGGGCTCGGCCGCACAGGAAGCGGACCGAGCGACGTGCTGGTGATCGGCGCCGGCGGGTTCACCGTCGGGTTGAACGATACTGTCAACAACTATGTGTATGTTGATATTGATAAGGATTTAAAACATGTCGCCGAGCAGCATTTCCTCAAACGTAAGCTCACTCCGAATAAGCAGTTCGCACCGGTGTCCGCGCGCGCCTTCGTGCACAGCGACGACAAGACCTACGACCTGATTATCCTAGACGCCTACACCAACATGATTTCGATCCCTATGGAATGCACCACGCGCGAATTTCTGCTCGATGTCAAAAAGCGCCTGAAGCCGGGCGGCATCGTGGTAGCGAACGTTATTTCCAGCCCTGCCCTCGCCGACAAATTCTCCGTGCGCTACAGCAACACCTTCGCCAGCGTATTCCCTGTCCATACGCGTCAGGTGATCGGCAACTTCAACGGTTGGTCGAAGCCGGGACGAGTCGCCAACGTACTCTACATCTATTACAATAACGGGATGACCGACGATCGCACGGTCTACACCGACGATCTCAATACCTTCTCGCTCGATCGCAACTAGGCGATCTCGAACGTTCCGTCCACTTCCACGGCGACGCCGAACGGCAGTTGGCTTACACCCACCGCGAAGCGTGAATGCTTGCCCGCCTCGCCGAACACTTCCACCATCATGTCGGATACGCCGTTGGCCACTTTCGGCTGGTCGGTGAAGCCTTCGGTGGAGTTGACGAATACGCCGAGGCGCACGCATTTTTTCACGCGGTCAAGGTTGCCGCCGCACGCTGCCTTCAGGTGCGAAAGGATATTGATCCCGCAGAGTTTGGCCGTCTGCTGCGCCTGCTCGACGGTGAACTCCTTGCCTACCTTGCCAATATCCTGCGGTTTTCCGTCTTTCATGGGCAGTTGGCCGGAAATAAATACCAGATTACCGCTAATGGTATAAGGCACGTAATTAGCGGCAGGCATAACCGATTGCGGCAAGGTGATGCTCATGGCGGCCAGTTTTTTTTCAATTTCGCTTTGCATGGGATTTTTCTCTCGTTTTCAGGGGTGGTGCCGCAATGTAGCAATTCGCGCCCGATGTGCAAGCCCCATAGGAAACAAAAAATAGCATTGATCTAACTGGCTGTTATATATTATAATTAAATGAAATGTGGGAAAAACCTGAGAAAAACGCATAACTGTAAAAAAATTGTCACAATCTTATGCTAGACTGTTAGACAATGAGAAAGATATACATCTTACAGACCCCGCGAAAGGACAGTACACAATGTACGCAAACACCATGACGGATTCCGCTAAACTATATGTCAGCCCCAAGGCTTTGCTGTTGAGCATGGCGGCGTTTGGAGCCGTCTTGATGATGACTTCTCCTGTATATGCAGGCGGCGCATGGACGCCGATGGGCGACGTGCTCTGCTACGTGGCAAGCATGTTTTACGGCAACCTTGGCCGCGGCCTTGCAACACTTGCGGTTATCGTGGTCGGTGTCGGCGCCACGCTCGGTAAAGTATCCTGGGGTCTGGCCATTACTGTCGCGGTCGGTATCGCCGTGGTATTCAACGCGCACGACGTTATGTCGCGACTGACGGGCAACTCCTCCGCCTGCAACGCTTAGGCTAACTTTCTCCCCTAAAGCTGGCGTTCTGTCATAAAACCGTCACAATTCTGTGCTAGAGTTGAAACATAATAGACATTTGTTATGTTGCACCCAAGGCCTTTAGGAGAGTTTTTATGGGACGTCCATCCAATATCAATACCGGCAAACGTAATGCCCAGGCACTGATCTACGCGCTCGCCAGCAGCACCTGCATGTTCTCCAGCGCATTTATAGGCGTAGCCTCCGCCCAGGAATTACAGGGCGGAACGCCCCTTATTGGAACGCCACTCCCCGGCGTCAACATCAACCCCATTCAAGTTCCTGAGGTTGAAGATTACGCAACCTTTCAGGCGCGCATGAATCAACTGATGTACGCAAACATAACCCGTCCGACCAATACAGTCCCGAAAGCGGGCATGCAGCCCACCATGGTACCGTATAGCTGCTCCGTCTCGTCCTCGCCATGCACCATGGAAGTTCAGGGCAACATGGGAGCAGGATCGCCCAAGGCAGGCTCCGTTGGCGCTGTTGCACCGGTTGCAGGTGTTGGCGCCGGCAGACTCTTTGTTCGCCACTCCGTGCCGGCAGCGCCCGTAGCTGGAACCGGAGACGAATCGGAACCGGAACCGGAAGTGACAGTGGTAGTGAGCACTACGACCCCCGCACCCACCTCACCACCGGTATCGATTCCGTAATAACTTACTATTAATCAGGGTAAAAACGCGCATGTGTCAGACACAAGCGCGTTTTTTCATAAGCGCTAAACCTTCGTTTTTCACGCTTCGTCAACAAACTGTCACAATTGTTTGCTATACTGGCTTAGAGCCTTTGTTTCCACCTTTTGGCCAGCGTACCCCATGCGGCATTTATTAATTTTTAATATCAGCATGTTAGAATTCAGCCAGCGTTTCACCACGGGGGCCGGCAGCATATGATACCTTTTTTGAACAAAAAAGAGGATGAAGACGAAGCGGCAGCGAAGCCGGCGGCACCGGTAATTCCTCACCTGCCTTTCGATGAATTCATTCCCTATTATGCGCATTACAATGCGCATACGCTGATGACCAAGAACGGTGAGCTGATGCAGTTCATCAAGATCGACAGCAATACGCAGGGGTTGAATTACGAAAGCGGCGACGGCAGCGCCAGCTCCGTGCGCGAAAGCATCCGCGCCGCTATCGCCGCGGCTATCACCACGGATCACTATGCCGTATGGATTCACACACAGCGCAAGCGTAAACCCGTAAGTTACGACTGCCATTACAGCAACCCGCTTGCCGAACACATGCAGTCGCAATGGCAGAAAAAATGCCGCTGGAAATATCAGTACTACAACGAGATCTATGTCACGATCATGCATAGCGGCCAGTCGTGCGACTTGTTCGACAAAAAATCCCTGCCGCATACGATTGTGCCGAAAAAGAATCGTTCCTGGCGTAACGCCTATTTCGATAAGATCGCCGCCGAACTCGACGGGGTGTGCGACACGATGCTCCAGCGTATTCGCAAAAACTATAACGCCCAACGCCTCGCCGTCACGGAGCGTATCGCAGACAGTCTGGGTGGTGCGCCTGTGTTTTACTCAGAGCCAGTAGAGTTTCTGGGCGAATTGGTGAACATGCGCAGCAATGCGTTTCCACTTGACGAGATGGATATAAGCAAACAGTTGCTCACCCACAACCTTACGTTCGGCTTCAACGCACTGGAGTCGGCAGGCGCGCAGGACGGCAAGCGCTTCGCCGCACTGCTCACGTTGAAACAGTACCATGAGATCACGCCGGAGATCGCCGATCACCTCCTGCAATATCCTGTGGAAATGTCGATCGCGCAGAGCATACGTTTCATTCCACACCAGCGCGCGCTGAAGCAGTATCGCGAACAAAAAGTGCTGTTTGAGATCAGCGACGACGCCTACTCCGCCCGTGTTTCCGGGCTCGATGAAATGCTCCGGAGCAACCAGAAACGTCCTACCGACTATTGCGAGCAGCAGACGACGATCATGGTATTTGTCGACGAATACCGCCAGCTCGACCGCGAAGTGCACAACGTACAGCAGGCATTCGCGCAGATGGGTTTGATCGCGGTGCGCGAGGACGTCAAGCTCGAGGAATGCTTCTGGTCGCAACTACCGGGTAATTTTCCCTTTATCCGCCGCAGGATTCCGCTGAACACGGCACGCGTGGGCGGATTCGTGCGGCTCAACCTGTTCCCCGACGGCGCCGAGCGCAACCTGCACTGGAAACAACCGGTCAACCTCATTCCCACAACGGTCAATTCACCGTACCATTTTAATTTTCACCATCAGGACAACGGCCATACGGTGCTATTCGATTTCAATTCCTTTCAGGATGCGGCGGCCACCGTGCTGGTCAATTTCCTGCTGACGTCGTCGCTGAAATTCAAGGGGCGCACCTATATTTTCGACCGCGGGCAATCGGCGCAGCTTTTCTTCAACAAGCTAGGCGGAAAGTATCACGGCTTCCGCTCAAAAACCGTGAAGTCTGATGTGAATACGCTACATCTGAACCCGTTTGCGCTGGAAGACATGCCGCGCAACCATGCGTTCTTGCTGGCATGGTGCGGCGAGTTGCTCGCACCGGCGCACGAAGTCAGCGACGCACAAAAAGCCGTGCTGAAACAGGCCATCGCGCAACTCTATGCCGACGCGCCCGCACAGCGCAATCTTACCGCGCTTGTCGAACATATTCGGCAGGCTGACGCATCCCTTGCGGAAGCGTTTTCACCCTTCTACGGCAGCGGTGCGCATGCCGGGCTGTTCGACGCGCCGGGCGAAGCGCTTGATCTCCAAACCCCGCTGCACGCATTCGATATGGAAACGCTAGCGAAAACCCCTGCGGTCATGATCGCCGCGTTCGCCTACCTCATGCACCGGGTTATCAACACGCTCGACGGCACCCCCACCATCATCGTCCTGCACGAAGCGTGGGATCTTCTTGAAAATAATTTCTTCGCGCCGCGCCTCGAAAGCCTGATGGAGATGCTCAGGCAGAACAATGCCATGCTTATCTTTACCACCCGTCACCCATCGGACTGCGCAGCGAAGCAGACCTTCCCGATCATCATGCAGCAATGCGCCACCCAGATTTATGTGCCCGACGATGTGGAAATCAAGTACCACACGATACTGCCCGCCCTGAGCACGCATGATACGCGCCGCCTCCAGCGCATGAACCGCCAGCACGGTGAGTTCATGATCAAGCAGCGCTCTGAAACCATCGGGCTTTCCGTCGATTTCCTAGGCATGGAAGATGTGCGTTCGATCTTCGCCAACGACATCAAAACCCTGTTTGCCGCCGGCGGCCCATTCGCCAGCACAGCGAAAGCGAGCTGAAATGATGGGGAAACTGCATAGAACCCTGTTGCTGTTTCTGACGGTGTGGACACTGGTGCTTATGCCCGTGCAAGCGATGGCGGCAGCCGACCTCACCTGTAATCAGGCGCTGCCCGCCGGCGGTAAATTATGGAACACCGACACGATCGCGGACGGCTTCTGCGCCGCGCGCGGCAGTGGCCTCAATTTTACCTATCACCCGCTTTCCACCATCGTCTGTAACGTTGTTTACATTCTCAACGACGTGCTCGGACGCGTCTATTGTAGCCTTCAGTTCGACATGCGCGATACGCTTTCGGCGGCTCTCAGTCTCTATATTGCCGTATTCGGCGCGCAACTGCTCATGGGCACGGCACAACTCAACACCAAGGAAATCATGACGCGCCTGCTGAAAATAGCCGGTGTCTGGAGCTTCGCCACCTACTCCGTCTGGGGCATAGGGCTTGCGTTCAATTTCTTCATCGACATCGTGTTTAGCGGGGTCTACTGGGTGTTGCAATCCATCCCTAACAACGCGTTCCACGACCCTACATCCGCCTGCTACGACGCCTATACCAGCGGCGCAACCGGGGTGATGGGCGTGTTCTCCATGCTCGATGAGGCGATGTGCAACGCGCTGCGCGGCTCATTCATCAGCAACAACGCCAAGGTCATCGCGTTTTTTGCTTTCATTTCCTATAACGGCAACCTGCCTATATTCGGTATGGCTGTATACTGGGTATGGAAAAATTTTATCATCATGGTGCGCGCGCTGGTGAGCTTCCTGCTCGGCATCAGCGCGCTGGCATTCCTGATTTCCCTCAGCCCGATTTTCCTGAGCATGATGCTGTTCCAGTCCACCCTACAATTCTTCGAGAACTGGCTGAAATACATGATCTCGTTCTCGTTGCAGATCATTATCGTATTCGCCTGCCTTGCGATGTGGATCACGCTCACCATGCTGCTCATCGATTTCTTCACCGAGTTGGCAAGCCTGATTTTCCCTTACAATAAAATCTGGGCGGGCGCACAGATGCAGGATCCCGTTTCCTATTACGGCCTGTGCCAGTTCCAGATCACCGCCGGACCGCTGGGGCCGGTGGCGACATGCACGGCCAATACGCCGCTGATCCCGATGTCGATGGTGCCGCGCAAGGCCGACCTGATGTATTACCTCGCCTACCATCTCTCGATGCTTATCCTGATGGCCTATGCGTTCGACGCGCTGCTGAGGGACGCTCCCAATATCGCCCAGCAGCTCGCCGGGCCGCAATACATCCCCGCACTCGGTATGGGTTTTGGTGTTAACAAAGGCGGCATGATCCGCGGCGGCCAGAACCTCACCAACCGCATATCAGGCGGCGGCGCCCTGAGCCTAGCGAATACCGCCGGTGGAGGGGGCGCTAACACGCGCAGTCTGGTAGGCAGAGTGGGTGATATGGTGAGCGGTGCGCTCAGAAGGGGCTTGCGATGAGGTTAATAACGTTTACTATTAACGTTTTGTTTAGTTTGGCGGCGTATAGTGGGGCGTAACTGTTCTATTTATTATTATTTTTCAAATTAATGACTAGGCATGAGTAAGAAAACCGACATTCCCGAAGAGCACGCGAACTGGTACAAGGATCGTTACCAGTATGTCGTCGTGCAACGCAAGCTGCTGACCCTGATCACCATGCTTTCGCTGCTGTGCACGCTGGGAACGGTATTGTCGATCGCCTATCTCACCCCGCTTAAGAGCGTGGAACCGTTCGTGATCCAGGTTGACCAGAAAAGCGGCATCACCCAGACCGTAGACCCCCTGACCGTCAAGGAGTTGACCGCCAACGAATCGGTCAATAACTTCTTCATTGTGCAGTATATACGCTCGCGAGAGTCCTACAGCATTCACGACCTCGCCCGCAATTACAACATCGTGCGCATCATGTCCGACAGGGACAGGGTGTATAACGGCTTCATCGCCGAGGCCGACCCCAACAACCCCCGCAGCAACGCCGCCAGGCTGGGCAGTACCGGCCAGAGAAGCGTTAAATTCAAGTCCATTAGCTATTTAAGCCCGCAATTGGCGCAGGCACGCATCATTGTGGAGGAAAAAGGCGATAATGTACCGCCCAACCAGCAACATAAGATTGTACTTCTTGCGTTTGAGTATATAAAATTAAACCTAACCAGTGAGGAACGTTACATTAATCCGTTAGGATTCCGCGTAACAGAGTATCGCTTAGACGAGGACACGTTGCCAAAATGAGAATCAAACCCCGCATCCTGACTTTCGCAGCAGTGGCATTCACTTGGGTTTCCCCCGGCAGCGCGTTCGCCGCGCCCGCGGAACTTACGCCGCCGGTGGACAGCCGCATCAAACTGCTCATGTACGATGAAAACGATGTGTACACCATCACTGCGAAATACGGGTACCAGACCAATGTGGTATTCTCACCCTCCGAGGAAATCCAGACCATCTCCGTCGGCGACCGCAGCCTGTGGCAGATCATCCCGGCAGGCAACCGCATGTTCATCCGCCCCATGTCGCAAGATGTCATCACCAACATGACCATCCTCACCAACAAGCGTTCCTATCAGTTCGACCTGAAAGCAGTGCCGGAAGACAAGGAAGGCGCCAACATTTATGTGGCTAAATTCGTATATCCGGAAGACATCCGCCACATCCATGAGCCGGAATTCCTCTCCGCGCCTACCGAAAAAGAAGCCCCCGTGCAGCCGGTTGATCTGAAAACCGCACCTGCCGCCACCGAAGGCTCTGCTACACCTGCAGCAGCAGCGCCCATCGCCCCGCCGTCCGCTCCTCTTGCATCGGCCGGCGCCGGCATCACACATCCGGTGAATCCCAATTACAACTACACCTATACGGGGCCCGACGAGCTTGCGCCTACGCAGGTGTATGACGACGGCAAAACCACTTACTTCAAATACCGCGCCGTCAACCAGTCCCTGCCGAATATTTACGTCATCGAGGCGGACGGACGTGAGCAACCTGTCACGCGCTACGTGCGCGGGGATGCGATGGCGGTCGATATCGTAGCAGCGAAATTTGCGCTGAAAAACAGCAACGGCACGATCCTTATTTTCAACGAAATGCTGAATCCATTATAGGACCGCTATGGATAACAATGAAAACAACCCGCCTCCTCCGCCGGTAAATCCGGATCCCGCACCTGGCTCAGGCTATGGTGATACGGACGATTATTCGTCCGGCATCCAAGACGGCGACGTTCAGGACGTACTTGCCATGGATCGCGGAACCAGCACCGGTAGCGGCCCGGGCAAGGTTATCGCATTCGGGTTCATGATGCTACTCGTGGCCGGGTTCGTGCTCTATTCATTATTTGCCGAAAAACCCAAGGGTCCCGCAGTCAACGATGTCGTCGCAGCCGCAACCCCGTCCGACATCGAAGCCACCCCTCCGCCTCCGCCAACCATACCGACGATCGCAACGACCTCGGCTGCGACCACGGCTGCATTACCTCCGCCGCCGCCGCCACCGCCGCCACCTCCTCCTCCGCCGCCGCCTCCGCCGAATCCGAAAAGCGTAGGGTCGCAATCGGCATCAGCGGCTGCCATTACGGGCGCTCCCCCGCCCCCTCCGCCACCCAGCGGACGCGCTGCACCTCCGCCTGCGCCTGACGTATCCAAAGCCATCAGCTTTGCTGGCGGCGGCGGCGATAAAGAAGCACAGCGCCGTGCTAAATCGAACATGATGGTGCTTGATGGCGGCGGCGGTAAAAAAGGCGGCGCCGAACAGAAAGCTGCAGGCGATGCACTCGATGCGGGAGATGCGAACAAGGCATTCACCACCAACGCGATCCGCGCCACCAAAGCGGAAAAAGCGACGGCGACGCGCTTGAGCAATCTCAGCATCACCATCGCGCAAGGCAAAATCATCAATGCCGTGCTGGAAACCGCGGTCAACACCCAGCTTCCGGGCACACTGCGCGCCATCGTCAGCCGCGACGTCTATGCGGAAGCCGGACGTGAAGTCATGATTACCAAAGGTTCGCGACTGATCGGCACGTACAACACGGGTATCGTGCGCGGACAGAATCGCGTGCTGATCGTGTGGACGCGTCTTATACGTCCCGACGGGCTCGACATCGCTATCGGCTCCCCGGCAGTGGATTCGCTAGGCCGCGCAGGTATCGAAGGTGTGGTGGACAACCGCTACTCCGAAATCTTCAGCACGGCTATCCTGACCAGCATGCTGTCGGTCGGTATCGCGGTGGCCGCCGACGCCGTATCGCCGGGCGACCAGACTACGACCAGCACGCAGCGTACCGACGGCAGCTCCAGCACCACCGGCTCTACGGCAGGTGTGGCTGCTTCCGAAGGGATAAGCAATCTCGGCACGGCATCGAAAGACATCGTCAATACGATGCTTGACCTGAAACCAATCATCACGATTGATCAGGGCACACCGATTAGCGTATTCGTCAATAAGGATTTAACCTTCCCGAGCGCGCTGCTCGACTCGCAGTTTGTCGAATAAGGATGGCCGGCTCGTTTACCGCTCTCGATACCTACCTCACCCCGCTCAAAAAATATTTTGACCAGCCGGGCGTGAGCGAAATATCCATTAACCGCCCGAAAGAAATTTGGGTGGAAGTGGGCGGTGACATGAGCCGCTACGACGTGCCCGAACTCGACCTTGAGCATCTTAAATCACTGGGCAGGCTGGTGGCGCAATCCACCGAGCAGAAGATCAGCGAGGAAATGCCGCTGCTTTCAGCCACTCTGCCAGAAGGCTATCGTATCCAGGTTGTGTTCCCCCCGGCCTGTGAAGTATCGACCATCGCTATGTCGATCCGCAAACAGACCATCATGAGCCTCGATCTCGACCAGTATGAAGCCATCGGTGCGTTCCAAAACACCATCGTAAAAAAGGAAGAAAACCTCGTCGACAAGCGGCTGCGCGCGCTGCTCAACGCAGGCGCGGTGAAAGATTTCCTGAAGGAAGCCATCCTCGCCAAAAAGAATATCATCATCAGCGGCGGTACCTCCACGGGTAAAACCACCTTCTTAAACGCAGCGCTCAAAGTCATTCCGCCCACCGAGCGCATCATCACCTGCGAAGATGCACGCGAAATTATTATCCCGCACATCCCCAACCGCGTGCACCTCATCGCCTCCAAGGGCGGACAAGGCCGCGCACAAGTCACCATGCAAGATCTCATTGAAGCCTGCCTGCGTTTGCGCCCCGACCGCCTGATGCTCGGCGAGTTGCGCGGCAAGGAAGCCTTCACCTTTATGCGCGCCGTCAACACCGGCCACCCCGGATCGATCTCCACCCTGCACGCCGACACGCCCGCACTCGCCATGGAGCAGCTCATCCTCATGATCATGCAGGCCGGTCTTGGCATTAACCGCGAGCAAATAAAAAGCTATGTCGAAAATGTCATTAATGTTATTGTCCAGCTCAAGCGCGGCGCACGCGGTATGCGCTATGTTTCGGAAGTGTATTTTAAGGAAAGCGATTGAGTAGCGGCCAGCGATCAGCGGCCAGCGATCAGAAAAATATTTTTTCCCTGACTGCTGACCGCTGGCCGCTTGCTCCTCCCCCTTATGGCTGGCATCAAAGAAGCAAATATACGCCGCAGTCTGGCGAACCGGGTCGTGGTACTGGCTGTTATCGCGGCGTTACTGGTTATTCCCGCTTATATCGGCACCTACGTCACTGTATTATTCTATTACGGCGATACGTATATGTGGGCGTTTTTATACCCACAGTTGTTATGGAGTTACTTCAAACCCCTGCTCGATTATTGGCTGCAATATTACCAGCAGCTTACACCGGATATGCACCTGAAGCTGATGGGTGGACCAGCGGGCGGCGCGCTTCTCAGCCTGCTCCTGATTTATACCGCGCGCGCGCCCTTGTTCGATTTCCGACCCTTCAAATATAAAGAGAGCGTTCATGGCGATGCGCACTGGGCAACCGACGGGGAAATCCGCAAAGCCAAGCTGCGCGCTAAAAAAGGCCTGCTACTCGGTCGCACCGGCCAAAACAATTATCTCATCGCCGACGATTTCCAGCACGTGCTGTTGTTCGCGCCCACCGGCTCGGGCAAGGGTGTGGGCTTCGTAATTCCAAACCTGCTGTTCTGGGAAAATTCGGTGATCTGCCACGACATTAAAATCGAAAACCATGAACTCACCAGCGGTTTCCGCAGGCGCAAGCTCGGGCAGGAAGTGTTCCTGTGGAACCCCGCCGATCCCGACGGTATTTCGCATTGCTACAACCCACTCGATTGGATTTCCGAAAAGCCCGGCAAGATGGTCGATGACGTACAGAAAATCTGTAACCTCATCCTTCCCGAGCAGGAGTTCTGGCAAAATGAAGCGCGCTCGCTCATGCTGGGCGTGATTTTGTACCTAGTCGCCGTACCGGAAAAAGTTACCTCGTTCGGTGAAGTCGTTCGCACCATGCGCTCCGACGACGTGGTATACAATTTAGCAGTGGTGCTCGATACGATCGGCAAGCGCATTCACCCGGTCGCGTACATGAACATCGCCGCATTTCTGCAAAAAGCCGACAAGGAACGCTCGGGCGTTATCTCCACCCTCAACTCCGGTTTGGAACTCTGGGCAAACCCGCTGATCGACGCTACGACGGCGCGTTCGGATTTCGACCTGCAGATGCTCAAGAAGAAAAAAATATCCGTCTATTGCGGCGTAACTCCCGACAACTTGAAGCGCTTAGAGCCGCTACTTAAAGTGTTTTATCAACAAGGCACCGACTTCCTCACCCGTAATATGCCGCGCAAAGACGAGCCGTTCGGCGTATTGCTGATGATGGACGAATTTCCGTCGCTGGGCGAGATGCCGCAATTCCAGACCGGCATCGCCTATTTCCGCGGATACCGCGTAAAGCTGTTTTTGATCGTGCAAGATACGCAGCAATTAAAAGGTATTTACGAAGAAGCGGGCATGAATTCGTTCCTGTCCAACTCCTACTATCGCATTACCTTTGCCGCCAACAACATGGAAACCGCAAACCTGATTTCGCAGCTCATCGGCAATAAAACGGCGCAGCAGCATTCGCACAACAAACCGAAATTCCTCGACATGAACCCCGGTTCGCGCACGATCAACACCTCGGAAGTCCAGCGCGCGCTGCTTTTGCCACAGGAAGTCATCACCCTGCCTCGCGACGAGCAAATCATCCTCATTGAATCCAGCCCGCCGATCAAAACCAAGAAAATCTTCTATTTCAAAGACAAATTCTTTACCAAGCGCCTGCTCCCGCAGGAACCGGTTCCCCAACAGGAGCCTTACGACCCGCGCAAGAAAAAAGAAGCCGCCAAACCGCCGGAACAGCCAAAAACCGAGGTGGCCGCCGCGCCGGATAAGCCTGCCGAATCAACTACCTCCACCTGATATTTGTGAATTGACGGGTACGCAGGGCTATATTATATATTAATGCTCATTAATCATGGAGCATCCCGTGCCTGAATCTGTCGCTATATCTTCCCCCCTGCGTGAAGCGCTCGTGGAAATTTACACGGAACATCATCAGCAAATGACTGCCCATGCCGTTGCCGCACGGAGCGAAGAATCAAAAGAGCAGAGGAGAAAATACCTCGATCAGGCACAAAACCACGCCCAGCGAGCCGCCGCCGCTAATTTTCTGGTTATGACCTACGATAAAGCAGCTCACATTAAAGACTTGCAGCACAGTGACCAGAATACTGATGAAGCAGGACGCGATGCCCTCATGGAAATGGCACAAAGGCTCAGCAAAACCAGATCAGGGAATCCCTTATCACAATTAAGTAAAGATGAAAAAGCCAAGCTGGAATGGTCACTGGTCGACGAAGTGCAGCCCATACGCGGCCGTGACGAAATTGTCGAACCGTTTGAGGAAGCGCTCAGCCGTCGCAGCGCGGTTAAAAAATTCGCCGCCGCCGGCGCAGCACTCCTTGTAGGCGCAGGCTACGGCTTTCACAGGGCAAGTGAAGCAAAAACCGCCGGGCAAGCCATGCCGATAGCGAGCGCAGATTTGGACGAAATGCGCGCGATTCATGCTCAGGAAACGGCATTGTTGAACCAGCCTACAGCATGGAGCACGGCAAACGTCGAAAACAGCTTGCGGGAAT
Source organism: uncultured Rickettsiales bacterium (assembly GCA_964645205.1). GTDB lineage: Bacteria > Pseudomonadota > Alphaproteobacteria > Rickettsiales > SXRF01 > CAZYBO01. The sequence continues at coordinate 60,582 of CAZYBO010000004.1, forward strand.
TGGAAACGTTAAGCGAACAAAAAACAGAGCTTCGCAAGAAAATCATTGGCGAGCGTATGAGGAACAGCCAATCATGGTTTACTGTCGGTACTTTTGGATTTTTAGGATCCATGGCATCTCTCGTTACCGCGCTTTCCAACTATAAGTGGGGGGATAAGGCGACCATCGAAGCGCTCAAGCCGCAGCTTGACGAAACCGTAAACGCCATTGCAGAGATGGTCAAAATGTTACCGCCCGAACAATCTGCCTCCCGCGCCTAACTATTCGCGATCAGCCCTACCACTGGTGAACTCGCCGAGGCCTGCTCACGCTTTTCCATCCGCCCGGCGAGGAATGCGCTGCGGCCTGCTTCCACGGCGAGTTTCATCGCATGCGCCATCTGCACCGGATTTTTTGCCGCCGACAACGCCGTGTTCAGCAGCACACCCGCGCAGCCCAGTTCCATCGCGATGCACGCGTCCGACGCCGTGCCGATACCCGCATCCACCAGCACCGGCACGCTGGATTGCTCCACGATTTTCCGGATGTTTTGCGGATGCAAAATCCCCAACCCTGAACCAATCGGCGAAGCCAGTGGCATGATCGCTGCACACCCGGCATCTTCCAGTTTTTTAGCCACCACCGGATCGTCGTTGGTATAGGCCATGACGGAAAATCCATCCTTCACGAGTAACTTTGCTGCTTCAAGCGTTTGTTCGGGATCTGGGTATAACATATTGGTATCACCGATAACTTCCAGCTTCACCAACTCCCATCCGCCAAGCTCTCGGGCAAGCCTGAGCGTGCGCACCGCTTCCTGCGCGGTTACGCATCCGGCACTGTTGGGCAGGTACGTATAGCGCTCCGGCGGCAACGCTTCCAGCAGGCTCCCCTGCCCTTTTTGCGACAAATCCACACGCCGCAGCGCGACCGTGATAATCTCCGCACCGCTGGCTTCCACCGCCGCCTTGGTTTCCTGCAAATCCTTATATTTCCCAGTACCGACTAACAGGCGCGATCGGTATTGCTTACCAGCAAGGGTAAAAAAATCCATTCACCCGCCCCCGATAAACTGCACGATTTCGATCTCATCGCCTTCGCATACGGTCACTTCGCCATAGCGTGAACGCGGCACGATCTCCCGGTTACGCTCAATGGCCACGCGCGTAGCGTTCAACGCAAGCGCCTGCGCCAGCGCCGTCACGCTCAGCGGCGCGGGAAATTCGCGTATTTCACCATTCACTTTGATCTGCATAAAAAACCGGTATAGACTGCGCTACCCATTAATTTTGTGAAAGAACACTATGCCCGCCCGCATCCTGCTCGTCAATGGCCCCAACCTCAACACGCTCGGCACGCGTGAGCCGGAAATCTACGGCAGCGAGACACTTTCCGACATCGAGGCAAAATGCCAGAAAACCGCGCAATCCCTAGGCCTTACGCTCGATTTTATTCAATCTAATCATGAAGGCGAGTTGGTCGATGCCATCCAGGGCGCCGCCAAAGCGCACCAGGGCGTCATCATCAACGCAGGCGCGTACACCCACACCTCCATCGCCATCATGGATGCCTTGCTGACACTTAAAATTCCCGTCATCGAAGTGCATATGTCCAATATCTTCCGCCGCGAAGAATTTCGCCATGAATCCTACGTTTCCAAAGCCGCCAAGGGCGTGATCTGCGGTTTTGGCAGCCACAGCTACCTGCTGGCGCTGGAGGCGATGGCTAAGTTAGTGGACAGTGGGCGGTAGACAGTGAGCAAGAAAACATGATGTCCACCGTCCACCGTCCACCGTCCACATCTTACTGGCGCATCGGTCATCGCGGCGCGTGCGGCCATGCGCCGGAGAACACGCTCGCTTCCATACGCAAAGCGCTAGAACTCGGCGTACACGGGTTTGAATTCGACATCCAGCTTTCCAAGGATGGCGAACCGGTGGTCATCCATGACGACACGCTGGAACGCACCACCAACGGTTCCGGCAAAGTATCCGATCACACGCTCGAAGCATTACAGAAACTCGACGCGGGCGGCGGCGAGCCCATCCCTTCCTTACGCGATGTGCTGGAGTTGGTGGACAAGCGTTGCCGCTTGTTCATTGAACTGAAAGCACCCGACGCCGCCGCGCCCGTGGCGGAAATGCTCAGTCACTATGTCGAAAATGTCGGCTGGACGTGGGAACAGCTTTACGTCGTCTCCTTCGACCATCTGCAAATCGCAGCTATGCGCGCCATGCTCCCCGAAATCCGCACCGGCGCGCTCTTGGTGGGCATCCCCGTGAGTTTGGCGGCGATCGCCACCGAAGCAGGCGCATGGGCGATCAATCCCTGCATCCACCACATCAGCCAAGCACTGGTGGACGATGCGCACCACCGCGGATTGAAAGTGCTCACCTGGACAGCGAACAAACCGGAGCATATCGCGAAGGCGAAATCACTCGGGGTAGACGGTATTTTCAGCGATTTCCCGGAACGGCTGTAATTGGAACCCACACCCGAGCTCCTGCTTGCCGCCTACACGCAAGGCTATTTCCCGATGGCCGAAAGCCGAGACGCGCAGGAGGTGCGCTGGATGCAACCGGAACTACGCGGCGTCATCCCGCTCGACGATTTTCATGTTCCTCGCAGCCTTGCCAAATTCATGAAAAAATCTCCCTTTACCTTCACCGCCGACGCCGCGTTTGAAACCGTCATCCGCGCCTGCGCAGAGCGCGACGAAACCTGGATCAACGATAAAATCGTCGCGCTCTATTGCGAGCTGCATGCGCGCGGCTTCGCACACAGCATCGAATGCTGGAAACCCACTAACTCCCTCCCCCCTTGTGGGGGAGGGTTGGGGAGAGGGGGAACTATCAACGACCCAGAACGCGGAGACAGCCCCCTCTCCCCGCCCTCTCCCACAAGGGGAGAGGGGAAAGAAGGATCGGGATTTACGCTGGCCGGCGGATTATACGGCGTGTCCATCGGCGGCGCGTTTTTCGGCGAGAGTATGTTCTCCCGCGAAAGCAACGCCAGCAAATGCGCACTGGTGGAACTCATCCGCAGGTTGCGCGAAATGGGCTATATGCTGCTCGACGCACAATACACCAACGAGCATTTGACCCAGTTCGGCATTACCGAAATCCCGCACGAAAGTTATATGCAGCAGCTCGCAATGGCCTTAAAAGTGCGTATAGCGAACGGCTGGAATTAATGTAATCTATTGTAATATATAATTATATTCATGTATTAACTTTCATCAAACTGTCACAAAAAAGCAGGTATGTTTCGGCTATAATAAACCTCATCAGCCATACGAGGAGCCAGATTTTATGCCGCTTTTCACCTTCCATACCCCAGTCAGCGAACAGGATAGCCTGCAAGCCTTGCTGGATGTAGAGACCAAAAACTGGAGCAAGGAAGCAGCCGCAGCCAAACAAAGCGGCGCGGCGTTCGATAAAGCAAAACCGGAGCTGGACGCACTGAAAACCGCCTATCGCGGCGATGGCGAATTTTCTGCGGAGGATCTTTTCCTGCGCTACGCCACGCAGAATCATGCAGATACGCCACTCAAAGAAAACGATGCCAAACGTCTGGGCGCGGCGTTGCTGCAACTGGAAAAAAACCTTGAAGCACGCCACCAGCTGCACCCTGAACTCTCCGTCAAAGGCAGCGATGGGAAAGAATACCCGCTCGAGCCGAAAGAACTTTCCGGCTGGCTGCAAGCCTCCGCAAGCGACGGCAAAACGCCGGGCATTGCCGTGGAAAAATGGGTCGCCGATCATAATATCAGCTTAACCGGCATGGCGCACCCGATCATGAACGGCAGCGAAAAAATCCTCATTGAAACTGCCGCAGGCCAGCGTCGCGTAGTGGGCAACGGCATCCTCGCCGAACCGATGGGCGGGCATTACGGCGGCATTGACGGCGTGAAAGTCGGCGATGGCGACTTGCTCGACGTCTATATCAGCACATCCGTCCATGACGGGATGACACAGGGCAAACCGTACAAAGGCGCGGTATTCGTCATGCAGCAGATGGATAAAGGCAAGAACGACGAGTTGAAAATCGGCTACGCCAAAAACGTGGATGAGTTTCAGTCCATCATGACCAGCAGTTGGAAAAACCCCGACGATTTCAAGAAACTCAACGAAGGCAAATATATTGAAATCGACCACGCGCAGTACGAGCAACTCAAATCCGCACTGAAAGAAAAGCCTACGCTGACGCTGGATGAATTCGTCGAAAAGCTGCATCTCGACCCCAAGGCCGTAGAACGCAAACCCGAAGGCAAGCCGCACGCGGCCACCATCATCCCCGATAGTTTAAAGGGATTATCGGCGGATACGCTGGACGGCAGCATCACCGCCGCGACGCAGGCAGTGCATCATCTCGCTTCCGCCACCGATGCGTTGTCGATCCCGGCGCAACCGCGCGGGAACCCGTCACGCGGCGCCGGCCTTACTTAAGCGTGCCCTACCGTATTGGAAAAATGCCCGAGATCGATGCCCAGTGAGGCCACCGCGCCGTTCCACTTGGTTTCGTTGCTGGCGTCGAACACCAGTTTCGCGCTGGCGGGCACGATAATCCAGCTTCCGGTTTCGATCTCCGACTCGAGCTGACCTGCCGACCACCCGGAATAGCCGAGCACCAGCATCCCCTGCGCGGGGCCTTTACCCTGCGCGAGCTCCTGCAAAATCGATACGCTGGAGGTGACGACGATGCCGTCCTTGCGGATCAGATAGCCTTCCGCATCGTAATCGGCGCTATGCACGACAAAACCGCGGTTGGATTCCACCGGGCCGCCGAAATGCACCGGCAATTCGCGCAGTTCGGATTCTGCGGTAATGTCGAGCTGTTCGAGTATTTCTTTGAGATGCACATTGCCGACGGGGTAATTGACGATGACGCCCATCGCGCCTTCTTCATTGTGCGCGCACAGGTAAATCACCGAGCGCGTGAAGCAGGAATCCTCCATCGATGGCGTGGCAATAAGCAAATGCCCTGCCAGAGAACCGGAGATACGGATGTCGGATGCGACTTTTTTTGCCATTAATCCATTATAAAACATTTTCGGCGAAAATACAGGTTTTAAATCGCTCGCGTCTTATTTATGAACACGCCCGTCCACCTTTCTCCGCGCCATCACGAAGTATGCCGCACCCTCTGGATATGGGCGGCAGCATGCGTGATGATGGTCGCCATGTGGGTGCTGGCAAGCGGCGTGCGCATCGTGTGGGCGAACGACATATGGCCGGTGCTGGCGCTCGTGATATGCGCGTTCATCGGTTGGTTTTACCGCTACGTACGACGCGACGACCATATTTGCCTGCTCGGTCACGCCACCGCGCAATTGTTGCTGATCACCGCTACCGGCGCAATGCTTTCCTACCTCACCGCGCGGCTAAATATCCCTTTGGTTGACGAGCAGCTTATCGCACTCGACCGCATGTTTTTCTTCGACTGGCGCGACTATATTGCGTGGGTTGACACACACCCCACGCTCGCCGCCCTCTTCACCGTCGCCTACCGCGCAACGGGCGCGCAGATTATCGTATTGGCGGTACTGCTCTTTCTTTACAAGCAGGCAGCGCACATCCAGCGCTTCATTTTCGCCTACACGATCAGCGCACTGACCATCATTTTTCTTGCCATGCTGTTCCCTGCGGTAGGCGGGTACGTGCATTACGATATTGATGTGATGACGGCTTACCAGCACGTGCATCCTGAAACGGCGCGCATCCACGAAGAGCCCCTGCTGTCCATGCGCGCGCAAGCAGGTGAGCTGATCCTGCCGATGTACGGTCTTATCACCTTCCCCTCGTTCCATTCGGCGCTGGCGATATTGCTGACATACGCCTGCTGGCCGCTGCGTAGGTTGCGCTGGTTTGTGCTGCCGCTAAACGTAATAACGTTATTTTCCACGCCGGTGGACGGCGGCCATTATCTGACGGACGTACTGGCGGGCGTGGGGATTGCGCTGATCGGCATCGCGCTTGCCAGGCGGCTTATGCGTGAGATGACGCCCAGACCGGAAGCGCCGCGGTAACGCCTACGCCGCCGGCTGTAAGCGCCACACCGCTTTCCTGAGCGCGCTGATATTCTTCTTCGCGGATGAACGCCAGCCCGAGTTCGCCTGCATGCGAACGCACTTCGCCCACCGTCACGTCGCCCGCAAGGATCGGTGTGCCTGCTTCGGGCAATTCACCGTTTTGCGCATGCACGGTATAAAGCGCTTTCCTTACCTGCCCGCGATATTTACTGCGCGCGGTCACTTCCTGCCCTACATAACAGCCCTTCTGGAAATCAACGCCGTGCAGTGGCTCGAACCCGCTTTCCAGCAACAGCGTTTTATCCACGATCAGATCGCGGCTGCCATCGGGCGCGCCGAGCCGCAAACGGTGGCGGTCATAATCGTCCGGCGTGACGCTCTGCCAGCCCTGCTGCGCGCACCATGACGCGTTTAAGGCTACATCGCCCGTGATGCGAAAACCCAACTCCGGCAAGCGCGGATCGCGCGCCAGTTGTGCGGATTCACCACCCCAAACCGCAACAACCCCTTGCGATTCCGGCAGCCGTTCTATCGCCACTTTCGAGCGCAACTTATACAGCGAAAGCCGCTTGTAAAGATCGTCCAACCGATGCTTCTCACCGTCGAGCAATACCCTCTGCCCGTCACCGCTGAGGAAAAAATCATGCAGATATTTTCCCTGCGGCGACAACAGCGCCGCGTAGCAGGGCAGCTTCGTCACATCGTTGCTGACCAGCCCTTGCAAAAACGAAACCGTATCCTCGCCGGAAAACGAGAGCAGCCCGCGCTGGGGTAAATGGGTATAATACATACGCGCACTCTACGCTAAGATCTGGAAAATATAAAGGGTTGCGTATTATATACATAATATATATGTATAATTATTATAATTGACAATATATTAAAGTGATATATTGTCTGGCACCACAGCCAGCGCTGATTTATCAGCCCCTTCAACAATAATAAAAAACGGCACGCATGAAAATCACCCAAGCAACTTTTCCCGATAACAAGCACATCGCGTTCATCCAGCTTTCCGACCCGAACCAGCTATTTCAGGGCGGTTGGGCTGAACGCAACCAACGCGTGATGGTGATCGGCATGCGCAAAAAAGAACACCCCCTGCTTCGCAGCGCCGTTGCCGACACCGCCGTAGACGGCGCGTATGTCCAGGAAAGCTGCTTCGGCAGCAACATATCGGGTAACCTCAAACTCATCGTCACCGACACACCGTCGGCACTGCGCAACTTCATGGACAGGCTGGAAACCGACGGCATCATCAGCGAACCGGAAAAAGCACGCGCCGTGCAAGACCTCAAGCTGCGCAACGGCGCATTCCACCCCTTGCTACCCGAAAGAGTCTCCCGTGAACTGCAACACCACGGGGCGGGGATTTAGGCTGCTTGCCGTCTGACCGAAACCACTAATCCGATGACAGCGTATAGTTATTTTTCTAATTGCGCGATTTCGCCTTCGCGTGCGTGATCACGGGCGCGCGGAATTCCGCTTCGGCTTTGGCACACAGGGGAAGGCGGTAGGTTTTAAACGGCAACAGGGACGGGCAGAGCATATCTCCGTCGCCTTTTATATCGACACCGGCCAGCATATCCAGATGCGGATCGTCCGAGCGGGCGCGCCAGCGCAGCGCTTCGGTCTTAATGCCGTGTTGCGGATTGTGCGCCTGTATGTCCTCGCAGACGGCGCGGAACAACGCGGAGGCATGCTCGCGGTCGCGTTTATCCGGCGCGATGAAAAACCCCACCGCTTCGGCAGTGAGGAACGCGTCGCGCGGCAGCTTCACCCCCTGCTGCACCACGGTAAACCCGCACAATTTTCCATCCTCCTCCAGCACGAACGCGCTGATGGGCGGGTGAATGTCTTTCGAATGCAAATCGTGCCATAGTTTTTCCAGCTTACGCTCGCCGTCCGTATAGTTTTTTTCCTTCAGGTAGCGCTTGCTGAGGTTAAGGAATTCGGCTTCGTCACCGGGCTGCAATTTGCGAACGTTACCGTGGGATTCGACATGGTTCTGCGTGTGCGCGCAGCCATATTGCCGAGCCGTGCGTTCGGTGAGTCCCATCACCCATATCTGCTCGTCGGTATGCCGCGCTTTGAGCAATTGATCGAGTTCATCGGTGGTAAACTTCACGTTGCTGTAAATCCGCTTGGTGTCCGGGTTTTCTTTCCATGTCCAGTATTGCATTTCGATCGCGCCGAGCTTGGTCGAGGATTGCCCGATAGCGGGCAGCATCTGCGACGCAATGCCGTGCGCGCGGTATTCGGACGGCACATAGGTTCCTTCGATCTCGAACACATAATCGGCGTATTTCGGGTCGTAGACGCGCGTGCCGTAGGTGATCCCCACCACGCGCTGCGTATCAATCCTCGGCGCATCCGGCGCATCCTGCTTCGCGCTGGGTCGCGCCATCACGCAGATGGTGGGATCGTCCTTATCCATGAATTTTTTCCAGTTCAGCCGCATGGTTTCTTCCAGCTCGTCAAGCCGCCGCGAAAGGTCGGGGGAATAATGTGTGCGGTTGGGAGAGTGCAGCAGCGCGAGCAAGTGCATGGCATGATTTTCACTGACCGCTTCGCGGCGCTGGCGCACGTCGCCGCCGGTTGCGGGCGCGGCCGCCATGATCTGCTGGCCGGTGATGCCGCGCATTTCTTCCACTTCCTCATTGGAAAGCGGGCGATATATCAGGTAGGAGCGCAGGAACAGCGGCGCCCATTTATCGTGATCTTTTTCCTGCACGATATCGACATCCACCGCCACACGCGTACTATGGTTATAATGCGGGCGCGGCGCATGCCCTTGATCGGTCACGTAACTCCTGAAATCATGGACGCCCCCCAGATTCGACCCCTCTTCATTGGTATAGCGCTTTGATTTCATAGAATAATATAGCAATCCGCAAAATGGTTCAATTTTTCGTGCCAGTCTAGTATACTACCAGAAATTAATCTTTAAACTAGCAATTATGTGCACCGTCGTTATCCTGCGCAGGCCTGACTCCCCATGGCCGCTACTCGTCGCCGAAAACCGCGACGAAAAAAGCACGCGCCCGTCTAAAGTTCCCGGAAGGCACTGGGCGTCCGCCCCCGGCATCGTCGCCGGTCTCGACCTTGCCAGCCCCGTGCGCGGCAGTTGGCTTGGCGTCAACGACAACCACGTATTCGCCACCCTTATCAATTCCGCAGGCACCACCGGCACGCGAGGGAAAAAAAGTCGTGGCGATATTGTATTGCGCGCACTCCGCCAACCCAGCGCAATCGCGGCAAAAGATCACCTGATGAAGCTGCACGCCGATGAATATCCCTCGTTCTTCGTAGTCGTCGCCGATAAAAAAGATGCCTATTGCCTGAAGTCGGACGGCACGCACATCATGATGCAGACGATCCCCGAAGGCCTGTCGATGATAACCCCTAAGGGATTGAACGAACCCGACTGCCCGCGCCACGCATTCCTGCAAAAATTTCAGGAAGCCGCCATCCCCGACCCCGCAAGCCGCAACTGGCGGGCATGGACAAAATTGCTCGCGCAGCCCTCGACCGAAGGCACGTTCGACGCCCCCACCCTCGCCCATCCCTTGAAAGGCATGGAAACCCTGTCCTCTGCCCTGCTCGCGTTCCCGGCCAGCAATATGCAGGACGACATCTTCCTCTACGCCAACGGTAAACCCGGCGAAAAATCCTACCAGCCCGTATCCCTACAGCCCGCAAAGCAACACGGCGCACACCTGTAAATCCCGGCTGTCTGTCGTTGAAAATAATAAGGAAATGGTGCTGCTGAGAGGAATCGGACCTCCGACCCCGTCATTACCAATGACGTGCTCTACCACTGAGCTACAGCAGCACATAGGCCATAGCCTCTAAAGAGAGGGCAGAACCTGCCATAGGATTTTGGGATACGCAAGCCCAGAATCGCCTAAATTATGCTGGCGGCGAAATAATTTGCCCATAAGCGCCTAATTTTGCTAGACTGGGGCGCTATGACACAGCTCAAGCCCCCCACACCGCCCGCGCCGGCCGCCAAAAAGAAAGACCCTAAAAAAGAGCGTCTTGCGCGTGCGCTGCGCGATAATCTGCGCCGCCGCAAGCAGGCGGCGGGTGACGACGCGTCAAGGCGCTAGGAGCGGATTTTGCACGATAAGCACGAGAAAAATCCGAAAAAAGCGCTTCAGAAAAAGAACCGCTACCATCAGCACCTCTACAACCTGCTGAGGCTGCGCCGTGGCGAGGAAGACCGCGTTCAGGAGCTGGAAAAATCCGCCAAGCCCAAATCCGCGCCTGCGGGCAATGAAAAGGAAATCTGGAGCGAGAAAGTTTCCACCATCCGCAACCGGCTCGATGGCAGCAAGCGCACGTCCAAAGAACGCTGGAATCGCTTTGCCGGCACCGAGAGCGGCGGCGGACGGGGACTATAAAAATGTCATCCTGAGCCGCAGGCGAAGGATCTAAAGCACCATGCGTGGAAAGAGAGATCCTTCGCTGCGCTCAGGATGACATTATTCTACCGGACGCGCAGGCTGTACCTGCCCGCCTTGCAATGATTTAGCGAGCCTTACCAGATTCACGAACTCGGCGCGGGTGCCGAACGCATCCTTACCGCGCGCGCCGTCGGCGAGCGTGATGATGTCGTCGTAGCTCATGGTTTTCACATGCGGATCGCCTTTGAGCATTTGGCCGAACGCGGCAACCGCCGTGGCGAAGCGAACATCATCCGGAAGCGGCGCGAGATTGCATTTGACGCCTTCGGGACATACGCCAAATTCCCGTGTCTTGTCGATCGACAGCGTCAGCAATTTGCTTTCGCTCGCATCGGGCAGTTTGTAGCGCATTTTCAGGAAGCCGTATTCTCCGCTGAATTGGCCGTCCTGCTTTACCACCGGTTTCGCAGATTCCTGACCATAACGCAGCGGATCGGATTGCGGCTTCGCGCCAACCGGCGTGATTTCGTAAATCGCCGTCACCGCATGGCCTGAACCGACTTCGCCCGCATCGATCTTGTCGTTGTTGAAATCCTCGCGGTTGAGCAGGCGCGATTCGTAGCCGACCAAACGGTATTCCGACACTTGCGACGGGTTGAACTCCATCTGGATTTTTACGTCCTTGGCGATGGTAAACAGCGTCGAACCGGCTTCCTCTACCAGCACTTTACGCGCTTCGTTCAGCGTGTCGATATACGACGCCGTGCCGTTGCCGTGCTGGGCGAGTTTTTGCATCAGCGCGTCGTTGTAATTGCCCTGCCCGAAGCCGAGGATGGACAGGAAAATGCCCGACTCACGTTTCTTTTCGATCAGCGTTTGCAGTTGGTTGGGATCGGTGACGCCGACATTGAAATCGCCATCGGTGGCAAGGATAACGCGGTTGACCCCTTCCTTGTCGAAATGCGCCTGCGCGAGCGCGTAGGCCTGCTCGATACCGGCCGCGCCCGCCGTCGATCCGCCTGCACCAAGCCCATCAATCGCGGCAAGGATTTTCTGCTTGTCGGACACTTTGGTGGGTTCGAGCGCCGTACCGGAGTTTCCAGCATAGGTTACGATGCCGATCGTGTCGTCGGGATTCAGCTGGTCGACCAGCATGCGAAACGCGTTTTTGGCCAACGGCAACCGATCCTGCGGCGACATCGAGCCGGACACGTCCACCAGAAACACAATATTCGCGCGCGGTTTAGTGGCGGGCAAAATATCGTAGCCCTTGATGCCGATATGCACGAGTTTCGTATCCTTGTTCCACGGCGTGGCATAGACGGTGACTGTGGGTTTGAACGGCTGGTCTTTCGCTTCCGGCAGCGGATAATTATAGCTGAAATAATTGACCATCTCCTCCACGCGCACCGCATCTTTCGGCGGCAGCGCGCCACCGTTCAACGTGCGGCGCACGAAGCTGTACGAAGCGGTATCGGCGTCGATGGAAAACGTAGAAACCGGCTCCTGCGATACGAGCTTCACCGGATTAGCTGTAAAATTTTCAAACTTGTCGTTGCCGACATACTGTTGCGGCTGGTTGTAATCCTGATACGGCGCGATGCTGGACGGAGCCACACTCGTAAGCCCTTCCACACGCTCACGCGATTTTTTCATGCCGCCCAGAGAATCATAATCCGCTTTGGATTCTTGCTTGGCTTTAGCGACGTACTCAGGCGTCGTCACAGATAGGGAGGCGTTCTCACGCGTCGACAGTTCCGCAGGAGGAGCCTGAGGCGCGGCTAAGTTGGACGCCTGCGGAGTGGCGATGACAGTGCCAACATCCACACGCTCGTTATCCCCGATTTTCATATCCGCCGAAGCCTCCGGCTCTATAAGCTGAGGATTATAATGGTCGCCAGTTACGATATTCTTCGCAGGGTAATCGCGTATCGCAATCATATCCGAATAATAAGTGGTGGTGATGCCGAGCACCACCGCCAGCGAAGCGAAGGAACCGGCGACTACATATGCTTTTTTCATGGAAAAACTCCCTATCCAGTGTTGCAAGCCATAAGCGGCTTCCTGAATAGGACGAGCGGATTTATGCGATCCTTGGGACTTTTTTTGCTGCTGTTCGGCAAACGCCTGCATCGCGAGGTTGAGTGCGCGTTCGCGCGCGCCGTCGGACGGCTTTGGAGCGTCGAGATTGCCGAGTTTTTGCTTCAATTCATCATCCTGCATCGCGTTTTCCTCCCGCCATCAGCGGTTTTAGCAGTTTGCGCGCCTGGAATATGCGCCACGACACCGTGGTTTCCGCACATCCCAGCACAAAAGCGGCCTGTTTGTGGTTCATGCCCTCGGCGAAGACCAGCAGCACGGCGTCGCGGATCGGCTCGGGCAATTTATGCACCTGCGCATAGGACTCGGCGGCGATCATGCGCTCGTCGGCGGGAATCTCCTGCGACGGCGGGTCGAACCCTTCCGTAAACGCCACCTCGCGGGCATAGGCCTTGCCCTTGGTGCGGTAATAATCTTTCGCGGCGTTAACCGTCAGGCGGTAGAGCCAGGTTGTAAATGCCGCATCTCCGCGAAATCCCTCAAGTTTTCCGGGAAGCCGGATAAACAGTTCCTGTGCCACGTCCTCGGCATCTTCGCGCCGTCCGCACCATTTATAGGCGATTTTATACACCAGCATGTAATGCGCCTCGCACAGACGCCGAAAGGCGGACGTATCGCCGCCCGCAGCCTGCTTTACCAGCATCTGTGCATCCTTATCGTCCATCTGTGGGTAAGACGAGGACAGAAGCGTAATCCTTTGCAACCGTTTTATTCACGCCATTTAGGGTAAAAAACGTTGATCCTGCAATAAAAAAGGCTAAAAAGGGGCTTCCGAGGAACAGAGGCGCACATGACGTTACCGTTTCAACAGCTGATTTTGAACCTGCACCAGTTCTGGGCGAACCAGGGCTGCGTCATTTTGCAGCCGTACGACATGGAAGTCGGCGCGGGCACGTTCCATCCGGCGACCAGTTTGCGCGCGCTCGGCGACAAGCCGTGGAACGCCGCTTATGTGCAGCCCTCGCGCCGCCCGAAAGACGGGCGCTACGGCGAGAACCCGAACCGCCTGCAGCATTACTACCAATATCAGGTCATCCTGAAACCCTCGCCCGACAATATTCAGGAACTCTATCTCGACAGCCTGAAGATGATCGGCATCGATCCGATGAAACACGACATACGCTTCGTGGAAGACGATTGGGAATCGCCCACGCTCGGCGCATGGGGGTTGGGTTGGGAAGTGTGGTGCGACGGCATGGAAGTGACGCAGTTCACCTATTTCCAGCAAGTCGGCGGCATTGAGTGCAGGCCGGTCTCCGGCGAGATCACTTACGGGCTGGAGCGGCTCGCCATGTACATTCAAGGCAAGAACAACGTGTACGACCTCGATTTCAACGGCAAGGGCGTGACGTACGGCGACGTGTTCCTGCAAAACGAAAAAGAATTCTCCGCCTACAACCTCGAATATGCCGACACGCAGCAATTGCTCCGCCATTTCGACGACGCGGAAAAAGAATGCCAGCAGCTGCTCGCCAGAAAACTCCCCCTGCCCGCCTACGACCAGTGCATCAAAGCCAGCCACCGCTTCAACCTGCTCGACGCGCGCGGCGTGATTTCCGTCACCGAACGCGCCGCCTATATCGGCCGCGTACGCGCGCTCGCCAAAGCGTGCTGCGAAGCATGGGTCGCCACGCAGGAGGCTGCATGAGCGAATTCTGGATTATCGACGCGTTTACCTCCGTTCCCTTCAAAGGCAACGCCGCCGCCGTGTGCATCATGGAATCCTTTCCCGATGACAAAAAACTGCAAAAGATCGCAGCCCAGATGAACCTGTCGGAAACGGCTTTCCTCGTAGAGCGCGCGCCGAAGGAATATAACCTGCGCTGGTTCACGCCGCTGGCGGAAGTGAAGCTGTGCGGCCACGCCACGCTTGCGGCCACGCATGTGCTGCTGCAAAACGGCAAGTTGAAACAGGGCGAAACAGTGACGTACCATACGCTGTCTGGCGCATTACCGGTCGTATCGAAAGGTAACGCCATCGAAATGGATTTCCCCGCGCTTCCGGGCGAAGCCGCAAAGCCACCTGCCATCCTCGGCGCGCTCGGCGTGGCGTTTACCGCCTGCGAACATAACGGCGACAATTACCTCGTAGAGGTGAAGGATTACGCGACGCTGCTCGCCTGCGCGCCCAACTTCAAGAAACTCCTGCGGCTCGACGCGCAGGGCGTGATCGTCACCACCGCCACCGGCGTGCCGCCGGGCTACGATTTCGCCTCGCGCTATTTCGCCCCCGCCGTCGGCATCGACGAAGACCCCGCCACCGGCTCGGCGCATTGTTTCCTCGCGCCGTACTGGGCGAAGAAACTGGGTAAAACCACGTTCCACGCTTATCAGGCCTCGAAGGGGCAAGGCGTGCTCGACGTCACGCTCAAAGACAACCGCGCCCTGATCTCCGGTCAGGCCGTCACCACGCTGAAAGGGACACTCGCCGCATGATGCTGACTATGTTGCACAGCAAAATCCACCGCGCCACCACCACCCATTGCGAGCTGCATTACAACGGCTCGCTGGGCATCGACCGCGACTACATCAAAGCCGCAGGCATGCTGCCGGGACAACAGATCGACGTGTTGAACATCAATAACGGCGAGCGCTTCACCACCTACATCATCGAGGAAGCATCCGGCTCCAAGCGCTTCGGCGTCTACGGCGCGGCTGCCCACCTCGTCGATCCCGGCGACCGCATCATCATCATCGCCTACGCGCAGATGGATGCGAAAGAAGCGCAGAGCTACAAACCCACCGTCCTGATTATGGACAATGAAAATAACGTGGCATCGCATGGATAATATAATCATTGTCATGCCAGCGCAGGCTGGCATCCACGTGGATCCCGGCCTACGCCGGGATGACGGAGGATTGCATGGCTGATTTGCTGCTAGAACTGTTCAGCGAGGAAATCCCGGCGCGGATGCAGAAGAACGCGCTCGATTTCCTGCGTGAATCGCTGGAAAAAGAATTCCCCGGCGTGACCGCCAAAGGCTTCGTCACCCCGCGCAGACTAGCGGTATTCATGGGCGGATTGCCCACCGCACAGGCGGACGTCTCCACCGAACTCAAAGGCCCCAAAGTCGGCGCGCCGGAAGCGGCCATCGCCGGGTTCCTCAAGAAAAGCGGGCTGGCGCTCGACCAACTCGAAACGCGCGATGGCATCTATATCGCCAGCATCCACAAAAAAGGCGGCTCCATGGCGGATGCGCTTAAAGCCATCATCGAAAAAACCCTCGCCGAATTCCCGTGGCCGAAATCCATGCGCTGGGGCAACGGGGCGACAAGCTGGGTGCGCCCGCTCCACTCCATCCTCTGCATTTTCGACGGCAAAATCGTGCCGGTGGAATTCGCCGGGCTGACCGCAGGCAACACCACGCGCGGCCACCGTTTCTTAAGCCCCGCCGCCATCACCGTGAATAAAGCGGATGAATACGAAACGCTTTTGGGCAAGGCCTATGTGGTCGCCGACCGCGAAAAACGCAAAGCGAATATCCTCCAGCAAGCCAAGACCATCGCCGCCGACAAGGGGCTGAAGCTGATCGAGGACGTGCTGGAAGAAGTGACCGGCCTCGTCGAATGGCCGGTGGTGCTGGCAGGAAAAATCGACGCGGATTTCATGGATTTGCCGAAAGAAGTGCTGGTGTCGGAGATGCGCGCACACCAGAAATATTTCGCGCTGGAAAACAAAGACGGCTCGCTATCCGACACCTTCCTCATCACCTCCAACATGGAAACGAATGACAAAGGCGCTGCCATCATCGCAGGCAACGGCCGCGTACTGCGCGCGCGCCTGTCCGACGGCCGCTTCTTCTGGGATCAAGACCGCAACAAAAAGCTCGACGACATGGCCGCAGGCTTAGCCTCCGTCACCTTCCACGCCAAGCTCGGCTCGGTGGCAGATAAGGCCGCGCGGATCAAGGCGCTTTCCCTTGTCATCCTGAGCAACGCGAAGGATCTAAAAGCCGCACCCGAACACGTCATACGCGCCGCCGACCTCTGCAAAGCCGATCTCGTCTCCGGCATGGTCGGCGAATTCGCCGATCTGCAGGGCACCATGGGGCGCTACTACGCGCTGCAGCAGAAAGAACCGCAAGCCGTCGCCGACGCGATCTACGAACATTACCTCCCGCTCGGCCCCTCCTCACCTGTGCCCACCGCGCCGGTTTCCGTCTGCGTCGCACTCGCCGACAAGCTCGATACGTTGATCTCCATGTTCGCCATCGGCGAAAAGCCCACCGGCAGCAAAGACCCGTTCGCGTTGCGCCGCGCCGCGCTCGGCGTGATCCGCATCATCTTGGAAAACACCATCCGCTTGCCGCTGAAAAGCTGCTTCACCGCCGTGCCTGCGAAAAATATCGCGCTTGCGATGTCGCAGGAAAAGCTGGAGAAAAAAGCGGAAGCCAGACTGCACGACCCGCACAAAGTCGGCAAATACCTCACCGTCAACGAATCCGCCAGCACCGAGCTGGAAGAAGCCGTCCCCGCCAACTTAACGCAGATGCTCTACGAATTTTTCATCGACCGCCTGATCGTGCAATTGAAAGATCAGGGCATCCGCCACGACGTAATCAAAGCTGTAGTGGCGAACGGCGATGACGACCTAGTGCGCATCGTAGCGCGCGCGAAGGCGGTGCAGGCGTTCTTGGATACCGACGATGGAAAGAATCTGCTCGCCGGGTATAAGCGTGCGGCGAATATTATTTCGATCGAAGAAAAGAAGGACAAGACAAGTTACAATGGTGAGGTTGATGAAACATGCTTAGTGGAATCATCCGAAATCCAATTAGTGAAGTTTCTTCGAATCAATCAAGAAAAAATCAAGCCCTTACTGACCAAAGAACAGTTTGTAGATGTGATGAAGATATTAACGGAATTACGTCGTCCAGTAGATCATATGTTTGATAAAATCTTGATTAACTCTGAGGATAAAAATCTGCGAGCTAACCGGCTACGGCTCTTATCGCAGATACGCAGTACGATGGACACCATCGCAAACTTCTCCCTCATCGAAGGCGACACCAAAGAACAAAAGAAAGCGGCTTAACATGACCACGAAAACCAACGCACAAACCAAACCCGCATTGTCGGATAAATTCGTCTACAGCTTCGGCGACGGCACGGCCGAGGGCAAGGCGGAGATGAAAAACCTGCTGGGCGGCAAGGGCGCGAACTTGGCAGAGATGTGCTCGCTCGGCCTGCCGGTGCCTCCGGGCTTTACCATCACCACCGAAGTGTGCGTGGCCTATTATGCGAACGGGAAAAAACTGCCCGATACGTTGGAATCGCAGGTGAAAGAGGCGCTGCTCAGCGTGGAGAAAAAAGTCGGCGCGAAATTCGGCGACAGCGAAAACCCGCTGCTGGTCTCGGTGCGCTCGGGTGCCCGCGCGTCGATGCCGGGGATGATGGACACGGTGCTGAACCTCGGTTTGAATGACGCCACGGTGAAGGCGCTCGCCAAAAAAACGGGCAATGAGCGCTTCGCGTACGATTCCTACCGCCGCTTTATCCAGATGTATTCCGACGTGGTGCTGGAAGTCGACCATTACCATTTCGAGGAAATGATCGAGCAGAAAAAACTCGACCGCGACGTAGAACTGGACACCGACCTGAACGCCGACGATCTGAAAGACCTCGTAGTGCAGTACAAGGCGAAAGTCGCCGAAGAACTCGGCAAACCGTTCCCCGAATCCGTGCACGAGCAACTCTGGGGCGCGATCGGCGCCGTATTTAATTCATGGATGAACCCTCGCGCGAACACCTACCGCCGCCTGCACGACATCCCGGAATCGTGGGGAACCGCCGTCACCGTGCAATCCATGGTGTTCGGCAACATGGGCGACGACTGCGCCACCGGCGTGGCGTTCACCCGCAATCCCAGCACCGGCGAACACGCTTATTACGGCGAATTCCTGGTCAACGCGCAGGGCGAAGACGTCGTCGCCGGCATCCGCACGCCGCTACCGCTTTCGGAAATGCCTGCCGTGATGCCGGTGGTGTACAAGCAGCTCACCGCTGTATTCGACAAGCTGGAAGCGCATTACCGCGATATGCAGGACATCGAGTTCACCATTCAGGGCAACAAGCTGTGGATGCTACAAACCCGCAACGGCAAGCGCACCGCCGCCGCTGCGATCAAAATCGCCGTGGACATGGTCAAAGAAAAAGTCATCACCACACCCGAAGCCATCAAGCGCATCGACCCGCTTTCGCTCGACCAATTATTGCACCCCACGCTCGACCCGAAAGCCAAGAAAACCGTGCTTGCAGTAGGCCTTCCCGCCTCGCCGGGCGCCGCGTCCGGCAAGGTGGTGTTCACCGCCGAGGACGCCGAAACCATGGCGCTGTCGCATAAGGAAAAAGTCATCCTCGTGCGCATCGAAACCTCGCCGGAAGATATTCACGGCATGCACGCCTCGCAGGGCATCCTGACTGCGCGCGGCGGCATGACCAGCCACGCCGCTGTTGTCGCACGCGGCATGGGCAAGCCGTGCGTGTCGGGCGCGGGCGATCTGCGCATCGACTATGCGAGCAAGTCGTTCAAGGTGATGGGACACACCATCAAAGAAGGCGACATCATCACCATCAACGGCTCCACCGGCGAAGTGATTTTAGGCGAAGTGCCTACCGTGCAACCCGTGCTGTCGGCCGATTTCGAGACGCTGATGGGCTGGGCGGACAGCGTGCGCACCCTGAAAGTGCGCGCCAACGCGGAAACGCCGCTGGACGCATCGGTGGCGCGTAAATTCGGCGCGGAAGGCATCGGCCTGTGCCGTACCGAACACATGTTCTTCGACGCCGAGCGCATCATCGCCATGCGCGAGATGATCGTGGCGCAAACCACCGAAGGCCGCAAAGCCGCGCTCGCCAAGCTGCTGCCGATGCAGCGCAAGGATTTCGTCGAGCTGTTTTCCATCATGAAAGGCTTACCCGTCACCATCCGCCTGCTCGACCCGCCGCTGCACGAATTCCTCCCGCATACGGAAGAGGACATCAAGCAGGTGGCCAAAGCCGCGGGCGTATCGCTGGACATCGTGCGCCACCGCGCGCATGAGCTGAAAGAGCAGAACCCCATGCTCGGCCATCGCGGGTGCCGGTTAGGGATTACCTACCCCGAAATCTACGAGATGCAGGCGCAGGCGATTTTCGAGGCCGCCGCGCTCATCATCAAGGAAAAGAAGGACACCATCATCCCCGAAATCATGGTGCCGCTGGTGATGATGCCGAAGGAACTCTCCATTTTAAAAACGCTGATCGACGCAGTAGCTGCCGATGTCATGAAGAAAGAAGGCGTGACGATCACCTACATGGTCGGCACCATGATCGAGCTGCCGCGCGCAGCGCTACGCGCCGCCGACATCGCGCCGATGGCGGAATTCTTCAGCTTCGGCACGAATGACCTCACGCAAACCACGCTCGGCATCTCGCGCGACGACTCCGCGAGCTTCATCGAAATCTACAAGCAGCGCGGCATCGTGGAGCAGGACCCGTTCGTATCGCTCGACCAGTCCGGCGTCGGCGAACTGATCCAGATGGCGGCCGAGCGCGGCAAATCCGTGCGCAAAGACCTGAAGCTCGGCATCTGCGGCGAGCATGGCGGCGACCCCGCCTCCATCGCGTTTTGCCAGCGCGCCGGGCTTTCGTATGTGTCCTGCTCGCCGTACCGCGTGCCTATCGCAAGGCTGGCAGCAGCGCAGGCGGCGCTGTGAATGATGACGCAAGAGCAGCGGTCATTTATTAATTTAGCTGATCAATTCCTAGTAGAGTACTCTTTACCTGGCGCCATTATGGGGCAAACAATTAAGTTATTTTTGATGGGGCACGCAATCGAGCTTTATTTAAAAGCTGCTTATATAAAAAATTTTAACCCAAAAACAATAACAGGGCATGATCTCGCAAAAGTATTCAAAGAATGTAAAAACGCTGACCCTTTATTTATGCCTGAGTATGACCTTAAAGAAGCTGTATTAAATCCAAATTACTCCATTGATGAAGATTCCCCTTTTAATGAAGATGATAGGCACTACCTAGACAATCAAGATTTTTACACTCTTGCCAAATGGGGCGGGCATTTAAAATATTTTGGAACGCCAATACCTCAATTTTCATCTACAAAACCTTTGCAAGGTTCACAGGTTATAGCAACCATGTTTCCAAACCCATATTGGATAGGCTTTATAAAAGAATTACGAAAATATTTAGACCACCCACAAGAGGGATGTATTGATTACATTAAATACTATTTAGAAAGCACAGAATTGCCAGCTGCAAGTAAAGATTATTTGAGCGGATTATACGCATGATTAAAGTCCGCTTCGCCCCCTCGCCCACCGGTTACCTGCATGTCGGCAATGTCCGCACAGCGCTGGTGAACTGGCTGTTTGCGAGGAAACATGGCGGCGAATTCTGCCTGCGCATCGACGATACGGACACTTCGCGCTCCAGGCCGGAATACGAATCCGCCATCCGCGAAGATTTAAGCTGGCTGGGCATTGCGTGGGATTCCACCTTCAAGCAGTCCGACCGTTTCGCGCAATATGCGAAAGCGAAAGACGCGCTTTTATCCTCAGGGCGGCTCTATCGCTGCTACGAGACACAGGAAGAGCTCGACGTACAGCGCAAGATGCAGGCCTCACGCGGCCTGCCGCCGATCTACAAACGCGCCACGGCCGAGCAGAACGCAAAATACGAAGCCGAAGGCCGAAAACCGCATTACCGTTTTTCGCTCAACGACGCGCCAATCGTGTGGAACGATTTAATTCGCGGTGAGAGTCGATTCCAAGCCACGCATATGAGCGACCCGGTGCTGGTGCGCGAGGACGACGTCCCGCTCTATACGCTGTCGTCAGTGGTCGATGACGGGGAATTCGCCGTCACGCATGTCATCCGCGGCGAAGACCATGTAAGCAACACCGCCGTGCAGGTGCAGATTTTCGAGGCGCTCGGCCTTTCCGTGCCGCAATTCGCGCACATGGCGCTGCTCAAAACCAAAGACGGCGAAATGTCCAAACGCTTAGGCGGCAACGACATACGCAGCTTACGCGAATCGGGCATATTGCCGATGGCGGTGAACTCACTGCTAGCGAAAATAGGCACGTCCGATCCCATAGAGCCGTTTTTTGACATGCAAGCCCTCGCCGAGGGCTTCGACTTCAAAAAATTCGGGCGCGCGGCGGCGAATTACGACGTGGCGGAGCTGGAAAAGCTCAACGAAAAACTCATCCACCAATTGCCGTTCTCCTCCGTCTCCGCGCAACTTCCCGGCATCGACGAGCATTTCTGGCTGTCAGTACGCGGCAACCTGAAATCGCTTTCCGAAGCCAAGCAATGGTGGGACATCATCCATGGCACCATCGCCCATAGTACGCAGGACGGCGTGTTCCTAGCCGCCGCCGGCGAAAGCCTCCCGCCCGAACCATGGGACGAAAACAGCTGGGGCACATGGACGAAGCAGCTCTCCGCCACCACCGGCCGTAAGGGTAAAGATTTATTCCTCCCGCTGCGCCTCGCGCTTACCGGGATGGAGCACGGCCCGGAGATGAAAACCCTCCTGCCGCTGCTCGGGCGCACAAAGACGCTGGAAAGGCTGAAAGCCGCATGACCCTCTCCCTATACAACACCCTCACCCGCAAAAAAGAGCTGTTCGCGCCGATCGACGCGAACCATATCCGCATGTATGTGTGTGGCCCCACCGTCTATGACCGCCCGCATATCGGCAATGCGCGCTCGGTGGTGGTGTATGATGTTTTGTATCGCCTTCTCAGGAATTTATACGGCGATCTTAAAGTAACGTATGTGCGCAATATCACCGACGTGGACGATAAAATCAACGCAGCCGCGAAGCAAAACGACGAGCCGATTTCTGCGTTGACGAACCGCATCGAGGGCTGGTTCCATGACGACATGACGGCGCTCGGCGTGCTGCCCGCCACGGTTACGCTTGACGGAAAGAACCCTCACCCAACCCTCTCCCTAAAAGGGAGAGGGCTTTCTTCTACTCCCTCTCCCTCAAAGGGAGAGAGCGGGGGTGAGGGTGTCGGATATATGGGCGAGCCGCACGCCACCCACCACATACCGCACATGATTACGCTGATCGAAAAGCTGATCGCGCATGGCAATGCTTACGCATCGCAGGAGCATGTGCTGTTCGCGGTGGACAGCTACAAGGATTACGGCCAGCTTTCCGGCCGCAAGCTCGACGACCTCATCGCGGGCGCGCGCGTGGAGGTGGAATCGTACAAAAAACACCCCGGCGATTTCGTGCTGTGGAAACCCGCCGACGAAGGCGACGACCCGTCCTCCGTATTCGACTCCCCGTGGGGAAAAGGGCGCCCCGGCTGGCATATCGAATGCTCGGCGATGAGCACCACCTATCTCGGCGAAAATTTCGACATCCATGGCGGCGGCGCCGACCTCATGTTCCCCCACCACGAAAACGAAATCGCGCAAAGCGTGTGCGCCCTGCCCGGCTCGAGATTCGCCAATTACTGGGTGCATAACGGGTTCCTCACCGTCAATGGCGAAAAAATGAGCAAATCGCTCGGCAATTTCATCACCGTGCGCGATTTGCTTGATAAAGGCGTGAAGGGCGAAGTCATCCGCTACGCCCTGCTTTCGGCCAAATATAACGAGCCGCTGGACTGGAATGAGAAGCTGCTGCACGACGCGAAACTGACGCTGGATAAATGGTATCGCTTTCTATCTCAGCATCTTTCCCAAAAAGATGAGCAGCGAAGCCCTCACCCTGACTTCATGAATCCATTTATCGACGCACTTTCTGATGACCTCAACCTTCCCAAAGCCGTAAGCCTTATGCACACCGCAAGCCCTGCGGAATTGCTGGCGATGGGCAAAATGCTCGGATTTTTCAACGAATCCCCCGAATCATGGTTCAAAGGCGAAGCCAGCCAAAACATTGAATTTCTTATAGAGAAACGCACCGCCGCCAAAAAAGCCAAAAACTGGGCGGAAGCCGACCAAATCCGCAAAACACTTGCCGATCAGGGCATTATCCTTGAAGATAGGCCGGACGGAACGACGGATTGGAGGCGGGCGTGAGCGAGAAATACAGCAAAGAAAATCGCAACAGCTTAGTAAATCCCGCGTTCAAAGTGCTCGAAAGGGCTTGGGCTGCAAGGGAGACCATGCTTCGCAATACACTTACAACCGCCGCAGAAGGCGATATAAAATATATAGAGGAAGCGCTGAAGGATAGTACGCACGACCTGACCAACACGCAGCAAGCTATTCACAATATGCTTATGGATATGGAGCGCTTCGGCGTTACCGATGATACCAAAGCCGTACCTTATCTCGTCGAGTATGTACAAAAATACCTCACCGATATTGCGAAGCAGCTTGCAGAGAGCAAGACAACGGAGGCGCAGCGGAAAGAACTTGAAGCAAGGCGGTCAGACCGGAAAATCGCCGGTGAGTGCGTCGCAAGCGTGCTGGGCATTAGCGCGCAATACAGAGAAGCTGCAAAAGCATTAAACGATAATCCGCTTGAAAAAAGGCAGGCAGCTCATGGCCACTGACCGCGTCTATCTCTACGACTCCACTCTGCGCGACGGCGCTCAAGCCCGCGGCGTCGATTTCACCGTGGCCGACAAGCAAGCGATCGCACGCGAGCTGGATAAGCTCGGCATCGATTATATCGAGGGCGGCTGGCCGGGCGCGAACCCGAATGACGATGAGTTTTTTGCAAGCCTCCCTGCCCTGCACACATCGCGCATCACGGCGTTCGGCATGACGCGCCGCTCCGGGCGCTCGGCGGAGAACGATCCCGGTTTGGCGGCGCTGTTGGAAAGCGGCGCAAAATCCATCTGTCTCGTGGGCAAAAGCTGGGACAAGCAGGTGGCGTCCACGCTTGGCGTGTCGGAAAAAGAAAATCTGCGCATGATCTCAGAATCCATCGCGCATGTAGTAAAGAAAAAGTGCGAAGCGCTCTACGATGCCGAGCATTTTTTCGACGGCTATAAATCCAACCCGGAATTCGCGCTCTCCTGCCTGCAGGCCGCGTTCGACGCGGGCGCGCGCTGGATTGTGCTGTGCGATACCAACGGCGGCTCGCTGCCGTTTGAAGTCGAGGACATCGTCGGCAAGGTCGCAAAAATCATCCCCGGAAAACATCTCGGCGTGCATTGCCATAACGACACCGACAACGCGGTGGCCAATTCGCTTTCCGCCGTGCGCGCAGGCGTGCGCCAGGTGCAGGGCACCATCAATGGCATCGGCGAGCGCTGCGGCAACGCCAACCTCATTTCCATCATCCCCAACCTTATCCTGAAAATGGGGCTGAGCACGGGCGTGAGCAAGAAAAACCTGCCGCACCTCACGCATGTCTCGCACTTCCTCGACGACCGACTGAACCGCACGCCCAACCAGCACGCGGCTTATGTCGGTGCGAACGCATTCGCGCACAAAGGCGGCCTGCATGTGGCGGCGATGGCGAAGGATAGCACGGCCTACGAGCATATCGACCCCGCGCTGGTGGGTAACGAACGCACCGTGCTGGTGTCGGACAAGGCAGGAAAATCGAACATCATCGACCGGCTCAAGCAGTTCGGCATCAAGATCGCAGCCGACGACGAGCGCGTGGCCGACCTCGTGCGCGAAGTCAAAGACCGCGAAAAGCAGGGATATGCCTATGAAGGCGCGGAGGCGAGTTTTGAGTTGCTGGCGCGCCGCGCACTCGGCACCGTGCCGGAGCATTTTGAAGTCATCGGCTTCCGCGTCATCGGCGAGCGGCGTTTCGACGCCAAAGGCAGGCTTGTGAATGTATCGGAAGCCACCACGCGCCTGCTGATCAATGGCGAGGAAGTGCTCACCGCCGCCGAAGGCAACGGCCCGGTCAACGCGCTCGACGCCGCCATGAAAAAGGCGCTCACCAAGCATTTCCCGATACTCAAAGACATCCAGCTCACCGACTATAAGGTGCGCATCCTAACCCCCAACGCGGGCACGAAGGCGATCACGCGCGTGCTCATCGAATCGCGCGACAGCAAGGGCAATATCTGGAACACGATCGGCGTATCCGCCAACGTCATCGACGCCTCGTTCAACGCGCTGCACGATTCGGTGACGTATAAACTGCTGCATGCCAAAAAATAATTCGCCCGTCGTCATTTTAGTCCGCCCGCAGATGGGCGAGAATATCGGTGCGGTGGCGCGCGCGATGAGCAATTTTGGGCTCTCGGAACTGCGAATCGCCGCCCCGCGCGATGGCTGGCCGAACGAGAAAGCGCTGGAAATGGCTTCGGGCGCGGCGCATATCATCGAGAGCGCCAAAATCTATCCCGATTTTCCTGCCGCCATGCAAGGCATCCAGCTTGCCTACGCCACCAGCGCCCGCCCGCGCGACATGGAAAAACGCGTGGTGTCGCCTGAAGGCGCGATGCAGGAAATCCATGAAAATAGCGCCGCGTGCGCCCTCATCTTCGGCCCCGAACGCGCAGGCCTCACCAACGACGATATCAGCTGGTGCGACACGCTGGTGACGATCCCCACGGCGGGCGAGAATGCCTCGCTCAACATCGCGCAATCGGCGGTGATAATGGGTTATGCATGGATGCGGCAACAGAATACGAACGTCCTTTCCAAGTCACATCCCGACATCGCGCCGAAGGAGGAATGGCACGACATGTTCGCGCAGCTGGAGGGGTATCTCGACGCGGCGGAATATTTTCGCGTCGCGCATAAAAAACCGGTGATGTGGCAGAATCTGAAAAACATGCTGCAGCGCGCGCAGTTCAGCAGCCAGGAATTGCGCACCTTTCGCGGGATGCTACGCAGCCTGTGGCAGCGCTCGACGCATGACGAGTGACAGCGCGCACACCGCATAGCACGCCACGCCCGCCCAATACGCCGCCGTAATCCCCGCCGCCATCGACAGCGCCACCGCGAATACGGACGCGAATACCGACGCCGCGCCGTTGATCCCCCACAACCACGCCATGCGCGATTCTCCCTGCACCTGCGATGCCCCCAGCGGGAACATCATGCCCATAAAAAATCCCGCAGGCGCAAGCAGCAGAACGGACGCAACGATACGCGCAACCGTGCCGCTTTCATGTAACAGCGCCGTAGCCACCGGCATGAACACGCCAAGCAAAACCAGCACCGTGCACAGCATCACCGGCCGCAGCAACACGCGTGAAGGCGCGGCAGGCACGCTCAAACTGCCGATGCCCGACGACAGCAGCAGCGTAAACAGCACCACGCTCAGCCCGTATACCGGGTGGCCGAGCAGAATGATGAGGCGCTGCATCTGCGAAATTTCAATCAGCATAAAACCAAGCCCGATGCCGGAAAAATACACCACCTGCCACGTAAGTGGCAGCGCCGCGCGCACGGCCAGCAGCGGGCGCAGCACCATCACGCCAAGCACTGCCACCGTAAACAACAGCAGCCCCCACAGCAGCGTCACCGCGCCGCTATAGACGGTGAAAAACATGCTGCGGCCGATCGCGCTTTTCCCTATTTTCTGCTCGTCGGAGGCGGAAAAAAACGTGTCGGCGAAGCGCGTCATCGCGAAGAAAAACGGGCGGTCGTCGGTAGGCGCAGTGAGGTCGACCGGCAAGCTCGCATAAAACGCCGCATCCGCCTCGCCCGACAGCAGCGACACCGCAAGCGCATCATCCTCATGCAGCGTAGGCACGAAGAGCGGGCGGAATGTATACTGCGCCTGCGCAGCGCGGAACGCGGCAATGTCCGCCTCGCCAAACGGCGTTTTGCTTACCAAAACCGTTACGATCTTATAGCCGTACGCACCCGCATACGCCGCCATCACATGCGCGCGCACGTCGCCTTCCACGCCGCTTGCATGCAGACTTTCACGCGCGATGGAGAGCATGCGGTAATACTCCCCCGTATGCAGCGACGACTGGTACCAGCGCGACACCGACAGCATGCCGCCCTCGTTCAAACGCGCGAGAAAATCCGTCCACGCCTCGGTGGTGTAGAGCTTGTTTTCCGACAGCGTCAGCCCGCCCGACGCGATGGACGCAAACGTGTCGATCATCGAGATATGGACGAGGTCGTAGCGCGCGTCGTTCTGGTTCAAATAGCTGCGCGCTTCGGCATTCACAAACCGCACGCCCGGCTGCTGCTCCAGATGCCCGGAAAACTCGCCGAAACGACCGGTGAGCGCCTCGATATTCACTGGATTCATCTCGATCCCGGTGATGGATTTCGCGCCGAACACCAGCCCCGACAAAATATCGCGCCCGCCGCCGATGCCGATCACCGCCGCATCATTCACCTTGCGGATGTGGTACGGCAAGTTGGTCACGTCGATTTTCAGATAATCCACCGCGCTAAGATCGCCGGAAAAACGCGTGACCGGCGTGCCTGCCATCGCGTCCATATGCAGCATATATTGCGGCACGCGCGCTTGCGTGGGAATGCCGAACCCCCAGCCGAACGGCTCGTCGCCAATAGGAAACACGCTCACGCGCGAATAGCTGTTCCAGCGCTCGAATAATGGCTCCTCCATCACCTTGAATTTCGCGTGCGACAGCGACAAAAGCGGCTGGCCGCTTGCATACGTCACCGTCTGCACCACCGCGCAAACCACCAGCGCCAGTACACTCACCGGCACGCGCGACCTGCGAATCAGCAGCGTAAGCGCCGCGACCATCGCCGATAGCCACAGCACGATACCCAACGGATCGAGCACCGAAAGCAACGCCAGCACCAGCAAACACCCCAGAGCCGCGCCCGCGAGGTCGCTGGCATAGAGCCGTGCCACCTGCCCGCCCGCCCGCGTCAGCAGCAGCGCGATGATAATCCCACTATAAATAAACGGCACGATGAACCCGCCCATCGTCACCACCGGCATCCATTGCAACCACCACGCATACGGCAGCGCGCCCGGCAGCCACCAATGCGCCACGAACGCAAGCGGCATCGCAAGCGCAAACCGCAGCACCGCCCGCGCCAGCTCCTCCTGCGGCGGCACATCCCGGCGCGACGTAAACACCCGCACCGCCCCCACCGTCAGCCCCAGCATCGCAAACGAAATCCCCGCAAACGCGAAATGGTAATAGAGCGTCACACTAAACAGCCGCGTCACCAGCACCTGATACACCAGCGACGCCAGCGCCACGGCGAAGATGGTGAGGTGGCGGGTTTTAGGGGGGAGATGGGGCATGGGGCGAGTTTAGTGGTGGAGGGCGTGGTGTCAACGGCAGGCTTTGATGTACCTAAGTTAGGTACATTCGGCTTGACATATGTACCTAACTTAGGTACAGTAGTGATAGATCAGAGACATTGCATGATTATCGGCTTCGCCCACAAAGGTCTGGAGAAATTTTTTAAGACAGGCTCCACAGCAGGCATTCAGGCCAAGCATGCCGCAAAGCTGCGCGTTATTCTAGCCAGGCTGAATGCAGCGAAAACGGTTGGTGATGTGGATTTTTCTGGTGCAAAACTTCATCCGCTGAAAGGCGACAGAAAAGGCCTGTGGGCGGTAAGCGTGAACGGCAATTGGCGTATTACATTCACGTTCGTTGAAGGCGATGCCGATATTGTTGATTATGTGGATTATCATTAAGGAAACAAAAAATGGAAATGTATAACCCGCCGCACCCCGGCGAAGTACTCAAAATGCTCCATATGGAACCGCTCCAACTTACCATACAGGAACTTGCCGCACGCCTCGGCGTTGAGCGCAAGACCGTTTCCCGTATCGTCAACGGACATGGCGGCGTTAGCGCTGAAATGGCCATTCGGCTCGGAAAAGCGTTCAACACAACGCCCGATCTATGGCTGAACATGCAGCGCGGATTCGATCTATGGCACGCCAAGCAACGCATGAAGAAAGAAGCGGCGAAGATTAAGCCGTTTCCCCGCAGTGACGGTGAGCGCAGGCCGCATGTTTAAGGTATGGCTGCTGTAAATGGCAAACCCTGCGGGTTCGGCGCCAGCGGCACCAGAACTTTTTATTGGGGTTTTAGAGGGGATTAGGATTGACTCTAGTTTAAGACAGCAAGTTAAAGACTTAGTATGCTACCTACCAATAAGTAAATCTGAGCTATATACATAGTCGCATCGTCTTTTGTCATTCCGGCATGGGATGCTTTTTGGGTGGTATTTACTAACGCATCTAATTTTTCGTAGAAGTCTTTTAGCTGTGTGGTGACAACTTTCTCATAGCTCTTGGAATCGCTCTGACTTTCTACATAACAAGTGATACGATTTTTGAATTGGTCTTGTCCGACTTGAATCTCCTTTCCTTCACGTATTTCTGGCGCAGTTTTAGGAGGGAAAACAAGATCGGCTAAATCTTCAAAGATTTTTCTACATTCATGAACAGCATTTGCCCAATGTGAAGAATTATCGGATTCAAGGCTTTTGTATGCAGCTTCAAAACGCGCCTTGATCTGAGGGGCTTTATTTTTTAAGAGATCATCATAGGCTAGGCATAAGGAATTGAAGAAGCCTAGACTCGGAGAGAGTCTATTGCCTGCATATATCTTTTGTTTATTTACCCATCCCGTTAAGGCTATATTTGCCTTATCAACTACAAATGCATTTAATTCTTCTTTGGCTTGTTCTACTTGCGGTGCAGTTTTTGGGAGATTGACTTGCGTATAGAGTTTATCAAGATCAGCTATTAATTCTTGCTTATAAGTATGTAACTTTTCCTCGGCCAATTTGATTAGATCAATATGTGAGATTCCTTCCTCACTGGCATATTCCAATGTGAATTTTAGAGCTTCGTCGGTTGCAGTGTTGAAATTGCTCTTAACTAATTCGATTCTATTAATAACTGTACGGCCTGATTGAAATCTTCCATGTGCGGCAGCTTGGCTATCAAGTTGCAGACGAGATTTATAATAAGATTCCCTGTACCCTTTGATTAGATAATCAAGTTGGGTTGTAAACGCATCGCTGCTTTCTTTTGATGTTGGGGTTGCAGTATTCATTTCATTTCTGCCTTTGCCTTCTGCACCGCATCGGTCTGCATTAACAGTCGAATATACTCGGCAAAGCGTCTGCTCGAATCTTGTGCTTCTTCTAAAGTCATAGATTCCTGCCCAAATGTATGGGTCATTGCATCGGCAACAGCGGTGATTGCCCGCTCTGCGGTGGCGGTCTTAAATTCGGTGATGATGGCTTCTTTCTTTTCCTTTTTCATAATTCGCCCCTATAGGAATAGAACCAGCAGAGTGATTATAGATCAGCTGTTTAATGAGGCTAGGGAAAACGTAATCGGGGAAGGGAGAACTCGGAAATGAGCGGTATTCCTGTAGTTCCCGACATTTGTCGGGAATGGTGACCCCAACGGGATTCGAACCCGTATTCCCGCCGTGAAAGGGCGGTATCCTAACCGTTAGATGATGGGGCCATCTGGCAAAAAGCGAGGGTACTATCAAGCAAGAGACGAGTGCATAGTCAATCAAAAAGCGCAAAAGCCGGATTTAATTATGCTTTTTCTTTAGCAGGCGGCGGTTTGCGCGGTAAAGCGCTTGCTTTGGGGCGGCAAAACCCTAAAACTCGGCGCTATGCTGGCCATGCAATATTCCATCCCCCTGCCGGGCAATTACGATGCGGCGCAAATCCGCGCACGGGTGGGCGCGCGCTGCAAGCTGTTCGACGCGCATGCGGGGCTGGCGCATAAATCCTTCCTTTATAACGACGCCGACAAGCTGTACGCGCCGTTTTATGTGTGGAAAGACGTGATCGAGGCGCAGAAATTCCTGCTCGACGATCTATTTAAAGGCGTGATCGACACGTTCAGCCGCCACCGCGTGCGCAGCTGGTACGCCGTGCATATGGCCTACGGAAACCGAGACCTACTGCCGCTCTACGCCGTGCGCGAGATCGACGCCATCGCGCCGGAGGAAAAGCTCGACGTGTTTTTAGCGAACGAAAAAACGCGGCAAACGTCCCTGCTCAAAAACCCCGACCTCTACATGCATCTCGTCGCGCTCGACGCCGACCGCTGGGAAATCCTGCGTTTCAGCCTGTGGCGCGACAAGCAGAGCGCAAGCACGCCCTCCAGCGATGTGTTTCAGGATTACGAAGTGCTGCACGTGTCGGAACCGGCGGCCTAGCGGCCTTTGCGTCCGGGCGCTACGGTATCTTTCGACCCGCTGTTAAAGCGGCCGATATTGCCGAGAATTTGCTCTAAGAACCCAAGCGAATGGCCTTCGGTGGGTGTGGTGCGGCTAACCATATCGACATCCTTGCCGCTGCTCTTGTCGTAGCTTTCCACCTTGGTAACCACGCCATTTGCGTCGAATTCCACGCGGGTAACATCCTGCTCGGCCACTTCCGGCCTGAGAAACGCCACAGTTTCCTTGCGAGCGGAGATGTAATACCAGGTTTCGCTACCGAAACTGGAGCGGCTCGACGGCGAACCGAAGCGCGCCAGCACATCGTCTTTCGTGCTGGTGCCGGGGGTGACCTGCCCCTTCCATTCGTCCTGCCGGACATAGCCGCGCGTATCCACCTTAGGCGAACAGGCGGCCAGCGCCAAGGCAACCGCCACTACAATCAATTGTTTTTTATGCATAAACGCCTTAACTATCCCTGATGCGGGCAACCCTAGCCTATCTCCCGCGCAAAGGCAAACATCTTGCGAATCCAGATGCTTTCTTCTTTGAATTTTCGGCCGTTTCCGATAAAACGTGTGCGTTCATATTTAGCAGGGGAGTTGCGCCGTGGGTATCATGCCGGATAGCTGGATTCGTGAGAATGCGAAAAAAGGGATGATCGAACCGTTCGTAGAGGGTTTGACGCGCGAAGGCGTGATCTCCTACGGTGTGTCGAGTTACGGTTACGACGCGCGCGTGTCGGACGAATTCAAGATTTTCACCAATATCGATTCCGCCACCGTCGACCCGAAAGCGTTTGCCAATAACGGTTTCGTCGATCGCCAGGGGCCGGTCTGCATTATCCCGCCCAACTCGTTCGCGCTCGCGCGCACGGTGGAATATTTCCGCATCCCGCGCGACGTGCTGGTGATCTGCGTCGGCAAATCCACCTATGCGCGTTGCGGCATCATCGTCAACGTCACGCCGCTGGAGCCGGAATGGGAAGGCCACGTGACGCTGGAATTTTCCAACACCACGCCCCTGCCCGCGAAAATCTACGCCAACGAAGGCGCGTGCCAGTTCCTCTTCCTCAAAGGCGACTCGGTATGCGAAGTCTCATACGGCGACCGCAAAGGCAAATATCAGGGGCAAAAGGGTGTGACGCTGCCGCGTATCGAAGCGAAGGAAAAGGTTGCGTAAGCGTGGATAAAGAACAGACAGAACTCCGAGAAGCATTTCGTGATGAGTTCGACCCCCGACTAAAGGACAAAAAAGTGTGGGTGGCGGACGATGAAAGCGGACAAGCCATCGCTGACAGCTTCATCATGAAAGGAGCGCTGGTGGAAACCTTCAACGATCCGTTCGCCGTGGCGGGCAGGCTTGAACGCATCCGTGTAAGCAGGAAAAAAGATGAATTTCCTGATGTAATCCTCACCGACTGGGGATTTTCCCGCACGCCGCTTAAGGGAAATGCTCCCGCTATATCGAGCCAGGCCTTCCGTACGCTGGATGAAGAACCCAGTGGGGGGAAAGTTATTCTGGATGCCGTAAGGACGACCACGGATAAACGTATTCCCGTTTTCGTCATTACCGGTAATGAGAATAATATTCCAGCCGTAGGTGGTGTAGACATCACCAAAATATTAAAACCCGAGGCTGTTCCGTTTATTATCAACGCAGTCGCCCAAAAATTGGATAAGGCACCCTACCATGGATAAAATTCGTATCACCGGCGGCATTCCGCTACGCGGCGAAATTCAGGTCAGCGGCGCGAAGAACGCTGCCCTGCCGCTCATGGCGGCGTGCCTGCTCACCGATGAAACGGTGACGCTGTCGAACATGCCCTACCTCGCCGACATCGTGACGATGGCGAATTTGCTGGCGCAGCACGGCGTTTCGCTCAACATGCAGGGCGACGGTGCGCGCAGCGCGTCGGGGCAGCCTTTGTCGCGCGTGCTGTCACTGTGCGCGGCGAATATCAGCAACCTCACCGCGCCGTATGAGCTGGTGCGCACGATGCGCGCCTCGGTGCTCGTGCTCGGGCCATTGCTTGCGCGCTTCGGCGCGGCGAAAGTATCGCTGCCGGGCGGGTGCGCCATTGGCACGCGTCCGATTGATTTGCATTTAAAAGCGCTGGAACAGATGGGTGCCACGATCGAGCTGGTAGACGGCTATATCCACGCCAAAGTCGCCGAGCGGCTGCGCGGCGCGAACATCACCTTCGATAAAGTATCGGTGGGCGCGACGGAAAATATCCTCATGGCCGCGACGCTGGCCGACGGCGAAACCATCCTGCGTAACGCCGCGCGCGAGCCGGAAGTGACCGACCTCGCGCATTGCCTGCAACGCATGGGCGCGCATATCGAAGGCATCGGCACGGATGAATTACGCATCGTGGGCGTGGACGCGCTGCAGGGCTGCAAGCACAGCGTGATCTGCGACCGCATCGAGGCGGGAAGTTTTGCGGCAGCGGCGGCAATCACCGGCGGCGACGTCGAGTTGATCGGCGCACGCGCGGATTTGATGCAGGCGACCATCGAGAAATTCGAGGAAGCGGGTGTGTCCATTACCGAAACCGTGCGGGGACTGCGCGTGCGCAGCACAGGCGCGCGGGCGCAGGGCATCGACATCATGACCCAGCCCTATCCCGGCTTTCCCACCGACATGCAGGCGCAGATGATGGCGCTGCTATCGCTGGCCGACGGCGCGTCGATGATCACCGAAACCATCTTCGAGAACCGCTACATGCATGCCCCCGAGTTGATCCGCATGGGCGCACGCATCAACCTGCACGGCTCATCGGCGATGATCCGCGGCGTCGAAGAACTGCGCGGCGCGGAAGTGATGGCCACCGATTTGCGCGCCTCGGTGTCGCTGGTGATCGCCGCACTCGCCGCCAAGGGCGAAACCACCATCCACCGCATCTACCACCTAGACCGCGGCTATGAACGCTTAGAGGAAAAACTCCGCGCCTGCGGTGCAAAAATCGAACGCATCGGCGAGCGCAAGCCCGCCATCGTGGAAGCGGCGTAGCGCCATGCAGCCGCTCATCATCGCGCTGCCTAAAGGCCGTATCCAGACGGAAGTCGCTCCATTGCTGGACAAGGCGGGCATCCATCCGGAGCAAGCATTTTTCGACGACAGCGAACGGCAGTTGCAGTTTCGCTGCAAGGAGTCCAATATAAGCATCATCCGCGTGCGCAGTTTCGACGTGGCCACATTCGTGGCGTTCGGCGCGGCGCAAATCGGTATCGCAGGAAGCGACGTATTGATGGAATTCGACTATAGCGACGTCTACACCCCGCTCGATTTGAATATCGGCCATTGCCGCCTGTCGCTGGCGGTGCCGGAAGATGCCGACGGCAACGAGCTTGCGCGCGCAAGCCATGTGCGCGTGGCTACCAAATACCCGCACCTCACGCAGAAATTCTTCGCGCAAAAAGGCATACAGGCCGAGTGCATCAAGCTCAACGGCGCGATGGAACTCGCCCCCAAACTCGGGCTGGCCAACCATATCGTCGATCTGGTCAGCAGCGGCAAAACGCTGAAAGCCAACGGCCTGCGCGAAGCGGAAGTGATTTCGCCTATTTCTTCGCGCCTCATCGTCAACCGCGCCGCGTTCAAAACGCGCAGCACAGAAATCAACACCCTGATCGAACATTTCCGCGAGGCCGTGCATGCCCATTAAGCTCAACGTCCGCCAGCCCGATTTCAATCAGGCTTTCGCGCAGTTTCAGGCTTCGCGCAGCACCGAATCGCGCGGGGTTACCAACACCGTTTCCGACATTATCGAGCGCGTGCGCAAGGAAGGCGACCGCGCCGTGCTGGAATATACCAGCCAGTTCGACCATTTTGAAGCCAACGCCTCCACCCTGCTGGTCTCGGCGAAAGAAATCGACGACGGCGTGAAGCACTGCCCGGCGGATATGACCAAGGCGCTGAAGCTGGCGGCCGCACGCATCCGCGATTACAGCGAACGCCAGATGCCGGAAGATTTCGATTATACCGACTCGCAGGGCGTGCGCCTCGGTCACCGCTGGACGCCCATCGAATCGGTGGGCATGTACGTGCCCGGCGGCTCGGCAGCCTATCCCAGCTCGGTGCTGATGAACGCGATCCCCGCGAGGGTCGCAGGCGTCGGGCGTTTGATGATGGTGGTGCCCGCGATTGCAGGCAAGCTGCCACCCGCCATCTTAGCGGCTGCGCATATCGCAGGCGTGAATACCATCTACAAGATCGGCGGCGCGCAGGCGATTGCCGCGCTCGCTTTCGGCACGCAGACCATTCAGGCGGTGGATAAGATCGTAGGCCCCGGCAACGCGTATGTGTCGGAAGCCAAGCGGCAGGTATTCGGTACGGTGGGCATCGATATGATCGCAGGACCTTCCGAAATCCTCGTGGTCGCCGACAATAAAAACGATCCTAAATGGATCGCCGCCGACCTGCTCTCACAGGCGGAACATGATACGCTCGCGCAATCCATCCTTATCACCAACGACGACGTGTTCGCCAAGGACGTGGTGCGCGAAGTCGAAGAATATCTGCGCACCCTGCCCCGCCGGAATATCGCCGCACCCGCATGGAAAGACCACGGCGCGATCATCACGGTGGATAACTGGCAGCAGGTGTGCGGGCTGATCAACGCGATTGCGCCGGAACATCTGGAACTCGCCATCGAGCAGCCGGAAACGCTGATCCCGCATATCCGCAACGCCGGGGCGATTTTTCTCGGCCGCCACACGCCCGAAGCGATGGGCGATTATATCGCCGGCCCCTCGCACGTGCTGCCCACTTCGCGCACGGCGCGGTTCTCCTCGGGACTTTCGGTGTATGATTTCCTCAAGCGTACCTCCATCGTCGGCTGCTCGCCGGAAGCGTTGAAGAAGCTCGGCGTGCATGCCGAAGTGATGGCGAATTCGGAAGGGCTCGCCGCGCATGCGCTTTCCATCAAGGTGCGCAGGCCGTGAGCGCCGAGCGCATCGCCAGTATCTCGCTTGATAATGACGGGGTGAAGCACCGCTCGCTGGAGGCCGAACATGAACGCACTATCGCCATTGTCGATTTGCTGCATGAAAACCATTTCGAGCCGGTGAGCCTGCGCTGCGGGCCTTATGATTTACGCCTCGGGTTGGAGGAAAGCCGCCTCTATTTCGACATCCACGCCAAGGAAGCAGAGCAGAAAAGCAAGTTGCAACTATCCATGCAGCCCTTAAAAACCGTCATCCGCGACTATTTCCTCATCTGCGAGAGCTATTACGACGCGCTCAAGGCTACCAGCCCCGGCAAGCTGGAGGCCATCGACATGGGGCGCCGCGGCATCCATAACGAAGGCTCGGAACTGCTGCAATCCCTGATGAAAGACAAGATTATCGTGGATTTCCCTACTTCGAGGCGATTATTTACGCTGATATGCGTCCTCCATATTAAATGAGAGCGGCAGCAGGGCTTGCGCCCACCGCAAACTGTGCTATAAACGCTCAAAATTAAGAGATTTATTAAGATTATGGCTAAAGAAGAACTCCTCGAATTCCCCGGCATCGTCACCGAACTGCTGCCCAACGCCACGTTCCGCGTAACGCTGGAAAACGGCCATGTCGTGATCGCGCACACCTCCGGCCGCATGCGCAAAAACCGCATCCGCGTACTCGCGGGCGATAAGGTGATCGTGGAAATGACGCCATACGATCTGACCAAAGGGCGCATCAAGTTCCGCGAGAAGTAGTACCGGTGGCGTTCATCCTCGCCTCCGCCTCGCCCAGACGCCTCGCCCTGCTCGCGCAAGCGGGCATCACCCCCGATAGTATCATTCCCGCCGACATCGACGAAACCCCGTGCAAAGGCGAATTGCCGCCAATCTATGCACGGCGCGTCGCAGCCGAAAAAGCCGCGCTGGTAGCAGCTAAATATCCGCAGGATGTCGTGCTGGCCGCCGATACGGTGGTCGCCTGCGGACGCCGCATCCTGCCTAAAGCCGAAGACGAAAAAACCGCGCGCCTGTGTCTAAAAATGCTGTCCGGCAAACGCCACCGCGTATACACGGCGGTTTCGGTGATGCATAACAATAAGGCGCACACCAAGCTGGTGATGACGCAAGTGCAGTTTTCGCGACTTGGTAAGGAAACCGTCGAACGCTACATCGCCAGCGGGCAATGGCGTGGCAAGGCTGGCGGCTACGCTATACAGGGCACGGCGGAAGCGCTGATCGTGAAGATCAACGGGTCGTACTCCAACGTCGTCGGCTTGCCGTTGCACGAAACATCGCTTATGCTCGAAGTCGCCGGAATCAAATCAGCACAGGAGTAGCCGTGGTCGCACACGTCACCACCGTCGCATTCGAGGGCATCGACACCACCTCCATCGACGTGCAGGTGCAGATGTCGTCCGGCCTTCCGTCTTTCACCATCGTAGGGCTTCCCGATAAAGCCGTCGCCGAATCGCGCGAGCGCGTGCGCTCGGCCATCCATGCGCTCGGACTTTCACTACCGGCGAGGCGTATCGTGGTCAATCTTGCGCCTGCGGATATTCAAAAAGAAGGCAGCCATTTCGATTTGCCGATTGCGCTCGGTGTGCTCATCGCCATGAGCGTGCTGCCGCAGGACGAGCTGGAATCGTTCGTCGCGCTCGGCGAATTATCGCTTGATGGCGGGCTGCTGCCGGTCAACGGCGTGCTGCCCGCCGCGATGCACGCCTCCTCTTTGGGAAAGGGGCTGATCTGCCCCAAGCAATGCGGTGGCGAAGCGGCATGGGCGGGGATTTCGCCGATCCTCGCGCCGTCGTCGCTGCTGGCGCTTATCAACCATTTCAAAGGCACGCAGGTACTGTCCGACCCGCCCTGCTCGCTGGAAGAAGATACCTCGCGCGGCATGGACATGCGCGAAATCCGCGGGCAACACACCGCGCGGCGCGCGCTGGAAGTCGCCGCCGCCGGAGGCCACAACCTCCTCATGATTGGGCCACCCGGCGCAGGGAAATCCCTGCTCGCCTCATGCCTGCCGGGGATTTTGCCGCCGCTGGACGCGAAGGAAATTCTGGAAGCGAGCATGATCGCCTCGATTGCGGGCAAATTGGAAAATGGTAAGCTCAGCCGCAGGCGCCCGTTCCGCGAACCGCACCATTCCAGCTCGATGGCGGCGATGGTCGGTGGCGGCAAGCGCGCTGTACCGGGCGAAATTTCGCTGGCGCATCACGGCGTGCTGTTCCTCGACGAATTGCCGGAATTTCCGCGCGCCGTTTTAGAATCGCTGCGCCAGCCGCTGGAATCGGGTAAAATCAGCGTGGCGCGCGTGCAGGCGCATGTCACCTACCCCGCTCGGTTCCAACTACTTGCAGCCATGAATCCCTGCCGCTGCGGGTATCTCGACGATGCCGGGCGCGCCTGTAACAAAGCGCCGCGCTGCGCCATCGATTACCAGTCGAAAATCTCCGGGCCGTTGTTCGACCGTTTCGACATGGCCATCGACGTGCCCGAAGTCGCCACGCTCGACATGCTCAAGCAAACCACCGGTGAACCAAGCGCAGCAGTCGCCACCCGCGTGGCCGACGCGCGCGACGCCCAGCGCCAGCGTTTCGACTCACTGGGACTGCCCTTCCGCACCAACGCGGAACTCCAAGGCGAAGTATTGCAACAATGCGTGAACCCCGACGATGCAGGCAAAGCCCTGCTCGAACAGGCCACCCACACTCTCAAGCTCTCCATGCGCGGCTACACCCGCGTCTTGCGCGTCGCACGCACCATCGCCGATTTAGATGCGGCGGAATCGGTATGTCATCACCACATCGCCGAGGCACTATCGTACCGGCAGGTGCAGTTTAGCAGGTATCTGGAATCCGCCTAAAAGTGCCGGTAGCCCTTGCGTTCAATCACCATCGGCTCGCCGTCACCGTCCAACACGCGCACGCCCTTGCCTTCTTTGATTACCCCGATGCGGCTGCAATTTTGCGGCACATCGCCCGCC
This sequence comes from uncultured Rickettsiales bacterium, assembly GCA_964645205.1. Taxonomy (GTDB): domain Bacteria; phylum Pseudomonadota; class Alphaproteobacteria; order Rickettsiales; family SXRF01; genus CAZYBO01. Next base: position 100,087 of record CAZYBO010000004.1, read on the forward strand.
TTATCCGCAGGCACGGTGAAGAGCAACTCGTAATCGTCGCCGCCGGTAAGCGCGTAATTCATTACCTGTTCCATGGATTTCGCCGCACCTGAAACCGGAAGCTGCGCGCAAACAATCTCCGCCATTACGCCCGACGCCGCGCAGATATGCCCCATATCCTGCACCAGCCCGTCGGAAATATCCATGCAGGCGCTGGCGATGCCGTGCAGTTGCAGACCGAGCGCGAGGCGCGGTTCGGGCAGCAGGTAGCGCTGCTGTAAAAATACGTCGGCGGGAATTTTTCCCTGCAAGGATGCCAGCCCAAGCGCGCTATCGCCCAGCGTGCCGGATACATAGATAAAATCGCCCGGCTTCGCGCCCGCGCGGGTGAGCGCACGCCCCTTATCCACCGTGCCGAACGCGGTGAGCGAAAGCGAGAGCGTGCCGTGCGTGACGGTGGTGTCGCCACCGGCTAAATGAATACCGTATCGCTCTTGATCTTCGCGCAACCCCGTTGCAAACGCTGCAAACCACGCTTCATCCGTATCTTTCGGCAGCATGAGCGCAAGGACATACGCCAGCGGTTCCGCCCCCATCGCGGCGAGGTCGGAGAGGTTGGTGCGCAGTAATTTGCGTGCGATCAAATCGGGAGATTCGCTGCCTAAAAAATGCACGCCTGCGCTGATCGCATCCTTGGTGACGACGAGCTGCTTACCGGGCGGAATATCAAGCAGCCCCGCGTCGTCAGTGAGGTTCAGGCTGCCGGGAAATCCTTTCGCCAGCGGCGCGAAATAGGTGCGTATGAGGGAAAACTCATCCATGATCCGGCGCGAGGGCAGAGAGCAGCCCGTGCACGAAACCCGCTTCCGCATCGGCGAAGAAACTGCGCGACAGGCGGGTATATTCGTCGATCACGATCTTCGGGTTGGTGTCCTTGAAATAGATCATCTCGAACACGCCGCACTGCAAAATCGCCAGCAACAGCGGGCTCATGCGCGCGCGCGACCATTCCTTGCTCAGCTTGCTATCAATCTGTTTGTCAATATCGTGATGCCATTGCTCCACGCCGGACAATATATTCTCCAACAGCGTGTAGTTCGGCTCCACCGCCATGCCGACTTGCAGTTTCTGCTCGTCCTTATTGTTGGCGAGCTGCTTTTTCAGCGCGGCGACCTGTACTGCGGGGTCAGTGATTTCCTTATTGACCGACTGGCGGTAAAGACACTGCACGGCCGCCATACGCGCCGCCGATTTTTTCTGTAGGGAAGGATTCATACGACTCCAAATTTGCGCTTAAGTTCGACCATGCGCAGGCAGGCCGCCACCGCGTCGCCGCCCTTGTTGCCCTGCGATACGTCAGCGCGCGCGCTCGCCTGCCCGAAGGTTTCCACGGTTAGGATGCCGTAGCCGATGGCGGCGTTTTGCTTCAGCGATAAATCCATCAGCCCGCGCGCGGATTCCGAGCAGACATAATCGTAATGCGTGGTTTCGCCGCGGATGACGCAGCCTAATGCTACGAACCCGTCATATTTCCCGTCGCTCATGGCAAAGCGTATGGCGGCGGGAATTTCAAACGCGCCGGGCACGTGGATTTCTTCCCAGTCCGCGCCCGCCGCTTCCAGCGCAGCAACCGCGCCTTTGAGCATCTCGTCGGAAATTTCAGGGTAAAAACGCGAGCTGACGATGAGGATGGTGGTCATGATGATTTCGCCTCGATAGGATGATAGCCGCCGATGGTCAGCCCATAGCCTTCGAGACCGATGATCGAGCGTTTGGAGTTGGAGAGCAATAGCATTTCGCGCACGCCGAGGTCGAGCAGTATCTGCGCGCCGATGCCGTAATCGCGCAAATCCATCGGCGCGTGCGGCTTTTCGCCGAGGCGCATGCGGACAAGGTCGGATACCGAAGTGCGGATCGGCTCACGGATGAGTACCACCACGCCGCTGCCGTTCTTGTCGATCTCGCGCATGGAGGCCTGCAACAATCCGGCGCTCGGCGCCTGCGTGTCGCCCAGCATGTCCTGCAGTAAATTCAGCGCGTGCATGCGTACCAGCACGGGTTTTTTGGAATCGATGGTGCCTTTGACCAGCGCGATATGCTCGGCATATTCCAGCGTGCTGGTATAGACGATCATGCGAAATTCGCCGCCGAAGCTACTGGTAAAACTATTTTCCACCACACGTTTGACCAGCTTTTCCGAGCGCCTGCGGTAGGAGATCAGGTCGGCGATGGTGCCTATTTTCAGGCCGTGCGCTTGCGCAAACGTCACGAGGTCAGGCAGCCTTGCCATGGTGCCGTCGTCGTTCATGATCTCGCAGATAACGCCCGACGCATTCAGCCCCGCCAGATGCGCGATGTCCACCGCCGCTTCAGTATGACCCGCGCGCACGAGCACGCCGCCGTCGCGCGCCACCAGCGGGAAAATATGCCCCGGCGAGCCTATGTCATGCGCACCCTTGGCGGGGTCGATGGCGACTTGAATCGTGTGCGCACGATCCGCCGCCGAAATACCGGTGGTGACGCCCTCGCGCGCTTCGATGGAGACGGTAAACGCCGTCTGGTGGCGCGAGCTATTCTCGCGCGACATGAGGTTCAGCCCAAGCTGCTGCACGCGCTCCTGCGACAGCGCAAGGCAGATCAGCCCGCGCCCGTGCTTGGCCATGAAATTGATCGCCTGCGGGGTCGCCATCTGCGCGGGAATGACGAGGTCGCCCTCATTCTCACGCGCTTCATCATCGACGAGGATGAACATGCGCCCGTTGCGGGCGTCCTCGATAATGTCCTCAGGCGGGGAAAGATATTCAGAATGCGGCATGGTTATTTCTGTAACAAGCGTTCGGCATAACGCGCGATTAAATCGATTTCGATATTCAGCGAATCCCCGGCTTTGCGCTCGCCGAGCGTGGTATTCTGCCATGTGTGAGGGATGATGTTAACCCAAAACCGGGCGCCATCAACTTTATTTACCGTCAGCGACACACCGTCCAGCGTGACCGAGCCTTTTTGCGCGATAAACCTGGACAGTCCGGCAGGCGCTTCAAGGCACAACACGCGCGAATCGCCTGCGGGTTCGATGGACAGAATACGCGCCGCGCCATCCACATGGCCGGACACCATATGCCCGTCCAGCGCGTCGCCCAGTCTCAGCGCGCGCTCTAAATTCAGTTTTTTACCCTGCTCCCACTGGCCGGGGGCGGTGCAGTTTACGGTTTCCGCAGAAAGCTCCGCGGAAAACCAGCCATCGCCATGCGCCACCACGGTCAGGCACGCGCCGTTGCAGGCGATGGATTCACCCGCCTTAAGCCCGCCGAAGGGAGCGCGCACGGTGATGCGCAGGCTTGCGCCAGTTTCCGCCTTTTCGATAAGGCCGATATCGCTGATAATGCCGGTGAACATAAGGCTTAGTTATTAATCCCTTACCCGGTAAATTTCCAGCATATCTTCGTCGAATGCGCGGGTTTCCTGCAGTTTATAGCGTTTTTCCGCCAGCCATGCCGGTAAATCGCCGCTTACGAGCGCAGGCTTGCCGCCCTTACCCACTATAACCGGCGCGCGGAACCAGTAGATTTCATCCACCAGCCCGCTTTCCAGGAACGAGGTGGTGAGCGCCTGCCCGCCTTCCACGAGTAAACGGGTAATACCGCGCCCGGCGAGTAGCGCAAGCGCCTCCCCTATATTTTTGTCATCCTGAACGAAGTGAAGGATCTTTCTTGCGCCGTGCGAGGTAGCCAGATCCTTCACTTCGTTCAGGATGACATTCTTTGTCATCACCCATACCGGCACTTCGCCTGTCGTTTTCGCAAGCTGCGAATCCGGCGGCAGGCGATTCTGCGAATCGAACAGCACGCGCACGGGCGAGCAATCTTCCAGCCCCGGCAGGCGGCAGGTGAGCAGCGGATCGTCGGCGAGTACGGTGCCGATACCGGTGGCGATGGCGTCGTAGCGGCTGCGCAGCATATGGCCCCATGCGCGCGAGGCTTCGTTCGTAATCCAGCGGTTGCCGGGGTTGGTGATCTTCCCATCCTGCGACGTGGCGATTTTGAGCGCGACGTAGGGGCGTTTCTTTTTGATGACAGAGAAGAACCCACAATTAAGTGCAACCGCCTCTTCGCGGCACACATCCTCGACCACTTCGATCCCGGCTGCACGCAATTTTGCAATCCCCTGCCCGTTGACTTTCAGGTTGGGATCGCGGCAGGCAACGACTACGCGCGCAATAGCTGCTGCAATAACGGCATCCGCACACGGCGTTGTTTTACCGTGGTGGGAACATGGCTCAAGCGTCACGTATAAGGTTGCGCCCTGCGCGCGGCCACCGGCTTGTGCAAGCGCCTGCGGTTCGGCGTGCGGGCGTCCGCCCCTACCCGTACTGCCGACGCCCACGATTTGCCCCCCCTGCACGACGACCGCGCCAACGGACGGGTTTGGCCATGTCTGGCCGAGATTGCGCCGCGCATGCATGAGCGCGACGTGCATCAGGCGCCTTGATGCGTCGTTCATAGCATGATTATTGGGAAGGCGTGGGCGCGGGTACGAACGGTTTACGCGCTTCCTGCCCAGTTTCGGCAGGCTGTGCCTGCGTTTCAGCAGCTGGCTCACCCTTCGCCATCTCGCTGCGTTCCTGGCCGCTGCCGGTGATGCATTGCCAGTGATAGCAACGCTCGCCGATCACGGGCATGTGGGTGTTCGCCCAGTTTTCAATCGACTGGCAGCCTGTCATCAGCATTACAGGCAATAAATAAACTACGCGCATGTTCACCCCCCGTTTCCGCCGAGTTCTTCGACAATATCCTCGAAATCCTTGGCTTCGCGGAAATCGCGGTATACGGAAGCGAAGCGGATATAGGCCACCGTGTCGGCTTTTTTCAGTTCTTCCATCACGATCTTACCGATCATCGCGGTGGGGATTTCGTTTTCACCGAGGCTTTCGAGCTTCTGTGCGATGCGCGTTACCAGTTGTTCGATCTGCTCCTGCGTAACCGGTCGTTTGCGCAGCGCCATATTCACCGAGCGCGCGAGCTTGTCGCGGTCGAACATGCGGCGCTCGCCGTTTTTCTTGAGCACGGTGAGTTCACGCAACTGCACGCGCTCAAAGGTGGTAAAACGCGAGTTGCATTCCGGGCAATAGCGTCTGCGGCGGATAGTCAGGCCGTCATCGCTCGGCCGTGAATCTTTCACCTGTGTATCGGCATAGCCGCAGAATGGGCATTTCATAGATTATCCCTGTTTCAGCCCCGGATAAATCGGGAAGCGTTTGCACAGCGTTTCGACTTCGGCACGCACCTTCTTTTCCACCGCACCGTTATCTTCCGGGTTGGCGGCCAGTCCGTCTAGCACATCGCCGATTAACTCGCCGATCTGCCTGAATTCCGCGACGCCGAACCCGCGCGTGGTGCCTGCGGGCGTACCTAAGCGCACACCGGAGGTGACAAACGGTTTTTCGGGATCGAACGGGATCGCGTTTTTATTACAGGTAAGGCCTGCGCGCTCGAGGCTCGCTTCGGCGGCCTTGCCGGTAAGTTTTTTCGGGCGGAGGTCGACCAGCATCAGGTGATTATCCGTGCCACCGGCAACGATATTCACGCCACGTTTCACCAGCGTATCCGCCAGCGCGCGCGCATTATCCACCACCGCCTTGCCGTACACTTTGAACGACGGCTGCAATGCCTCGCCGAACGCCACCGCTTTGGCGGCGATCACATGCATCAGCGGGCCGCCCTGTATGCCGGGGAAGATCGCCGAGTTGAGCTTTTTGCCCAGCTCTTCGTCGTTGGAGAGGATCATGCCGCCGCGCGGACCGCGCAGCGTTTTATGTGTCGTCGTAGTCACCACATGCGCGTGCGGCAGCGGGCTCGGATACGCACCGGCCGCGACAAGCCCCGCGACATGCGCCATATCGACCATCAGATATGCGCCGACGCTGTCGGCGATCTTGCGGAAACGCGCCCAGTCCACCGTGCGCGAATAGGCCGAGAACCCGGCGATGATCATTTTCGGGTTATGTTCCTTCGCAAGACGTTCCACTTCTTCGTAATCGATCAGGCCAGTGTCCTGCTTCACACCGTACTGTACCGCCTTGAACCACTTGCCCGATTGATTGGGAGCAGCACCGTGCGTCAGGTGACCGCCAGCCGCCAGCGACTGGCCGAGTATAACATCTCCCGGCTGCAGCAGCGTCATGAACACGCCTTGGTTCGCCTGCGAGCCGGAGTTGGGCTGTACGTTCGCATAAGCGCAGCTGAACAGCTTTTTCGCGCGGTCAATCGCCAGTTGCTCGGCTTTATCGACATATTCGCAGCCGCCGTAATAGCGCTTGCCGGGATACCCTTCCGCGTATTTGTTCGTGAGCACCGTGCCCTGCGCCTGCAACACCGCACGGCTCACAATATTTTCTGACGCGATCAGTTCGATCTGGGTCTGCTGGCGATGCAGCTCCTCCTGCGCGGCAGCGAAGATTTCGGGATCGGCATTGGCAAGAGAGGTATTGAAGTAATCGTTCATGATCGGCTCTATTTTCTTGGTTGCTGCGGTGCTCATGCGCGTCCCCGCACGGTTGTTTTTTTGCCTCTGGAATCACCCAGAATTTCGGCGGCGTTTTGTAATGCGCGGCTAATTTTTTCGCCATCCGCCCTGCCTTCGGCCAGCGTAGGCGGAAGGCCTTCCCATTCCTCGACCCGCCTTAATTCCGATTTCATACGTTTCACTTTGGATTCAGTCCACACATCTTCGCCCAGAAGAGCCAGCACTTCGGCGGCGCCTTTAATTTCCGGTCCGTTCGTCGCGAATTCAAAGCGGGAAAGCTGCTCTGCATACTCCTGAAGCCCCGAAATTCTTTCCCGCAATTCCTTGCTCAACGGATTATTTATCTGTTTACTGGACATCTTTCTTCTCCTTAAATATTACGTACGCTATCCTAATTTTTCTACACGCCCCGCGTGCCTGCCGCCTTCAAAGGCGGTATTCAGGAAACGCTTCAGCGCTTCTTTCGCAACGTCCGCGCCCGTAAGCCGCGCGCCTAAGCACAGCACGTTCGCGTCGTTATGCCGGCGCGACAATTCGGCCGATAGCCCGTCATGGCAGAGCGCCGCGCGCACGCGCTTATGCCGGTTGGCGGCAATCGACATACCGATGCCCGACCCGCAGATAAGCACGCCCATCGCACCGGGCGTTTTTTCGATCACGTCGGCAAGCGCGTGCGCATAATCGGGATAGTCCACCGACTGCGCGCTGTTCGTGCCCAAATCCTGCACCTCGAAACCCATATCCTTGAGTTCCTGTTTCAGCGATTCTTTCAATTCGATTCCGGCGTGATCGCTGGCTATGGCAATGGTTTTTGCGTTCATGCTAATACTATATATAGACTGGCATTTCTGCCATGTTATGATGCCAACCGCAACGAAAATCGCATTAACTCAATGACTTTGCTCGACATAGCCCTCTATTTCGCCGCCGCCTTTGTCGGCAGCGCCATCAACTCGGTGGCAGGAGGCGGGACTTTCCTTACATTCCCGGTGCTTATACTGGGCGGCCTGACGGCTTCGCAGGCCAATATCATGAGCACCATCGCCCTGTGGCCGGGCAGCGTAGCCAGCGCCCTGGCCTACAGGGGGCAATTGCAGGTCGCCCGCAGCCTGCTTAGCCGTTTCGTGGTGGTGAGCGTCGCAGGCAGTGCCATCGGTACCTTTACTTTTTTATACACGCCCGAAGCGGTGTTCGCATGGCTGGTGCCGTGGCTGCTGCTGGTCGCCACCCTCATTTTCACCTTCGGCGGGCGGGTACGCATTGCGAAAGCTGACATGGCCACCACACACGGCTTCGTGGCACAATTTTTCATCGCGGTATATGGCGGCTATTTCGGCGCGGGTATCGGCATCCTCATGCTCGCGATGCTGCAATGGCTCGGCTTGTCGCACATCCACCAGATGAACGCGCTCAAGACCGTGCTCGGCAGCGCGATCAACGCGGTGGCGGTGCTGATCTTCGTTTTGTCGGGCAGCGTATTGTGGCCGGTGGCTGCCGTGATGATCGCAGGCGCGGTATGCGGCGGCGTGATCGGCGCGAAAATCGCACTGCGCGTTTCGCCGCGCATCGTGCGCTCACTCGTGATCGCAACCGGTTTCGCGACTAGCGCGTATTTTTTCCTGTACGGAATGTGATTCTTTTAGTTGAGTCGCAATCAATGCCGGTTATAATGCTGCGTGCGAATATGCAAACAGCAGGATGCAAACCATGACTCAGCCAGACGTTCCCGCCGATGACACCGCCGAAACCGGACAGAAGCAGCGCAAGGCGCATGTCATCGTGCTCGGTAACGAGAAGGGCGGCTGCGGCAAAACCACCACGGCCATGCATCTCATCGTCTCCCTGTTGCGTTTGGGCTTTCAGGTCGGCAGCATTGACATCGACTCGCGCCAGCGTTCGCTCTCGCGCTACTTAGAGAACCGCCGCCAGACCATGCTGAAGGAGGGCGTGAACCTGCCGCAGCCGCAGCATATCGTCATCCAGCGCAGCCCGTTCAACATCGTGCAGGAAGCCGAAGCGGATGAATATGAGCGCTACACCAAGGCACTCGCACGCGTTGTCGCCGCCAACGATTTCATCGTCATCGACAGCCCCGGCAGCGATACGTACCTCTCGCGCACTGCGCACGCGCACGCCGACACCATCATCACCCCCATCAACGACAGCTTCGTGGACTTGGACGTCCTCGCCACGGTAGACGGGCAGACGATGAAAATCGTGAAGCCCAGTATCTACAGCGAAATGATCTGGGAGCAGAAACTCCAGCGCGCCAAGCGCGACGGCGGCTCCATCGAGTGGATCGTCATGCGCAACCGCTTGTCGAACATCGACGCGAAAAACAAACGCTTCATGACGCAGGTAAGCACCGAACTCTCGCGCCGCATCGGTTTCCGCATGGCACCGGGCTTCTCCGAACGCGTGATTTTCCGCGAAATGTTCCTGCAAGGCCTCACCGTGCTCGACATCATGGATGTGGGCGGCGGCGGCATTTCCATGTCGCATATCGCAGCCCGTCAGGAAGTGCGAGACCTGCTGAAAACCCTGCGTATCCCCACGCTCGACGAGCGCATCGGCAAAATCACCGAGGAAGAGAAGCTGGCGGCAAAACCTGCGAAATCCAAAGAACCCGTAGCGGAAACGCCCGCTGAAGCGACGCCCGCTCCCGCCATGACGGAGATTGCGAAAACGGACGCGGAAAAGCCTGCCGATTCCGTAGTCACAGCGCTTCCCGTACCGGAAGCGATCCCGGAAAAAGAGCTGGTGGAACTGGCTTCCTGACCTATGTCTTTTCTTTTCCTGTTGCTGGCAATCGGCGTGATCCTGGTGATCGTCGTCAATGTGAAGCCGGGAATCATCCCTAAAACCGCCCCTTCCCTCAGCAAGGATGAAGCACGCCTGATACTGGGCGTCGATGCCGCGGCCAGCGTCGACGACATTAAGGAAGCACACCGAAGGCTTATCCAGAAAAACCACCCCGACACAGGCGGCAACCCCTACCTCGCCGCTAAAATCAATCAGGCACGGGACGTGTTACTGCAATCGTAAAAATTGTCATTCCCGCGAAAGCGGGAATCTTGTACATAGGGCATAACCATAAGTAAGAATGCCCGCATGTCCCTCGTACGCTCCACCACCACTATCGGAGGCTACACGCTGATCTCGCGCGTGCTGGGCTTCCTGCGCGACATTACCATCGCACAGGGGTTGGGCGCATCGTTCCTGTCGGATGCGTTTTTCGTCGCCTTCAAGCTGCCGAATTTCCTGCGCAGGCTGTTCGCCGAGGGCGCGTTCAACTCCGCGTTCGTACCGCTATTCGCCGGGATGCTCGCCACCGAGGGCAAGGAAGAAGCGAAGCGCTTTTCCAGCGAAGTTATGTCGTTTCTCGTGCTGATTTTGCTGATCGTCACCGGCATCTTCATCGCGATCATGCCATGGGCGATGTACCTGCTCGCACCCGGATTCGCCGACGATCCGACGAAATTCGACTTAACCGTCACTCTCACGCGCATCACCTTTCCCTACATTATTTTCATCTCGCTAGTGTCGCTGCTCGGCGGCATTTTAAACAGCGGCGATAAATTCGCGGCCGTGGCCGCCACGCCCATCATCATGAATCTCTGCCTCATCGTGATCCCGACGCTGATTGAGCCGCTCACGCCTACGCTCGCACACGGGCTGGCAGTGGCGGTGATGGTGTCGGGCATCGCGCAGTGGTTGTGGCTGGTGCGCTTCTGCCGCCGGGCTAACATGCTACCGAAGCTGGTGCGCCCGAAGCTGACACCCGGCGTCAAAAAACTGCTGGTGCTGATCGCACCTGCCGCGCTCGGCGCAGGCGTCGCGCAGATCAATTTATTCATCGACCTCATTATTGCCTCGCAGTTCGACGGCGGCGTTTCATACTTATATTACGCCGACCGCATCAACGAATTGCCGCTGGCGGTGATCGGCATCGCAGTCGGCACGGCGCTGTTGCCGATGCTCTCCCGCTGCGTGCGCGAGGGGAATATGGAAAAGGCCTATGCGAGCCAGAACCGCGCCATCGAGCTGGCGCTGTTTTTAAGCCTTCCGGCGGCGGTGGGACTCTTGGTGATCGCGGAGCTGGTGATCACCGTGATGTTCCAGCGCGGCGCGTTTGGTGCTGCGGAAACGCTGGCCACCTATAAGGCGCTGATGGCCTTTGCGCTCGGCCTGCCTGCGTTCATCCTCGTAAAAATCCTCGCGCCGGGCTTTTACGCGCATCAGGATACGAAAACACCGTTTAAGATCGCTACCTTCTGCATCCTGGTCAATCTCGTGTTCAACCTGCTGCTGATGGTTCCGCTACAGCATGTGGGCATGGCGCTCGCCACCTCCATCGCAGGCTGGGTGAATGTCGGGTTGATGGCGTTCGTGCTGATGAAACGCAAATGGCTGGTGGTCAATCCGCGCCTGCTCGCGCAGGCAGTGAAAATCCTCGCCATGAGCGCGGCGATGGCGGGCGTGCTATGGCTAGTGAAACCGCACGCTGCGCCGTATATGGAACTGGGCGAAACCATACGCTTCCTCACGCTGATCGTGGTGGTGCTGTGCGGACTGGGCTGCTACCTGTTGCTGGCATGCGCCACTAACAGCATGGGATTGCGCACCGCTATCATGCGCCGCCGCAAATAGCAGCTTACTCCTGAAGAGGTGTGAGCATCTTGCGCTGAATATCCTGATGCCTTTTCAGAAATTCCTGCTGGCGTTCCGGTGTCATATTGTTCCATTTAATACGCGCGTCCATACGTTTCTTGCGTTCGGCCTGCCATTCTTCCGGCGTCATCTTTTCCAGCTTTTCCAGCCTCTTTTTCGCACGGTCGATCGCCTCGTCGAGCGTCTTGGGCATTGCGCCCGGCACGGCGGCGTCGGTATCCTGACCGTCTCCGTCGAGCGGCGGCAGAATCACCGGCGCTATGGACAAGCCCGGCTCGTTGGGAGTAGTGTCGGGTTCGGCGGCCTGCGCCTGCGTGATTGCCGCCAGAACGATAAACGCCGCGATACGCTTATGCATAAAGACCTGTGTATATGACCGCCATATGGATGCTTTATAGCACGTTTCCCAATCGCAACGAAGCGCTTTCTGCCGCACGCACGCTGGTGGACGCGCGCCTTGCCGCATGTGTGAACGTGATCGATAACGTGACATCGGTCTATCGCTGGGAGGGCAGCGCCCAGCAGGAAGCGGAAGTCATCCTTATCGCAAAAACCCACGCCTCCGTGCGGGAAAAAGCGATAGAGCTGCTGAAAGCATCACACCCCTACACGCTGCCATGCATCCTTGCCTACAAAGCAAAAGACGGCCTTCCGTCTTTTCTGGAATGGGTGGAAAACGAAACCGCCCTACCCTCCTGAATCTTCGCGCATCGCTTCCAGCTCCAGCCAGCGCGCTTCGGCGCCGGACAGTTCATGCTGCGCCAGCGCAAAACGGCGTGACGCCGTATCGAAACGCTCCGGCGAGGTAATGTAAAGGTCGGCGTCGGCCAGCAGTTCGCGCAATTGCGCAAGCTCAGCTTCCAGCGCGGCGATTTTTCCCGGCAATTTTTCCAGCTCGTGCTTATATTTGAATGACATTTTCAAGGTGGACTTCGGCGCGGGCGGTATCTCCTGCCGGGGCTGCTTGCCGGCACTGATTTTTTTCTGCGGCGCTTGCGCCTGCTTTTTGGCATCGCGGTAATCGCTGTAGCCGCCCATATGGGCTTCGACCAGCGCATCGCCCTCGAACGCCAGCACTTCGGTGACGGTGCGATCTAAAAAATCGCGGTCGTGGCTGACAACCAGCAACGTGCCCTGATACTCCGCAAGAATCTCCTGTAGCATGTCGAGCGTATCCATATCGAGATCGTTGGTCGGCTCGTCGAGGATGAGCACGTTGCCGGGATGGGCAAGGATTTTCGCCAGCATCAGCCGGTTCTGCTGCCCGCCGGACAGGGTGCTCACACGGTCGCGCGCGAGTTTCGGATCGAACAGGAAATTCTTGAGATAACCGCAGACATGGCGCGGGCGCTGCTCGTCGCCGCTGCCGATATAAACGTAATCACCACCGCCGGGACAGAGCGTCATCCACAATGTTTTCTCCGGGTTCAGCTCCACGCGGTTCTGGTCGAAATAGGTGATGTCCACCGTCTTGCCGCGAAACACCTGACCGGCATCCGGTGCGATTTCACCCGTGAGCAATTTGATGAACGTGGATTTGCCCGAACCGTTGCGACCTAAAATACCGATGCGGTCGCCGCGCACGATGCGCAGGGAAAAATCCTTGAGAATGGGAATCTCCTTCCCGTCGCGGGAAAACGATTTGCTGACATGGCGAAACTCCACGATGATTTTCGACGCGGGCGGCGGCGGTGGCGCTTCCACTTCAATCTTACGCATGCGCTGGTCGTAAGCGCCCTTGTCGGTTTTCAGCTTGGCGCGCAGGCGGTGCAATTCACTGAGCCTGCGCTGGTTGCGTTTGCGCCTGCCGCTGACACCGCCTTGCGTCCAGTCAACTTCGGCGGCGAGTTTTTTCTGCATGTTCTGCAATTCACGCGCTTCATGGTCAATCACCTCTTGCGCCCACTCGTCGAATTCCGCGTAGCCTTTCGGACAGGTGCGTATTCCGCCGCGGTCGATCCAGAATACTTTACGCGACACGGCGGCAAGGAAGGCGCGGTCGTGGCTTACACACACCATCGCCCCGCGATACGACGCGAGAAAACGTTCCAGCCATTCGATAGCGGTAAGGTCGAGATGGTTGGTCGGTTCGTCGAGCAGCAATACGTCTGGCTGTGAAGCCAGCGCCCGCGCGAGCGCCGCACGGCGAAGTTGTCCACCCGAGAGCGTGCCCATGGTGGCATCGGCGGAAAGGTCGAGCGGGGCGAGCAGGCGGTCGGTTAGGTGGCTGCCTTCTTCGTCGCGCTCTTCCGCGCGTAACCCTGCGCGTACGAAATCCTCCACGCGCTGCGCCGGATCGTGCGCCACCGACTGCGCGAGATAACCGACCGTAATTCCCGGCAGCATGAAACGCGTACCGCCGTCGAGTTCCAACTCGCCGGTAATCAGGCGCATGAGCGTGGTCTTGCCTGCGCCGTTGCGCCCGACCAGACAGATTTTATCGCCTTCGAGAATATGCAGGCGCAGCCCGTCGAACAGGGGCTTCCCCCCGAAACTGAGTACGATGTCTTCCAGACTGATAAGCAAGCGTTCGGCCATAATGATGGTGCTATATACTCTTTTGTGGCCTGCAGCCACTGTCTTGCGCTATTATCGCCGCATGCAAACGCTGACCAAACAGGATGTGCTGCTGTCATGGGCGCTGAGCGAGGCGCTCAGCCCGCGCTGGCGCGACTATTACGGCAAGCAGCTAAGCCCTCCCCTGCAAGCCGCGCTGAAAAAAGGCAGCATGGCGGCGCTTTCTTACGCTGACCGGGAGGAGCTGGTTGCGCATTTGCGCGAACGCAGGCCGGAATATATCAATGAGTATATCGAACCGGCCACGCGCTTTTCGTTCATCAACCTGCCCCCGGACGCGCTGGAGAAAATCTGTATCTCGCCTACGATCAGCTGGCGCGATAAGCCGTTTACCCTCGCCCAGTTCCTCACCGGAAGCTACGACCCGAATACATGGCACGACCCGCGCAACGCCGCGCAGCGCATGCAGCAGTCGCCGGAAAAGGTCGGCTATGCCGGGTATCCGATTTTCGCATATGACCGCAAAGTGAGATGCGACATACTTATCGAAGGCTATACGCGCTGTATCTGCAAAATTTACAAGCACCGCGCCGGTGAGCGTGTAGACGGCACGCTGGCAATCCTCTGCTCCATGTGAGCTAATCCAGCACCAGCGCGTTCAGCATATTATTAGCCTTCGCATCGCGCTCGCCCAGCGGCTTCAGGTCGAAGCGCGTTTCGATCAGCGCGAGGATGGAGGTGGTGTCGTAGACCGTAGGATCGACATACCCCTTGCGCGCGAACGGCGAGATAATCAGCGTAGGCACGCGCGTGCCCGGCCCGAAACGGTCGATCACCGGCGGCGGCACATGATCCCAGTAACCGCCGTTTTCGTCGTAGGTGACGATCACCACCGTACTTTTCCACACCGGGCTGTCCTCGATCGCCTTGAGCAGCTTACCGATATGCTCGTCGGCAAGTTTCACCGTGCTCGACCGGGGGTGCATATCCACCCTGCGCGAGGGCTTGTAGAATACGACTGCGGGCAACATACCGCTTTCCAGCCCCCTCATTAAATCCTTCGTGTCGCGCAGGTGGGTGGCGGCCGCGTCGGTGCCCAGCGTGTAATTCTTGAAATAGGGGAAAGGATGATGCGCGTAAGAAAACGAACTTGGCATCCTTCCGGCAGCCACCTTATCCCAATCATCCGCATACCATGCCCAGCCGATGCCTTTTTCGGAGAGGCGGTCGCCGATGGTCGGGAATTCCTGCTGCGGCATGCGGCGTGAAGGATCGCGCGACTTGGTGTTCGGCCAGTGCGTGGAACCCAGCTTGGCGATCACATACCCGTCATCGGTCACCGGCCCGCTGCCGGGTAATTCGCCGTATTCGTCCATGCGCACTCGCAAATCCGGCGGCGCGTTTTCAAACCGCGGCGAGCAAGCGCAGACCATCCAGAAATGATTGAGGAACGAACCGCCGAACGCCGCGTGGAAGAACCTGTCCGCCAGCGTAAAGCGCTTTGCATAATCCCATAAAATCGTCTTGCTGGTGTCGTGATAACCCATCACCATCGCGCCTGCGTTCGACAGCGCGGCGAAACGATCCATCCTGCCGCCGTTGATCTGCTTTTGCTGCACATAGAATTTATGCGTGAGGTCGCCGTGGAAGTCGTCGAGTCCGATATATTTATCGAGCAGGAAAGGCCCGTTGGGAATGTCGCCTGGAAAGCGCGTATCCACGGTATTTTTGTGGCGTGAATCCATCACACGGGGCAAGGTCTCGTAAGGTTTGCCGTTCTTGTCCCGCTGGATGGCGGTTTCTTTGGCCTGCGCCACCCCGTCCGCGCCGGGAAACATGCCAAAAATATTGTCAAAGCTGCGGTTTTCGAGCGAAATGACAATGATATGCTCGATTTTTTCTAGCCCGGCCGAGGCCGCCGCAGGCCAGAGCAGCCACAGGGCAAAAAGCCCGTTTTTTATAGACAAATTGTTATAATACATGAACAATCCCTGCTTATATCGTTATATTTAACTTTTTTTGCATGACGGTAAAGCATTAATACGCTACAACGCCTTCTTCAAACTGAATAGGCAGGATTTTTGTGAAGAAGCGATCATTGGCTATTGCCGCGCTGGTAGGCGTAACCTCGTTGTATTTCATCTATAGCTGGACCAAAGGCGGAATGAACGGCGGTATGCCGGACGGCATGCCCGTGAGCGTCGCCGAGGTGACGGAAAAACGTATTACCGAATGGTCGGAATTCGCAGGCCGCCTGCGTGCCGTCGATGACGTATCGGTGGTGCCGCGGGTCTCGGGAACCATCGACGCCATCCATTTCCGCGACGGCGACAAGGTGCTGGCGGGCGACAAGCTGTTTACCATCGATCCGCGCCCCTACCGCGCCGCATATAATCAGGCCAAGGCGCGCGCCGATTACTTGGGCATGGAAGCGCAACGCGCTGGCAAGGTATTTTCCGACAAGGCGATCTCCAAACGCGAACTGGATGAAAAAGTAAGCGCGGCGAAAGAAGCGCAGGCCGCACTCGACCTTGCAACGCTCAATTTAGAATATGCAGACGTCACCGCACCGGTCTCCGGCAAGGTGGGTCGCGCGGAAATCACCGTGGGCAACGTGGTGCAGGCAGGCCCGGGCGCGCCGGTTCTGACGACCATCCAATCCGTAAGTCCTATCTACGCCGATTTTGAAATCGACGAGCAGACCTACCTCGCCTTGAGCAAAACCATGCGCGACAGCAACTCCGGCATCGCCACGATCCCCGTTTACCTCGCGCTGGCGAATGAAACGACATTCACCCATAAAGGCGAAATCCGCTCGTTCGACAACCAGCTCGGCGCGGGTTCGGGCACGTTGCGCGTGCGCGCGTCGTTCCCTAATGAAGACGGATCGCTGATCCCCGGCCTGTTCGCGCATATCCGCATGGGTGGCGCACAGGAAGTCAACGCCGTGCTTGTCAACGAAGCGGCGATCGGCACCGACCAGAACAAGAAATTCGTGTTCGTGGTCAATGGCGAGGGCATGTCGGAATACCGGCAGGTCAAGCTGGGCAGCCGCCATGAAAATATGCGCGTGGTGCGCGAAGGGCTGAAGCCCGGCGAGCGCATCGTGGTCAACGGGTTGCTGCGCGTGCAGCCGGGCGCGAAACTCATGCCGCAGATGGTGAGCATGGATACGCTTAAACCGGCGGAAGCGCCTGCCGCCGCCCCCGCTGCGCCGTAATCGTGTAACGCTATGAATATCTCGCGCTTTTTCATCGACCGCCCGATTTTCGCTGCCGTGCTCTCCATCGGCATCTTTCTGGCCGGGCTGATTTCGCTACCGCTGCTACCGATATCCGAATACCCGGAAGTAGTGCCGCCGCAAGTAGTGGTGTCGGCCATGTATCCGGGCGCAAACCCGAAAGTCATTGCCGAGACGGTCGCCACCCCGCTGGAAGAGCAGATCAACGGCGTGGAGGACATGCTCTACATGTCGTCGCAAGCCACCGCCGACGGCGCGATGAATATCGACATCACCTTCAAGCTCGGCACCGACCCCGACAAGGCGCAGCAGCTGGTGCAGAACCGCGTTTCGCAAGCCCTGCCGCGCCTGCCCGACATCGTACGCCAGCTCGGTATCACCACGGTCAAAAGCTCGCCCGACCTTACGATGGTGGTGCACCTGACTTCGCCCAACGGACGCTACGATACGAATTACCTGCGCAACTACGCCACCTTGAACATTAAAGACACGCTCGCGCGCCTGCCCGGTGTCGGGCAATCGATGGTGTTCGGCGGCGGCGATTTCGCCATGCGCTTGTGGCTCGACCCGCAGAAAGTCGCTTCGGTCGGCCTAACCGCGTCCGACGTAGTAAACGCCGTGCGCGAGCAGAACGTGCAGGTGGCGGCAGGCACCATCGCCAGCCAGCCCAGCTCCGGCGAAGCGTTTGAACTGCTGGTGAATGCGCAGGGGCGCTTGTCGAGCGAGGAAGAATTCGGCGACATCGTGCTCAAAACCTCGCCCACCGGCGGGGTAACGCGGTTGAAAGACGTCGCGCGTATTGAACTCGGCGCCAACACCTACGCCATGCGCTCGCTGCTGGATAACAAGCAGGCGTCGGCGGTGGCTATTTTTCAGGCACCCGGCTCTAACGCCATCGAGATTTCCGACCGCGTGCGCGAGAGCATGGTGGAGCTGAAAAAGAATTTCCCGGCGGACATGGATTATGCCATCGTCTACGACCCCACGCAGTTCGTGCGCTCGAGCATCAACTCGGTGATCCATACGCTGCTGGAAGCGATATTGCTGGTGGTGATCGTAGTGATCGTGTTCCTGCAAACGTGGCGCGCCTCGATCATCCCGCTGCTGGCGGTGCCGATCTCCATCGTCGGCACATTCGCCGTGATGCACGCCATGGGTTTTTCCATCAACAACCTAACGCTGTTCGGCTTCGTGCTTGCCATCGGCATCGTGGTGGACGACGCGATCGTAGTGGTGGAAAATGTCGAGCGCAACATCAGCAACGGGCTTAGCCCGCGCGACGCCACCTACCGCGCGATGGAAGAAGTAAGCGGCCCGATCATCGCAATCGCGCTCACGCTGTGCGCCGTGTTCATCCCTCTCGCTTTCATCAGCGGGCTCACCGGCCAGTTCTTCCGCCAGTTCGCGCTCACCATCACCATCTCCACGGTGATTTCCGCGTTCAACTCGCTCACGCTTTCACCCGCTCTGGCCGCGATGCTGCTGCGCCCGCACGACCATGCGCCCGACCGCTTCACGCGCGGAATCGAAAAGCTGTTCGGCGGTGTGTTCTGGGCAGGCAAATGGTTCCTTGCTGCGGCGCTTGTCATCGTCGTCGGCACCGGGTTTGGCATTATCGTCGCCAAAACCATCGGCTACGGCATGGTGTTCGGCATACTGAGCATGATCACCAAATACGTATCGTGGCTTATCATCATCGGCGGCATCATCGTCGCCATACGGTTCATCATGGCGCCTGCGCAAACCGGCCAGCCGCAGGGCTTCGAGCGTTTCAACCGCGTATTCCAGCGCTCCAGCGAGCAATACGCCACCAAGCTCAGCGGCGCCTTGCAGCATAAGAACCGTTCGCTAGCGCTCTACGGTTTCCTGATATTCATGTCGTTCGTCGGCTTCTACGTCGTGCCTTCGGGTTACGTGCCCACGCAGGACAAGCAGTATCTCGTCGCTTTCGCGCAGCTTCCATCCGGTTCGTCACTCGAACGCACCGATAAAGTCATTCGCCGCATGAGCGACATCGCCATGACGCATCCCGGCGTCGAGCACGCGGTGGCGTTCCCCGGCCTTTCCATCAGTGGCTTTACTGCCAGCAGCAGCGCGGGCATCGTGTTCATCACGCTCAAATCCTTCGCCGAGCGCAAGGCGCCGGATATGTACGGCCCTGCGATCGCAGGCGCGATGATGGGGCAGATGATGCAGATTGAGGACGCGTTCGTGGGCGTGTTCCCGCCGCCGCCGGTGATGGGTCTGGGCGTGATCGGCGGGTTCAAGCTGCAGATTGAGGATCGCGCCGACCTCGGCTATGAGAAGCTCTACGAAGTCGTGCAGGCCGTTCAGGGCAAGGCATGGCAAACGCCGGTGCTGGCGAACGTATTTTCCGGCTACCAGATCAACGTGCCGCAATTATCGGTGGACATAGACCGCACCAAGGCCAAGCAGCTCGGCGTACCGCTGGCGAATGTGTTCGACACGATGCAGATTTACCTCGGCTCGCTCTATATCAACGACTTCAACCGCTTCGGCCGCACCTACCAGGTGATCGCGCAGGCTGACGCGCCGTTCCGTTCGCAGGCTGACGACATCCTTCAGCTCAAGACGCGCAACATGGCGGGAGACATGGTGCCGCTGGGCAGCATGATGCGCGTGTCGGAAAGCTATGGTCCCGACCGCGCCACACGCTACAACCTCTACCGCACCGCCGACCTCAACGGCGGCGCTGCTCCTGGTTTTTCGTCCGGGCAGGCGCAGGCGGCAATCGAAACCATCCTGAAGGAAACGCTGCCGCAGGGCATGACCTATGAATGGACGGATCTGACCTACCAGCAGATACTCGCGGGCAATTCCGCGATCTTTATTTTCCCGCTTTGCGTGCTGCTGGTGTTCCTCGTGCTCGCCGCGCAGTATGAAAGTCTGACGCTGCCGCTGGCTATCATTCTCATCGTGCCGGTGGTGCTGTTCTGCGCCATCGCGGGCGTATGGCTGTCCGACGGCGACAACAACATCTTCACCCAGATAGGACTGATTGTGGTGGTGGGGCTGGCGTGCAAGAATGCTATCCTTATCGTGGAATTCGCGCGTGAACTGGAACTGCAGGGACACAGCATCATCGACTCCGCTCTGACGGCGTGCAGGCTACGGTTGCGCCCCATCCTCATGACCTCGTTCGCCTTCATCATGGGCGTGCTGCCGCTGGTGACGTCTACCGGCGCGGGCGCGGAAATGCGCCATGCCATCGGCGTCGCGGTGTTCTCGGGCATGCTGGGCGTCACCTTCTTCGGGCTTCTGCTCACGCCGGTATTCTATGTGTTGCTGCGCACCATCGTCGGCGGTAAGCTGGTAAGCCACCACCCCTTCCCCCCCATGGCATGAGGATCGTAATGTACCGCTCGAAACCGCTGGCCGCCCTCGCTGCAACTACCATACTTTGCGGCTGCTCGCTCGCGCCCGATTTCACCTTGCCGGATATTTCCGTGCCCGCCCTGTTCAAGGAGGCACCTAAGCCCGCAGCAGCGGACGCGCAGGATACGAATGCAGAAGCAGGAAGCTGGAAAGTAGGCGAACCGGCGGAAGCGCAAACCGGTGGCCAATGGTGGCTCGCTTTCGGCGATGAAAAACTCAACGCGCTCCAGGCGCAGGCGCTCGCCGGAAACCAGGACGTGAAAGCGATGGTCGCCCGCGTGCAGCAGGCGCGTGCATTCGTCGGCGTGGTCACCTCGGGAATGTTCCCCACCGTTACCGCCAATGGCGGGCTGAACCGCTACAAGCCCGGCGCGGTGATCCCGGGATTTGCCTCCGGCGGCGATCTGAAACCGATTACGCAATATAGCGGGAATGTCGGCCTGAGCTACGAAATCGACCTGTTCGGCCGTGCGCTGGAAAGCAGGCGCATCGCAGTCGCTAACGCCGAATCCAGCGAAGCGCTATTGTCCAGCGTAACGCTTGCCATGCAAGCCGACGTCGCGCAGACCTACTTTGCGCTACGCGCCGCCGATGCCGAGCGCGCCCTGCTCAAAGAAACGCTCGGCCTGCGCGAAGAAGGGCTCGGCTTGTTGCGCAAGCGCCTGAAAGCAGGCACCACCGATGAGCTGGACATCAAGCGCGAGGAAGTGGAAGTGGAGCAGACGCGCACGCAACTGCTGGCGCTCGACCAGCAGCGCAAGGAGCTTGAACATGCGCTGGCCGTACTCACCGGCAAAGCGCCCGCCGATTTCGGCTTTGAAGAAGCTACATTTGCATACACTGTGCCCACGATCCCCGAAGGCCTGCCCTCCTCACTGCTCGAACGCAGGCCGGACGTAATCGCGGCGCAACGTGCGCTGGCGGCTGCCAACGGCGAGATCGGTCTGGCACGCGCCGCGTTCTTCCCGAAAATTTCACTGACCGCGTCCGGCGGCTACGAGTCGTCCGCGTTTGAGGATCTGTTCAAATGGTCGAGCCGCACATGGGCGCTGGGGCCGATGCTGTCGCTGCCGATTTTTGAAGGCGGCCGCAGGATTTACGAACTCGACCAAACCAACGCTGCTTACGACGAAGCGGTCGCCAATTACCGCCAGAGCGTGTTGAAAGCCTTCCGCGATGTGGAAGATAGCCTGTCGCGCCTCGGCACCTTGCGCCAGCAAGGTATGTCGCAGGATGTCTCCGCGGCTTCGGCCACGCGCGCCTCGTCGCTGCTGAAAAGCCGCTACGACGTGGGCGATGTCAGCTATCTCGAATGGGCGGACGGGCGGCGCAACGAGCTGGCGTCGAAGCGCCTGCAGATACAGATACAGCGCGATCGCATCAACGCCACGGTGCAGCTTATCCGCGCGCTCGGCGGCGGATGGGATAAGCCCGCAGCCAAGCCATGAGCACGGCGGGAGGCAAGAAAAATATATGGGCGCTCACGCTGGGCTCCGTCGGTGTGGTTTACGGCGACATCGGCACCAGCCCGCTTTACGCGTTCCGCGAATCATTAATGGCGGCTGCCAACGGTGGCGTCGCGCAACCGGCCATGATACTCGGCGTATTGTCGCTGATCCTGTGGGCGCTTATCGTTATCGTCACGCTCAAATATGTCGCACTGCTGCTGCGGGCGGATAATCACGGCGAAGGCGGCATCCTGACGTTGATGGCGCTGGCGCAGCAGGCGCTCGGCAGGCGCAGCGCGTGGGTGATGCTGCTCGGCATTACCGGCGCATCGTTGTTTTACGGCGACGCGATCATCACGCCCGCCATTTCCGTACTCTCCGCGCTGGAAGGGCTGAAGCTCGCCACGCCCGTGTTTGAGCCGTATATCATCCCCATCGCGCTTTCGATCATGGTGGCGCTATTCGCCGTGCAGCGGCGCGGCACGGCGACGATGGGACGTTTTTTCGGTCCCATCATGGTGGTATGGTTCGGAGCGCTGGCGCTGGGCGGGCTGGCGCATATACAAGACAGTCCCGACGTGTGGCAGGCGTTCAACCCCGCGCACGCATGGTATTTCATCACGCATCACGGCTGGGCGGGTTTCATCGCGCTGGGCGCGGTGTTTCTCGCAGTCACCGGCGCGGAAGCTCTGTATGCCGATCTTGGGCATTTCGGCAAGCGACCGATACGCCTCGCGTGGCTGCTATTCGTCATGCCATCGCTTGCGCTCAACTATCTCGGGCAAGGCGCGTTGGTATTGAAAGACCCCGAAACCGCCGAGCATGCGTTCTATCTGCTTTACCCCCAACACCTGCTGCTGCCGATGGTAGCGCTTGCCACGCTCGCCAGCATCATCGCCAGCCAAGCAGTGATCACCGGTGCGTTCTCGCTTACGCATCAGGCGGTGCAGCTTAGCCTGTTGCCGCGTCTGCGCGTGCTGTGCACCGCACAGGAGCACAGGGGACAAATCTACATGCCGCAAGTCAACTGGGTGTTGTTTGCCGGTGTGATCGTGCTGATCGAAACTTTCCGCTCGTCGAGCAACCTTGCCTCGGCTTACGGCATTGCCGTTACCGGCACGATGATTATCACCGCCACCTTGCTGTTCGTGGTCATGCGCCATCGCTGGAAATGGCCGCGGCCGGTGGCTATCGCGATCATCACCCCGCTGCTGGCGATCGACTTCACGTTCTTCGCCGCCAACCTCACCAAGCTGCTGAACGGCGGGTTCCTGCCGTTGCTGTTGGCCGGGGTATTAGTGCTGATGATGCGCACGTGGGTGCGCGGCAGCCGCACGCTGCACGAAAGCGCGCGCGGCTACCATAACACGATGGAATCGCTGATTCGCAGCCTGAAGCAATACCCCACGCAACGCGTGGACGGCACCGCGATCTATCTCAGCAGCAACACCGACTACGCGCCTTCCGCGCTGCTGCATAATCTCAAGCACAACAAAGTGCTGCACCGCCAGAACATCCTGCTCACGCTGCGCTTCGACAACGTGCCGTTCGTGGACGATGCTGAACGTATCCAGACGGAGGCGATCAACGCCGATTTCATGCGCATGACCATGCGCTTCGGTTTCATGGAAACGCCGAACGTCACACGCGGATTGAATCTCCTGCGCAACGGCCCGCTGAAACCCGATATGATGCTGACCTCGTTCTTCATCTCGCGACGGCATATCATGCCGTCGGCCAAATTCGGCATGCCGCTATGGCAGGATCGCATTTTCATCGCCATGAACAACAGCGCCAGCGATGCCGCCAGCTATTTCCACCTCCCGCGCAGCCGCGTGGTGGAGCTTGGCGTGCAGATGACGGTGTGAGAATTACGGCACCACGATCGTTTTGATATTAACGAACTCATGGATACCGTATGCGGCAAGCTCCCGGCCGTAGCCGCTTTCCTTGATGCCGCCGAACGGAAGGCGCGGGTCGGAACGCACCATCATGTTGACCATGCACAGGCCGGATTCCATGCGCTCACGGGCGATTTTTTCGCCGCGCGCAAGGTCCTTGGTGAACACCGCGCCGCCCAACCCGAACGGTGAGTCGTTGGCGATACGGATAGCGTCTTCTTCATCGCATGCGGGAATGATTACCGCCACAGGCCCGAAAAATTCCTCTTCATACGCCGCCATGCCTTTTTTCACGTCGGCCAAAATGGTCGGTGTGTAGAACGCACCCTTGCCTTCGGGGACAACCCCGCCGTGCAAGCAGGTAGCGCCTGCGGCGATACTGCGCTGAACCTGCACATGAATCTCATCGCGCAGGTCGGCGCGCGACATGGGGCCGATAGTGGTTTTGGCATCGAGCGGATCGCCCATCACCTGACGGCTGAACATATCGTAGATGCCCTGCTCGAAACGCGATTTCATCTCCGGCACCACGATCATGCGCTTGGCCGACACGCAGGATTGACCGCAATTGAGAATGCGGCTCGATCCAGAGGTTTTAATCGCATGGTCGATGTCGGCATCGGCAAGAATCAGGTAGGCATCGCTTCCGCCCAGTTCCAGCACGGTTTTCTTGAGATACTTGCCGGATAGTGCGGCGATCGCGCGGCCTGCAGGCGTGCTGCCGGTAAGGGTAACGGCGATCACACGCGGGTCTCTCACCACCTCTTCCACGCGGCTTCCGGGAATCAGCAGCGACTGAAACGCATGCTCCGGCAAGCCCGCGTCGCGGAATACGGATTCAATCGCCAGCGCGCAACCGGGGGTATTGGAGGCATGTTTTAAAAGCCCGACATTACCCGCCGCCAGCGACGGCAGCGCGAAGCGAAACACCTGCCAGAACGGAAAATTCCACGGCATCACACCGAGCACGATACCCATCGGCCGGAAAGCGACGTAGCTTTTCTGGTATTCGGTGGCAACCGGACGGTCGGCGAGGAAGGCTTCGGCGTTGGCGGCGTAATAGGTCGCGCCGCTCGCGCATTTTTCCACTTCCGCGATCGCCTGCGCGAATGGCTTGCCCATTTCCAGTGCGATCAGACGCGCGTAACGTTCCTTGTTCGCCAGCAAGATTTCGGCGACTTTGGTGAGAGTAGCGCAACGGTCGGACACGCTGCGCGTTTTCCATTCAAGGTAGCAGCGATGCGCGTTGTCGATGATCTGCTCCACCTGCTGCGGCGTGTGCAGCGGGTACTGGTTTATGATGTCACCGGTGGCGGGATTGATACTGGTCTGCATGTTAATACGATACGGTAAGTGGGACGTTACTTGTGTACAGGCCGGGCGCGGCGTTATCCGGCACAATCAGCGTGGCGCCCAGATACACCATGTCGAACCCTGCATGTCCGAGCCTGCCGGTGGAACCGAGCGTGCCGGCGGTATTGCTGTAGGCCACAAAATTCTGCGCCTGCAATTCCTTCACCTTGCCCTTCGAGAAAAACGCGCCCATCCCGATGGCTTTTACCGTAAGCGTCTGCGGCGTGTGGATGGAATAGGTGCGGTTGGGTGTGCCTTTGATGAGGAACATGGCACGTTCATACGCGCCGGGAACCAGTTTGATATTACCCGTGGAACTGCGCCGGTTGTTGGGAGACACCGTGACGGTGCCCGCTTTCGAGCCGGGGAGAATATAGCCGAATATCAGCGGCGTGCGCGCACGTACCGAAATTTTATCCACCACTTGTGCCGAGGCTGTGCCGCGCACCGATGTCGCCGCCTGCGACGGCAGGGAAATCAGGACGCTGGCGCAAATGAGGAGAGCAAGGAATACAGGGCGTTTTATCATTAATAAAGTTTAATCTATCCAGTTTAAGATACGGTTAATGCAGGCTTTACGCATATTATTGTAAAAATTCAATGCAGATACCGCACATCCAAGTTGAAATGCCCATTATACTGCCCCTGATAGGCGCCGCCGGATACGTTCAGCATCCCTCCTACTTTTACCTTAGCACGGCCTTCAGGATCGAGCATGACGACCGCAGGCGGCTCAGAGACAAGTTTCGTGATGCGCACCGAACCTGCGCCACCTTTGCCGTCAAGCACGAGCTGGTCGGGTAAATAAATAGTCACTTCTTCACCCGGATGGCCTTCGATGGAAAATTCCGCCTGACCGTAATTGCCGCCGAGCGTGGCGATGCCGCCGGACGAAGAACGCCCGCCGCTCTTCGCGTCGATGGTCACGGTGCCGCCGCTGTTGCCGCTGGTGAATGCCCCGAACTCGATGGGAGAAAGTTGGCGCACGGTGATCTCTTTACGTACAGGTTTCGTATCAGCGGCATGAGCGGGAAGCGGCATGATGCACATCATTGCAGCGGTGAAATATGTAACCCCCGCCGACTTCAAGCCATCGACTATGCTTAATTTTGTTGACATTTTTCCAGCAGTCATTCACCTATTGTCCCGTCTTAGAACACACCAATTAATACAGGGCAACTAATTTTGCGCCACACAAAAAGCCTCCCGTCCTTCCGCGTTGGAACCCGCGCCGCGATGCTTGCCGCAGCGCTGTTCTTTTTCGGGACGCAGGCGGTGGCGGCGCTCGACGCGGAAGATCCGAACACCGGCGGTGTCGGCGACCTGCTGGTGGCGCCCACGCGTGTGGTGCTGGAAGGCAGGACGCGCGCGGCGGAAATTATCCTGAACAATACCGGCGAGAAAGAAGCCACGTACCGTATTGGCCTCATCCATTTACACATGGATGAAAACGGCAAGTACAAAGACATTCCCGAATCCGCGCTGGATTCCAGCCCCGACAAACCCGCGAAAAAGCTGCTGCGCTTTTCGCCCCATCAGGTGACGCTGAAACCCGGCGAATCGCAGACTGTGAAAATCATGGTGCGCAAACCCGAAGGGCTTGCCGATGGCGAATATCGCTCGCATATCGCGTTCCATGCCGTACCGGAAACGGCCACCGGTGAAGATGTCGAAGAGAAAGAAGTCGAAACCGGCAAGATCGCTATCCGGCTGATTCCCATTTACGGCGTATCCATCCCGGTGATCGTGCGCGAAGGAACGCTGTCCGCCAAGGCGGGCATCAGCGGCATGAAGCGCACGGGCAACACGCTCTCGCTTGCGATTACCCGCAACGGCGGCAAATCCCTTTACGGCGACGTGCTGGTGACCGACGCAAGCGGCAAGGTTGTCGGCGAAATGCGCGGCGTGGCCGTGCTGGTGCCGAACCAGAGCCGCCGCATCAACGTCTCGCTGAGCGAAGGCGCAGGCGGAAACCTTAGCGTCGAATTCCGCTCCCGCGAGGACGAAGAAAACGCAACGCTTGCGAAGGCGACCTTATGACGACACGACCCTGCACTATGTTTCCCTTTAGCTTTGGATGGAGGATTTGATGAAAACTACAGCGTATATTCTCGCTGCTGCGTTATTGGCTTCCGCGCCGTCTTATGCGGCTGACAGCACAACCGGCGGCGCATCCGCCACCGTGGTCACGCCGCTTGGCATCACTTCGGGGCCTGCCATGTCGTTCGGACAATTCAGCGTCGGCGCAACCGGCGGCACCATCGCTTCGTCCACAACGGCAGTCACCAGCGGCGACGTAGTGGCCGTAGGCGGCACGCGACGTCACGGCACGTTTGAAGTCACCGGGCTTGCCAGCGCACCCTACACGATCAATGGCGACCCGTCCGTCACGCTCAACAACGGCGGCGAAAGCATGACCGCAGCCCTCACCTACCCCGCCGACCAGTCACTGGATGAATCGGGCGCCGATTCGTTCAATGTCACCGGCGTGCTTACCGTAAACGGCAACCAGCCGGGCGGCACCTATACCGGCACGTATAACGTGTCTGTTAATTACTAATCTTTTCTCAACCAAGGAGTATCTTAATGAAAACCTCTCGTATCGTTCTTTCCGCATTGCTGGCAACGTCGCTGCTTTCTTCCGCATCGTATGCGGCTGACAGCGCTACCGGCTCGGCGTCCGCCACCGTAGTAGCCGCGCTTTCCGTATCGGAACAGAGCCCCATGTCTTTCGGCCAGTTCTCGGCAGGCAGCGGCGGCACCACGGCAACCGACGGCACCACCACCGGCAGCGTCACCTATGTCGGCGGCTCCATCTCTCCCGGCGTTTTTGCCGTAACCGGCACACCGAGCGCAGGTTATGACGTCACCGTCGACCCGACAGTCACACTTAACCGCACCGGTGGCGGCGGTTCCATGACCGCCTCGCTTAATACACCCGGCAGCACGCTGCTCGATGTCAACGGCAACGACACGTTCGACATCCACGGCACGCTCACCGTCGGCAACAACCAGGCTGGCGGCAACTATACCGGCACCTACAATGTTTCCGTAGCCTACTAAGCACGGGTAGCGGTATAAGCAAGGGCGGCTCGGGTAACACTGAGCCGCCTTTTTTTATCTGCGGTATATATGCGTCATACAGCAACGATTCTCGCCCTTGCCTTGTGCGCCGTGCCGCTGGCCGCACTCGCGGAGGACGTCGAATTCATCCCCGAAGCACCCGTTGCCGAAACCGCTACGCCTGTGGAACTTCAGGGCGCCGATGAACCGGAAGCAACGGTCGATGACGCGCCCGCCGCAGCGCCTGTGCGCAGCAGGCAGGCAAGCAGGGCGCAAGGATTTTCGACACGCTCCGAAGACGATCTCGTGCTGGTGGATATACGCGCAGGCCGCACCACCCTGCAGGAATCCGTTCCCGGCTATGCGAACAAGAACGCGCTCGTGCTGCCCCTCGGCCAGCTTACGGAAGCGCTGCAATTCCCGATCAAGGTGCGCCCGCGTGAAGGAATGGCGGAAGGATGGTTTCTAGATCGCGCCAATAGTTTTTCGCTCGATTTGCTGCGCCATGAAGCG
Source organism: uncultured Rickettsiales bacterium (assembly GCA_964645205.1). GTDB lineage: Bacteria > Pseudomonadota > Alphaproteobacteria > Rickettsiales > SXRF01 > CAZYBO01. The sequence goes on from CAZYBO010000004.1 coordinate 128,691, forward strand.
ATCATCGCAGGCAGCAGGCAATCCTACGATCCGGCGTTGGTGGAACTGCATGAAGACGATATTTACGTGGACGTGTCACTGCTTTCGCGCTGGTTCCCGCTCGATTTTATTTTTTCTTTTTCATCGCAATCCGTCGAGGTGAAGCCGCGCGGCAAAGTGCTGCTGCCCTTCCAGAGCGAAGAGCAGCGCGAGAAACAACGCTCGCGCATGGGCAGGGGGCGCGACGACGACACGACGCCGCTGCCGCGTGCCGAGGCACCTTACCAGCTTTACTCCCTGCCTTTTTCCGATGTGACCTATACATCCGGTTATGACCAGCGCAACACGATCGGCATGCGCAACGAGCTGTCCGTGCTCGCCAACGGCGACGCGCTTTATATGCAAAGCAGCCTCTACGCCACCGCCAACGAGCGCGATAAAATCAGCGATTTGCGCTGGAGCCTGAGCCGCCGTGACCCCGATGGCAAGCTATTCAAGGACAGCAAGGACGATCCGCTGGCGAACAACGTGATGGCCGATACGCTCAACAGAATCGGCACGCGCGAAATCGCCGTCGGCGATATTTACACGCAGCAATTGCCGCTTACCGCCTTCAATCAGCAGGGACGCGGCCTGCTCATTTCCACCAAGCCCTACGATCAGGCCACGCAATTCGACCGCACCACACTACAGGGCGACCTGCCCACCGGCTGGGAAGTGGAGCTATACCGCAACGACGAACTGCTCAATTTCCAACGCGCCAGCAGCAACGGCCGCTACGAATTTATCGACGTGCCGCTTCTGTCAGGATTGAATATTATCCGTCTCGTATTTTACGGTCCGTTTGGGCAAACGCGCGAAGAGGTGCAGCGCTTCCTCGTCTCACCCAACATCACCACCGCCGGGAAAAGCTATTTCCGCATGTCGGTCAGCCAGCAAGACACCAGCATTTTTGACGTGCGCAAGGAGCTGTCCGTCAGCCCGAATGGGGCGACCCCGTCGGAGCGCGACATGACGAAGGGGCGCGACCGCGTGCTCATGGAATATGAATACGGACTGGCGCAGAACCTCGCGCTGTTCTCCAGCGTGGCGCATCTCACCACCGGCGACGGCGTGGCGCGCAACTACGCCACCGGCGGCGTAGCCACGTCGCTACTGGGCGTGTACGGGCGTGTGGATGCCAGCCAGGAGCTTGAAAGCAAGGGACGCGCCTTGCAGTTCTCGCTGCAAGATAATCTGTACGGCGTGAGCCTGTCGGCGCAGCACCAGCAATTCTACGATTTCCTGAGCGAATTCACCGAATCGATCGACGATCCCGTCGCAGCCCGCACCGATGTGCGCGCCGACACGCCCCTATCCGCATCGTTCCTGCCGCGCATGAATGTGGGGCTTACCGGCAACCGCACGCTCTACGATTCCGGTCGCCTGCGCCATGAAATCGGGCAGCGCCTGTCAACATCCGTCTCGCGGCTTGCTGTGTCGCACACGCTCGCGCTGCGCCGTGAAACGCTCGCCGACAGCGAAAGCCTGCGCGAAACGCGTGGCGAATGGGTGTTGAGCATGCCGTGGCGCGACTGGCTGCTGCGCAGCAACATGTCGTACGTCATCACGCCTGCGCGCTCGCTCGACGCAGTGGCGCTCACCAGCGAATACCATTTCAGCCGCGACACGCTGGCGCGCGTGGACGTATCGCGCCAGATCGCCAACAACTCGCTTACCACCTACACGGGCGGGCTTAACCGCAAATTCAGGCGCTTCTCGCTCGGCGCCAATATCAGCCATGCCAGCGACGGCAACAATGCGATGGGATTCACCGTATCGTTCTCCGGGGGTGAAGACCCGCGCAACGGCAAACTAACCACCTACCCGGATTACGCCGCGCGCGATGGTCTGGTGATGGCGCGCGCTTACCACGATAAGAACGGCAACCATGTCTTTGACGAGGGTGACGAAGTGCTGGAAGATGCACGCTTCAAGGTCAATCGCGGCATCGGCGCAAGCGCGGAGAAAAAAGGCGTGGCGTTGCTGCGTAACATTCCTGCCAACGCGCCTGCGCGCGTAACGCTCGACACGTCCAGCATCGACAGCCCCTATCTCGTCGCGCCCGTACCCGGCGCGGAAGTTGTGGCGCGCCCCGGCGTGCCGGTCGCAGTGGATATAGCGTTGGTCAGCACCACCGATGTCGAGAGCATGGCGTATATCGCAAGCGGCAAAAACACGCGCACGGAAGCCGCGAACGTGATGATACAGGCGCTGGATAAAGACGGAAAAGTCGTGCGTGAAACGCGCTCGGCCTATGACGGTTATTACCTGCTCGAAGGATTGCCGGTCGGAGAATATACCGTGCGCGTATCGCCCGAACAGGCCGAACGGCTCGGCTTCAGCGGTACGGAAGAACATAGGCTGGTTATCGACGGCTCGCAGGAAAGCATAAGCCATCTGGATATCGTGGTGAAGCGCTAGAACCCTTCGCCGAGGCCGATGTCGCTCCACCTGCCCGGCTCCTGCGATGAGTCGAGCGAGAAGCGGCAATAGGTGAAACCTTCGTTCCAGCCCTGCTTGTATTGTTCGTTGGCAGCCATTTCCGGACGCTTCTTGAAGCCGTAGGTCATTTTGTAATACCAGTTACCTTCGGCCGACATGCCGGTGTCGCAGCCGTCCTCCCAGCCGAGCTGGTACTCGGGCGGGCCGACAGGATCGATGGCAAGCAGCCACATCGGGCGGCAACCGGCCATCATCAGCAGAGCACTTGCGGCAATCAGGAGTTTTTTCATACCCACACAGTATAGGCCGTAATTTGTTAATATATTATATGATTTTTAAGGAGGAAGTAAAGGATTGCCGTGTTTTTCCTGCAATTTCAGCATGATTCCGCACATAAAAAAACCGGGATGCGCGGCCGCAGACGCGGCGCATATCCCGGTTTTTTGCCGATCACGCGACGGAATCAGGCGGCGTTTTTCTCGGCCTGAATTTCCTTGCGGCGTGCATCGCACAGCTTCTTGATGTCCATCAGCGCGCCGCGAGCGCGGGTGCCTGCGGATTTGTTGCCGTTTGCAAATTTTGCATCTTCTTCGAGGAATACTTTGACCAGTTGATCAATTTCAGCGCTTGTTTTCGACATTATATAGCCTCTTGGATTGGAGTTGAAAAAGGTGCTTTAGCGGATGCACGCTACCAGATTTTTTTTTCACGGATAGCAAAATTTTTTGCCTTTTGCATGAGACAAAAAAGCATGCGCGGGACGAAATAATCGTGCTGTGCGATACTACGCGCAAAACTGTGACATGTTTTGATTAGGAATTTATAATTCAAGACCTTATGTCAAAACCCGCCTTTAATATTCCTTACGGATTAACCAAATATTCTTAATATTATCATGTTAAATTAACCAAACTCGGTAAAGATAGGGAGGTTTCAAACCCTTATCGTACAACAGCCGCGTCAATGCCCATAACCGAACAACGCCAGTATCGTTCTCCGCGCATCCGGAACCTCATCGGTTTCAGCGTGGTGATTTTGCTGATGTTCTGCGTCATCGTCGCGTATCAGGGACTGAACAATTACCGCAAGGCGATTCTCGACAGCGAGCAGGATTCCATACGGCTTACGCGCATTCTCACCGACCATGTGGAGCTGTCGTTCCTCGATGTCGATTTGTCGCTGCGCCGCGCGATCGAACGGCAATATTTCAATTCGCTGTTCGGAAATAATCTGCCTGAATACACCGAGCAGAATTTCAAGATCTGGCTGAACGAAACGCCGCAGATCGTGGCGCTTGCGCTCATCAACGAAGAAGGGCTGGTGGAAGTCGCCGCGCACAAGAAAAATTACGAGCACTGGCTCGATTACCAGAAAACCCTCGTCGGCCAACAATTGTTCGAGCATATGCGCGGCGCCGACGACACCGACGTGTTCATCGGCAAGCACTACACTGAAACCAACCGCTCGCTGATTATCGTCAGCCGCCGTTATAACAAGCTCGACGGCGAATTCGGCGGCATCGTCATCGCCGCCATCGACCCGCAATATTTTATCAATTTCTACAGCTCGATCGCCACCGGTTCGGAAAAATTCATGGCCATGCGCCTGTCCGACGGATCGCCGCTTGCCACCGGCCCGTTTGACAGCGAAACCGATGACACGCTGTCGGAACAATGGCAGGCGGCACAAGCAGCGGCCGACGGGAAAATCAACACGCAGATCGTATCCCTGCCCGGCAGCACCAAGATCGTCACCGTCAAAAACCTGAAACATATCCCCATCGCTATTTCAGTGGTGCTGGATTCCGCGGACTTCCTGCAGGAATGGCGGCGCTCGCTGACGAAGGATATCGGCTTCCTCGCGCTGTTCATCCTGTTCGGTTCGATCTTGTCGTTCCTCGCCGTCGCCATGGCGCGGCAGATTGCGCGCGTGGAGGAATCGGAAGGTGCGGCGATTCTGGCAAGTCAGGCGAAATCAGAATTCCTCGCCAATATGAGCCATGAGTTGCGCACGCCGCTCAACGCCATCATCGGTTTTTCGGAGATGATTAATTCCGGCTATTTCGGGCCGCTCAACGCCAAGCAGAAAGAGCGTATCCACGACATCAATTTATGCGGCAGCCACTTGCTGCAACTCATCACCGACATTCTCGAATTTTCCAAGGGTGATGCGGGCAAGCTGGAACTGATCGAAGAAAAAGTGGACATGACCGACTTAATCGGCGAGAGCGTGCGTATCATGAACGGCAAGATCAAAACCAAGGGATTGCACCTTGTGGTGGCGCTCGAACCCGGCCTCGCCTATCTGTGGGGCGACAAGCGCAAGATACGTCAGGTGCTGATCAACCTGCTGTCGAATGCTATCAAATTCACCGCAGAAAACGGCACGATCACCATCACCGCGCGTTTAGACGGCCAGAACAACATGAACCTCATCGTCGCCGATACCGGCATCGGCATCGCCGAACACGATATTCCCAAAGCATTGTCGGTCTTCGGGCAAGTTCACCGCAGTAAAAGTCACGAAGGCACCGGCTTAGGATTGCCGCTGTGTAAAATGTACGCGGAATTGCATGACGGGAAATTACAACTCACCAGCAAACTCGGCGAAGGCACCACCGTGCGCGTGATCTTCCCGTATCAGCGGACGCTGCCCCGGAAGCCGACGGCTTAGCCCAGCACATCCTTCATCGAATACAGCCCGGCTTTCTTATCCTTCGCCCAATACGCGGCGTGGAGTGCGCCGGAGGCGTAGATGTCGCGGGAGAAGCCCTGATGTTTGATTTCGATCATCTCGCCGGGACCTGCGAAGCTGACGGTGTGGATACCCACCACGTCGCCGCCGCGCTGTACGGCAAAGCCGATGTCGCCCTGCTTGCGCACGCCGTCGCGGTCGATGGATTTTTTCTCATCGAGATCGACATTGCGCCCGCGCGCGGCGGCGCGGCCTAACATCAGCGCGGTGCCGGAGGGGGAATCTTTTTTGTGGCGGTGGTGCATCTCGAAGATTTCGATGTCGTAGGATTCGTCGAGGATTTTCGTGGCCTGTTCGATAAGGCGCTCCATCAAATTGACGCCCAGCGAGAAATTACCCGACTGCACGATACGCGCTTTTTTTGCGAAGCCCGCGAGCGTTTTCTGCTGCTCGGCCGTAAAACCGGTGGTGCCGATAATGTGGATTTTACCCTGCGCTGCCGCGGCTTCGGCAATCACCAGCGTCGAATCGGGATGGGTGAAGTCGATTACCGCGTCGGCTTTTTTCACCAGTTCCTCAGGATCGGGGGTGAGGAAAATATTGGCAGCACCTTCAGCGGCAAGCTGCGTCTGCAGATCGGTCACGTCGTAGCCAGGGCGCTCGCTGCCCGCGGCGAGCGTAAACCGGTCATCCGCCAGAGTCGCTCTGACCAGCGTAATCCCCATGCGACCGCAACATCCTGCAATGGCTAGTTTCATGTTATCTCCCGCTGATTTCGTGCAGCATACTACACTACTCCTTCAAATCTTCCCACAAATCCTTCACCTTGCTGAAAAAACTCTCCGCCTGAGGGCTGGTGTGGCCGCCGGATTTCTCGAATTCCTTGAGGAGTTCGCGCTGCTTTTTGTTGAGCTTCACCGGGGTTTCGACCTGCGCGTGGATATACATGTCGCCGCGGTGCGAGGAGCGCAATACGCTCATGCCTTTACCGCGCAGACGGAACTGGTGGCCGCCCTGCGTGCCTTCGGGGATGGTGACTTTAACCTTGCCACCGTCGATGGTCGGCACTTCCATGGAACCGCCGAGCGCAGCGGTGGTCATGGCAATCGGCGCCTGACAATGGATATCGACACCATCGCGCGTGAATAGCGGGTGGGATTTTACGGAGAGGAAAATATAGAGATCGCCCGGCGGCCCGCCACGCATACCCACTTCGCCTTCGTTGGTAAGGCGGATGCGTGTGCCTTCCTCGACGCCTGCGGGGATAGTGACTGAGAGCGTCTTTTCCTTGCGCATACGGCCGGAACCGGCGCAACGCTTGCACGGGTCCTTGATGGTTTTGCCCATGCCCTGGCAGCTTGCGCAGGTGCGCTCGACCGTGAAGAAGCCTTGCGTGGCGCGCACGCGCCCCTGCCCGTTGCAAGTGGTGCAGGTAACGGGCTTGCTGCCTTTTTCGCCGCCGACGCCCTGACAACTGTCGCAGGCAACCGCAGTGGTGACGTTGATGGTTTCCTGCTTGCCCTTGAAGGCTTCTTCCAGCGAAATTTCCATGTTGTAGCGCAGATCGGCGCCGCGTGCGGGGCCGCTGGCGGGACGGCGCCCCGCGCCGCCGCCTAAATTGCCGAACAGATCCTCGAAAATATCGGCAAAGCCCGAGCCGAAATCGAAGCCCGCCGCCCCTGCCCCGCCGCCGCCATTGCCGCCTTGTGTAAATGCGTCATGGCCGAAGCGGTCGTAAGCCGCGCGTTTCTGCTCGTCCTGCAGGATGTCGTAGGCGTGGCTGATTTCCTTGAATTTCTCCTCGGCTTTTTTATCGCCCGGATTTTTGTCCGGGTGGTGCTGCATCGCCAGCTTGCGGTAGGCTTTTTTCAGCTCGTCCGCGCTGGCGTTGCGATGCACGCCGAGAATTTCGTAGAAGTCTTTTTTACCGGTCATAGAAGCGACGAATCCGTGTTAGTGAAGCTCCCTCGTCGCATATGCCACGCAGGATGACAAGTTGATTATCCCTGTTTTTTCTTCTCGTCCACTTCTTCGAACTGGGCGTCCACTACGTTGTCGTCACCGCCAGCTTCCGCGTTCGGGGCGGCACTTTCGCCGCCTGCCGCTTTAGCCGCCTGCTCTTCCTTGTAGAGGATTTCGCCGAGTTTCATTGACGACTGGGTGAGCGCCTGCGTCTGCTGCTCGATACGCGACGCATCGTCGGAAGCGAGCGCGTCTTTCAGCGCCTGCATATCCTTTTCGATGGCCTGCTTATCGGATGCGGGTACTTTGTCGCCATGCTCCTTCAGCGTCTTTTCGGTCGCGTGGAGTAGACCTTCCGCCTGATTCTTGGCTTCGACGAGCGCACGGCGTTTCTTGTCTTCTTCCGCGTGCGCCTGCCCTTCCTTCACCATCTTTTCGATGTCGGCTTCGGACAGGCCGCCGGAGGCCTGAATGCGGATCTGCTGTTCCTTGCCGGTGGCCTTGTCCTTGGCGGAGACATTCACGATGCCGTTGGCGTCGATGTCGAACGTCACTTCCACCTGCGGCACGCCGCGCGGCGCGGGCGGCAGGCCTACGAGGTCGAACTGGCCGAGCATTTTATTGTCGGCGGCCATTTCGCGCTCGCCCTGGAATACGCGGATGGTCACCGCCGTCTGGTTGTCGTCGGCGGTGGAGAATACCTGCGATTTCTTGGTCGGGATGGTGGTGTTGCGGTCGATCAGGCGCGTGAACACGCCGCCCAGCGTTTCGATGCCGAGCGACAGCGGGGTCACGTCGAGCAGCAGAACGTCTTTCACGTCGCCGCGCAATACCGCGCCCTGAATGGCGGCGCCCATGGCCACCACTTCATCGGGGTTTACGCCCTTATGCGGTTCGCGACCGAAGAATTCCTTCACCACGTCGGCCACTTTGGGCATGCGCGTCATACCGCCGACGAGAATAACTTCGTCGATGTCTTTGGCGGTGAGGCCTGCGTCTTTGAGCGCGTTGCGGCAGGGATCCATCGTTTTCTGGATGAGGTCGTCCACCAGCGATTCCAGCTTGGCGCGGGTGAGTTTGATGTTGAGGTGCTTAGGCCCGCTGGCATCGGCAGTGATGAACGGCAGGTTGACATCCGTCTGGATCGAGTTGGAGAGTTCGATCTTGGCTTTTTCCGCCGCTTCCTTGAGGCGCTGAAGCGCGAGCTTGTCATTGCGCAGATCGATGCCCTGGTCGCGTTTAAATTCATCGGCTAAGAAATCGATGATGCGCTTGTCGAAATCTTCCCCGCCGAGGAACGTGTCGCCGTTGGTGGCTTTCACTTCAAACACGCCGTCGTCGATTTCAAGAATCGACACGTCGAACGTGCCGCCGCCGAGATCGTATACGGCGATGGTCTTGCCGTCTTTTTTCTCTTTATCGAGACCGTAAGCGAGCGCGGCAGCGGTCGGCTCGTTGATGATGCGCATGACTTCAAGCCCGGCGATGCGGCCTGCATCCTTGGTGGCCTGACGCTGCGCGTCACTGAAATAGGCGGGAACGGTGATGACCGCCTGCGATACTTTTTCACCGAGATAGGCTTCGGCAACGTCTTTCATCTTGGTGAGGATGAAGGCGGAAATCTGGCTGGGGGAATATTTTTCGCCGCGCGCTTCGACCCATGCGTCATTATTATCGGCACGCACGATTTTATAGGGGACGAGACCCATGTCTTTTTTCACGAGTGGATCGTCGAAATTACGGCCGACGAGACGCTTGATAGCAAACAGCGTGTTTTCCGGGTTGGTCACGGCCTGACGCTTCGCACCGTCGCCGACTAAGCGCTCGCCGCTATCGGTCAGCGCCACGATGGAGGGCACGACGTTGCGCCCTTCAGGGCTGTGTATGACTTTGACCGAACTGCCTTCCATGATGGCGACGCAGCTATTGGTGGTGCCAAGGTCGATGCCGATAATTTTGCTCATAGATGCTCCTGATATTTTGCAAAGAGATGTGGGTTCAAGGGAAACCGGGTCTTTTGCACGACCCGAACTACCCGGTTAGGGGTACATATAGGTACGATATGGCTGATGACAACCGCCCGATAGATTTTTTTTACAGGTTTTTTTTAGCGCGAACCCGGCGCGTTAAAATTACCCGCATAGAGGGTAAATATGCGTTAAATCACTACCAAGCACGTTTTGAGGAAAAGAAAATTCTAAAAAACCCAGCATGTTAACCATTAATTAATCATTACCATTTATTAACATATTCGTTAATTTATATAAACGGATATAACCCATGAAGCACGATCATAACGCTAAAATAATTGAAGTCGCAAAAGAATTGCTCCAGTCGCAGGGATTCTTTGTGGATACGCTGTGGCACATCAACGATATCCACATACTATGCGAGCAAAATGATATTGAGCGCCTAAGCGACGCCGAAGCCGTAGAAGTCTTTGCCGTCGCCAAGGAACAGTTCGATGGGGAACACGGCATGTCGTGGCCCCAACTGGAAAAAGCCCTCTACACCTATCTCCAGCGCAAAGCGGTCCTGCTTGCGCTATGCGAAAGCGAGTCTGCCTAAGGCAAGGCGAAAACGCCTCAGGGCAAGTAGCCCGACTTTACTTACTTATCTTCGGATTTTTTATCTTCTTTTTTAGCTTCGGAAGCCTTGCCGCCCTTGGCCGCAATCTTCATGTCACCGAACTTGTTCTGGAACTTTTCCATCTGACCGGTTTTGCGCAGCGAAACGCCGCCAACCCATGCCGGGTGCGTTTTCGGATCGACGTCGAGCTGCAGCACGTCGCCTTCCTTGCCCCAGGTGGAGTGGGTGTCGTATTTCGTGCCATCCGTCATCTGGATGGTGATTTTGTGATAGTCGGGATGGATACCTTGTTTCATACGCAATTCCTCTATTTTAGGGGGCGTTTGATAGCCCAGCCGCCCGGCAAATGCAAGCAAAATAACCTGCTCCGGCCACGCTATCACGCCATATCCGCAAAAATGATTGAAATTCAGCCCGTCAGGGTCTAGCTTCCGCCAGCACTGCCGGGGGGGTTAGCTCAGTGGTTAGAGCAGGGCGCTCATAACGCTTTGGCTACTCCGCCGGAGGGAACTCTTGGAAGTCCCTGCTGCTATGGGTTTTGGAGAAATTCAGAGCCGCTGGATGCAGGATAGAATTTTGAATAATAAGGCTATAATAAGGTGTGTAGCTAGAAAGAGGTAGAAGTCGAAAGAAAAGATTTTTATCTTAAACACCATACGCGGGGGGTTAGCTCAGCGGTTAGAGCAGGACGCTCATAACGTCTTGGCCGGGGGTTCAAATCCCTCACCCCCCACCATAAACTATTGTAATATAATGGATAAATTGACTTTCATTGTGGAAATTGCAAAAGCTGTTGCTTGGCCGCTTGGAGCAACAGTTACCTATATAGGCGCTATAGAGCGAGGCGAACGCAACGTAGCAATAGATAACATTGCTAAAATAGCTTCCGCTCTAAAAATTGAGATGAACGAACTCTTCTAATAGCCAAGTATTTTGCTCAGAAGATGGTTTATTATTTAACGAAACCCAACTTTCCAAGAAGCAGAAGTTTTTTCTTCATCTTCGTCCACCTCGTCGCCAAGCGTCAGTAAGGTTAGGCGAAAACGCTTCTGCAAGGAGATTAGAGCGCGAAATAGAGGAGAATTCAGCCAACTTGTTTTATATTGTCTAGCTTTTGATGTAGACGTATAAGTTCCTGTTCGATGCGCTTAATGGCGTCTTGCTCTTCTTTCCCCTCTGCCTGATTTTCGCGCTGCATCGCGTCCACGATCACTGCGATAAACAGGTTCAGCACGGTAAAGGTGGCGATCAGGATGTAGATAACGAAATAAAGTTTGGCGAAAGCATGGGTTTCAGCCACTTCTCGCACCATATCTCCCCAGCCTTCCAGCGTCATGATCTGGAACAGGCTGAACATAGATGCTTCCAGCGAGCCGAATAATTCCGGATGGCTTGCGCCGAACAGCTTGGTGGACATGACCGCGAAAACATAAAATATGATCGCAAGGATGGCACCGATAGAACCAATGCCAGGGATGGCGACAACTAGGCCACTCAATACTCTCCTTAAGCGCGGGAAAATAGAAATAAGCCGCAGCACCCGAAGCACTCTGACTGCGCGCAGTACGCCGAATGCTTCATTAGCCGGCATGAAGGCGATTGCCACCACGCCTAAGTCAAATAAGCTCCACGGATCGCGGAAAAAGCGCAGGCGATATGCGGCCAAACGCAAGCCCAACTCCACCACGAACACCCAGAGTATGGCGTGGTCAAAGGCTTTAAGTGTGCTGCCATATACCTCCATGATTCCGGGATAGGTTTCCATGCCCAGAATCATGGCATTTATGATGATAAGCACCATGATGGTTCGGGTGAACCACGGCGCTTCCACCAGTGCTTTTAGACTCAGCAGTGGCATATGTTATTATGCCGCCTTTTGTTGAGACATAGAGAGCAACTCGTTTTGTAGGCTGGCGGTGAATGCAGGCTCCAGCTTCAATGCTTTTGCAAGGTATACCAGATAGTCCTGCTCACGGGCGCACTGGCTGTCACACACCAGCAAAGCGGCAAGATAAATCTGTGCGGATTCTTCCGGCGTTTTGGCGGCGGCGGCGATGCTATTCACATCTTGCGTATTTGCCATTTCCTGCATCAGCAGGGCTTTTTCCTGAGCACCTACACCAGCCGATTCCAGCTGCCCCATGATTTTCTGGCTTTCCGCAGCATCCATATGCCCATCGGCTTTAGCAGCGGCGATCATGGCGCGGATAATCGCAAGTGGCAGGTCGGGATTAGCCAGCGTTGCTGAGGGAGCGGGCAGCGATGCATTCTGCACCTGAGTGCCCGCTAGCAAGCCGGAAATAAGGCTACTCGCTTGTGTTGCCATGCCCGTGGCAGAGGTTTTTACCGCATCCACAACACTGGCATTGCCTCCCGTCGCTTTCTGCTGCTGATAATTGCCAAAGGCTTTGTAGGCCAACGTTCCGAGCAACGCCAGCCCGCCGACCTTAGCAACGGCTTCTACCGTATCCCTACCACCGCCTAGTAGCGAGGTGGCAACGCCGCCTGTGAGCAATCCGGCAGCGAAATTCTTGGTAGCCATGCCGCCGAGCATTTTGCCGACCAGTCCGTTGGAATCGATATTGGCGAGTAAGTTTTTAGCATCTAACATGAGTTTCTCCTTTTGTTGGTTAATGTAAAAATTGTTTCTCTCCGCGCGTTTTGTAGAGTGACACGAGCACACCGGCGAGAATGATGGCGAAGGTGACACCCAGCGAAATGCTCGCAGGGAATTTCTCCATACCCATTGCATCGGCGATGAAGGTTTTAGAGCCGATGAAGATCAGCACCCATGCCAGGGCAGGTTTCAGGTATTTGAAGCGGTGAATGATCGCAGCCAGTGCGAAGTACAGCGCGCGCAGGCCGAGAATGGCGAAGATGTTACTGGTGTAAACAATGTATGGATCAAGCGTGATGGTGAAAATGGCGGGTACGCTATCCACCGCGAAGATCAAATCCACGAACTCGATCAGGATTAGTGCCACCATGAGCGGCGTCATATAGGTCGCTTTTCTGCCAGTATTTTGATCCACTAACCGCACGGTGAATTTGTGGCCGTGCAGTTCGTTGGTGACGCGCATGTTATTGCGTAGGAATTTGAGTAGCGGGTTATTTTCGATGCTTGGCAGTTTGTCGCCAATGTAGAGCATCTTAATACCGGTAGCGATCAGGAACACCGCGAAGATGTACAGAATCCAGCTGAACTCAGACACCAGTGTTGCACCAAGGCCAATCATGAGGGCGCGCAGCACGATCACGCCAAGAATGCCCCAGAACAGCACGCGGTGCTGATATTGATGCGGAATGGCGAAATAAGTGAATATCAGCGAGATGATGAATACATTGTCCATCGCCAGCGTTTTTTCGACGATGAATCCGGTGAGATATTCCTTGCCGCTTTGCGCGCCCAAGGAGTGCCATACCCACATGCCGAAGGCGAGCGCGATAGTAATGTAAAACGCGCTCATCCACAGGCTTTCCTTGATGCTGATCTCGCGCTGCTTGCGGTGAAGCACACCGAGGTCAAATGCCAGAAGCATCATCACGATGCCGATAAAGCTAGCCCACATCCAGATGGGCTTGCCCATCACGACATCAAAGAGAAATTCCATTAAGCCATTCCTTATTATTACGTTTTTCTTTTTTTATTAGCCGCAGGATAATAACCTTCATCATCGAACCAGCGGGCAACCTGGTGCTCATCCTTTTCACGTGCGATGTCGAGCAGTTTGTCCAGTTCGCCGCGATCCAGCCAAACGCCACGGCATTCGGTGCATACATCAATTAACACGCTATCCTTCACTATTTCTTTGAAAGGCGCATAGCATACGGGGCAATCAAGTGCTGACATAAATTACTCCTCATTACGCTGCATTTTCTCCAGTCGCTCGGCTTGATCCATGATCCGCAGCGCGGCTGGGCTTAATATCACCATATCGCGCACCTCCGTTTTCACCGGTGGTGGCGTACCCACCACTGGTTGCCTCGGCGCGATACGCCCACCCAGCCCATATCCAATCCCGTACAAATTCGGGAACTGGTATCCGGTATCTGGTGAAATGGCGCCCAGTGGTAAAATCATGGTTTCCTCCTATTTCCTTTCTTAGCTTTCGGTTAATCAGTCGCCATGTCGCATACCCACTGCTCTTCGCGGGTCAACAGATAGTGTTTTTTCTCTCCTGTTGTTTCCTGCGCGGGCAAACTCACCTTTACTATCTCCCGCGCTATGGCGGATGAGCGGATGGGTATTTGCTTAAGTGTCTGTTGGGCATGAGCAGTGGCCTCAGCGACATCGGCATAAATCGGCATAGAGTTTTGCATAATCATACTCCTATAAATGCTGTATTTTGAGTTGGCGGCAACGCTCATGCAGCAGCGCGATGTCGTCGCGGATGGATTGCATCGTAGGAAAATGCAACCGCGCTTCAGCGGTAAGCTCCGAAAGCCTGTGCAGGATCGCGTCTTTCATACGTTTCAATTCCTGTATTTCCTCACGCAGTTTTCTTCTTAAGAACCCCCGCATACGGAGAATTCGGAATTCCATTTGCTTAAGCGACAAAGAAATCCGGTTGATTTCCTGACGCACGGAACGACTAAATGCTTTTAAGTTAGACATAACGATTAAACCTCCTCTGCTGTTAATTCCTGAAGAATTTAGCAAGTATGGCCGTAGGAAGTCCGTAGCGACTGGAAGCGAAAGCCGCTGTGGTGCAGTAAGCGCACATATACGGATTTTTTACACGGCGGCTACGCGGTTTAAGCGCGGTTATGCCCGGATCAATACAGCGATTTGGCAGGTATCAGCTTATATTCCAGATGAGGTCAACCCTCGACCAACTTTATGGAGACATGAATATGAATGACTACACCACGATAAACCGCCGTCCGGTGAGCGCGGCTCAGGCCGCCACCTACGATGCTGGGTTGCGGTCCTACATGCTTAATATTTATAACTATATGGCCAGCGGCCTGGTTCTTACCGGTATTGTCGCGCTGCTGGCTTCGCAGTCGCAGGCGTTCCTTAGTCTGATGTACGTCATGGAAAATGGCGCGATCACTGGCATGAAGCCACTGGCGTGGGTTGTGATGCTCGCGCCGCTCGGTATGGCCTTGGCGCTTGGATTTGGTGTGCAGCGTATGAGCACTACTGCCGCGCAAGCGGCCTTCTGGGGATTTGCCGTGGTGATGGGGTTATCGCTCACCAGCATATTCTTAAGCTACACCGGCACCAGCATTGCCCGCGTATTCTTCATCACCGCCGGTACGTTTGGTGCGATGAGCCTCTACGGATATACGACGAAGCGTGATCTATCCAAATTTGGCTCGTTTCTGATCATGGGCGTGATTGGCCTGATTATCGCCTCGCTGGTCAACATCTTCCTGCAAAGTTCGGCTTTGCAGTTCGCCGTGTCCGTGATCGGCGTGCTGGTTTTCACCGGCCTGACCGCATACGACACGCAAAGGCTCAAGGAGATGTATTACCAGTTCACGCTTGAAGGCGAAGCGATGGCCAAGGCCGTCATTATGGGCGCGCTGACGCTCTACCTCGATTTCATCAATATCTTCATAAGCCTGATGCACCTCATCGGCGAACGCAAATAAACTTATACCCAATAAAGGACGAAAACATGAGCACTCCTAAAATGAAAAACCGGGATATTGAAAAAACCTACACCACGGAGCAATTCGTGGAAAAGCTCCGCAGACTGGCGGATTGTCTGGAAAAGGGCGAAAGGTTCGATATCCAAATCGCAGGTGAGCGCATTTACGTTCCCAAGGATGCCATATTCAATATCGAGCATGAGCGCGAAGGACGCGAAGAAGAAATAGAATTCCAGATCAAATGGAATAGCGCTCGCTAATTGGCGTTTTAGAGATTAATACTGTTTAAAAACAATGGTAAGGCTGTTCATGACACCGGAAAAAGAACAAGAGAAATTGTTTCGTGAAGCAGAGCGGGAAAAGTTTCTCTCCGCTTTGCTGTCATCCGTGTCGCATGATTTCAAAACACCACTTGTTACGGTTATTGGCGCGCTCAGTTCCTTGAAGGACATGGAGCATATACAGCGGCATTTTGAAAGCCGCGAGGTGGTGACGGGCGCACTGGAAGAAGCGCAGAAACTAAATCGCTTCATCAATAATCTGATGGAGATCAGCCGCCTGGAGGCTGGGATGGAGGACATGCGCAAGGAAATCGTGAGCCTGCGCGATATGCTGGCGAGTGCGCTTAAATCGCTGTATCCGCTGATCGGCAAACAGCGATTTAGTATTCAGACAATGCCGGGATTTCCACTCCTCTGTGTCAACGCGGCGCTAATGGAACTCGTGTTCCTCAACCTGCTAGAAAACGCGGTCAAATATGGCCCTGCGGATGGTGAGGTGAAAGTCATCGCTTCCTTCGATGCGAACGGCGCTACCATCGATATTGACGATGACGGCGAAGGGATACCCCAATCCGAGCGCGAGGCGATTTTTGTTAAATTCTATCGCGCCAAACATGGTGATCGAAAGATCGCCGGAACGGGTTTAGGACTCTACATATGCCGAGGTATCGTGGAAGCACATGGTGGTAACATCACCGCCATTGACCCGCACGATGGCCAAGGCGCGTGTGTCCGCATTTCTTTGCCAAACAGCACTTTGATACCCATCGATATCGAAGAAGAAATGGAAGAATCATAAGCCATGAGAACCACGCAGCCTAAAATACTAATTATAGAGGATGATCCGCAGATACGGAAATTCCTGACTATTACTCTCACCTCGCACGATTATGCAGTGATTCCCGCTGAAACTGGCGGTGAAGGTATCCGTCTTGCTACGTCAGTTAAGCCCGATGCGGTGCTGCTCGATTTAGGGCTTCCCGATATGGATGGAACGGAAGTGATTACCTCCATCCGCGAATGGTCGAAAATGCCTATCATCGTTCTTTCGGTGCGCAGCCAGGAGGAGGAAAAGGTTAAGGCCTTCGATTTAGGAGCGAATGATTATGTGACCAAACCGTTCGGCACGGCGGAATTACTGGCGCGTATCCGTGCGAGCTTACGCGATGCCATCGTCGCGCAAGTGGAAGAAACAGAAATCAGTATTGGCGATCTACACATCGATTTGATGAAGCGCATCGTTTCACTGCGCGGCGACCGCATCAAACTTTCGCCTAAAGAATTTAATTTGCTGAAAGTGCTGGCGATGAATGCAGGGAAACTGCTGACACACAAACATCTTATGAAAGAAGTATGGGGCGAGGCCTATTCCGACGATAACCAGTATCTTCGTATCTATATCGCCCAGTTGCGCCAGAAACTGGAAAAAGACCCGGCGCGTGACCAGTTTATCATTAATGAACCAGGTGTTGGCTACCGGCTGGAAGCCCCAGTGAAGGAATAATAAAATATCGCCCCACACCGAATTCGATTAACAGCCAATGAGGAGCCTGTAAATGTACCAGTCCATTTTTATCCCGCTTTCCAGCCACGGCGATCAGCTGCCAGCCCTTGCTTTCGGAGCCTCGCTCGCCGAGGCTTTTGACGCGGGTGCGGAGTGCACTTTCACCTCCAAATCGCTGCTTCTACTCGAAGGTGAGCAGAGCGACAAGATCGGAGAAATGTATCGCAAGGAAGGATACACCGCGTCCCAAAATCTTGCCGAGAAATTCTATCAGGAGCAGTTTGCCAAGCGCGCCAAACAGGTGCAGCAATGGTTTGAACTGAGCAAAGAAAAACTGGCTGGAGGTGGTCGCCTTGCATGGGAGGACTCGCTTGATTTGTTCGGTGAAACGGCGGAGCAGGTTCGTGATGAGTGCAGCTTCCATGATCTCACGGTGGCAAGCTATGACTTAAGCACGTCCATATTGGATGATATTGTCACAGGTGCGCTGTTTGCAACCGGCAGGCCACTGGTACTGGTGCGCTCGTTCCCTGAAGGTAAGGATTTGAGCAAGCTCACCGTGGTGCTCGCGTGGAAATTCACACCGCAGACGCTTCGCGCGCAGTGGCTGGCACTGCCAATACTGAAGAAAGCCGGGAAAGTGCTGATTGCCAACGTGGATGAAGGTGAAGAAACGCCATCCACCGAGGAACTGGCTAAACTGACCGCCTATCTCAAGCGGCACGGCATCAATGCCCACTCCCACACCATCAGCAATGTGAAAAGCCCCGCCGCCGCGCTTGAGCAGTATTACGCGGAGCAAAAGGCCGATCTCATGGTGATGGGCGCATACTCGCATTCGCGCTTGCGTGAAATGGTGCTGGGTGGATTCACCCGCCATTTCCTTAACTCGCGCACCTGCAACCTGATGCTGGCGCATTAACAACACAAAGGAAAACATATGCAACGATTCAACAATATCCTGTTCGTCAGCCACGGCGTGACGGATGAAACCGAGGCACTCAAACAGGCACTGAGCCTTGCCCGTAATAACAAGGCGGAATTGAAGGCGGTGATCGTTTGTCCTGATTTCCCAAAGGAAATGGCGGACTACAGAGGAAAGTACGAGTCATCGCTAATTGAACAGTTGCAGGCTTCCATCCGCAAAACGCGTGAAGCGGTGAAGGTCAGCGAAGCGGATGTTCCAGTGCAGATTGAGGTGGAGAGCGGCGACACGCCAGCCATTCGCATCATCCGCCATGTAATTAAGGGATCGCATGATCTGGTCATCAAAGAAGCCGAGCCGAAGGTAAGCGGAAAAGGTTTCATGGCGATGGATATGGAATTGCTGCGCAAATCCCCGTGTCCCGTGTGGCTGACGCGCCCAATCATCCGCCATCGAAACGAGATGAAGGTTGCGGTAGCGATTGACCCCGAAAGCGTGGCACCCGAAGGTCACGATTTATCGGTTAGACTGTTGCAACTCGCCAACTCCCTTGCCGCCAGCTGTTCCGGTGCGCTCGACATCGTTTCATGCTGGCACTTTGAGCATGAAGAATATCTGCGCGGCAGTACAACCGGATGGATCAGAATATCCAAAAATGAACTGGATGAGCTGGTTGCTAAAAGACAGAGTGAGCACCGGGCGATGTTGGATGCGCTGATACATGAATCCGCAATCACGGGTGGTGAATATCGCATTCAGCATGTCAAGGGGCTGCCTGAGCAAGCCATACCTGATTTTATTGAGAAGAACGGCATCGACATTCTGGTGATGGGTACGGTGGCACGCACGGGCATTTATAGTTTTGTCATCGGCAACACGGCGGAAAATATCCTGCAAAAACTGAGCTGTTCGCTACTGGCATTGAAACCGAATGGGTTTGTCTCACCTGTCAAAGCGTACTAAACATATGGAATGGACATGGAAGATAAACATCAGGAAAAGGCAAGCATAGCATGGCATAGTGTTCTTACAGAGCGTGTTCTGAAAGAACTGCAAGCATCGGCTACTGGCTTAAGCCGTGAAGAAGCAGAGGTTCGACTGAAGCGATACGGAGCGAATCGCTTGCCAGAAACAGCACGGCGAAGCAACCTCATGCGCTTCCTTCTGCAATTCCACAATATCCTGATTTATGTGCTGATCGGCTGCGCGGTTGTCACCGCCGCGCTCGATCACTGGATCGATACCGGCGTGATCTTGGCGGTGGTAGTTGCCAACGCCATTATTGGCTACATTCAGGAAGGCAAAGCGGAAAAGGCAATGGATGCCATCCGCCACATGCTCGCACCCCATGCCAATATCATACGCGGCGGCGAGCGCATCAGCATTGAAGGCGATCAACTGGTTCCCGGCGACATTGTGCTGATCGAAGCGGGCGATAAAGTGCCTGCCGATCTGCGGATGCTTACCGCTCATGGCATTAGCGTGCAGGAAGCGATTCTTACCGGCGAATCCGTGCCTGTCGAAAAACATATCGAGCCGGTGGCGGAGAGTGCGCCGCTGGGCGACCGCTCCTGCATGGCGTTTTCGGGAACGCTGGTGACCACGGGTCAGGGTAAAGGCGTGGTGGTAGCCACAGGAGGAAGCACGGAAATCGGGCGCATCAGCGGCCTCCTTTCGGAAGTGGAGATGCTGACTACACCGCTCGTTTCGCAAATGGGGGTGTTTGCCAAATGGCTGACCGTTCTTATTTTGCTGATCGCTGGGCTGCTGCTGACCTATGGTTATTTTGTCGGGCATCATGATTTCACGGAAATGTTCATGGCGGTGGTGGGGCTGTCGGTAGCCGCTATTCCCGAAGGATTGCCCGCCGTGCTTACCATCACGCTGGCGGTGGGCGTGCAGGCAATGGCCAAGCGCAATGCCATCGTGCGGCGTTTGCCTGCGATTGAAACGCTGGGATCAGTGTCTGTCATCTGCACCGATAAAACCGGCACGCTGACCCGTAACGAGATGATGGTAGCCTCGGTGCTGACGCATCAGCATTTATTTGCGCTGGAAGGCGATGGTTATGCACCCCAAGGCGCATTGAAGCTGGAAGATGCACATGTGTCACCTTCCGAACATGCGGTGCTCACCGAACTCGCCCGCGCTGCTGCACTGTGCAATGATGCGGCACTCCGGCAGCATGACGGCGTGTGGCATGTGGAAGGCGACCCGATGGAAGGCGCTTTGCTCGCCTTTGCGGGTAAAATGGACGTGGATGCCCGAAAAGAACACGCCGCGTGGACGCGCACCGATGCTATTCCGTTTGATGCGAAGCACCGCTTCATGGCGACGCTGAACCACGATCATGAACGCCATGCGTTTGTGTTCGTCAAAGGTGCGCCGGAGCGGATTTTTGCCATGTGCGCGAATCAGCGTGGGACAAATGGCAAAACCGAACCGCTGGATACTCCGTACTGGAATGCAAAAGCCGAAAGCATCGCCGCCCTTGGCCAGCGAGTGCTGGCCTTTGCTGTGAAATCGGTGAAGCCTGAACACACCGTGTTGGCGCATAAGGAAGTGGAAGGCACGCTGACACTGCTGGGCATGGTGGGGATGATTGATCCACCGCGCAGCGAGGCAATCGCAGCGGTAGCAGAATGCCACGGCGCAGGCATCCGCGTGAAGATGATTACGGGTGACCATGCAAAGACTGCTGCCGCTATTGGTAAGCAGATCGGGCTACAAAATCCTGATAAGGTACTGACCGGAGCCGATCTTGATGGTATGGACGATGCCTTGCTACGGCAAGCCGTGCTGGATTGCGACATTTTTGCCCGTACCAGCCCGGAGCATAAACTGCGTCTTGTGATGGCGTTGCAATCCCATGGCATGACGGTGGCCATGACGGGTGACGGAGTGAATGATGCACCTGCATTGAAGCGTGCTGATGCAGGGATTGCGATGGGCAAAAAAGGCAGTGAAGCAGCCAAGGAAGCGGCGGAACTGGTGCTGGCGGATGATAATTTTGCATCCATCGCCGCCGCCGTGCGCGAAGGGCGCACGGTCTATGACAATATCCAGAAGGTCATCAGCTGGACACTACCCACCAACGCCGGGGAAGCGATGGTGATTATTATTGCGCTGCTCATGGGGTTGACGCTACCCGTCACGCCGATTCAGATTTTGTGGATTAATCTGATTACTGCGGTGACACTTGGCATTGCATTGGCCTTTGAACCAACCGAAGAAAACACCATGCGCCGCCCACCACGTCCGCGCCATGCGCCACTCTTAAGCGGTGAGCTGGTGTGGCATATTGTACTGGTATCCATCCTTTTCCTGTGCGGCGTGTATGGCATTTACTCCTACGCGATTGATCGCGGCTATTCGATTGAACTGGCAAGAACGCTGGCGGTAAACACGCTGGTGGTGATGGAGATTTTCCACCTGTTCTTCATCCGCAATATCTATGGCACGTCGTTGACATGGAAGGCGGTGCAAGGCACGAAAGTGGTATGGACAACCGTCATTGTGATCACCGTGGCGCAATTCGCCATCACCTACCTGCCGCCGCTGCAAGAGGTGTTTGATACCGTATCTGTTCCGTTCTGGGATGGTGTGCTTGTGATTTCCATCGGCGCGGCACTGTTTGCCATCATTGAAACCGAAAAACAAATCCGCCTTGCGTTTCGGCGGATGAAAGATCGTGCATAATGGAACATCCCTCCGATCCGCTCAATGGCAGACGGATTTCCGAGATTTTGCTGACGCTCTCGCAAGGTTTCACCTCGCAGGAGGTAACCATCCGTGAGCTGCGGGATGCTTTGTCTGGGCGTATTTACGGGGTACTTTTGCTGGTGCTGGCGTTGCCGAATCTCGTGCCGTTTCCGGTGCCTGGTTTATCAGCAATCACAGGGCTGCCTTTGCTATTGCTGACAATTCAGCTGGTCGTAAATATGCGAACGCCGTGGCTCCCGAAGGCTGTGCTAGATCGCTCGATTAAAGCGGATCATCTACACAAGGTGTGCGGCCATGCGTTTCCTTATCTTCAAAAGCTGGAACGCTTTATTATGCCGCGCCTCCTGTGGCTTGTGCGCTATCCGGCGGATCGGGTGATTGCGACGATCTGTGTGTTTTTATCGCTGCTGATTATGCTTCCTATTCCCTTCGGTAATGCGCTTCCGGCACTGGCAATCTGTTTTTTCTCCATCGCCATTTTGCAGCGTGACGGGGTGTTTGTGATTATTGGGATTCTATGCGCGATAGCCAGTATCATCGTCATTGCAGGTGTCTTAAGCACCATCATCATGGCCGTGCTACATTTCTGGGGGCTGGGGTAAAAATGAGGGTGATATGCTGAAAGGTAAAAAAGGACTGGTGGTTGGTATCGCTAACGATGCGTCGATTGCATGGGGTTGTGCCAAGACCTTCCGCGATTATGGCGCGGAGCTGGCCGTTACTTATTTGAACGAAAAGGCGAAAGCTTATGTGCAACCATTGGCAGAAAAACTGAATGCACCGATCTGCATGAAGCTGGATGTGACGCAGCCCGCCGAGCAAGACGCTTTGTTTGCCGCGATTGCCGAAAAATGGGGAAAACTCGATTTCCTTCTGCACTCCATTGCCTTCGCGCCAAAGGCGGATTTGCAGGGACGCGTGGTGGATAGCACGAGCGCAGGATTCACGCAGGCAATGGATGTTTCCTGCCACTCACTCATGCGGCTTGCCAAAGACAGTGAACCGCTGATGAAAGACGGCGGCTCCATCCTCACTATGAGCTATTACGGTGCGGAAAAAGTCGTCACGCATTATAATTTGATGGGTCCCGTGAAAGCGGCGCTTGAGGCCAGTGTGAAATATCTCTCCGCCGAACTGGGAGCGCAGCATATCCGCGTCAATGCGCTTTCCACCGGTCCCGTCAAAACCCGCGCTGCTTCTGGACTCACGGATTTTGATAAGCTGATGGAAGCAGCCGCCAGCAAAGCGCCGCTGCATCAGCTTGTCACACTGGAACAGATCGGTGAAATGGCTGCGTTTCTGGTTTCCGACAATGCCAAACAAGTCACCGGCCAGACCATTTATGTTGATGCCGGTTATAATGTGCGAGGATGATTCTAAAGTTAACAAATGTATAAAATGAAGAGAAAATATATGTGGTGGATAATAGCAGGTGTCGTTGCCGTGGGTGCAGCCGCATGGGGGCCGATTGTGAGTAATGTCGAACAGGCTAAATATGAGGTGGTGGAATCGCAAGGCGATATTCAAATCCGCGACTATGCGCCGATGACTGTAGCGGAAGCTGAAGTATCCGGTGAGCGCAAGGAGGCTATTAACCAAGGATTCCGCATCATTGCTGATTATATCTTTGGCAATAATGCCCCGAAGCAAAATGTGGCGATGACCACGCCGGTTAGCTTTCTCGCCTTCGCAGATAAGCACAACGGCTTCTGACTGCGCTAGCAGTTCCAGCAGTCGGTAGGGCGAACGGCCAGAGGGTGGTGCTTTCGCTTCTACTTTGATTTCACCCGTATCTTTGTTCTGCCAGAATGAGTACGGATAAAACTGCTTTTTCCCATCTTTCGTGACAGTTCGGATAATGAGTTGCTCAAATAATCCCTTGGCGTTATAGTAATTATACGAAGCGATGGGGCTACTTGAGGGGCGAATCTCGGTAGCCCTTTCTTTTGAAACGCACACATGCTCCCACGGGTCTTTCTCCGCTTTTTTTGCCTTCCGCTTGCCCTTGGTTGGCGTTTTTAGTTCCTCGACGGAGTTGATAACTCCATCCGCAATGAGTGCCGCTTGTATTTCTGCTTCCGGGCAACCCGCGAAACAATTAAAGCGTATTCCCTCCTTCCTCAACCCGTTCCAAATACTGAGGCTCGGATTGTGGTCGTCATGTGCAGGACAAAGAGCTTTGTAGAAACCGTCATCGCTGGATTCTTTCGCGTCCAGCGCGGTTATAATTTTGTCAAAAAGAGTTTGTGTCATAGCATCCTCGTAAGCGTGAATTGTTAAACAGGCCGGATGCTTGGAAGCCTTGGGCTGCCTTACTTCCGGCGCGTTTTAGTTTACGCTTACGGGGGCGGCGTAATAGCCGCCGCTAATTAAAAAGTTCTTACAATATAGTGAGTTAATTATAGGCGCGGTGGGGCGCGGGGTTAGTAAAAATTAGGCGGCTAATTATTCGGAAGCCCGCTAATTAAACCCACCGATTATTCCGCCGTTTCCTTCTGGTGTGGCTTCCTACCGGACTTGTTCCATGTCACCTTTTCGGCGCCGATAATCTTCTCCGCTTCCGTCGTTGCATCCTTCCATGCACGTTTGAACGCTTCGATGCTGAGGCCAGCAAAATCTTTCGCCGCTTGCGCTTGGTAATGTGGTTTGGCTTGTACCAGTCGGCCTGTGGTCATCAAATTCAGTAGCCACTTCCTGCACAGCGTTTCGGGCGTGTGTTGGTTCTTCTGGTCGGGCATGGCAGCGCGGATGCTGGACAGGAACACATGGAACGGCTCGGCCAGCACCTCCACCAAATAGTCACCCACCGCAAAGGCCGCTTCTCCATAGGAGGCGAGGAGGCTGTTTGAAACCAGTCGGCCTGATGCAGCACTGCGGCGGATGATAGTGCCAGCATCGAAGTCGCATTCCGGCAACTTGCGTGTGCGCCAGAAGCTATAGGGAATCGGTTTACGCTCACCCGCGTCATTGGTCATGTAAGCTGGAAATTCCTCATCGCCCAGTGCGGCAAACAAACATTCCACCGCCGCCTGTTTACGGTGGAAACGTTGATATTCGCGCCCATATTCGGGTGTGCTGATGCGATGCTGGATTTGGTGCAGCGGCTCAAGATCAAGAAGCTGCTGCGCTAGAGCGGGGTATGGATTCGCGGGGTACCGTAAAGGCCGTAAGGGATTAAGCAAGGCCGCGCATTACAAGCTGGACGCCGCTAAACGCATTTATCTGGCCGACTGGTTAGATACGCCGATTGAAGAAATCACCCGCGACATGGTGTTTAAGCGCCACCTCAAAATCGGCGACAAGCACGGCAAGAGTACAGCGAACAATGTCATGCAGTATGTGCGCGCCATTTATAACTACACCATGCAAACGCATGACGACCTACCACCGAATCCGGTCAGCGCCCTCTCCACGGCGAAGGCGTGGTACAAAACCAGACGCCGCCGTTCGGTTATCAAGGCTACGCAGCTTAAGGCGTGGTATGACGCGGTGATTGAACTCGACAACAGCACCATCCGCGATTTCCTTCTGCTGCTTCTGTTCACCGGGATGCGCCGTATCGAAGGGCTTACGCTGCGCTGGGAGAATGTGGACTTTAAGGAACGTACACTGACTATCCCCCACACCAAAAACGACGAGCCGCTTGATCTGCCCTTAAGCGACTACATCTACGATCTGTTGCAAAGGCGGAAGAAGAAAACGGGCAAAAGCCCGTGGGTATTGGCCGTCCTCTTTCAATTCTAGTGACTCTACAAAAGTCTTTGTCAGCTTGGCTTTGGGCATAAAAACCTTATTATAACCTTATTAGAGATTTTTGGTCTAAAATCGGTTTTCCCGATTCAATTAATAAGGTCATAATAAGGTTCATAGAGAGAAAAAGCTCGAACTTTTTAGTAGTCGAGAGAAACGACTTTCCAATTAACCAATTATAGTTTAAGGATAAATAGAACTGGAGAGAACGGGGTAGAACTAGGAAGAAGTCCTGACCAAAGCGCTCATAACGCCTTGGTCGTGGGTTCAAGTCCCTCACCCCCCACCACCCTGCGGGCTTCGGGTGGCGCAGCCATGCGGAACCGCATCTTGGGCAAAGGAGGCTGTGACGAGCGATCCGAGGACATTAAATCATCCCCCTGAAACCCGCTTTTCAAGGATTTCCTTGCTTTTTCTTCGCGGATAATGCTTTTATCGTATGGATTACAAGGATATGTGCTAGATTACGACAAATTACCCACTGCTTTTAACTACAACAACCCTAAGGAGATGATTTCATGGCTACGAAAAAAGCAACCAAAGCTACCGCAAAAAAGAAACCCGCCGCAGCACCCGTTCGCCCGGTGAAGCAGAAGCTGACGAAGTCGGCTATCCTCGGCGCGATCGCTGAACAAAACGGCGTTACCCGCGCGCAGGCAGCCGGTGTTCTGGGCAGCCTCGAAGGGCTTATGCTCGGCTCCGTGCATCCGAACGGCAACGGTGAGTTCATGCTCCCCGGCCTGCTGAAAATCACGCTGCGCAAGGTTCCTGCTCGCAAGGCCGGCACGCTCATCCGCAATCCCGCCACTGGCGAAATGATGAAAGCAGCTGCAAAGCCCGCTTCCGTCCGCGTAAAAGTGCGTGCGCTTGCAAAACTGAAAGCTGCCGCTACCCGCTAATTATTTTAGCCGCAAAAAAACCACGCATGTGTAAACATGCGTGGTTTTTTGTTGCCTGTTTTTTGCTGCGCGATCTTCATTATGGTTTTTTTATGCCCATAGCGGGATAGTTGTCTGCAGCACGCTATCAACAGAGGACGCATGGTACAGAAAAAAAGCACTATCCTTGTTATCGAAGACGAAATGCCTATCCGTAAGGTACTTGCCATTTCCCTTGAGAGCGCAGGCTACAAGGTGGTGGAGTGCGATAACGGAAAGGAAGGATTGCGGCTTGCGGCATCCGTACGCCCCGAACTGATCCTGCTCGATCTCGGCCTGCCCGATATTGACGGCAAGGATGTCATCGCCGGTATCCGCCAGTGGGCGCAGACGCCTATCGTAGTATGCTCGGTGCGCAATTCCGACGAGGAAATCGTACGCGCGTTGAAAGCAGGCGCCGACGATTACGTCACAAAGCCTTTCAGTTCGGAAGTGCTGCTCGCACGCATCCATGCCAATTTACGCAAAGCCGCTTCGCAGGAAACCGGGGAACCGGAACTGACCAACGGCGCTATCCGCATGGATCTGGTGCGGCACGAAGTATTTCTGGACGGCAAGAAGAAGCTGTTCACGCCCAAGGAATACGAGTTGCTGCGCTACCTTCTGGTGAACCGCGGGAAAATGCTCACGCACCGTCAGATACTCAGGGAAGTATGGGGGGCGGCGCATACAGAGGATATGCAATATCTGCGCGTCTACATAAGCCAACTGCGCGAGAAAGTGGAGGCTAATTCCTCATCGCCGCGCTACATCGTCACCGAGCCGGGGATTGGCTACCGTATGGAAAATATCAACGAGCATCCTGAAGGCGCGGCGCTCGAAACGTTGCACGCCTGATACACGCCTAAAAAAGAAGCCGCCTTTCCATCGGGCGGCTTTAGGGATAAGGGAGTTCACATACCCGTTCAGAGCGGCATCGTACGTTCAAAATTACGCAGGTAGTTTTCAACACAGACGGAATCGACGCCATATTTACGCTCGACGAGGCGCGCAATGCGGCTACGGCTCGGCCCGGCGTGATCGACATCCGACGCCGAAAGCCGCTTCCATTGATCGAGCAGCTGCGTGCGCAGGGATTCCCAGTCGCATGCGATATAATCTTCCGAAAAATCGGGATAGAAACCGTTTAATGGCCTTGTTTGGAATATGCCGTACATAGTCCCTCCTGAAGCCTTGTTCCCTATACACGAGTCACCCTAGCCCATCGTCCCTAAAAGCTCCATATGCATTAACCCGGGACGTATAAACGGAACATAAATATCCAGTAAACACTGGCATAACGCATAATAGTAAATACAATCGCGGGCATGACCCAGAAGAAAAACACCATCCTGATTATCGAGGACGAGCCGCCGATCCGTAAAGTGTTCAATATTTCACTCGAAGGCGCAGGCTACAAAGTGGTGGAATGCGACAACGGGAAAGAAGGCGCGCGTCTTGCCGCTTCCATCGTGCCCGAACTGATCCTGCTCGATCTCGGCCTGCCCGATATTGACGGGAAAGAAGTGATCGCCAGCGTGCGCGAATGGTCGCAGATTCCGATCATCGTTTGTTCCGTGCGCAATACCGACGAGGAAATCGTGCACGCGCTATCGGCGGGCGCCGACGATTACGTCACCAAGCCGTTCAATCCCGAAGTGCTGCTCGCACGCATTCATACGAACCTGCGCAAGGCCGCGACGCATGCCGCCGGCGATCCCGAACTGTTCAACGGCGCTATCCGCATGGATCTGGTGCGCCACGAAGTGTTCCTCAACAACACCAAAATCGCGCTGACGCCGAAAGAATATGAGCTACTGCGCCATTTCCTCATCAATCGTGGAAAAATGCTCACGCATAAGCACATCCTCAAGGAAGTCTGGGGCAACGCGCACACGGAGGATATGCAATATCTGCGCGTCTATGTGCGCCAGCTGCGCGAAAAAATCGAACCGAATCCCACCCAGCCGCGCTATATCATCACCGAACCGGGCATCGGCTACCGCATGGAATCCGTCGGCGACGCAAAAACCGGCAAGAAACTGAATTAAGACGCGTCGGCTTTATTTTCAATGTGCAGCATGGCGTGGATCACATCCACCAGTTCCTCCACCACGAAGGGCTTGGTCATATAGGCGTCCGCGCCGAGCTTTCGGGCAAGTGCGCGTGATTCCTGCTCGTTACGCACGGTAAGCACCAGCACAGGCATGGGTTTGGATTTATGGATGCGCTTGAGGCGCGGTAAAATATTGAACCCTTCATGATCGGGAAGTCCAAGATCCAAAATCACAAGATCGGGGCGCATGGCTTCACACAACGCCATGCCGCCGGATGCCGTAGCCGCACCATCGAACCTTGCGCCCATCGCTTCCAGCGAAATGCGCAAGACGGTAAGCACGGAGTACGTGTCGTCAATGGCTACGATATGCCTGTTGGTAAGCGACATCCTGTTTATCCCTCGCATGGTGTGCCGATTCCGCGATGCGCCACAGCGGTAGCTGGAGCGTGAACAACCCGCCGCCATCCTTGTGATTGGCGGCGGTAATCCAACCGCCCTGCGCTTCCATTACCGCCTTGGCAATGGCAAGCCCCAGACCGGTGCCCGCCACCTGCGAATCTTTTTTCTGCAGGCGTGTGTATTTATCGAAGATACATCCCAGCTTCTCCTGAGGAATCCCCGCACCAAAATCGCGCACTTCGCAGAAAAAACCCTGCTCCCTGCTAACCCGGCTGCGTATTTCGATGCGCGTGCCCGGCTGCGTGTATTTGCAGGCGTTGTCGATAAGGTTCTGCAGCACCTGCTCCGTCATCAGCAGATCCATGCACACTTCCACCCCCGCCGGGCAGGGATAGACCGTCAGCGAGTGCTGTTTGCAGCGCTGCTGCAAACGGCGCGTAACGTTCTCGATCATGCTTTCCACATCGTGCCATTCCTTGCGGAACTGGATGTTGCCGCTCTCGAGCCGCGTCATGTCGAGAATGTTAGTGATAAAATTATCCAGCCGCTGCGCTTCCTCGACCGCGGTTTCCAGCAGCTCGTCGCGCTTCTGCACCGTCAATCGCTTACCGAGGCTACGGTACACGCTGAGCGCGCCGATAATCCCGGCAAGTGGTGTCTTGAAATCATGCGATACGCTGGAAAGCAACATCGCACGCAATTTTTCGCGCTCCTCGCGCAGGCGCGTTTCCTCCATCGAACGCTCCAGCCCGATATGTTGCAGGATAGTGGCCGTCTGGTCGGCGATCGCAGTCAGCAGTTGGCCGAACCATGCGTCGAGCTTCACCTTGCCTGAAGGCTTGACACCGAGCACCCCCACCTCGCCCGCCGTCGAGATCATCGGCTCGAAACGCCAGCTGGCACCGGGATTATAGAGCGAACCGAGGCCTGTGGTGCGCATATCGCTCCAGCAGCCTGCGAGCGCTTTCTTGTCGCCATCTTCAAGCTCCAGCCCTTGCGGCACGGCAGCTTCAATCATTTCGTGATTCAGCGCGGAGGGCATGAAAAACGCCACCTTCACTTCCAGCATGCGCTCCAGCCTGCGCTGCAGCGTTTGCAGCGCTTCGTCGCGCGAGTGCGTTTCGGACGCGACACGATAGAGCGTAAATAGCGCCTGCGTGCTGCGCTCACGCCGCGCCGCCTTCTGCGCGTAATTGCGCGCGCGGCTGGTAAACAACGCCACCAGCAGGGCGGCGGAAAGAAACAGCCCCATGCTGATAATGTCGGTCACCGTACTGACCTTGATTTCATTGTACGGCAGAGTGAAATAATAATTCACCGTAAGAAAACTCGCCACCGATGCCACCAGCCCCGGCAGCAGCCCATAGCGCCCGGCCACGAACGCACAGGCGATCATGAACAGCAGCCCCACATTCTGGTCGTTGATGCGAAACAGCGCGGGCGGCAACAGCCATTGCAGCAGCAGCGCGCCGCCATACGCGACGCCGACGGCCATCAGCGCATATAGGCTGTCCTGCGGTCGCAAGCTGCCGAAGCGGATTTTTTCCCGCAGGCTACGATGGTAGGATTGCCCGGACAGCGGCACGATTTCCACCTGCGTGTAACGGCTGGCGATATGCACCATGCGCATCCATGGCGGACTGCGGAACATGAAGCGGCGCTCCTCAGCCTCGATGCTGCCGACGATCACCAATGCAAGCCGCAGCTTTTCTTTCTCAAGGAGCGCTTCCAGACCTTTCTCAAGCGTTTCCGCTTCGATATGCGCCACCTCGCCGCCCATGTGCTCGGCTGCCGTCAGCAGGCGCAACATACGCTCGCGCGGGGCGTCTTCCATTTGCCGCGCATCGGCGGGCGTTTCGATAAAAACGGCACGCCACTTGCATTGTTTTTCCTGCGCACGCTGGCGGGCAGCGCGCAACAGCCTGAGCGCCTTCGGGTGTTCCTCAATGCAAGCGATAATAAGCTGGCGAGGGGATGTGCTGGTACTATCGGCTAGCATGGCGATACTCGCTGGTTAGTAAACAAACTGCAACAAATGGTATAAAAAATCCATAATAATCCCGTGCCATATGCCGCCGGCGAGCCGATAATTTCTTGTGCTGCGCGGGAAGATACGATAGCTTCGCCTGCCGCAGCTACCATCGGGACAGTGAGGGAAACGTTATGAACGCACCTTTATACCGAACCATAGCCCGCACCGCGCTCTGCCTCGCCGCAGCCGGGATACTGGCATCCTGCGGCACGGGCGAACCGCCAGCCGCGCCACCCCGCGTCGTCCATAAGAAGCCCGCCAAGCCCAAGCCGGTCGCCCCCGAGCCGGAACCGGAAGTGGCGCTCTACACAGCGGAAGCATATGTATGGAATCTGGCAATGGCGCAGTTCCCCAAGGGCAACCGCATAGGCAATTTCGCCGTGGTGGACGCCTACGCCTCCCAGCCCGCCCACGAAGCGGAGCGGCTGAACCTGCTCATCCTCCAGTATACGCGCAAGGGCGATGCGCAAAAGCAGCAGGTCGCCTTCCCGCTTTCTTCACCGCCCGAATTTTCCGGTTTGCCCGCGCTGATGCAACGGCTGAACGTTGCACCCTACACACTGCACGACCTGCGCGTCGCCTCTGCGGATATTTCGCCTTCCATCGTGCTCGCCCTGCCCGATGAGCTGCCCAATGATGCGGAAACGGTGATTATCGCACAGGAACAGCGCTTGCTGGAGAGCGCTACGTCCCTGAGCGCACCCGACAGCATCCGCATGCAATTGCAACTGCTCGCATTTTTTATCCAGCACCGCCACCGTGATGCAGCCTACCTCACCGCAGATAATGTAAAAAAAGCGATCGCCGCGCTACCACATGAACAGCCTACGGACGTCGAAACTATCGACCAGCTATCGCAGGAGCTGGAGGCACTGGAAAGCGATCTGCGCAAAGCGATGCCGTTTACTTTGTAACCACCGACTTCAGGCTGGCGAGCCCCTGATCGAACTGTGCGTTCAGCATGTTTGTACAGTTGAATAACAAACCGGCAGCCTTTCCTACCAGATTGTTCCGGCCGTACATGCTCCATGATACGAGCGTCTGGCCATCCTCTTGCCTGAAGGTGAATTCAGCCTCGTTAGTCGCCTTGAACGGTTTCATGAATTCCAGCCTGAATGCGATGCGCTCGCCGGGTACGCTTTCGGTAATCGTCATCCTGCCCTCACCCACCTTGCGGTTGCCCGCCCAGTGCATCGAAGCGCCGACTCCCTCTTCGGGGCCTTCAAAATTGTTTTTTGCAGATGGGTCAATCTTCGCCCAGGGCGACCACGCATCCCATTTGCGCAGATTATTCACGTGCGGGAATATGGCCGAAGGCATCGCCGGTATCAGCAGCGTTCGTACAATGCGAAACTCGGAAGGTTGTTTCGAGGCGATAAATAAAAATCCGCCGACGATAGCCAGAAACCCTAATATAAAACCCATACACCCTCCCCTTTAGCGTGTTGCGCGCCTGCCATGTATAGGGCTTTTTTTGCATTTATGCACCTAATACGTGGCTTGGCAGGAATAGGTAGAGCCGCTACAAGCGGCGCCATCCACACGCGGCAGGAAATAAAGCTACAAGCCTTATTTATTGCGGCTTACACGCGCTATAAGAGGATTTTTCAGTTTGAGCGAGATGCCCGGAGCCATGCGGTTGCCGACCTTGTTCAAGGCGGTAACGTCGAACAGGGGCAGCAATTTGGCGATGATCGTTTTGGCTTCCATATCCACGAACATATGTCCGCTGCATTTGCGCGGGCCTAAGGAAAACGGGAAGTATAGACCGTCATCGATCGCCGCTTCTTTCTCCGGCGCAAACCGTTCGGCGATGAAGCTGTTGGGATGCTCCCACCATTTCGGATGTCGGTGCATCGCCAGTTGCGACAGTACGATGGCGCTCCCCTTCTCCACTTTGAAATCGCCGAGCATATCGTCCTCAATCGGCTCGCGCCCCGTCATCCAGAACGGCGGATAGAGGCGCATGGTTTCCTTGAACACCATCGACAAATATCCCATTTTCTGCACGGCATCGAAGCTCAGGCTGCTGCTGTCGGTGGTGGCGGTGCAGGGCGCGCTGGCCGTGATGTCGTCGCGCAGCCTGCGCTTAACATCTTCGCGGTCGTCGAGCATGTACCAGAACCACTGCATGAGGATCGAGGTGCTCTCAAACCCTGCAAATACCATGCTTACGCAATGGTCGCGTATGTCGGCGTCGCTGAAATGTTCAGGGTCGTTTTTCTGCGCGTTCACCAGCAGCGCGAGCATGTTGTGCTTGTCGGCAAGCCCTGTGCTACGATAGTGCTCGGCCAATAATTTGATGCGATTGTCTACATTGGCGAGTTCTTTTTTGAAACGAAAATAGGCGGGCGTGCAGAACAGTTTCCTGAGATCGATATCGGGAATCAGGCGGATGTTTTTTAGGTAATCGATCAGCACGCTGTAGGAATGGTGAAGCGAAATTACGGCTTCGTCGTCGATGTCCCGGCCGAAGATGGATTTGAGGATAACCTCAGTGGTTATCTTCGCCATTTCCTCGGTGATGTTGATGTCCACCGTGCCATGCTCCGTGAGCGCCAACCATTTACGCTTGTATTTCTCGCTTACCTCGCCCACCACGTCGAAATAATATCCGGCGGTGCGCTCGCGGTTGAACATGGGCTGGATTTTCTGGCGGTCGCGCTTCCATTTCTCGCCGTTACTGGTGAGAAGACCGAGACCGATCGCGGATTCAAAGCGTATGTAGGGTTTGCTTTTGCGGTAGTTCTTATGGTTTTCCACCAGCACGTGGCGCACGAGGTCGGGATGGTTGAGCTGCACCGCCTTCTGGCCGAGGATGGTGAAGGAAATAATGTCGCCGCACTGCTGCGACAAATTCATCATGAAGTTCAGGGGATCGAACAAAGCGGGCAGCAACGGCCCGATAACGGGCGGGGCTTTCAACCGTGTCACGGTATAGCTCTGTTTGGACAGCTCGCTCATGCGGCAAGCCTAGCACAGGCAAATCTACGCGGCACTAAAATTTAACCGCTACGCTCCCATACACGCTGCGCCCGATTTCAGCAGCGCTTTTATAGAAGAAGGGCGAGAATTCCTGATGGCGGTCGTCGAAGAGATTCTGCCCTACGAGGCTGACTTCAAGCCCCTTCGTGACTTCGTAGGAAAACCTCGTGTCGAAACGATGGTAACCCGGAACGCCCACGCCGCTTAAGTCATCCACAAAATACAGCGCATTGGTCATCTCTATGTTATACGGGAACAGGTAGGTGGAGCGCATGTTGAACTGGTGCTTCGGGTGCTTGCCCACGAACGAGTAGCCGATGCTCGACTTGCTGTCGAAAACAAGGCTGATATAGCTATACGAACCGGCCATCTGCCACTGGTTCGACACGTTCCATTTCGCCGAGAGTTCAGCCCCCATCGACCGCGCGGAGTTGGTATTTTCCGCAAGCACAGGCTGGAATACGTACGCACCCGGGACAACCGCCGTGCCTAAATTGCCGTTGAAGATTTTGTCGTAATCGTTGTAAAACGCCGCGGCATCAAGCGCCAGCGACTTGGTGGGTTGGATGCGGTAGCCGAGCTCATACGCGGTCAGCTCTTCCGAATCGAGGCTCGTATTGCCGACCAGAGAAAGTACGGTGGGAATCGGCACCGCCATGGACGGCGGTACGATAACCAGACTTTGCTGCACGGAGTTCGTGCCGGGGCTTGGCGTATGCACAGCGCGCGACACCGACGCCCATACGGTCTGGTTGTCGGCGGCCAGCCACGAAAGCCTTGCGCTGGGCTGCACTTCCACGCCGGTATAGCTGTTATGCTCGAACTTGGAGCCGAGCGTTAGGAAAACCTCGCTGGGGATAAGCGTGAATTTATCCTGCACGAAAGCGCTGAGCAGGTTGTCGTTGCGGTTGCTGGGGATAAGCGCGTATTGCGCCGAGCTGGGATCGTTCTTGCTGTTGATGAAGCGATAGCCGCCGCCCCACACGATTTCCTGCCCGCTCCACCCTGTCCACACTTGCTGGAAATCAACGTCGAACGTGTTGGTTTCGTCGTTGAAGAAGCTGGTTTTGTAGAAGGTGTTGTCGAAATAGGCCTGCAGCGAGATTTGCGAATCCTTGCTGGTCTTGCGCTCCCACTTCGCCATGATATTGCCGCCGCTGGCCTTTGCGCCTTCAGCGGGCGTGCTGTACGTACCGGAAGTAAGGTCGGGTATGGTGTAGTTGATGTCCTCGTCGATGCTGTAAATATCACCCTGGATATTCAGCTTGTCGCCGTCCATGATTTTTGAATCGCTGCGGAACCCGGCCTGGCTTTTATGCCAGTTATCGTTCGCGCTGCTACCGTTGGGTCTAAATTCAGAATTATAGTCGGTATATTTCGCGTAAGTGCGGATATGGCTTTCTTCGGCCAGCTTGCCGCCGTAACGCATCGAGCCGATACCGCGAACCTGATTACCCGCGCTGGCGACCGCAAGGCCACCCTGCGTGTCCTTCGCGCTCTTGGTGATGATGTTGATTACGCCGTTGACCGCGTTGGCGCCCCACAGCGTCGCGCCGGGGCCGCGGATAACTTCGATGCGGTCGATATCCTCGAGCATCGTATCCTGCACTTCCCAGATTACGCCGGAGAAAAGATGCGAATAAATCGTGCGGCCATCCATCAGCACCAGCAGTTTGTTCGAGAACTGGTCGTTGCTGCCGCGCGACGTTACCGTCCAATCGTGGGAACCTGCGCGCGTGACCGTGATGCCCGGCACCATGCGCAATAATTCAGGGATGGCGGTGGCGCCGGAACGCTTGATATCTTCCTGCGTGATTACGTAAATCGCAGCGGCGGCTTCGGTTTCTTTCTCCGCCTTCTTGGATACGGAGGTGACCTCGATATTGGATAATTGCTCAAGGGACAGGTTCAGCAATTCGCTCGGCTCCATTTCCGGCGCGGCATAGGCGGCGGGCGCCAGCAATGGGCAGGACGCCAGTATCGTCGTCAGTGCGAGTGCACGCAAATTCCCTTGTATCATTCCATAGCCCCTATGTGGCTGAAATTACTTGGCACACTACAAGGGAATAACGGAACCGGATTAAAAATTGCTTAATGAAAAATGGAAAATGCCACAGTGCGGCATTTATGTCGCTTCCAATTGTTAATCAATCAGCGCGAGCTGCGGCCTTGCTTCCTCTGCCGGTTCCTGCGCTTTCTGCGACATTTCAGGCGTATCGGTGCACAGGCTGGAGAGGTTGGACAGGGTAACATACCATTTGGCGTCACGGATCAGCGGATGCTCCGGCACCTCGACTTCGTTGCAGATGCGCGTGCTCTTCACCCCGAAGCTGTTGGCGATAAGGCGCCAGTTGCGCGCGAGCGGCAGGGTGGACTTAGCGAACAGGTAGTGGATGTTCATGCTCACGACCTTATCGTACATTACCTTGCAGAGGCCGTGGAAAATATCTTCGTCGCCGGTATCTTCCATGATCGCGAAGCGGGAGATTTCACCATGGCGCACATTGAGCAGCGGCAGGTCGGGGAATACGTCGCGTAGCTTGAAACCTTCTTCTTCCATCGGCAACTCCCACATCTCATCGCGCTCGCGCACGGTGAGCCTGACACCACCAAGGCACAGCCTGCCCCTGCGGGCGACGAGGATATAGCTCAGCTTGTCGTGGACATCTTCTTCCGATTTGAATTTGGTCGTATCATACATTTTCTGATACATGCTCTCGCGGAGACGATAATACTGGTGCAGCAGCGCGCGGTTCTGTGTGAATTCATAGATAACGGGCTCGCCGCCGCCGTACGGTTTTGAATAACGCCTGATGGCGGCTGCCTGCAGCGCCTCAAGAATGTTCCTGGGTTTTGAATTATCCCTGTAGAGAGTAGGGTTTGCCATAAATACTAACCGCGCGGATTAAAATTAACTAAATCTTAATAATTACAAAACCCGAAAAACACAATAGGTAATTTTTTCCTACTTATCATATATTTTAGGTCGTGGCAATGTGCATATCTTCTCCAATAGCATGATTGTCATCGAATTTTTGCCCCATGTACCTTTTGTGCAACGCGCCATAGGCGATTTGC
The DNA here is from genome assembly GCA_964645205.1 of uncultured Rickettsiales bacterium. Taxonomy (GTDB): domain Bacteria; phylum Pseudomonadota; class Alphaproteobacteria; order Rickettsiales; family SXRF01; genus CAZYBO01. Next base: position 165,653 of record CAZYBO010000004.1, read on the forward strand.
TCCCGCACGGAAAAACCTGCATTTTTCATGAATTTTGGCACTTCCGGCAGGGGAATCGTCCATTGGAACGGGCTTTTTTCCTTATGTAAGTAGAGCGTCTGCACGCAATGCCCGGCAGCCGAAGTCACTTTTTTCGCAGGCAGGGTCGTGAATACGAGCGGCGAGGCGGGCGCGGAAAGCTGGCGGATTTCATGCAGGATGCGCACGACGCTTTCTTCCGGGATGAACATGAAAAACCCTTCCGCGATCCACAGCGTGGGTATACCCACGTCGTGCAATCTGGCACGCAGCAAAATTCCCGGCAGCGGATCGCGCAGGTCGCCCTCGATACACTCCACGTTGCCGGGCATCGCAACGGAGGCAGCTCGTAGCGCGGCAAGTTTGAACGCCTGCGATTCCTGCGTATCGATCTCGATGAACTTCACCGCGGGATATTCCTTCGCAAGGCGCAACGCGAGCACGTCGAGCCCCGCGCCGAGGATCACCACCTGCTTTATCTCCCCTGCCCCGAGCAGCGCACGCGCCTGCTTCTCGATTTCTTTTTTCCTGAAATAGAAATGCCTGAGCCTGCCCTTATTGGTCACCAGCTCACCGATGGCATATTGCCACGCATACGGCAGGCTGTGGATAAAGCGGGAGATGAGCCGCGTACCGCTGGCGGCGTCAGACAACGGCTTGTAATATGAAAGCGCGGCGCTATCCTCCGCGCGGCCGAAGGCAGGATTGTGCATCGCCGCAACCGTGCCCTGCATAACGAACCACGCCGTGAAATTGGGTTTTGGCCGAAACGTCATAGGCGGCTTTCAACTGCGGGTGGCTGGAAAATCGTTCTGTTCCAAAAGAGGATACAAAAGCCATCCACATTCCGCAACAGCTTACTTTTTTCCTCGCGCATGTTCGCTCACGCGAATCTCGCCCGGTTGGAAATAGCGCTGCAATACCGAAACCGCCTTGTGCGGGTCGCAGGATCCGCACATGAAAATATCGAGCGCGATATAATCCAGCTCCGGCCATGTGTGGATAGAGATGTGCGACTCCGCAAGGATGGCCACGCCGGTTATCCCCGCATCGTCGCCGAACGCATGCAGCGCCACGGAAAGCACGGTAGCGCCGCACGCTTCCGCCGCTTCGCGCATGGCGCGTTCGATCAATGCCTGATCCTGCACATGGCTTGCGCCCCAGAAATCCACCAGCAGGTGCAGGCCGGGCGCTACGAAGTTACTCATGCGGCCTCACGTTTCGATTGGTAGAACATGATCTCTTTCCACGGCGTACCTTCCGTGCGCATCCGCCAGATGAAGGCATCCAGAATATAATGCGTAATCTGCGGCAGTGCGAGCAGCGGCACCAGCCATGTGAGCGTATCGCGTGCCTCGATGGGCGGCAGAAGCGAAAACGGCGCGAATACCGCACGATGCTCCGTCCAGATAAAGCTGTCCCACAGCCCTTCTTCCACATACGCGAACAGAATAAGCACGCCTACGAACACCGGCAGACACGCCAGCGAGAAAACCCGCGAGAGCGCGATGCGCCCGAAATAGGTTTTCTCAGGCTCCAACCGCGACTGGTTACGCCCGTACATCCACACCAGCGCCATATAAGGAATGCCGTGCGCGATAACGTTAGTGGCAGTGAAGGCAAGGTCGTTGTTGAACGCGACGATACCCACGCCCCACGACAGCGCGGTGCCGAGCAGCAACAGGTTGCGCGGCCAGTTGAAGCTGCGGCGCGCTATCCATAGCCGCCATTCTTTTACGAGATACGCCCCCCCTGCGGCGACATACGCAACAAGCCCCAGCGCATGCACCCACGACGCGGATACGGAAAAGAAATCGCCCTCGATAAACCACTGGAACTCACGCGGATGCGTATGCCAGTAGATGAGCGGATAGAGCGTGGCCATGTAAATCGCCGCCTGATCGATATGGCGGTGCCAGCGCGAATTTTGCTCCCGCCTGCCATAGATCATCATGAATCCGTATTGCTGGCGCACGAAATGGAACACGGCGACATAGGCGAGTACGCGCCAGAACAGCATCGCATCAATCGCGTAAAGCGCGGTGAACGCCAGCCAGCCCAGCAGCGGCACGAGGATATATAACGCCTGCCGCGCCATCACCTCGCTGCGGTCGAAATAGGTGCGCCAGAGCGTACTGTAGACATGCGATACGTCTACTCCTACGATCAGCAGCACCCATGCCCACGGCGGCACATCGGCGGCAGGTTGCAGCGCGAGCACCAGCAGCGTGACAAGCAGCGCTGGAGCAAGGATGAACGCGCCGTCGGCACGGGCGGAATAAATCCACGGCTGGGTCATGCGTACCTGTACTCCCACGCCGCCTGTGCCGCCTGCACACCGCGATACTGCGCCTCTTCAAAAATGGAAATGCCGCTCATATCGGAGTGGGCGAAGAATACCGGCGGCTGTTGCACACATGCCTGCCTGCGCGCCTCCCCCCACATATAGCCCGGCGTGGGACGCACCATGCCATGCCCCCACAACCACACATCGACGCGGCGTATGTGCCCTTCCAGTTCAGGATGCACGCGCAGCAATTCCTTCACGATCATCGCCTGCCATTCGTCATAGTTCCGGCGATAAGCCTGCGTGCGCGCCTCTCTGGGAGAAAGCTGGCTCAGCGGCCAGTAATACGTGAGCACGGTTTCGCGCTGCACGCGGTTTACCTTCTGGTGGGTGGCTACGACATAGCCGAGCGATTCGCCATTATAAATCACGTTATCCCAGCAGAGCGGCTCGCCTGCCCCTGCGGGCATTTTATCGAGCGTGATGTTGGCGACCATCCACGGCGCGTAACTGTGCGCGTCATCGCTTTTGCGCTTCAGTAAGCGGTCGGAAATGAAATGCGGGGTGGCGAGAATCGCGGCTTTGGCTTCGATGCGCGTGCCGGTTTTTTCCTGCGTGTGATAGTAATCGACGGATACGCCGTCTTTCGACCTCTCCACCCGATACGCAAGCGCATGGCTGCGTATATGCGGTTGTAATTTTTCCTTGAGCCGCTTCACCAGCCAGCCGTTGCCCTCCGGCCATGTCAGCACGGTCTGCGCGGACGCGTTAGCCGCCTTGCCCCCGCGCGCAGCGAAATAATGGATGCCCGCCCATGCGGAAACCTGATCGTAGGCCGTGCCGTAATCGTCGCGGCAGCAATAGTTGATATACCAGTGCAGCGTCTGCGAATCCCAGCCTTCACGCGCGAGATAATCCTTCATACTGAGCGTGTCGAGCGCGCGGAGACTTTTATCCTGCGAACTCAATTCCAGCGGGATGGCGAATGCCTTGCGCCCATCTTTCCCGCGCATGTTTTTGTAACGTTCCATCGCGGCGAAGAACGCCTTGTACTGGGTGTTGTCGCTGTCACTTGCGCCAATGGCAGGTACCAGCCCTTCCTGCCAGCGGCCATACATATAGAGCCGCTCATGCGGATCGGCGCAGAGGTAATATTCGTTGTAGACGGGAAGCCCGTTTTTATAGCCGGTGATGACGCCAAGCTCCTCAAACAGCTCACGCACATGCACCGATTCATCGGTCGGTAGCGGTACGTAATGCGCACCCCACGGATAGGCCGATACGCTATTTTCGCCGCTTACGGAATTACCGCCGACATCCGCTTCAAGTTCCAGCAGGGTAAAATGTTTGACACCGAGCTTTTGCAGTTTCCATGCGGCGGATAGTCCCGCCATGCCGCCGCCGATGATGACTATATCTTCTCTGGTCGTCTCCGACGGCTCCGGCAGCACGCCGTCGCGCAGCAAATGGCCGACAGAGGACGATGCCCCCACGATATTGCCGGGAATGGCTTGCGGGCGAGCGCCACGCAGGAGCGATGCCGCGCCACAGGCCAATGCCGCAAACGTCACGGCTGCGCCGGAAACAAGAAAATGCCGCCGGGTGATTGCCATTAATTCACCCCGTACTCCGCCCATTCGTCGTCGAAATAATGCACCAGCACCTGATTGTCGAGGCGGTTGATGTCGGCAGCCACCTCATCCATATCCACCGGGAAACGGAACATGGCGGAAACCGTTTCAGGCGTGACGAACCTTAAGCCCTTGGGATAGTCGCCTGCGATGTGCAGCTTCCGCTTCGCGGCAAGGATAAACCCCCACTCGCCGAACGACGGTACGTAGGCGTGATACGGGTGCGTGATAAACCCGGCGGCTTCGAGCGTATTGTCCACGCACCAGAAGGATTTGCGCGCGACGAACGGCGACGTGCTCTGGATGACCATCGCCCCGTCATCGGCTACCACCGAACGCAGCAGCTTGAAGAAGGTGAGCGAATAGAGCTTGCCTATCGAATAGTTGGCGGGGTCGGGGAAATCGACGATGACGAAATCGAACGGCGCTTTGACCAGCTCCTTCTCCTGTTCCTTAAGCCAGGTGAACGCATCCTGCGTAACCACCTTCATCCTGGGTGATTGCAGTGCGTTTCCGTTCAGGCTGGTCAATAATTCGTTGCTGGAAAACAGGCGGATCATGGCGGGGTCGAGTTCCACTTGCGTCACCGATTCCACGTTCGGGTATTTCAGCACCTCGCGCGCGGCAAGCCCGTCCCCTCCCCCTAGTATGAGCACGCGCTTCGCATGCGCCACGGCAGCGAGACCGGGATGCACGAGCGCTTCGTGGTAGCGGTATTCGTCGCGTGTGCTGAATTGCAAATTGCCGTTGAGAAACAGGCGCAGATCGTGCGGCGCCTTGGTGAGCACGATGCGCTGGTATTGCGTCGATTCCGCATAGATCACCTTGTCGGGATAGATGGACGTTTCGGCCATATCCATCATACGGTCGGAATAGATGAAACCGAACACCAGCATGATAAGCGCGCCGATCGCCGTGATGCGGTGCCATTTCAGCCACGGCACGTATTCCTTGAATGAGAATAGCAGCCACACCGCCACCAGCACGTTGAAAATGCCGAACATGAAGCTGGAGCGCACCAGCCCCAGATGCGGCACCAGCACCAGCGGGAACAGCAGGGAAGCGAACAGTGCGCCGATATAGTCGAAGGTGAACACCTTGGAAACAAGATCCTTGAAATCGAACTCGTCTTTCAGGATGCGCAGCAGCAGCGGAATCTCGATGCCCACCAGCGTGCCGATCACACCCACCGTGGCATAAAGCGGGATGCGGAAGGAATAGACATGCTCGAAAATCAAAAACAACATCGCTGCCGAACAGCCGCCGATGACGCCGACCAGAATCTCGATCTTGACGAACGTCGCAAGCAGGTTGCGCGTGATATAGCGCGAAAGCCACGAGCCGATACCCATCGCAAACAAATAGGAACCGATGATGGTGGAAAACTGCGTGACCGAATCACCGAGCAGGTAGCTGGCAAGCGTGCCCGCGATCAGCTCATAGACGAGGCCGCACGTGGCGATGACGAAAACGGAAATGAGGAGCAGCAGCGCCACGTATATGCCTTAGCCGCGGATGGCGGACGAGATGATGATCGAGACGCCGATGACGAACGCGCTGAGAAAAATCGACAGCGCCACGTTTTTCTTTTCGCACAGTTCCGTCCAGATATGGACTTTCGGCGTCAGCACGTCGAGCAGGAAATAGCCCGCCACCAGCACCGCGATGCCGATGCCAGAAAATACAAGCGAGTTAAGTACGTAATGCATGTTGATAGCGGTATCCATAGTCCCTCCTTATTTGTGGTAGCGGTTAGCAGTTTTACTGGCTTTGTCATGGTTGGAAAAAAGGCTGGAAATCGCGTAGCCCTGATAGGAAGCCACAGCGAAGGCGGTGAATATAACCAAGCAGTAGACGGTATAGACCGGCGGCAACTTCATGGGTTACTCCGTTGTGGTGAATATGGCAGGGGCGAAATCGCTTTCCGACCACCGCTTCTGCTCAAAGCTCCAGTGGCGTATCGCCATCAGGAGCGGGTAAGCCAGGATAAGCACGAACGCCACCCAAAAATTCGACATCGCCGCCACGTTACGCCGCACTGTAACTGTATAATCTACCGTCGCGGCCAGCAATCCGTATGCACCTGCGTCGGGCGTCATCACCAGCCGGTAGGTGCCGTCGGGTACGGAGGAGATGATCGTATCAGAATACCGCCCGCCCTCAGCCCATGCGCCGTCGCTATCGCGGCCGTAGTAATATTCTACCCCCTGCAGCAGGTTAAAGCTCTCGTCGGCCTGCTCGTTCACCAGCGACATCTCCAGCTCGAACCAGTTATTCTCGACCGGGGAGGAAACCCCGACCAGCACGTTGCCGCCGCCCGAAAGCACGAAAGGAGCAGATGCGTAGGTTCTGCCCTTGTCGACTCCCGTGGTGCGGAACGACTGGCTGTATACAAGCGTATCGCTGGCAAGGCTCGAAACAAGACCCTGCATCCCGATAAGCGCGGCGATGAATATTCCGCAGGCAGCCATCAACGACCCGCCGCGACCCGATAACGGCGACGGCTGGTTGGCGGCGACGCCGCGCGCGGGCGGCAAGTTGAAATCCTGCTTGAAGCGGGTTTTTACGTCATGGGCGAATGCCATCGCGATTTCAGCTGGCTCCACATATACACCGCGCGACCACGTGATTTCCTGCTTATTTCTTTCCAGCGACAGCATAAACGGCGGTGCGACATAATCGCTCACATCGGTGCGGTCGCCCACTTTTACACGCCAGTAAAATTCACCGAGCACATATTCCACCTTCGCGCGGCCGTTAAGGAACATGCGGTATTCGTCGCCGTCGAACCATACACTCCCGGATGTACCCTTGCTCCCCACATTCTGGCGCAGCAGTTGCACGAAACTCCAATGCCCTTGGTTTTCGACGAGGAAGCGGAAACCATGATAGGGATTGAACAGCAGGTATTCGCGCCAGAAATACATTTCTGTACCGTCACAGCGCACCATGAAACCGATCACTTCCCACTGAATGCCGGATAATTCGCCGCGTGCGCCGATGGGCAACAGGATAGTGCGCGTTTTCTGTTTAGACGTGCTGATGATGCGGAAATGCTCGTTGGCGACGTCGATCGCCGAGCCGCAATGCTGGCAGATCGCGGTGATGCTGATGCCGACGGCGCGCAGCGTGACCGTGCCGCCGCAAGACGGGCAGTTAAAGGTTTTGACGCCGCCGGATTTGGGTTTCTTAGCTTCCATTCGACGCCTTCCCCCAACCTTCCAGCTCGCGCAGGTTGCTGAAATGCAGCTTGTCGAATTCCTCGTAACTTCCCGCATAGACACGGATGCCGTCGCTAGCGTATTCAATGCCGCCAAATTCGCCATTTTCGCCGATCAGGTCGGCATAGGTAGCCTTGCGCCCCTTTGCAGCAGCAAACGGCAACTCGCCCTCGCTACCGATACATTCGGCCTCCTTGATGTCTGCGATCTGAAGCAATTTTCCGCTGATCGCGAGGTAAGAGCCAAGGCTTTTGATCACTTTTTCGCGCTCTTTCGGGTCAAATCCGTTTACGTATTTATCGAGTATTTCACGCGTGCCCGGATGCAGCCCATCTTCCACCTCAAAACTTACGGCAAGACATCCCTGCGCTTCGGCAAGCCAGCCTCTCCTGCCATCGTCGAATACGAGATACCATTCGTTCCAGCTTCCGTCTTCCCAGCCTATTTTCGCGCGACCGACAATGCCGAAATGCGTGCCGCGATAAATGCCGTCCGTGCCGATCTGCAGCGGACTGATGTCGTCGGGAAGCTGCGCCATGGTGCCGATGGATTCGACATCCTTGTCGTGCCGCACAATCATAGATGCGCAGTATTTGCACACGGCGTAGACGGACACGGCCGACTGGAACACCAGTTCCGCGCCGCAGGATGGGCAGGTGAAGCGCTGCATGGGCGGACGCCCTATTTGATCTGTTGGAGGAGTTCCGCCTTCTTCGCGTCGAATTCCGCTTGCGTCAGGATACCTTTTTTCAGCAGATCACCGAGCTTTTCGAGCATGGCGATCGGATCGGCGGCAGATGCGGAAGCACCCGTGTTCACCCCGGAAAACGCGTTGGTCATCATCTGCCCCATGGCGATGCCTGCGCCAAGCCCCGCGCCTGCGCCCGCCACCCCACCGGGATTGGCGGCGGCGATGTCGATGCTGTCGGCAGCCTGGAACTGCGCGTATTTCTGCAAATCGCCCACCATACGCATGGACGATACCTTATCGAGATGCGCTTGCAACTCTTCCGGCAGCGACAGGCTTTGCAGGTAGAAGCTGGTAAGTTCCAGCCCGAAATTTTTAAACGTGGGCGCGATGGCTTCCTTCAGCTTGTCGGAAAACGCGCTCTGACTAGCCGCCATGTCGATAAAAGGCACGGCGCTGTTGCCGAGGAACGACGCCATGGAGGTGATGATCGCCGCACGCAGTTGTCCTTCGGCGTCCTGCACGCTGTAGCGGTCGGTAGTACCGGAGAGCTTCGTCCAGAACGGCTCGATGTCAGCGATACGGTAGGAATAAACGCCGTTGGCGCGGATACGCAAGGGACCGAATTCCTTATCGCGGATGGTGATAGCCTGCGGCGTGCCCCATTTCTGGTCGGTCTGCTCGCGGGTGCTGAAAAAATACACGTCCGACTTGAAAGGAGACTCGAAAAACTTGTCCCAGTTTTTCAGGTAGGTGAGCACCGGCAACGTCTTGGTGTTGAGCGTATAGGTGCCTGCCATAAATTTATCGGCGAACTTGCCTTCGTTGAAAAACGCCGCGAGCTGTGACTCGCGCACAACGAGCTGCGCGCCGTTCTGGATTTCCATACCTTCCATGGGATAGCGGTAGCTAAGCGTGCCCGCGCCGGTTTCCGTCCACTGGATAACGTCGATAAACTGTTTGGAAATAAAACTCATCAACCCCATAGCCGTCCCTTTCCTTAATAAGACCGCCCAAAACCGCAGGCTTACTGGATTTTTACAGGGTTTTTATACAGGATTCAATAGGTAATGCGCGGGTTTGGTGGTGACAGCCCCTAGCCCGCCAGCATGCTCTGCGCCACGGCCTCGGCGATTTTAATGCCGTCCACGCCTGCGGATAAAATGCCGCCTGCGTAGCCTGCGCCCTCCCCGGCCGGGAATAATCCTTTGGTATTGAGACTCTGGAACGTATCGTCGCGCTTGATGCGGATAGGCGATGAGGTGCGCGTTTCCACCCCGGTCAGCACCGCGTCATGCATGTCGAAACCGCGTATCTGCCGGCCGAATGCGGGCAGCGCTTCACGGATGGCGGCGATGGCATAACCGGGCAGGCACGATGAAAGATCGGTCGGCGTCACGCCAGGTTTGTAGGATGGGATGACGTCGCCAAGCGTTTTAGACGGCACGCCCGCGATAAAATCGCCCACGCGCTGCGCAGGCGCGGCATACGTGCCGCCACCCGCGACAAACGCGGCCGACTCCCATAGACGCTGGAACGCAACGCCTGCCAGCGCCCCGCCCGGATAATCATCGGGCGTGATACCTACGACGATTCCCGCATTGGCGTTACGCTCGGCGCGTGAATACTGGCTCATGCCGTTTGTGACCACCCTTCCCTCCTCCGATGTGGCGGCTACCACCGTGCCGCCGGGACACATGCAGAAACTATACACGTCGCGCCCGTTGCTGGCATGGTGCACCAGCTTGTAATCCGCCGCGCCGAGAATGGGATGGCCTGCGCTCGCGCCGAAGCGCGCCACATCAATGAGCGATTGCGGATGCTCGATACGAAACCCCAGTGAGAACGGCTTGGCCTCGATATACACGCCGCGATCTTCCAGCATCTGGAACGTATCACGCGAACTATGGCCGATGGCGAGCACGACATGGCTGGCGGGAATATGCTCGCCGTTTTGCAACACCACGCCGCGCATGCGGCGCGCGCCGTCTGCGCCGGTTTCTACGTCGAGATCGGTCACGCGGGATTCAAATCGGTATTCGCCGCCGAGCGATTCGATGGTCGCGCGCATGTTTTCCACCATCTTCACCAGCCGGAATGTGCCAATATGCGGGTGCGCCTCGGTGAGGATTTCCGGCGGCGCCTCAGCCTTGACGAATTCGGTGAGCACCTTGCGCCCGAGATGGCGCGGGTCTTTGATCTGGCTGTAAAGCTTGCCGTCGGAAAACGTGCCCGCCCCGCCTTCACCGTATTGCACGTTGGATTCCGTGTTGAGCACCGATTTCCGCCACAATCCCCACGTATCTTTCGTACGCTCGCGCACCACTTTGCCTCGCTCCAGAATAATCGGCCTGAACCCCATCTGCGCCAGCAGAAGCGCCGCGAATAATCCGCACGGCCCCGCGCCGATAACCAGCGGACGGCAAGAAAGCGTCTGCGGCGCGCGCGCGACGAAGCGGTAATCGATGTCGGGCGTCGGCTTCACATGCACATCGTTGGGGAAACGCTTCAGCACCGCCGCTTCGTCGCGCACTTCCACGTCGAGCGAATAGATCAGCGCGATGGCCGATTTCTTGCGCGCATCATGCGCACGGCGAAACACCGCGCACGAAACAAGGTCGCGCGCGGGAATACGCAGGCGTGCAACCGCCGCCGCCGCGATCGCTTCGGGCGGGTGGTCAAGCGGAAGTTTGATATCGGTCAGGCGGATCATGCGGTACCATTCCCCGTTTTATCAGGAATTCACAAGCAAAAAACCATCGAACCCAGCCTGAAACGGCCTCAATTTGCTATTTTACGGCACAAACTCTCTTTTTCGCAGACTGGTTCCACGGCATTTTGGCCATCAGCAGCGCAAGCCCGCAAATTCCCGTCATCCCGGCGATGATAAGGCCTATGCCAATCGCCCCGGTCAGCACGTAAAGCGCCGACGTGAATAGATACCCAAGCAAACTCGCGGCCAGCAGCATTATGCCGATCGCCAACTGCACCTGACGATCCAACGGCAGGAACGCCTTGCCTGAAGATTCCATAGCAAATCCCGCATCTGCCCACGCGCTGATGCCGCCTTCCAGATTATAAATTTCAAGGCTCGGATCTTCCGCCAGCAGTTTCTCACATGCTGAACCGGCGCGCCCACCCTTACGGCAATGCACGACCAGCTTCTTGCCATCACAGGGCGGCAGAGCGCGCTTGGAAACCGCTGCCAGAGGCACTAGCGTTGCTCCTGCGATATTTTCCGCCTCATGCTCAGCGGGTTCACGCACATCGACAAGCACGGCTTCACCTCTATCAAGCCATGTTTTCAATGTGGTTGCGTTAACGGCACGAAGCGGCATTATTCCTCCATAATATTAGTATTATCTAATTTATAGCCATTATTTGCAGAACATAAAATACAGCATGGAAAGCAGCGCCTGCGCTTCCATGCTGCTGATGCGGTAATATATCATCTGCCCACGCCTGTCAGATTCCACAAGCCCCGCTTCGCGCAGCTTCGCAAGGTGTTGCGAAAGGGCGGACTGCGATAATCCAACGGATTCAGCAAGCTCTCCTACGGTTTTTTCCCCATCCACCAACTGGCATAATACCACCAGGCGATTGGCATTCGCTAATTGCTTCAGCAGCATTTCCGCCCGAGCAGCGTTTTTTCGCATCAATTCCGGCGAAAGCTGTTTGCTTTGTTTGTTCATATTGACATTATATTAGTTATTGCTAATATAGTCAAGACCGTTACCATTTAACATGCAAGGAATATCATGGAAAAGAATTACCCCGAAATTACCAGGCGCATCAGCAGCAATATGAAGGTACTGCGCAAAGACATCGCAGACACCATGCAAGGCTTCTCCGCGATGGCGCAAGCCGCAACCAAAGAAGGCGCGCTGGATAAGAAGACGAAGGAATTCATCGCACTTGCCATCGGCGTTTCCACACGCTGCGATGGTTGCATCGGCTTTCACAGCGAGGCTCTGGTAAAACTCGGCGCCACCCGCGAGGAATTCGAAGAAGTGCTGGGCATGGCCGTTTACATGGGCGGCGGCCCATCGCTTATGTACGCAGCCGACGCAATGATTGCCTATGAGCAGTTTTCCGCCCTTCACCCCCACGCATAAGGAGATAGTATGAAATGTAACGTTGGAAAAACGGATCGCGCCCTGCGCATCGTCGCCGGGCTTGCCATAATCGCCGCCGGCATCGTCACGCAAAACTGGCTGGGAGCGATAGGCTTAGTGCCCCTGCTTACCGGCATCCTACGCTGGTGCCCCGCCTACGTGCCGCTTGGGATTTCGACGGATAAAGCGTAAACCGCCTCAGCCGATCTTCTTCAGGAAACAGGTTTTCAGCACGAGTCCCTTTACCTTGTCGGCGTTGCATTCGATATGCTCTTCGTCACCGGTTAGGCGGATATTCTTGATCGTGGTGCCGCGCTTGAGCGTCACCGACGTGCCCTTGACCTTTAAATCCTTGATGACCTGAACGCTGTCGCCATCGCTCAACTCCGCGCCGTTGCTGTCTTTTACCTTGATGTCCATATGAAATCTTATCCTTAAACGTTTAAAGCCACCGCCTGTGCACGAACATAGACGAGATAGCGCTTGATGAGATCGGCGACCGTGTATTGCTTCGCCTGCGTAGTTTTGAAATAGCGGCCTTCGCGCATCGCCATTTCAGTTTGTTGCCGCCCACTGGCGGGCATCGGTTTTGCACTCGAACATGGCCGATTGAGAGGAAAAACCGCGAATGCGAATGTTCACGCGGTAGCTGGTTTTGCCGTCAGGCGTTGTCCTCCCTCGCTTCGATGGTTGCCATACGGTGCGCCCCTCATGCCGAAAGACTACAAAACATGGCGGTATTATGCAATCCTCAACTTGTTTGAACACGGGTGAAGTTTGGAATAGGCGCAAGTAAATCAGTGGGATAATGCGAAGCGTTTCGTAGGGGGACAATGTAAGCCTACAGACCTGCACCGTTGACTTGAGAAATCCCATCTTCACTGTTCTTCATCATGTCTAAAATACTTTTTCCATTTATCAGTGGTATGTTCATCATGGGTGCAACTAAGCAACCACTGGCGTGATTCTCATTCTGCCAGCTACGACTAACGACCCCCTTAGTAAGTACACCACCGCCAACCAAGATTGGGCTGCCACTCATTTTGCCTGGAATTTTTGCATCAAACTCGAAATTCGGACCAGGCGTAGGGTTTTTCTTTTCAGTTATATTGTCTGGATGAATAGTTGTCACTGCGCCAACAGAAACGATTAATTCAGGCTGATAATCATCATCTACGCCAAGCCGAATATTTCTCATTTCAGCATATCCTATTGCAACGGCGCGATCACCCAGCTTGAGATTATGTAAGCCGATATTTAACGGCTGATAAGGCCCTATAAAGGGCTGCTCCCTAACTTTACAAATTGCTATATCAAGATCGAGCTTGAAATCAGGCTTTTGGTGTAAAAGGGGACTTTCAATTTCTCGTCCCCAATGCTGCGTCCATTCAAAAGGACACATAAACCATTTTGCTTCACGCATCTGCTGAGGAATATCAATAAAGTGAGCTGTTCGCATTGCTGGATTGACCGGCAGCATAATCCCGAACCTCAGTTTTTCGTCAAACTTATGGGAATTCTTGTCGATCTGGGTGACACTCGCATAATTCTCATCAACTGGATCACGAAGGACATGAGCAGCAGTCATCAAAAGGCCAGAGGCACTAATGAAGAATCCAGTGCCTATGCAGCGGATTTCTTTGTCACCTTCATTCCAAGCAACAATCGGTACAATGCTCTGTCTTACTAGAAATTCCGTCGTACCAAATGAGGCGAAAAGATTATCAAGAATGAACCCTGGCCTTTGGGTCATCAAATTTATTTCGTTTTCAATTTTGAAATAGTTCTTCTGGCAGCCTTCTCGGGGTTTTAAGTCGATACCTTGCAGATCATGGATTATCCAAACGCCCGTGTCGTTTTTTCTCCAAATCGTTTTTAATATTCCGATATCATCGTGGGTTTTTGTCACTTATTTTCCCCAACTGTCCCAGAATTATCCCTTGAACGTTTTCGGCATTTGAACTGGGTGGTGGCGGATGAGGTGAGATTCGAACTCACGGTACCCTTGCGAGTACGGCAGTTTTCAAGACTGCTGCCTTAAACCACTCGGCCACTCATCCGTATCGGTCTGCAATAGCAAAACTATGGGGGGAACACCACTATTCTTTAATGAGGGGCTATGCCTGCATCTTGCGGGGGCGGAACAGCGTTTTGACAAGGATCGTCCGCACAGCGAGAGTAGCGAGGGCAGACAGGACGATGCTGCCTGCCACGTCCGCCGGGAAATGGACGCCCAGCGATATGCGCGAAATCCCCACCCACAGCACGAGCAGCACGGCGATGCCCCTGCCGTAGCCGCCGAGGAGCGGCCACAGGCCTGCGGCCATGAGCGTGGCGAAGCTGGTATGGCCGCTGGGGAAGCTGACCAGCGGGTCTTCAGACAGGCGCACGCTGTCCATGATGCGCACGCTTCCTTCGGGCAGGGCGGCAAACGGCCTGGGGAACTGGAATGTTTCCTTAAGCTCCATAACCCACAGGAGCGAAAGCAGGTAGGCGACCAGCAAGGTGGCGAGGCAGACGCCCCAGTCCATCAGGCGGTGCGGAGGTTCGGACGGTTTTCTTACCCTGACAAGGTCGTACCAGGCGATGATGCCGATAATCACGCCATAAACGGGGAAAATCCTGTATTCGCCCACATGCGAAGCCAGCAACATAAGCGCGTCGCTCGCCGGATTGCCCGCATGGTTGATCAGATAAAAAATCTTTTCGTTCAGCCCACCCCAATCGTAGGCAATCGCTTTAAACTGCACAAGCGTATCGCTCCTGAGAACAGGTGGCCAAGCGGAAACCGAAAGTGGAAATTACTTCTTCGCCGCGGCGCGTGCCTTCTTTGCGTCACGCTCAGCTTGGAACTCAGCGGCGCTTACTTTGCCGTCGCTGTTAGCATCGAGTTCCTTAAAGCGCTTTTCGGGCTTTGCGAGGAATTCCTGCTTGCTGATGAAGCCGTCATTATCCGTATCGCCACGGAGGCGACCCGTTTTCGCGGCTTTACCGGTAGCGGCGGGCGCAGTTGCCGGCTTTGCGGCTGCGGGCGCAGCGGCGGGTGCGGCAGGTTCGGCGGCCAGTGCCTGCATCGGGAGTAGCGACACCCCGCAAACGGCAACAATTTTAGCAAATGTACGCATAAGTCAGGCTCCTTGGGTTACGATGGGTTAGGATAGATGATTCGGCGCATTATACGGCACTCTTACGAAAATCCCACAAAAATATTCGCAACTGCGAAATTAAGCAGCGCTCTCCAGCAAACCGCCCAGGCTGCGCCCGCCTAAGACATGCACATGGAAGTGGGCAACGCTCTGGGAAGCGTCCGCCCCGTGGTTGCTGATAATGCGGTAGCCGTCATCCGCAAGGTGAAGCGCCTGCGCCACCTGACGCACGGCGGCGAAGTATCCCTGCACGAACCCTGCGGGCGCGCGTTCCATGAAATCGTGAAACGACACATACTCGCCCTTCGGCACGACCAGCACATGCACCGGCGCGGCGGGGGCGATGTCCTCGAACGCCAGCGCGTAGTCGTCTTCATACATTTTTTTGCAGGGAATCTCCCCGCGCAGGATGCGGGCGAAGATGTTGGTCTTATCGTAGGCCATGGGCACCTCAATCTATGCGGCAGGCTTCGCTGAAGGACAGGCGCGGGCCGCGCGGGTAGAGTTTCGAGGCGTCGCCATAGCCGAGATTACACAGGAAGTTGGATTTGATGTTGGTGACGGGGAAAAACGCCGCGTCCACTTTCGCGTTGTTGAATCCCGACATCGGGCCGCAATCCAACCCCAGCGCACGCGTCGCCAGCATAAGATACGCGCCCTGCAGCGAGGAGTTGCGGAACGCGGCGGCTTCGATGCTGGCAGGCTTGCCCGCGAACCAGCTGCGCGCGTCCTTGTTGTGCGGAAAGAGCACGGGGAGTTTTTCGTAGAATTCCATGTCCTGCGCGATGATGGCGGTGACCGGCGCGGCCATGGTTTTAGCGACATTCCCCGCATCGAGGCACGGTTTCAGCAGCTCCTTGGCGGCCTGCGATTTCACGAACACTACGCGCATCGGCAGGCAATTGGAAGAGGTCGCGCCCATTTTCGCGAGGTCGTAGATTTGCATGAGCAGGTCGTCTTCCACCGGCTTGTCGAGCCATGCGCTGTGGGTGCGCGCTTTGCGAAAAATCGTATCGAGTGCGTCGTCGCTGAGGTTGGCCATGATCATTTATCCTTTATCGCGCGCGCGGCTTTTTCATCGAGGCCGGAGATGCTGGTGCGGCGTTCCAGCTCCGCCATCACGTCCTGCGGGCTTACCCCGGCATCGGCCAGCAACAGCAGCCAATGGAAAATCATGTCGGCGCTTTCGTTGATGACTTCCTGCTTGTTTTTTTGCATCGCGGCGATGATGGTTTCCACCGATTCCTCCCCGAATTTCTGTGCGATTTTCGCGGTGCCTTGCTTGAAGCGCTTAGCGACATAGGAGAATTCCGGATCGGCCTTGCGGCGCTCCATCACCACGGCAAAAAGGTCGTCGAGTATATTGGCGGGCATCACATCCTCACGGGAATGGCGGCGTTCTGTAACGCCTGTTTTACTTCATGAATCGTAAATACGCCATAGTGAAAAACGGAGGCTGCCAGCACCGCGTCCGCCTTGCCCAGCTGCACGGCGTCCACCGCGTGCTGCAGCGTGCCGATGCCGCCGGAGGCGATCACGGGAACGGACACCGCCTGCGATACGGCGCGGGTTAAATCCAGATGCACGCCCTGCTTGGTACCGTCGCGATCCATCGAGGTGAGCAATATCTCCCCTGCCCCGAGCGCCGCCATTTTTTTCGCCCACTCCACCGCGTCGATACCGGTTGCATTGCGCCCGCCATGCGTGAAAATCTCGTATTTTCCGGGTGCAGTCTGCTTCGCATCGATCGCCACGGTGATGCATTGCGAGCCGAATTTTGCCGCCGCCTCGCCCACGAATTCCGGTCGCTTCACCGCCTCGCTGTTGATGGATACCTTGTCCGCGCCCGCCAGCAGCAGGTTGCGAATATCGTCGAGCTTGCGCACCCCGCCGCCCACCGTCAATGGCATGAAGCATTGCTCGGCCACGGCGGAAATCACGTTATACAGAATCGAGCGGTTGTCGCTGGTAGCCGTAATATCAAGGAAACACAGCTCATCCGCGCCTTGCGCATCATACAGTTTCGCCTGCTCCACCGGATCGCCCGCATCGCGCAGCTCCACGAAATTCACGCCTTTGACCACACGGCCGTTATGTACGTCTAAGCAGGGGATGATGCGGGTTTTTAGCATAGCTTCAGCGCCTCTTCCGGCATGATAGCCCTGTCATAGAGGGCGCGGCCGATGATGACGCCTTCGATACCGGATGCTTCGTGTTTTTTATAAGCGCGGATATCTTCCAATGAGCTGACGCCGCCGGAGGCAATGACGGGGATGGATATTTGTTCCGCCAGCGTAACGGTTTCTTCGACGTTGGAGCCTTTCATGGCGCCGTCGCGTGCGATGTCGGTGTAGATGACGGCGCAGACGCCGGCGTCTTCGAATTTTTTGGCGAGGTCGGTGGCCAGCATGTCGGAGAGTTCCGCCCAGCCTTCTACCGCCACCCTGCCCTGCTTGGCGTCGATGCCCACGGCCACGCGGCCGGGAAAGGCGCGGCAAGCGTCTTTGACCAGCTGTGGGTCGCGCAGCGCCACGGTGCCTAAGATCACGCGTGCGATACCTGCGTCGAGCCAGTATTCGACCATGCCCATACTGCGGATGCCGCCGCCTAATTGCACCGGCATTTTAATATGTGCGAGGATAGATTTCACCGCCTCTTCGTTCACCGGTTTGCCCGCAAACGCGCCGTTCAAATCCACCACATGCAGCCACGAAAATCCCGCGCGCTCGAACAATCGGGCTTGGTCGGCGGGGCTTGAGGAAAAGACCGTAGCCTTGTCCATTTCACCCTGCAGCAGGCGGACGCATTTGCCGTCTTTCAGGTCGATGGCAGGATAGAGGATCATGTCCTTTCCTTCTCCTCCCCCCTTGTGGGGGAGGTTGGGGAGGGGGGGAACTCTCCGCGTGCCGGTGCGTTGATAGAGCCCCCTCTCCCTAACCCTCCCCCACAAGGGGGGAGGGAATATAATGGATACATCATCATGTAATCATCGAAATCGGCTCAAGGTTCTTATAGTAAAACCGGCCTGCGATCATGGTGGCGTTGACAAATTCATAGGCTGGGAGCACGCCCCAGCACGCGTATTTATTTTCCTCGTAGAGCTTGATCGCCGCTTCCTGCGTAGCGCGCACGGAAAGCCGCAGCACGGAGAATCCCTGCGCCCGGGCTTCGCGCTCGGCGGCTTCCAACAGTTGGCGGGCAAGGCCGTGACCGCGCGCCCACGGTGCGACGAAATGCGCTTCCATCGAGGCGGCAAATGACGAGGTTTCCTTGCTCGGCCCCGGCTTTACCAACTGGATGCTAGCGGCCAGCGTGCCGTCGAGACGGCCTGCGAACAGCACGCGCTCAGGCACGACCAGCACGCCTTTCCAGTAGGTTTCGAGGATGTCTTTTCCCGGCGGCACCAGCCAGTTGAAGCCGATGCCGTCGCGGATGGCGTCCTCGGTGGCCTGCACCAGCTCGGTTAAATCGGCATGGCGGAATTCGGTGATACGTTCTACGCGGGTGACCATGCTTACATCTTTACAAAATTCTCAAGCAGCCTAAGGCCGGTCGCCTGACTTTTTTCCGGGTGGAACTGCGTGCCCATGATATTACCCTGCCCTACCACCGCCGCAAGCGTTTGTCCATACTCGCAGGTGGCGATGATGTCGGAAGCGTTTTTGCATTGTGCGTGGTAGCTGTGCACGAAATAGGCATGTGCGCCGGGTGCGATGCCGTCGAGCAGCGGATGAGCGTGCGGAAATTGCAGCTCGTTCCAGCCCATGTGGGGGATTTTCATGCCGGGCTTTGCGGCAAGCGGCACCACTTCGCCCGCGAGCCAGCCCAAGCCCCTATGCACGCCGTGCTCGTGACCGGTTTCAAACAGCATCTGCATGCCAACGCACACGCCTAAAAACATTTTTTTGCGTTGCAGGATTTGTTCGCTGAGCGCATCGAGCATGCCCGGAATGGCGGTAAGCCCCGCCATGCAATCGGCAAACGCGCCGACGCCCGGCAGCACGATGTGGCTGGCGTTGCGCAAGGCGGCAGGATTGCTGGTCACCTCGACCGCCTTCGTCACGCGCGCAAACGCCTTGGCGACGGAGCGCAAATTGCCGGAGCCGTAATCGATGATGGCGAGCATGTTATGCAGGTGCGAGGCTGCGCTCGAAATAGCGCTGCTGTGCGCGCAGCAAATTGTCGGACACGGAAATATCGGCGGTGATGTAGCCCTGACGCGTAAGCCGCGCGCGCAGCCAATCGTTCGCGTGGAAGCCGACAAGCGCCTGCACACCGAGCTGCATGATGCCCACGCTGTTGGAGCTGATAATATGCTCCGTGCCCAGCGTAATCAGCACAGCGTTGGCGGTTACGACGCACAGCGCATGCAACCACAGGCGCTGGTACAGCAACCAGAATACCGTGAGCAGGAAAGCGGGAATGTTGAACCCTTCGCGCACGAATACCGGCTTTTGCCGGGCATTTGCGTTAGACGGGTTGACATGCACGGTATAAATTTTCATCCCAAGCAGGCTCACAGGCTACCTCCCAACGTTCCCTTGGTAGAGGGGATGTCGTCGGATTTGCGCGGGTCGATAGCGGTGGCGGTGCGCAGGCAACGCGCCAGGCCTTTGAAGCAGGATTCGACGATATGATGATTGTTCACGCCGTAGAGATTTTCCACATGCAGCGTAGCGCCCGCGGCAAACGCAAAGGCCTGGAACCATTCGCGGAACAGTTCGGTGTCCATCTCGCCCAGCTTCGGCTTGGTGAATTCCACTTTCCAGATGAAATACGGCCTGCCGGAAATATCGATCGCCACGCGTGACAGCGTTTCGTCCATCGGAATATACGCATGCGCATAGCGCGTGATGCCCTTACGCTCACCGAGCGCCTTGGCGAACGCCTCGCCGATGGCGATGCCGGTATCTTCGGTGGTGTGGTGGTAGTCGATATGCAGATCGCCCTTGGCGGTGAGTTTGAGGTCGATCAGGCTATGGCGCGAGAGCTGTTCCATCATGTGGTCGAGAAAACCGATGCCAGTGGAGACTTCATACTTCCCCGTACCGTCGAGGTTGATCTCGACGGAAATCTGGGTTTCGTTGGTTTTACGTTCGACTTTGGCCGTGCGCATGGCGTTCTCCTCTGGACAAGCGGTGATTTTTAACAGAAAATGCAGTAATTACAAGCAATCCGTTGATAATCTCAGGACTTATGGCTGATAATGAAGAAACCTATCGCCAGATAGAAGACGGCATGAACCAGTACCTCGACCAACGGTTTGGAAAACCGTGGCTTACCCCCGCCCAGATGACGCTACTCGTACGTTCGCAGGCGGCAAGGGAACTGGTCGAGGCAGGAGATGCGGCGGAAGCAACAAGAATAAAGACACAGCTCAATGACGGCGCACACTGGACGGCACCAACAGAAGAATCCATAACCGTAAAAAATGAAAAACTAGCGGCGTTCCGCCACCAGATTGGCATAATTCTTGGCATTTCAGATGAAGATTTAGAGAGACAAATCAAGGAGCAAGCCATGAATCTCAATGCCCGCAACGGTTACGTGGATTTAATGATGGCCGTGGTAAACCATTGGAAACCGGATCCAGAAATGCGGCGATCGAATAGCTAGCCGTCTTCAAGATGCAAAAGCAGCGCCGCCCCGATCAGGATCATCACCACCGCAGGCGTCCAGGCGGCGAGCATCACAGGCAGCGTGCCCGCCGAGCCGAAAGCGAAGATCACGTCGGTGAAAAAATGCAGCAGGAAACCGGTGATGATACCCGCCACCACAAGTATCCCTATTTTCCCGCGCCTTGGCAGGCGCAGCGAGAATACGGCAGCCACCATCACAGAGCCACTGAGCAGGAACGGATTCGCCAGCAGGCTCTGCCAGTAGAGCCGGTGGCGCAACGCTGAAAACCCGGCCTGTTCCAGCATGCCGATGAAGGACGGCAACTGCCAGAACGACATGGATTCCGGCGAGGCGAAACTATCCTGAATATGGTTCAGGGTGAGCGTCGTCGGCAACTTATATTCCGCGATCGCCTGCGGAGGCTTGCCGGGCACCGAGCGCGTTACCTTGGTAAAATGCAGGTTGCCCAGTTCCAGCACGGCGCGCTCGGCGTCCAACCGTTCGAGAAACCGGTGTTTCTTGTCGAACGCGTAGACGGTGAGATTGGCGAACGACATATCGTTCTGCGACATGCGCGTGGCGTAGATGATATGCTCCCCCTCATCCTCCACCTGCCGCAGCCACAGGCCGGAAGAGGAAATAGCGAGCAGGCTAGGCTTGCCGGAGAAATATTTGCCTTCGAGCTGCTCGTAGCGCAGCATCATCACCGAGGCGATGGGGTTGAACGCCACCGTCATAAATACGCCCAGCGACAACACCACCGCAATAGCGGGCGACAGGAACTGCCACACCGATACGCCGGCCGAGCGCGCCACCACCAGCTCATGCGTGCGCGTGAGTTTGGTAAGGGCGATCATGCTGCCGATCAGCACCGCGTAGGGAATAAGTTTTTCCGCAATGGAAGGCAGTTTCAGCGCCGACATCTGCACGATGATGCCGAACGACACCATGTCCTTACCCGAGGCGCGGCGTATCAGCTCGATGATGTCCACCAGCACGGTGATGCCGATCAGCCCTCCCAGCGCCAGCAATATGGCAAAAAGGAAATGCTTCCCGATATAGCGCGACAACGTCCACGGCAGGCGCATGGCCATATTACACCGCCTTCCTTTCCTGCATGCGCGGCGGCATCGCTCTGCCCTCGCGACTGAGCATGCGGGATGCGGCGAGCGCCGGTATGATAAGATTGAGGTAAGCGAGCGCCACCATCTGCGGATGCAGCGCCATGCCGCCGCGCAGTCCGACCGCGGTAAACAGGATCGCCGTGCCGATACACACCGCAAACGCGATACGCTGCCAGTGGCCGCGCCGGTTGAATTCGCCCGTCAGCAGCACAGCCAGCGCCAGCAGCGTCAGGCAACCCGCATAGGCAGGCCACAGCAGGCGCTGGTGACCTTCAGCGAAGCGTTTGTTATTGTCGCCGGGGGAAATCGCATCGTTATAGGTGAAAAGCTGGTGCAGGAACAGCTCCTGCGGATCGGCGGGACGTACCGACATGGATTTGGCGTACAGGCTGATGTCCAGCGTGTAGCTGTCGAAATTGAGGAACGAGAGCTTGCCGTTCTTGACTTCCTGACGGTTGCCGATTTTGAGGAAAAAGCGCGGCCCCTGAGAGGTTTCCACCAGCTTGCCTTCTTCGGCCATCATGGTCACCGAGGTGCCGGGCGTGCGCGCGTCGTGCACAAGGATACCATGCAGGATATTATCGGCGTCGCGCTCGCGGATGAACACCATCAGCCCTTCCACCGGGTTGGAAAACACGCCTTCCTGCAGCAGGATCGATACGTAATTATTGCGCAGGAACGACTGCATGTCGCGGAACTGCTTGTAGCTCACCGGCTGCACATATAAGGCGAT
The DNA here is from genome assembly GCA_964645205.1 of uncultured Rickettsiales bacterium. Taxonomy (GTDB): domain Bacteria; phylum Pseudomonadota; class Alphaproteobacteria; order Rickettsiales; family SXRF01; genus CAZYBO01. Next base: position 188,235 of record CAZYBO010000004.1, read on the forward strand.
AGCATAGGCGACGGCCATCACCCCGACGGATACCTGCAGCGCAGGTTTCGCCAGCTTCCAGCGACTTAAGCCCGCAGCCTGCATCACCACCAACTCGCTGTCGATTTTCAGCTTATTGTAGACGAACAGCACCGAGCAGAACAAGGCGGGCGGGAGGATCATGAACAGCAGCGAGGGAATCAGCAGCACGGTGAGCGTGAGAAACACCGTGATCGACACGCCCTGATTCACGATAAAGTCAATAAAGCGCAGCGCTTGCGTCAGCCAGACGATGCTGGTAAGGCTGAACGTAATCAGCACCGTAGAGGTAATCAGGTGTCTGGCGATGTATTTATTGTACTGCTGCATACATATTGAATAATCCGAAAGGATTGCAAAGGGAAGCCATATGAAGATCCAATTTACCGAACTGTCCGCAAAAACCTCCGATAAAGCGATTATCCTGCCTGTGGGTGAGGATAAAAAACTTTCTTCATTCGGCCAATCCCTCGATAAACAGACCGGCGGCGCGCTGTCGAAGGCGCTCGCCACCGCGCGGTTTTCCGGCAAGGCGGGGCAATGCCTATCCGTTATCCCACCTGCGAACGTGAAAATCGACCGTATCGTGCTTGCGGGTTACGGCACGGCGAAAGCGCTCACTGCCACGGCGCTGGAAAATCTCGGCGGCAACGCGGTGGGGCATCTGCTGCCTACGGGCTGTGCTTCAGCTACGTTTGCTATTGAAGCGATCAAAGGCATGGGGGCATCCCTGCCGGAAGCAGCGGCGCGGATTGCGCACGGCGCGTACTTACGCAGCTATAATTTCAATAAATATTTCACCAAGACGCCCGCAGACGAGAAGCCGAAACTGGCTTCGTTCACCGTAGCCGGTGCGAGCGCAAAAGCCGCCGCTACCGCTTACGCGCCACTGGAGAAAATCGCAGACGGCGTGTGCTTCACGCGCAACTTGGTCAGCGAGCCTGCCAACATCATCAACCCGGAAACGCTCGCCGAAAAATGCCTTGAGCTGAAAAAGCTCGGCGTGGAAGTGGATGTGATGGGCGAAGAGGAAATGTACAAGCTCGGCATGGGCGCGCTGCTTGGCGTCGGGCAAGGCTCGGCGATGGAATCGCAGCTCGTCGTGATGCGCTGGAACGGGCTCGGCAAAGCCTCCAAAACCGCGCCGATCGCGTTCGTGGGCAAAGGCGTGACGTTCGACACCGGCGGCATCAGCATCAAGCCCGCAGGTGGCATGGAAGAAATGAAATGGGACATGGGCGGCGCGGGCGTCGTCATCGGCCTGATGAAAGCGCTGGCGGGACGCAAGGCAAAGGTCAACGTGGTCGGCGTAGTCGGGCTGGTGGAAAACATGCCCGGCGGCAACGCGCAGCGCCCCGGCGACGTGGTCACCTCCTACTCAGGGCAGACTATCGAAGTGCTTAATACCGACGCCGAAGGCCGCCTAGTTCTGGCCGACGCGCTGTGGTATACTCAGAAACATTTCAAGCCGAAATTCATCGTCGATTTAGCCACGCTCACGGGCGCGATCATCGTCGCGCTCGGCACCTCGCGCGCCGGGCTGTTCTCCAACAACGACCAGCTCGCGGAGCGCCTGTCCAAAATCGGCGCATCCACCGGCGAGGAAGTGTGGCGCCTGCCGCTGGGTGATGTGTACGACAAACAAATCAACTCCGACATTGCCGACATGCAGAATATCGGTAAAGACCGCGAAGCCGGAAGCATCACCGCTGCGCAATTCTTGCAGCGTTTCGTCAATGATGTGCCGTGGGCGCATCTCGACATCGCAGGCGTGGCATGGAGCAAAAAAGATTCCGCCATCGTGCCGAAAGGTGCGACCGCGTGGGGTGTAAGAATGCTCAACGAGCTGGTGGCGGAATATTACGAGGGGTAATAATTTGACCGCCATCCAGTTCTACCACCTCACCGCCACGCCGCTGGAGCGCGCGTTGCCGAAGCTGCTGGAAAAAGCGCTGGCGGCAGGTAACCGCATCCTGTTGCTGGAGGAAAACGACCAGCGGCGCGACCATCTGAATCAGCTATTGTGGACGTACGATCCGGGTAGTTTCCTGCCGCATGGTAGCACGCAGGACGGCGACCCGCAGGATCATCCGATATTGCTTTCACCCGGCCTTGAGAATGCCAATAACGCCAATCTCCTGCTGGTAGCCGACGGCAGAACCGTAGAAAATACCGATGGGTTCGCCCGCATTCTCGACATGTTTGACGGGCGCAATGACGAGGCAACCGCCAGTGCAAGGGTACGTTGGAAGCAGTACAAGGGTGCCGGACATACCCTCACCTATTTGCGCCAAACCGAACAAGGCGGGTGGGAGCAGTCAGCCTCCACAACCGCGTAAACACAAAAATACAGACCCCCAGCGAAAATAAAAACTCCGCCGGTTCCTGATCGCCCCAGCCGACTGCGCGCCCGATATGCCAGTCCTTGGAATCGAAAACAACCGCCAGATAGCCGGAGAATCGCAGGTAGCTGTAGTAGGTCAATAACGGGAGAAAATAGAATACATAACCCACCGACGGGATAAGGAACTCCGCGACATCGCGGCGGAACCTGCGGATAGTGCGATGCAGCAACGCACCGAACGTGCCGTATGCGCCTACGATAATCCATGCGTTGAGCAGGTAGAAATACAGCGAATAGATATTATGCAGAGTGAATTCACGCTGGCTGTTGATCTTGCGCAACGTATCGGGCGTGCCGAAGCCGGCGATGCGCTGCCCCCATGAGATTTCTTCGCCCGCGATAAAAAACAGCCCGAACGCCAACAGTGCATAGAGGCAGGCGAACCAGCGGTGACGCTGCCGCCACAGCATGCGCATAACGATCAGACTGCCCAGCGAGGCGGCGGCATAAAACACGAACTGACAAGTTTCCAATATATTGTCTTCTTCGAGGATTTGCAGGTACACGTCGCGCCAATAAAAACGCAACGCAGCGAAAAATACGAGATAGCAGACCGGCAGCCAGAACAGCAGCACACCCCCGATATTCGTCAACGGCTTGAAATGCATGTTTTTTCCTATAGGATACAGGCGTCCATTATAGCGTATTTTTAGGGCTTTCCCATGATAAAAGCCGTTGCATTACGCGCCACAGCCGGTATGACCGTGGCATGAACACACCATCACCCATCGCAACCCGCCGTACCTTCGCGATTATTTCGCATCCCGACGCGGGTAAAACCACGCTTACTGAAAAGCTCCTGCTGTTCGGGGGTGCGATCCATCTGGCGGGCGCAGTGAAGGCGAAAAAGGGCGGGCAATCGGCACGCTCGGACTGGATGGCGATCGAACAGCAGCGCGGAATTTCGGTCACCGCTTCGGTGATGACGTTTGAATATAACGGCCACACCATCAACCTACTCGACACGCCCGGCCACAAGGATTTCTCCGAAGATACCTACCGCACACTGACGGCGGTGGATTCTGCCGTGATGGTACTCGATGGCGCGAAGGGCATCGAGGAGCAGACACTCAAGCTGTTTGAAGTCTGCCGCCTGCGCGATACGCCGATTATTACGTTCATCAACAAGATGGATCGCGAGACGCGCGAGCCGTTTGAGCTGCTGGATGAAATTGAAAAACGCTTAGCGCTTTCGGTGTGCCCGATCACCTGGCCGATCGGCATGGGCGAGCGCTTCCGCGGCTGCTACAACCTGATGACCGACACCCTGCATCTTTTCGACGATGATCGCGGTGAACGCATCACACAGGGCGTCACCTACAAGGGCGCAAACGACCCTGCGCTCGACGAGCTCGTACCCGCCGCAGAACTCGTGAAATTCCGCGAGGAAGTGGCGATGGTCAAGGAAATCTACCCGCCGTTCGACAGCGAGCATTACCTCGAAGGCCATTTGACGCCGGTATTCTTCGGCAGCGCCATCAATAATTTCGGCGTGCGCGAATTGCTGCACGCGCTGTGCGAACTCGCGCCGCCGCCGCGCATTCAAGCCGCCGAGCCGCGCGCAGTCAAACCGGAAGAACCGAAATTCACCGGCTTCGTGTTCAAGATTCAGGCGAATATGGACAAGAATCACCGTGATCGCATCGCGTTCGTACGCATCTGCTCGGGCAAATACACGCGCGGCATGAAAGTGCTGCATGTGCGCTCCGGCAAAACGCTCGCGCTCAACAACCCGGTACTGTTTTTGGCGCGTGAACGCGAGCTGGCGGAAGAAGCATGGCCGGGCGATATTTTAGGCATTCCCGGCCACGGGCACTTACGCATCGGCGACAGCCTCACCGAAGGCGAAGCGCTGCATTTTACCGGTATCCCTAGTTTCGCACCGGAATTATTTCAGCGCGTGCGCCTGGAAGACCCGCTGAAATCCAAACAACTCAAAGCCGCGCTGGAACAGCTCGCCGAGGAAGGCGCGTCGCAGATTTTCAAGCCGCTCGATGGCTCGCCGTGGATCATCGGCGTTGTCGGCCAATTGCAGTTCGACGTAATCGCCTCACGCCTGCAAAGCGAATATGGCGTGAAGGGCAGTTTTGAATCCGTACCCTACACGTCCGCGCGCTGGCTCAAGGCCAAAGATCCCGCCCAACTGCGGCAATTCGCCGATAAAAATAAATACACCACCGCCGAAGACGCCAGCGGCGCGCTGGCGTATATGGCGTCCAACGCATGGAATTTACAGCGCACCGAGCAGGACTGGCCGGACGTGCAATTCCTAAAAACGCGCGAACACGCGGGGTAACCCAGCTTACGCCGCTTCGCGCACTTCGATCACCGGATCGCGCCTTTTGACCGAAACCGGCATGTATTTCGGATTGAACAGCATCGGCTTGCGGTGGTGATTGCCGTGATAGTAGATGCCGAACCAGCAAGCGTTGGCGAGTTTATAGTAGAGGCTGTCGTCAAAATTGGCGGCGGCGGTTTCGCCGGTTTCTTCGTTGGCGGGATGCGCCGTGTAATTGATGTCGGCGAATAGCAAGTGGTTGGCGATATATGAGGGAATATAGAAGAACACGAACCCTTCCGGCCCCAGTAGCAAAAACCACAGCAGCAGGTTACTCGACGCCATGATGAGGAACGTCACCAGCACGCCCTTGTGCAGCAGCTTCGTCTGCAGCCCTTCGCCCCAATGTTCGCGGTAACGCTTCGACACCACCGACGACGAATAGAGGAACATCGTGCGCGTAAACTGCCAGAACGACTTGCCCTTGGGCGGGTGCGGATCCAAATCGACATTGTCCGAATAATGGTGGTGCAGCAGGTGGATCAGTTTCCAGCCCATGAAGCCCCAAAGCTGGTGGATGCCCGACAGCGTGCCGAAAAAAACGTTCTGCCAGCGCTTTGGGAAACTGTCATGCGTAGCATTGTGAATGAACACCGCCGACAGCCCGCCGAAATAAATGCCGAACGGGATCAGCAAAGCATGCCACAATGTCGGCGCAAAACTGTAAAATTCCGGCGGGCGGATAGCGATCATCACGGCGCACGCGCACGCACCCGCCACCGCCCATAGCGTGAACGAGCGTATGTGCAGATACCGATCCTGATAGAATTGCTGCGTCAACGACATGCGGTTTCCCCCGAAATACGAAGCCGCCATTCATAAGGGTAACCGGGCGTTCTGGCAAGATTTACCTGTGAAAAAAGTGCGAACCCCCTGCCGGGACAATCCTTGCAGGCATATACTGGGGGAAACCAAGGAGGGATCATGTTGCCGTGGATTGAGGGTATAAACGCAGTTTCCGGGCTTCTAGACCGGATCATTCCCGACCCCGAGGCGCGCGACCGCGCCAAGATCGAGCTGCTGAAGGCCGAGCGCGCGGGCGAGCTGGAAACCCTGAAACTGGCCATCACAGCCGATCATTCGCAAACCGACATCAACCGGCAGGAAGCCGCCAACCCCAACCTGTTCGTCTCCGGCTGGCGGCCGTTCATCGGCTGGGTGTGCGGCATCGCCTTTTCCTACCATTTCATCTTGCAACCCCTACTCGCCTTTACCATCGCCAACAGCGGCGGTAATGCCGCCCTACCCGCCTTCGACATGCAGGAACTGTCCACAGTGCTCATGGGCATATTGGGGCTGGGCAGCCTGAGAACCATTGAAAAAATCCGCGGGACTGGTAAGTAGGGCGTCCGGCACGCCACTTACGCGGGTGTAGTTCAATGGTAGAACGGCAGCTTCCCAAGCTGCATACGAGGGTTCGATTCCCTTCACCCGCTCCACCCTTCGCCTTCGGCTTCGGGTGGCTTATGCCAGTAAGTCACATGAAGGCGACCTTAGGTGTAGGTGGGCTGGTTTCAAATCCCCGTCTGTTATTGAACGCTGCCCAGATAATCCTTCTTGCCGACATCCAACCCGTTATGACGCAGGATGGCGTAGGCGATGGTGGTGTGGAAATAGAGATTCGGGATGACGAAGCTCAGCAGGTAGGGCTGGCCTTCGAATGTCATGTCGACGCCGCCGACCTTCAGCGCGATGGCGCGTTTTTCGCTGCCGTCGATCTGTTCGGGTTTAAATCCTTGTAAGAACGCGACGGTTTTGGCGATACGCGCCTGCAATTCGGGAAAGGTGGTTTCGGTATCGGCATAGCTCGGCACATCCACACCGGCGAGGCGAGCGGCGCAGCCTTTTACGCCATCGGTAGCAATCTGTATCTGGCGCGACAGCGGGAACATGTCTGGCGCGAGGCGGGCGTTGATCAATACGGACGGGTCGATTTTCTTCGCTTCGGCATAGGCGGCCGCTTTGGTGAGGATGGCGGAGAGGTTCTGCAGGCTGCGAATGAAGCCGGGGATGGACGCCTGATACATGGAGAGTGACATAAGGGTGTGCTTTCTGCTTTAAAGGAGGTTAGCGAGCTATTGTGTCGTAACGCAGGATCGCGTATACTTCAATAGTTCGGGAATATAGAACTATTAGGAAAAATGTCAAGAAGGGTATTGCGGCGTGCGGCAACTTTCCCATCCGAAAATCGAGGACATCACGGTCGAGGGCGTGCTTTACGCGCTCAGCGATCCCGTGCGTATGCGCATTTTCATGATGCTGGCAGGCGCGGAATGCACCAAGAATTGCTCCTCGATCGCCAATGCCTGCGAAACACCGCTGCCGAAATCCACCCTGTCGCAACACTTCAAAATCCTGCGCGAAGCCGGATTGATTTACAGCGAGCGCAAAGGCGTGGAGATGCATAGCCGCACGCGCTGCGCCGAGTTGAAAACGCGTTTCGGGGATATGGTGGGAACAATCGTCACCGCCTATACCGCGCAGCAAAAAAAGAAAAAATCCCCGGCGAAAAAAAAGGTTCGCTGATCGCCTACCCCGGCAATCCCGGCACAAGCTCGCCCGGAGTATTGATTTTATCCTGATAACGCGCGGCAGGGCTTGCACCTGCATATTTCTGAGCAGAAGGGGCGGCGGTTTGCTCTGTCGGCGCAGGCACGGCGTGCATATCAATCTTGTAATACTGCTTCAGCTCCGACGCGAGCTGGGAATAGATCACGGCAATATCCGGCGCTTTTTCCTTGAAATGCTCCTTGAGATCGACCGCGATTTCAGCCAGCAGCTGCGGCACTTTCTCGCGCGGCATTTTCGCTAGCGTGTCGGTGATGTGCGCGTGCAGTTCCTTGGAATCCACTTCCCGCGAACCGTAGGGCGCGAAGAAACGGATCACGTAGCCGGCGATGAATACAAGGTTGCCGACGCCGCCGAAATAATCGCGGTATTCCTTTCCGCGGAACTTGAATTTCTGCTTGGTGAGCCTGTCATGCGCCATCCATGCGGCGCCAACACCTTCAACCACGGAGCTGAGCCGGAACGTTACGTTCTCCCGGAATTTATCAAGCAGGGTCGGCGGCGTGGGGTGATAGGGATCGGGCTCGATGGAACCCAGCGAGATGAATTTACCCAACAGCGTGATAAGCCCGACCTTGTAGGTCACTTCATTGACATCGTTCTTAGCGGCTTTATGCGCCTCTCTGAACGAACCGGATTTGAGTTTTCTAAACCCCTCCCCCCATTTGGTGACAGGGTAGGAAAGCGATGCGGCACCGAACAAGCGCAAGCCGATTTCGCCACCGCTGACGGAATATTGCTGAATGAGCGCATGCGCCTTTTTACCTAGCCCGGCCTCTTCCTTCCCGTCCGCGCGGCGCGCGCTGCAATCCTTGTCCGGGCTGATCGTATCCTGCCCATCAGGAAGATGCTTTCCGAATTCATCGTTGATGTGTTTTTTGATCACGCGCAACTGGTGCGGATCAGCCTTTTCCTGAGCGCCGAACGTAATATTGGTAACGTTGGCGATGAGGTTCGAGATGGCGAAGCTGGCGATGCCTGCCCGATCTGCGCCGGGTTTGCTGCTGGTGAAGCTGGACACGAGCTGGAGCGATTGCCCCACGATGCTGGTAATACCGCGCCATTTCCAGGGATTGAATTTTTTCTCAACCACTGGCGGCACGAATGCGTCGCCATGCCCGGCGAACGCAGCCAGCAACGCGTCCGGTTTGGATGTCCCGCGCGTAACCAGCAAAGTCTGGTTGTGCATGCGGGTTTCGGCCAGCACTTCCTGCCCGATGCCGGGCGCGGCAAGCAACGCCTGCAATGCGGCTCTGTCACCACCCTTGCGCAGGTGGAACACGCTATAGGCGCCACCGTCCCCTGCAGGTTCGATCTCGATCGACCGGATCAGGGCATGCGGATTTTTATTATGATAAAGTGGCATGGCGCCTTGTGTTTTATTGTATTATCTGTTCTTTTGCCCATCCTACTATCGGCGAGGGCTTGTCACAATCTTATTCCTTTGAGGAATTGGCAGTTAATTGAATATTAATCATTATGCGCAATAGCTAGTGGTATTATTTAGTTTCCGCCCATTATCGTGTAGGTCGGCAGAACATATCCGGGTTGAAATACGCCCGTAAAAATGGAGAGAAAAATGAAATTATTACGTAACGCGGCAGTAGCCGCCCTGTTGATTCCCACCGTACTGGCCGCCCCCGCGCAGGCATCCGACTACCTCGTCGGCTCGCTCGGCTGGTTCGATCTGGTGGACGGCGAAAACGAATCGGCGGAGTTCGGCGCGGAATACCGCTTCAGCCCCGTGCAATACGGCATCCGCCCCACGCTCGGCATTAGTTTCAACGGCGATGGCGCGGTATACGGTTACGGCGGGTTTTACTGGGATGTGCCGATCATCGACAACGAGCTGTATATCTCCCCCAATTTCGTAGCCGGCGCATACAGCGAAGGCGATAGCAAGGATCTGGGCGGGGCGATCGAATTCCGTAGCGGTATCGAATTGGGCTATCAGTTGCCGAATGCGCACCGTGTAGGCGTGGCGTTCAACCATATCTCTAACGCCAGCATCTACGACAAAAACCCCGGCGCGGAAACGCTGCTCATCAACTATTCAGTGCCGATGGGGAATTTACTGCGCTAATACCTAAAATGTCATCTTTCACGCCGTTGGGGATGACATTATTACGCCAGTTTCCCATATCCCGGTAGCGTGAGGAATTCCATGAAGCTCTCCTGCGTCACCAGTTCGGTGAGCATGGAAGCTGCCTTGTCGTAAGGCAGGCCGGTTGACGGCAGTTTTTTCAATTCCTCATCCAGTAGTTGCAGATATAGCGATTCGGTGACCGGACGCCCATCGTCGAGCTTGCCCTTGTCATGGTGAATCCATTGCCAGATTTGCGAGCGCGCGATTTCGGCGGTGGCGGCGTCTTCCATCAGGTTAAAAATCGGCACGCAGCCTACTCCTGTCAGCCAATTGGCGAGATATTGCACGGATACGCTGATATTGTTGCGCAAGCCCGCTTCGGTAATCGTGCCTGCAGGAACGGTGAGTAAATCGGCAGCGGTCACCTGCACATCCTCACGTTTGCGATCCACCTGATTTTTGCCTTTCATCAAGCGGTCGAACACTTCCATCGCCACCGGCACCAGACCGGGATGCGCTACCCATGTGCCGTCATGCCCGTCGCCCGCCTCGCGCTCCTTGTCGGCGCGCACCATGGCGAAGGCTTTTTCATTCGCCGCCTCGTCGTTTTTCACCGGGATGAACGCGCTCATGCCGCCCATGGCGAACGCGCCGCGACGGTGGCAGGTTTTAATCAGCAGCAGCGAATAGGTACGCAGGAAATGCGTGGTCATGGTCACCTGCCCGCGGTCGGGCAGCACGAACGCCCCGTGCTTGCTGAATTTCTTGATGAAGCTGAAAATATAATCCCAGCGCCCGCAATTGAGCGCGACGCAGTAATCCTTCAGCGCATGCATGATTTCGTCCATCTCGAATGTGGCGAGGATGGTTTCTACCAGCACGGTGGCTTTGATCGTGCCTTTTTTTAAACCAAGCATAGACTCGGAATAGGCAAAAATATCCGCCCAGAGCTGCGCTTCTTCATGGCTTTCGAGCTTGGGCAGGTAGAAATAAGGTGCGGTGCCTTTGGCGATCAGCTTTTTGGCGTTGAGCAGGAAATAGACGCCGAAATCGAGCAGCGCGCCGGGAATCGGCTTGCCTGCGAATTGCACGTGTTTTTCATCCAAATGCCAGCCGCGCGGACGCACGATAATAACGGCAGGCTTGTCGCCCACGGCATATTTTTTACCTTCGGGGCTTGTATAGCTGATCGTACCATCGGCGTAATCACGCAAATTGACCTGCCCATCCATGACCGATTCCCATGTGGGCGAAAGCGAATCCTCGAAATCAGCCATGAATACTTTTGCGCCGGAGTTCAGCGCGTTGATGATCATCTTGCGCTCGACCGGCCCGGTAATTTCCACGCGTCGATCCTGAAGGTCGGCGGGTATCGGCGCCACCGTCCAATCGCCCTCGCGGATAGATTTGGTGGTTGCTAAAAAATTAGGCAGCTCACCCGCATCAAGGCGCGCTTGACGATCCGCCCGTTTTTTAAGCAACTCGTCGCGCCTGCCCGCAAATTGCGCGGCAAGCTCGGCTACGAACGCATTAACCTCCGTAGTCATAATGGCCTGGTATTCGGGCTTCATCGTGCCGGTGATGGCAAGGGTGGATTGGGTGGTGCGTGCGGCTTCCGGCATGGGACTCTCCTGATGATTAGCGTTCAGGAGCGAACCTAGCGAAGCATCCCGCCAATGACAACGGCAAAAAAAGGCCGCCCGGTGAAGGGCGGCCTGAAGTCAAAGCAACGGTAGTAACTTAGAAGCTCGCACGAACGAGCGCCTGGCAGAGGCGGTTGTTCTGCACGCCGTTCGAGGTGCCGGTGTTGTACACGGCGGCGGCGGACAAACAGTTCGCAGCGCCTGCGGTGGACACATCGGTGTTGAGGTTAAAGTTCGCCGTGTTGTTGGTTGCCTGCACGGTACCGGTGTTCGGCACGCCATCATCCTTCTTGGTATCGATCTGGAAGGCTTCCAGCGGGGTCAGGTTCGAGGTGATCGTAGGCGTGCTGACGTTGGCCGCGAAAGTAACGCCTGCGATACGGAACACGTTCACGCCGGCCATGCCGGGATAGGTAAGCGTAGCGCCACCCGTGTAAGCCATGAGCAGGTTACCGTTGCCGATCTTGGCGGCGGGCAACGTGGTAGCTACCGGCATCGCAGCAGGCGTGCTGCTCGAAATGGACGCCGTGCTCGTCATCGGTTCGCTGATCAGGTTGGAAAGCGCAAGCTGGTGCCAGAAGGCGGCTACTTCACCCGATACCTGCACGCGCGTGCCGGCGAAATCGGTGAGGACGCCATCGCCTGCGATCATCGCGGCGTTACCGCCGGTGGGAACGCTGGCGGCAGCGAAGAAGCTCGTGCCGTTCTGGAGGTCGCCCGGCATGCCGTTATATTTGCTGCGGAACGTGTTTACCGCTGCGTCGTATTTTTCAATCTGCGAGACCATCGCGCGAATCTGCGCGGCCTTGATCAGATCCTGACCGACCAGTACACCGCCTACGATCAGGCCGATGATAACGAGTACGATCGATAATTCGATAAGCGTGAAACCTTGCTGGCCTTGCTTGGTGGGGGATGGGGTCTTTTGCATGTGATCTCCTTGCATTATACTTTAGCTATTACACAAAAACACACGGGGATGCGTGCTTCGCATCCCCGTGTGACATCATCGTTAGAAGCTCGCGCGAACAAGCGCCTGGCAGAGGCGGTTGTTCTGCACGCCGTTCGAGGTGCCGGTGTTGTACACGGCGGCGGCGGACAAACAGTTCGCAGCGCCTGCGGTGGACACATCGGTGTTGAGGTTAAAGTTCGCCGTGTTGTTGGTTGCCTGCACGGTACCGGTGTTCGGCACGCCATCATCCTTCTTGGTATCGATCTGGAAGGCTTCCAGCGGGGTCAGGTTCGAGGTGATCGTAGGCGTGCTGACGTTGGCCGCGAAAGTAACGCCTGCGATACGGAACACGTTCACGCCGGCCATGCCGGGATAGGTAAGCGTAGCGCCACCCGTGTAAGCCATGAGCAGGTTACCGTTGCCGATCTTGGCGGCGGGCAACGTGGTAGCTACCGGCATCGCAGCAGGCGTGCTGCTCGAAATGGACGCCGTGCTCGTCATCGGTTCGCTGATCAGGTTGGAAAGCGCAAGCTGGTGCCAGAAGGCGGCTACTTCACCCGATACCTGCACGCGCGTGCCGGCGAAATCGGTGAGGACGCCATCGCCTGCGATCATCGCGGCGTTACCGCCGGTGGGAACGCTGGCGGCAGCGAAGAAGCTCGTGCCGTTCTGGAGGTCGCCCGGCATGCCGTTATATTTGCTGCGGAACGTGTTTACCGCTGCGTCGTATTTTTCAATCTGCGAGACCATCGCGCGAATCTGCGCGGCCTTGATCAGATCCTGACCGACCAGTACACCGCCTACGATCAGGCCGATGATAACGAGTACGATCGATAATTCGATAAGCGTGAAACCTTGCTGGCCTTGCTTGGTGGGGGATGGGGTGGTCTGCATTGTGGAAACTCCTAGGATGGTTAAATGACGTATCCGCACTAGTACCAAGCGCGCAACTAGCTATAGTTTCTAACATTTAAAGGTTACTAAATGATTACCGTGCCGGGATGAAACAACTCGCAAACAGGCGATAATATCGAGCGAATACAGCTCGATACAAAACCTACATCCTGAAAACTATTTTTGGAGAGAATTATTTCGTTGATTGTTGCACGCGAGCAACATCAACCCCTTAGCTCGCCGCTTCTTTTCCAGCTTCCGTCTTGATCGTAGCAACGGCGGCATCGAGGTGCGTTTGCGTGCACAGGCCGAGCAGCACAGGATCGCGCGGCTTGATGTTCCCGGAATTCCAGTGCGATTTGGTGCGCACGGCGTCGATCGTGTTTTTGGTGGTGCCCACGAGCTTGGCGATCTGCGCGTCGGTCATCTGCGGGAAATGCTTGATGAGCCATGCGATCGCATCCGGCTTGTCCTGACGGCGTGCGACCGGCGTGTAGCGACTGCCCTTGGTTTTCTGCGCGATATATTGCTTGGCGGTGTTGAGGATGGAAAGGCGTGCGCTGCTGTCAGCTTCGCAACGCTTGATTTCATCAACCGTAAGCTGGCCGCTGGCGAGCGGATCCATGCCGCGAATGCCGCCTGCAACTTCACCATCAGCAATGCCCTGCACTTCCAGCGGGTGCATGCCGCAGAATTCAGCGACCTGCTCGAAGGTCAGCGCAGTGTTTTCAACCAGCCATACGGCGGTGGCTTTCGGCATCAGGGGCAGCGTCATGGGACTATCCTACGTTTCGTATTTTACAATCAGGTGGTTTTATGTAGTGATTTCTGGCTAAACTTCAAGTATTTTCAGGTTTATCATGTTTCCGGCCACTTCCACCCTCTCTGCCAGCACCGCCGCGCCGCATATCCTGCGGCTGGCCTTGAACCGCCCGGACGCCGCCAACGCGCTCAACCGCAAAATGGGCGAGGAACTGGCGGATATATTCCATATTATAACAACAAAATCAAATGATTATCGCGCAATCATCCTCACCGGGGAAGGCAAGCATTTTTGCGCGGGCGCAGACCTCAAGGAACGCAAAGGCATGAATGAAGAGCAGTGGCACGAACAGCACCATGCATTTGAAAAGGCTGTATCTTCACTGTACCACTGCCCCCTGCCCGTCATTGCCGCCGTCAATGGCAGCGCGTTCGGCGGCGGCCTGGAACTGGCGCTGGCCTGCGATTTCATTTATGCCGCCGAGCACGCCCGTTTCGGCCTGCCGGAAGCCACGCTCGGCATCATGCCCGGCATGGGCGGCACGCAGCAGCTTCCACGCGCGGCAGGCTACCGGCAGGCGCGGGAATGGCTGTTTACCGGCAAGCCGTTTTCGGCGCAAGACGCCTACCGCGCGGGCATGGTTAACCGCGTATGCGCGCCGTCCGAACTTGCAGGCGCGGTGCTCGAAACCGCACAGGCGATTGCGGACGCCGCACCGCTCGCCGTGCAGCGAATCAAGCGGGCGACGCGCGAAGGCATGGCGATGCCGATGGAAGAAGCGATGGCATGCGAACTTAAATATTACCACACGCTGCTTAACACACGGGACAGGCACGAGGGCATTAACGCTTTCAATGAAAAGCGCAAACCGTCCTTTACCGGCGCATAAAAAACGCTCATACTCCATTCCATGAACGAAACAAAACGCATTGCGCTGGCATTGCAGGGCGGCGGGACGCACAGCGCGTTCGCGTGGGGCGTGCTCGACCAGCTTCTGCTCGACAAGCGCGTGAAGATCGACGCAGTGAGCGCCACCAGCGGCGGCGCGATGATGGCCGTCGTACTGGCGCAGGGATTGGCCGACGGCGGCAGCGAAGGCGCGCGCGACGCGTTGACCAGCTTCTGGAAAAAAGTCAGCCTCGCTTCGAGTATGATGCCGCTGCGCATGAGCGTGGTGGATAAATTCCTGAGCAATGTCGGTATCGATTTCTCGCCTTCCACCATGGCGCTTGATTATGTCACGCGCATCTTTTCCCCGCACCAGTTCAACCTGTTCGACATCAACCCGCTGCGCGGCATCGTCGAAGAGATGGTGGATTTTCCTGCGCTCAACGCAAGCAGCCCGGTCAAGCTCTATATCAACGCCACCAACGCGCGCACCGGCAAGGGCAAGCTGTTCGACCACACGCAGGTATCGCTGGAGGCGATCATGGCGTCGTCGTGCCTGCCGTTTATTTTCAAGACGGTGGAGATTGATGGCGAGCCTTATTGGGACGGCAGCTTCACCGGTTGCCCGCCGCTGGCGCCGCTGGTGAACGACGCGGGCGCAGAAGACATCGTACTCGTGCAGGTACACCCCGCGCAGGTGGAAGAAGCGCCGACGACCGCCACCGATATTCTAGACCGCGTGACGGAAATCAGTTTCAACTCCATCCTCGCGCAGGAGATCAAAACGATCGAGCTGTATAACCGCATGGCTGAAAAGCCGGTCACTCTCCACCGTATCGATGCGCAGGACGTACTCGCCAGCTCCGGCCGCGCCAGCAAGCTCAACGCCGATTGGGAATTCCTGCTCTACCTGCATGATCTCGGCGTGCAGGCGGCAACCGACTGGCTGGAGAAATTGTAGACTGTTTCCCTAACGCTGCTCTTTCAGCAATTGCTGCAAGGCTTCGGGACTGCGCATCGCGCCTTCCTGCCCGGGTTTCGGCACGGAGCGGATTTCCACATAGCAGGAAATATCCGTGATCGAAGGCGCTTCATTTACAAAGCGCAGTTGCACCTTGCAGGATGCAGCCGAACTGTAGTGCATACCGACGGCGGCATCCGCGTAGAAAGAACTGCCATCCGCCCATTGCCGCGAAGAGAATACGACGGAAGCAGTCTGATGATCGCGCGACAACGCAAAACTTTCGAGCTGCGGTGTCAGGTGATAATCGGAAAGCCGGGATAAGGTGTTATCCATGAAAGCGAGGAAATCCGGCTTGGCAAACGGCATCGGCACCGGCTTGTCGTCCTGCTTGAAAATGGAAAACAGGCTTATTTCCAGCACGATTTTCGCGTCGTCGGCAAGCAGCGTGTTCAGCGCACCGACGATGGCTGCGCGATCCTGCGTTTCCACCGTATGCCCGAACGCGTCGAGCTTCGCGATGGTGACGCGCCGCAGGTAGTTGGGCGGATAAAACCCGTGATAATAGACCAGCGCCGCCGCCGCAAGCAATCCCGCCACTACTATCGCCACTATCTTCATTCGCTTTTGAACGCCTGTATGCCGGTGATGGCGCGCCCGAGAATGAGCGCGTGGATGTCGTGCGTGCCCTCATAGGTGTTCACGCTCTCCAGATTCATCAGGTGGCGAATGACATGATACTCGTCGGAAATGCCGTTGCCGCCGTGCATGTCGCGCGCGATGCGGGCGATGTCGAGCGCTTTCCCGGCGGAGTTGCGCTTGATGATGGAGATCATGTCGGGGTGCGCCTTGCCTTCGTCAATCAGCCTTCCCACACGCAGGCACGCCTGCAATGCAAGCGCGATGTCCACCATCATGTCGGCGAGTTTTTTCTGGATGAGCTGCGTGGCCGCCAGCGGCTTGCCGAACTGCTTGCGCTCGAGCGTATAGCCGCGCGCCGCCTGCATGCAGAATTCCGCGGCGCCCAACGCACCCCAGCCGATGCCGTAACGCGCCTTGTTCAAGCAGGAGAACGGACCTTTCAGCCCCGATACGCCGGGCAGCATATTCTGCTCGGGCACGAACACTTCTTCCATGGCGATCATGCCGGTGGCGGAGGCGCGCAGGCTGAATTTTCCTTCGATTTTAGGCGCGGACAGCCCCTTCATGCCTTTATCGAGGATGAAGCCCTTGATCGTGCCGTCTTCCGTGCCGGGAAGCCCGTACACTTTCGCCCAGACGACGAATACATGCGCGATGGGCGAGTTGGTGATCCAATTTTTCGCGCCGTTGAGCACGAAGCCGCCCGCAACTTTCTGCGCGCGCGTGATCATCGCGCCGGGGTCGGAGCCATGGTCGGGTTCGGTGAGGCCGAAACAGCCGATTAGTTCGCCCTTGGCGAGTTTCGGCAGGTAGGCGTTTTTCTGCACGTCGGAACCGAAGGCGTAAATAGGGTGCATCACGAGGCTTGATTGCACCGAAAGCGCCGAGCGGTACCCCGAATCCACCCACTCCACTTCGCGGCAGATGAGGCCGGAGGCGACATGGCTCACGCCCGCGCAGCCATAGCCCTCGATGGTCGCACCGAACAATCCCAGCTCGCCCATCTCGCGCATGATGGCGGTATCGAATTTTTCGTGGCGGTTGGCTTCCAATACGCGTGGGAACAGCTTCTCGCGGGCGTACGCGCGCGCGCTGCCCTGCACCATGCGTTCCTCGTCGGTAAGCTGGTCATTCAGGAGAAACGGGTCTTCCCAGTTGAAGCTCATACCAGCAGGTTCACGATCGTGCCGCGATCCCAGAACACGCCCTTGCGGAAGGCGGCCACTGCGCTGTTGATCAGCGTCTGCAGCGAGTCGGGGGCGGGAATATGGTTGACATGGGCACGTTTGGGGATAATGAGGTGGGCATCGTCGGCATTGGCCTGCCGCCTGTTGCGCTCGCCGGGCTTGCCCGTGTTGCCGGAAGGCACATTAATACGGTTGGGATTGATATGGATCATAGGACGCGTCCTCAGATTACTGTAACGAACTGAGCTATACTGTATTATAGGAATGGACTCAACGCATGTCTTTTATCGTCGCCGCTTTTTATCATTTTTTCGACTTCCCCGATTATGCCGCACAGCAGAAGCCGCTGCTTGCTCTGCTGAAGTCGCACGAGATTAAAGGCTCGCTGCTCATCGCTGCCGAGGGGATCAACGGCACGCTGTCGGGCACGCGTGAAAATATCGATGCGGTGCTGCGGCACCTCAAAACCACCATCACTAAAAACGATTTCGAGCATAAGGAAAGCCTGTGCGAAACCCAGCCCTTCAGACGCGCCAAGGTACGCCTGAAGAAAGAAGTGATCTCGCTGGGCGAACCGGTTTCGCCCGCACGCACAGGTACCTATATAGATGCAAAGGACTGGAACGCGCTGATCGCCGATCCGGAGGTTACCGTGCTCGATTCGCGCAACAGCTATGAGGTGCATCTGGGAACGTTCGCGCGCGCCATCGACCCGGATATTAAAAATTTCAAGCAGCTCCCCGCCTTTGTGCACGAAACCCTCGACCCCGCGCGGCATAAAAAGATCGCCACCTTCTGCACCGGCGGCATACGCTGCGAGAAATTTTCAAGCTGGCTGCTCGACCAAGGATTTTCTGAAGTTTACCAACTCAAAGGCGGCATCCTTAAATATCTCGAGGAAATTCCAGAAGCGCAAAGCGCATGGCAGGGCGAGTGCTATGTTTTCGACGAACGTGTCGCCGTCGGCCACGGGCTTGCCCCCTCTTCCACCGCAAGCATGTGCCGCGCATGCGGGCATGCGCTTACGCAAGACGACCGCAAAAGCCCTCTATATATAGAAGACAAGCAATGTGGCCTCTGCGCGAGCGGGAAAAACTAGCGGGATAATTTAGGCAGCGCGTTGGTGCCGGGAGTCGAAGGCGGCAGCAGCGGCTCACGCATCGGGATATCGAGCAGCGTATCGTCCTGCTTGAACGGCACATGAAAATCCTTCGGCAATTGCAGGCCGGGCTTGCTCATGTCATGCGCGGCGAATGCCACGCCCACCGCCGGGCCGTAGTCTTTTACATTGAAATTCCATTCGCTTTTCGCAGATTCGATCCTTGAGATGAATTCGCTCACTTTTGCTTTTCCGAAAGAAACATCCAGCGTGTCGTGCGCCCTCTTTTTCTCGGCTTCGCTGAAGGGTTTTCCTAATCGGTTGCCTAAGATGCTGCCGAGATTATACGTCCCCTGCCCCGCGATGGTAACGCTCGGCACATAGCGGGTTTCATAATCCGTCATCAAATAATCGCTGAGCATGCGAACGCCGCTGAAGCCGTTGGTGAACTGCGCGTTCTTCGCCATGGTGGAAGTGATATTCATGACGTCTATATTATTGAAAGCCTCATTTCCCGTCGTCAGGTTCACATAGACTGTGCCCTTGGGAAGTTCCGCATTCGCCACGCCCTGCCCCGAGCCGGAATGACATGAAGTTGAGAAGATTTCGAAGCGGTTGGTGCCGCACGCCTTGGTCAATGCCGCGAACAGGTCGGAGGCCGGGGTATCGCAGGCTCCCGTAAGCCCCACGACATGCTTGCCGTTTTTCACGCCGCCATGCATATGGGTAAACACCAGCATAGGCTCCTTGATCGCAGCGGCGGCTTTGCCGATTTCATCCAGCGTGATGGCGCGCCGCGAATCGCCTACGCTCACCAGCTTGGCGCCCGCATCGCGGAAATGCCCTTCGATGGTTTTCATCTCTTCGGGATTCAACGCCGTACCGCCGGGCCCTACGAGATAAAGTATGGTTTTGGGTTCTGCCATGCGCCTTTACTTAATCAAACTTAACGGATCGTAGCATAATTATACTTCCCCATCAAAGATTATGCACATGTTTGCACTTAGCTAACTGGTTGTGCAGGCTACTAAAGTCAAGTTATCCACAGTTTTCACATAGGGGTAAAGCGCCACATATCCACAGCATCTAGTATAAAAAGCGGTGTCAAGCACAATATCTAGTTGATGACGTTATCCCGTAATGTTACATTGCCTGACGATTCATTGATGGTTATGCACTACCCACCCCGCACGTCCATGTAGGTACTGCGAACGGGATTTTCGTCACCGCCGTGGATTGTCGATACAGACACAAAAAAATGCGATAAACTATATATACAGGGGATACCAACCATGCGCATAGAACGCCACTTTACCAAGGCCAGCCAGTCTGCGTACGACACCATCGTATTCAAGAAAGTAGACGTGGTGATGAAAAACCCCGACGGATCGGCGGTGTTTGAAGCGCTGGGCGTGGAAGTGCCGGAGCAATGGTCGCAGGTGGCGTGCGACGTGCTGGCGCAGAAATATTTCCGCAAAGCGGGCGTGGCCGCAAAGCTCAAGAAAGTAGAAGAGAATGCCGTGCCGTCATGGTTATGGCGCAGCATGCCCGACGAGGCGGCGCTGGAAAAATTACCCGTCGAAGAACGCTATATCGGCGAAGCCTCTTCCAAGCAGGTGTTCGACCGTCTGGCAGGTGCGTGGACATATTGGGGCTGGAAGGGCGGCTATTTCGATAAGGAAGACGACGCGCGCGCGTTCTACGATGAAATGCGCCACATGCTCGCCATGCAGATGGCCGCGCCCAATTCGCCGCAATGGTTCAACACCGGCCTTCACTGGGCGTATGGCATCGACGGCCCGAGTCAGGGACATTATTACGTCGATCCCGACAGCAAGAAACTCACCAAATCCAAAAGCTCCTACGAGCGCCCGCAGCCGCATGCCTGCTTCATCCAGAGCGTGTCCGACGATCTGGTGAACGACGGCGGCATCATGGATTTATGGGAGCGCGAAGCGCGTCTCTTTAAATACGGTTCCGGTACCGGATCGAATTTCTCCGACCTGCGCGGCAACGGCGAACGTTTATCGGGCGGCGGAAAATCCTCCGGCCTGATGAGCTTCCTGAAAATCGGCGACCGCGCCGCGGGCGCCATCAAATCCGGCGGCACCACGCGCCGCGCCGCCAAGATGGTGGTGGTGGACATCGACCATCCGGATATCGAGGATTTCATCAACTGGAAAGTGCTGGAAGAGCAGAAGGTGGCCGCACTCGTCACCGGCTCGAAGCTCTGCCGCAAATATCTCGGCGCGATCATGACCGCGTGCAACACCGGCGATACCGACGCACGCTTCAACCCGTCGGACAACCCGGCGCTGAAAAGCGCGATCCGCGACGCAAAGAAGTCGCTGATTCCTGAAAACTACATCCAGCGCATCATCCAGTTCGCGCGTCAGGGCTATACGAATCTTGAGTTCCCCGAATACGATACCGACTGGGATTCGGAAGCGTACCTTACCGTCTCCGGCCAGAACTCCAACAATTCCGTGCGTGTCACCAACGACTTCTTAGAAGCCGTCGAACAGGACAAGCAATGGCATTTGCTGCGCCGCAAGGACGGCAAAGTCGCAAAAACCATTCCGGCGCGTGCATTGTGGGACGAAGTGGCTTACGCGGCGTGGGCGTGCGCCGATCCCGGACTGCAATACGATACCACCATCAACGAATGGCACACCTGCCCGGAATCCGGCCGTATCCGTGCGTCCAACCCGTGCTCGGAATATATGTTCTTAGACGATACGGCGTGCAATCTGGCCTCGATCAACCTGCTCAAGTTCAAGCGCCCGAACGCCCTGTTCGACATCAAATCGTTTGAATACGCCTCGCGCCTGTGGACGATCGTGCTGGAAATTTCGGTGGCGATGGCGCAGTTCCCCTCCAAGGAAATCGCCCGCCTGTCCTATGAATTCCGCACGCTCGGCCTCGGCTACGCCAATATCGGCGGGCTGCTGATGGCGTCTGGCATTGCGTATGACAGCTTGGAAGGCCGCGCGATTTCGGCGGCGATCTCGGCGATCATGACCGGCGTGTCCTATGCAACCTCGGCGGAAATGGCCAAGGAACTGGGTGCGTTCGACGGCTACGAGCTCAACAAAAAACCAATGATGCGCGTGATGAAAAACCATCGCCGCGCCGCGCTCGGCGACATTGACGGCTACGAGGATCTCTCTATCCTCCCCGTGCCGTTGGACATCGACCATTGTACGGACAAAGCGCTGGTGAAAGCTGCGAAAAAAGCATGGGACACCGCCATCATGCTCGGCGAGCAATACGGTTACCGTAACGCGCAGGCCACCTGCATCGCTCCCACCGGCACGATCGGGCTGGTGATGGATTGCGACACCACCGGCATCGAGCCCGATTTCGCGCTGGTGAAATTCAAGAAGCTCGCCGGCGGCGGGTACTTCAAGATCATTAACCAGCAAGTGCCCGAAGCGCTGAAAGCACTGGGCTACACGCAGAAACAGATTCAGGAGATCGACGCCTACGCAGTCGGTCGCGGCACGCTGAAAGACGCGCCCGGCGTCAACCATGCTGCACTGCGCGCCAAAGGATTCGACGACGACGCGCTCGCCAAGATCGAAAAATCGCTGGCGTCGGCGTTTGAAATCAAGTTCGCGTTCAACAAGTGGAGCCTAGGCGAAGAGTTCTGCAAGGCCAAGCTCGGCCTCACTGAAGCGCAGCTCAACGATTTCAGCTTCGACATGCTCATCGCGCTCGGATTCACGCGTGCGGACATCGACGCCGCCAACGAATATTGCTGCGGCACGATGACCTTGGAAGGCGCTCCCCACCTGAAGGACGAGCATCTGCCGGTGTTCGACTGCGCCAACCCGTGCGGCAAAAAAGGCACTCGCTTCTTGTCTGCGGAAAGCCATATCCGCATGATGGCCGCCGTGCAGCCCTACATTTCCGGCGCGATCTCCAAGACGATCAATATGCCCAATTCGGCCACCGTTGAAGAGTGCAAGGACGCCTATGTATTGTCGTGGAAACTCTGCCTGAAAGCCAACGCGCTCTATCGCGACGGCAGCAAGCTGTCGCAGCCGCTCAACGCCGCCATCGCCGCCGAATTGTCGGTGGATGCCGATGACGATGTGAAGCAGGAAGAGCTGCGCACGCTGCGTTCGCCGCAAGTAATCGCGGAGCGCATCGTGGAACGTATCTATCAGGCCGAACGTTCGCGCCTGCCGGAACGCCGCAAGGGGTATACGCAAAAAGCATCCGTCGGCGGGCATAAGGTATATCTGCGCACCGGCGAATATGAAAGCGGCAAGCTCGGCGAAATCTTCGTCGACATGCACAAGGAAGGCGCCGCCTTCCGCTCGCTGATGAACAATTTCGCCATCGCGGTATCCATCGGCCTGCAATACGGCGTGCCGCTGGAGGAGTTTGTCGATGCGTTCACCTTCACGCGCTTCGATCCGTCGGGCATGGTCGAAGGCAACGAGGCGATCAAGATGTCCACCTCGATCCTCGACTATATTTTCCGCGAACTGGCGATCTCCTATCTTGGCCGCCACGACCTCGCGCATGTGGAAATCGGCGATCTCCGCTCCGACTCCATCGGACGCGGCGACGGCGATTCCATCCACGCCCATGACGACCAGCCGGAACTGCCGCAACTGTTCAACAAAGCCACCAGCAACGGCTTCGTGCGCGGCAAGCTCTATGTCGTCTCCAACAACAAACCGACTTCGGCACCCGCAACCGCGCACGCGCACGGCACGCAGACCGTAGGCAGCCTCGCGCTCGCCACCGACCATGAAACCAAAGCGTATGTCCATGCCGAGCAGGACAATGTCACGGTAAAAATCGGCGTATCAGTACAGAGCAGCGAAGTAAGCGGCCTGCGCGAAAAAATCCGCGAAGCGAAAGCCAAAGGCTACGAAGGCGACGCCTGCACGGAATGCGCGAATTTCACGCTGGTGCGCAACGGCACCTGCATGAAGTGCGATACGTGCGGTAGCACCAGCGGCTGTTCGTGAGATTATCCTTGTCATCCTGAGCGCAGCGAAGGACATTAATATCCCTCGCTCCGTTCAGGATGACAGTTATGAAAACCTTCATCGAAAATCACTTCGGCTTCGTGCTCGTCCTGTCCTGCTTTGCGGGGCTTGTGGTTCCCGGACTGCCTTCCCTCCCGGATAATTCGGCGATCATTACGCTGGCGATGCTTACCTTCGTGTCGTGCTACCGGCTGCACGAGGGCGGATTTTCTGCGATTGCGTGGCGCGATGTCGGGTTATTTTGTATCCTTCGTTACATGCTCCTACCACTGGCATTGTGGGCGCTCGCACTGCTGGTTGCACCTGATTACGCGATGGGCATTTTCCTGCTTGCGCTGCTGCCGTCGGCGGTATCCAGCCCGGCATTTTGCACCATGTTCGGCGGGCGCGTGCCTAATGCGTTTGCCATCGTCGTTATCAGCACGCTGGCTTCGCCGCTACTCATTCCGCTGCAATTCGCGCTGATCGGCAGCGCGCAGATTGCGCCCTCCCCGCTACCCTTATTCGCCACACTCGCATGGTGCGTGTTCGCACCGATGATCGTGTCCGCGCTGGTGCGCAAACAACGCGCGCTGGCCGGGTTTATCAACGGCAACCACAAGATGCTGTCGATAGTGCTGGTGGCCTTCATCATTGCCCTGGTCATCGCCAAGCAGCGCGAGCTGATCCTCGGCAATCTCGCCGGGTTGCTTGCACCTTTTACTATCGTGCTGCTGTGTTTCGCGTCGTTCATTTTCGCAGGTTTATTATTCGGCGCGAAAAAGCCGCGTGAGGAGCGCGTCACCTATGCCGTATGTTCCGGCTTCAATAATGCGGCGATGGGCGTGAGCCTTGCTCTGGTGCACTTCTCGCCGCAGGTGGTTTTATTCGTGGCCGTCAGCGAAATGGGTTGGGCGCTGCTGCCGTTGATGATGCGGGTGATGCTCAGGCCTTTGTCATCCCTGCGAAAGCAGGGATCTTAAACTACAAAATAGAGAATGGATTCCTGCGTACGCAGGAATGACAAGAATAAAAGCGATGGTGTATCAGCGCGTCGGGTATTGATATTCCACTTTGCCTTTTTTAGGCATATCCGGCGCGCCGCCGAGCAGCTTGTCCCAGAATCCGCTGCCGAGTTCCAACCCGCCGCCGCTCGGCCCATCCCACGGCAGGAAGCCGGAGGAACCGTCGGTGGGCAGCGACGAGACCGGCGTGCTTGCAAGCGCGGGCTGCATGAAATTATGCCAGATGCGCGCAGGCAGCATGCCGCCGGTAACTTTTTTCATCGGCGTGTTGTCATCGTTGCCCACCCAGACGCCTGCGACGAGATCGGGCGTGTAGCCGATAAACCATGCATCCTTATAATCCGACGTAGTGCCGGTTTTTCCTGCCGCCGGGCGACCGATCTGGGCGGCGCGTCCCGTGCCTCCGGTGACAACGCCCATAAGCATCTCGTTCATCATGCCAACCACGTCGCCGCGCAGCACCACGCCGCTTTTCGCACCGCGCCGCTGGTAGAGCGTTTCCCCGACGACCGTATCGACCTGTAAAATCCCGTACGGGTTCACGATCGCGCCGCCCGACGCGAGATGCGCATACGCATTGGTCAGCTCAAGCAGCGATACTTCGGTGGCGCCGAGCGCGATGCTCGGAACGGGGTCGAGATCGGCGTTGATGCCCAGCCGGTGGGCAATGTCGATAACATGGCCGCGCCCGGCGCGCTCGCTTACCTGAACAGCCACCGTGTTGATGGATTCCTGCACCGCCTCGCGCAGCGGGATCACACCGAGATACCGGTTATTGTAATTCTTGGGCGACCAGTTGCCGCCGGAAATAGGAATCGTGATGGGCTTGTCTTCCACCATCGTATCGGGCGTAAGGCCGCTTTCGAGACCGGCGAGGTAGACGAAGAGCTTGAACGACGACCCAGGCTGGCGTAGCGCTTGCGTCGCGCGGTTATACTGGCTTTCGGCATAGCTGCGCCCGCCGATCATCACACGGATCGCGCCGTCGGGACTCATGGCGACGATGGCAGACTGGCTCGCGGCATGCGGTTCGCCGTCCTTCTCCATGATGTCGTTCATGGATTTTTCGGCGAGCGCTTGCCAGTCGGGACGCAAGGTGGTGATAACCACTAAATCCTGCTGCACGTTGCCGACATAATCAGCGAGCTGGTCGAACAGCCAGTCGGCGAAGTAGAGCGCGCTCTGCGAATCGCGCGGGCGCTTGCCCATCGTCGCGGTGAGTTCGCGCCTGCCTTTTTCTACCTGCTGCGGCGTGAGGTAGCCCGCGTCCGCCATATTGACTAGCACCTGCTCGCCGCGTTTGCGCGCAAGCGTGGGATTGCCGGTGGGCGCGTAGCGCGAGGGCGCCTTGAGCAGCCCGGCCATGATCGCCGATTCGCTTAAGTTCATGTCGCGCGCGGGCTTGTCGAAATAACGCTTCGACGCGGCGTCAACGCCGTAGCTTCCCGCGCCGAGATAGACGCGGTTTAAGTAAATGCTGAGTATTTCCTTCTTGGTAAAACGGCGCTCCAGCTTCACCGCCAGCATCATCTCCCGTATCTTGCGCGACAGCGAACGCTCCGGCGTGAGAAACACGTTCTTGGCGACTTGCTGCGTGATGGTGGAGCCGCCCTGCACCACGTGGCGCGCACGGATGTTGGCGATCGTAGCGCGCAGAAGCCCCAGCGGATCGATGCCGAAATGGTGGTAGTAATTGCGGTCTTCGGTGGCGATCACCGCGTCGATCAGCGCGGCGGGCAGATCCTCGAAATCGACGAAATCGCCGTAAATATCGCCGAAACTGCCGATAATCTGGCCATCTTCGGATTTGATGAGGATGCTCGGCGCCTTGGTGAATTTATTGAGGTCGTCAATGTCCGGCAACCCCCACGAAAACCAGAGATACGTGCACACTACCGCCACGCCGCCCCATAGCATGAGCTTGCGTACCAGCCGGCGGAACCATTTGCTGCGGCGGCGGTAGCGCGGGAACTTGCGCGGCGGCTGCGTTTTGTGCTGCGATGCGCCGCCCTTCGATTCCAGCGCGGGGGAGCGCCGCGGCGTGTAGCCCGATTTTTTCCCAGATTTCCTGCCGGATTTCTTTTTGCCTTTTTTCCTGAAGGCACGGCGGATTTTTTTAAGCACACTCATGATTCGTTCTTTTTGAGTACGTATTCCAGCTTGCGTACGGCGAGCTTTGCGAGCTGTTTTTTGCTCACCGAGCTTGCGCCGACGATGGACACTTCCTTCATCGTATGAGGGTCGATGGCGGTCACTTTCACGGATTTCCCCGCAACGGTGTATTCGATGATGTAATCGTCATCCGCCATTACACCTTCAAATCCTCAGGCAGGCGCGTATCCGGCAATTTTTCGACGCGCAGGCGCGTGATCTGCGCGGCGGATTTTTCCATAACCGTGAAGCGGAACCCGAACACGTTGAAGCGCTCGCCCACCGACGGAAGCACTTCGATCTCATGGATGAGCAGCCCGGCAATGGTGGATGCCTCTTCGTCCGGCAGTTTCCAGTCGAGATGGCGATTGAGGTCGCGCACGCTGACGCTGCCGTCGATCAGGTAGACATCCTTGCCGATTTTCTGGATGTCGTTGTCGGCTTCGTCGTGCTCGTCGTCAATGTCGCCGACGATTTCCTCGATGATGTCTTCCAGCGTGACGATGCCGAGCCAGCTTCCGTACTCGTCCACCACAAAGGCGAAATGCTGGCGCTTGCTGCGGAAAGCAAGCAACTGGTCGCGCAGCGACGTGGTTTCGGGAATGAACCACGGCACAGTGCAGATGGACATAATGCGCTCGCTGTCGAGCTTGCCTTTATATTCGTTGAGCGCCTTGATAAGATTCTTCACGTGCAGCACGCCGATGATGTTGTCCGGCTGGTCGCGCCACAGCGGAATGCGGCTGTGCATGGTGCTCACGGCGGCCGCCACCAGCGCTTCCGGCGGCAGGCTTGCGTCGATGATTTCCACATGCTTGCGGTGAATCATGATTTCACCGATTTCGATGTCGTTGAGATCGAGAATGCTACCGAGCATGTCGCGATCCTGCTTGATCATCTTGCCTTCACGATGGTGCAGCTCGATAGTGCCGCGAATGACGTCGGTCGCGGAAATCAGCGTGTTGCTCTTGGAAATGTCGATGCCGAATATTTTCAGCAGCACGCGAATGAAAATCTGGATGCTGCGCGTAATCGGATAAAGCAGCTTTACCAGCACGCTCAGGATCGGCGCAAGTACGAGCGATACTTTCTCCGCATTCTGGATGGCATAGGTTTTCGGCAGCACTTCGGTGAAAATAACCACCACCAGCGTCATGGCGAGCGTCACCAGCAGCAAGCCGCTTTCCGTGCCGAACAACTTGAGTGTGAAGCTGGTGGCGATCGCCGAAGCCGCGATGTTCACCGCGTTGTTGCCCAGCAGCACCGTGCCGATCAGCGATTCTTTCTCGCGGCGCAGGCGGCTTACGATTTCAGCGCGCTTGTTGCCGCCCATCACCAGTTGATAAATACGTGCGCGGGAGATGGCGGTAAGCGCCGTTTCCGCTGCGGAGAAAAACGCCGAGATCAGCAGCAGCAACAGGATGGTGAGGCCGTAAAAAATCAGCTCGTTATCCATGGTTACAGCACCCTTTTCATAATAAAATCATCCATGACATAGCCGCCGCCGATATCGCGCACGTCCAGCCTCTCAATGATAAATCCATTGCGGAAATAGAAATTGACGGCCTGCACGTTTCTGCGGTTCACGCGCAGGGTGAGGACACGCGGCGCGTGGGCGGCGATGGCATGCGCGAGCAGGCGCGCGCCGAAGCCTTTGCCGTGGTCGCACGCGTCCACATAGAGCTTGTCGATAAACCAGTTATCCTCGCCCGCAGGCTCGACGGCGATGTACCCGCAGAGGCGTTCGCCTTCATGCAGCAGCCAGAAACGCTGCTGTTTTTCCGCCGCGGCTTTTTCGATGGCTTCAGCGGTGCAGAATTTCTCCAGCATGTAATCGATCTGTCCGGCGGAGACGATGTCTGGAAGGTAGCATTCGCGCCAGATGCGCCCGGCAAGCTCGCATATGCGCCGCGCATCGCCCCGCTGCATCGCACGGATGGCAGGCACGTCACCGGAAATATGGATGGGCGCGGGCTTCACAATGAGCGGCAGCTTACATCGCGGCGCAGGTTTCGGCAAGCACCTGCCGGATGAGCGCCGCGTCCACGTCGTGGGCGATGAATGCCTTGCCGATGCCGCGCGTGAGGATGAAGGTGAGCTTGCCTGCTTCGGCCTTCTTGTCGTGTCCGAAATGCGCCATGAGATGGTCGATGTCCCAGTTCGGACGCAGCGACAACGGGGATGCGGGCAGCCCGACCGCCTTGTAATGCGCCAGTACGCGCGCCTCGTCCGCATGCGGGCACAGCCCCATTTTCACCGAAGCGGCAAAAGCCATGGCCATGCCGATGGCAACCGCCTCGCCATGCAGGAGCGTATCGGAAAAGCCGGTTTCGGCTTCCAGCGCGTGGCCGAACGTGTGACCGAAATTAAGCAACGCGCGCACGCCGGATTCTTTCTCGTCCTTCGCCACGATCGCAGCCTTGGCCTTGCAGCTTGCGGCCACCGCTTGCGCGGCGAGTACGCTGTCGCCGTCCAGCACGCCCGCGCCGTTTTTTTCCAGCCATGCGAAGAAGCCGGGATTATCGATAAAACCGTATTTGACGATTTCGGCATAGCCCGCCCTGCGCTCGCGCGGCGGCAGGGTCGAAAGGGTAGATACGTCCGCCAGCACCAGCAGCGGCTGGTGGAAACTACCGATCAGGTTTTTCCCGAAACGCGAATTGATGCCGGTTTTCCCGCCGACGGAACTATCCACCTGCGACAGCAGCGTGGTAGGGATCTGGATGAAATCGACCCCCCGCAGCAGGACGCTGGCGGCAAAGCCGGTAATGTCGCCAACGACCCCGCCGCCGAGCGCGATCAACGTCGTCTTGCGGTCGGGATGCTGCTCCAGCAGCGATTCCATCAAATCGCCGAACGCGCTGAGACTCTTGGTGCCCTCACCCGGCTTGACCACGATGGAGCGGTACTGGATTTTCTTTTCTTCCAGCGCGTTGCTCAGGCGGTGCAGATAAAGCCGCGCCACCTGCTCATCCGTGACGATGATGACCTTTTTGCCTTTCAGCAGCGGCGCGATATGCGTCCCGGCATCGGCCAACAGGCGCTCGCCTACGAGAATATCGTAGCTGCGTTCGCACAGCTCCACACGTAAGGTCTGCGTCATGCGACACGTTCCTTCAACGCCTGAATAATGCTGGTGACCACCGATTCGTGCATGCCTGCGTTGCTGTCGATGGTAATGGAGGCTTCGGCATAGAGCGGGTAGCGCTCGTCCATCAGCTTTTTCAGGATGGCGCTTTTGTCGCCGGTTTTAAGCAACGGGCGGGTGTCACGGCGGGAAACCCGCTCCAGTAACACTTCAAGGTCGGCTTTCAGCCACACGGAAATCGCCTTCTCGCGGATAGCGCCGCGGATTTCGGGATTGATGAACGCGCCGCCGCCGGTGGCGATCACCGTGACTTCGCCGCCAAGCAGACGCATTAGCACACGCTGTTCGAGGTCGCGGAAAATCGTTTCGCCGTGGATTTCAAAAATGTCGGAAATGCTGCAGCCGGCGGCCTCGACGATCTCCTGATCGGAGTCGATGAACTGCAACCCCAGCGCGCCCGCAAGCCTGCGCCCGATGGTCGATTTTCCTGCGCCCATCAGCCCGACGAGCACCACCGGCTTATCCAACGCCAGCGCTGTATAAGGTTCATTATGCGTGTGAAGCGTCATCGGTTGAAATGCTTCTTTTTTGCTTGTTATTGTAAAGGGCGCTGATTACCATGGTGTTCATAATTAAAGGAAATGACAAAGAATGCAACAGAAGCGACGCCGCTCCCCGCTTAAATTTCTCGTGCTGCTGCTCGTGCTGGCCTCAGGCTCCGGCATTGCGGTGCTGTACATGACCGACATTCCCGCCCCCACGCAGACGGTGGAAAAGGAGCTCGATGCCAAAGCCTTCCTCGCCGGTAAGCCCGAGTAACGAAGACGCGCGGATTGTCGGGCAATTCATCGAAATGATGGTGGCCGAACGCGGCGCGGCGGCAAATACGGCAGCGGCCTACCAGCGCGATCTATCTGATTTTCTTTCATTTTCCAGCAAACATCGCCTCAAGCTGGGTAACGTTTCCCGCACCGACATCGAAAAATTCATGGCGCAGCTTGCCCGCGCAGGACTCGCCGCCCGCTCAGTAGCCCGGAAACTGTCGGCGCTGCGGCAATTCTTTGAATTCTGCTACAATGAGAAGATGCGCGCCGACAACCCGGCCGCCACGCTGGAAACGCCCAAACAGCCCAAAATACTGCCTAAAATGCTCGAAACCGGGCATATCACCGCTCTTATCAGCGCCGCGCGCAAGGATAATTCCGCCGAAGGCATCCGCTTGCAGGCCATGCTGGAGCTGATGTACGGCGCAGGATTGCGCGTATCGGAGCTGGTGTCGCTCAAACTTTCCGCACTGCAGGTAAAACCCGGCAGCAAGCAGGTGCTAGCCGATTCGCTCGTCGTATCCGGCAAGGGCAATAAAGAACGGCTGGTGCCGATCAACGGGCATGCGCGCGCTGCGCTTTCGCGTTACCTTGAAGTACGCGACGATTTCCTTCCCGGCACGGAGGAAAAGCGCATGCCGAGTGTCTGGCTGTTTCCTTACCACCGTGCTGAAGGTTATGTCACCCGCCAGCAGTTCGGCGTGATGCTGAAGGCGCTGGCGGTGAAGGCGAATATCGATCCCGAGGCGTTGTCGCCGCACACGCTGCGCCATTCTTTCGCCAGCCACCTGCTTGAAGGCGGCGCCGATCTGCGCGTGATTCAGGAATTGCTGGGACATTCCGATATTTCCACCACTCAAATCTACACCCATATCGCAGGCGACCGCCTGAAAAAACTGGTGCAGGAAAAGCACCCGCTGCGAAAGCGGAAAAAACTGTAATTCCTACCGGTATGCGTGCAGCGTCTTGCCGTGCGTTTGCAACCAATGACGAGATTCGCGCCAGTGCGGGCACAGCTGGGCTACGACCTGCCAGAACGCCTTGCTATGATTCATTTCCACCAAATGCGCGACCTCGTGGCTAACCACGTAGCCCAGCACCTCACGCGGGGCAAGCACCAGCCGCCATGAGAAAGACAGGTTGCCGTCTTGCGTGCAGCTTCCCCATAGCGAGCTAGTGTCACGGACGGTGATTTTTCGGATACGTTTTTCCACCTGCGCGGCCTGTGCCTGCGCCTGAGGCGTGATTTCGTCGCGAGCGAGCGCTCGCAGCCAGTCCTGAAGGCGGCGGGCAAGGAATTCCGGCTCTCCGGGCACGAGTACGCAATCGCCCTCGATCCGCACCACGCCGCGCCCGCCCGTATGCGCTATGCGGTATCGCGCGCCCAGCAACGGCAGCGTCCCGCCGTCGGCGAACGCGGCTCCCGCGTCGGCGTGGCTGGCGAGCTGCTGCATGATCCAGCCTCGCTTTTCCTCGATAAAACGTAACCCTTGCCCGATAGCCACATATCGGGGTAAAGTGAGCGTCAGGCACCGGTCGAGCGGCTGGTAGCGGACGATCATATGCCGCGCCGTTTTATGCTTGCGGATCACCACCGGCACCGATTGATCCGCAGAAGTGAACCAATATTTGGATATATGCAGGGCTTTACTCATCATTAGCGTTATATGCGATTTCCTCCGTCATTCATAGAGCGTCTGCGCTCGCATTTTCTCCTGTCGGAAATCATCGGCGCGCGCATCGCTATTAAGAAAGCGGGACGCGAATACCACGCGTTGTGCCCTTTCCACAACGAAAAATCGCCGTCATTCACCATCAATGACGAAAAAAACTTCTACCATTGTTTCGGCTGCGGCGAACATGGCGACGCGATCAGCTTCCTCATGAAATACGAGCGGCTGACCTACCCTGAAACGATCGAGCGCTTAAGCAGTGACGCAGGCATCCCCATGCCGAAGCCCGATCCCATCGAAGCGCGGCGCGCGGACGCGGAAAAAACCATCCACGACGTGCTCGATGCCGCCGCCACATGGTTCGAGCAGCAGCTTGCCGCCAACGCGCTGCCACAGGATTACCTGAAGAAACGCGGGCTTGCCGCCGATACGCAAAAACAGTTCCGCATCGGTTACGCGCCCGATGGCCGCAACGCGCTGCACCAGCATTTGCTGAAGGCCGGATTCCCGCAGCCGCTGCAGGCGCAGGCCGGGCTTATCATCCTGCCCGAAGGCGGCGGCGTGCCGTATGACCGTTTCCGTGGGCGCGTGATGTTCCCTATCCGCAACGCGTCGGGAAAAATCATCGCGTTCGGCGGACGCCTGATCGTGGATACCGCGAACAGCAAATTGCCGAAATACCTCAACTCGCCGGAAACGGCGGTGTTCAAAAAAGGCGAGATGCTGTTCAACCTCGACCTCGCTAAGCGCGCCGCGCGCGAGCGCAACATGGCGGTGGTGATGGAAGGCTACATGGACGTAGTATCCACCGCGCAGGCGGGCGTGGATTACGCGGTAGCGACGCTCGGCACCGCCGTCACGCCCGAACATTTGCGCCTGCTATGGCAATTGTGCAAGGAGCCGGTGCTGTGTCTAGACGGCGACGCGGCGGGCAAACGCGCGATGGCGCGCGCGGCCGAAATCGTGCTGCCGCTGCTCAAGCCCGGATGCAGCCTGCGCTTTGCGCTGTTACCGCGCGGCGAAGACCCCGACACGTATATACGCAAGCACGGCAAGGCGAGTTTCGAGGCGATTGTGAACAATGCGCAGCGTCTGTCGCAGTCGTTGTGGGAAAGCCTATCGCAGCAATACCGCCTCGACATTCCCGAAGGGCTCGCCGCGCTGGAGGACGCATGCAAAAAACTCACTGATAAAATCACCGACCCCACCGTGCGGCACGATTACCTCGATTATTTGCGCCGCCAGATTTCCGCCTGCCGCCAGCGCCTGTGGGATAAGACGCGCACCAAGGGAAAACCTGTGCAACCGCGATCACCGCAGGTGATGCAGATGATGGTATCGCACCAGTCGGCGGCGCTTGACGCGGTGATCCGCCAGATGTTTTCCGGCCTGCTTATTTTCCCGGCACTGCTGCATAAAAGCGCGGTGGTGGAAGTGCTATCGCACCTCGACATCCGCAATGCGGGTGTCGATGCGCTGCGCAATGCGCTGCTTTCCGCCTCCGAACAGCCGGGGATCGATAATCCTGACGCACTGGCCGCCTACCTGCAAACGCAATTGCCCGGCATGGCGCTTGGCAACATGCTCGGCGAATCGCTCGCCCTGCCCTACCGCCCTAGCCTGACGATCGAGGATGCGTGGCAGTTGTGGAATGAAAATGTTTGCGCTTACCAGCTTGAGCATTTGCAGCTCGAATTGAAGGAACTGCAGGAAAGCGCCGGGGCGTCGCTCGACGAAGCCAGTTACCAACGAATGATTGAAACACAAAAAGCGCTTGAAAAAGCGCAATTATCCCGCCAATTCGCCCCCAACGAACCCGACGCCGCATAAGGGCATGCTAATTAACCATTGAAAAAAATAAAATTTGCCTTATTTCTAGCATGTTTACAATTCCGTTTGGCTGGCGGCAGGCATTAGAAATACCCTTTATATATCAGTTTATTGTTTGTGACGTTGTGAAAACGTCTTAGGCAAACCATTATTTAAGGATCGCGATCAATGGCTCAAAAACGCGCACTCAAAAGCAAGAACGCCCCCGCAAAAAAGAAAAAGCGCCTTGCCGCGCCGACAAAAAAACCTGTCGTGAAAAAGAAGCTGCCCGTAAAAAGCAAGCCCAAGGCGAAACCCGCGAAGGCTAAAGCGAAAAACGTTGCCAGAGCCACCGTAAAGCCTGTAAAGAAGCAGGCCGCCGCCAAAACCGCGCCCAAGCCGAAACCAAAACCCATCACGGCCAAACCGCAACCCGCCCCGCAGAGCAAGACGCCTGCGGCAAGGCATCAGGAGATCATAGTGAAGAACGGTAAACCCACAAAAAAAATAGCCGAAAAAAAATCGGCCGCTAAGCCCGCTAAAAAAGACAGCACGAAAAAAGAATCCTCCAAAGAAGAATTGCAACAGGCCGTCGTCCGCAAGTTGATTGCGCTCGGAAAGGCGCGCGGTTTCATTACTTATGACGAATTGAACGCTATCCTGCCGTCGGACGAATTTTCGCCGGAAGTGATCGACGCCGCGATCAGCGCGCTGGCACAGGTAGACATCACCGTCACCGAAGAAGGTGCGCCGGTCGACCCTGCGGATGCGCCTGCGGAAGTGGATGCGGAAGAAGTGGAAAATGTCGGCCGCTCCGACGATCCGGTGCGCATGTATCTGCGCGAGATGGGTAACGTGGAATTACTATCGCGCGAAGGCGAAATCGAAATCGCCAAGCGCATCGAATCCGGCCGCGAAGTGGTTATCAGCGCATTGTGCGAATGCCCGCTGGTGATGAAGGAAATTCTCTCCTGGCGCGATGAGCTGGACGCAGGCACGATGTTGCTGCGCGACATCATCGATCTTGATGCGACCTACGGCGCAGGCAGCGAAACCGGCATGATCCCGGCAGCCGCAGCCGTCGCAGCGCCCGTCGTCAAAGCGGTCGAAGAAGAGGACGAGGACGAAGAAGACGAGGACGGCGACGAAGACGAAGAAAGCGAAGAAGGCGAAAAAGCCGCGCCGGAAGAAGATTTCGCCGAGGACGAAGATGACGGCACCGTGTCGCTGCTCGCCATGGAAAGCGCGCTGAAACCGCAGATATTAGAAACGCTCGACCAGTTCGCCAAGATCAGCAAAAAAATGCGTTCGCTGCAGGAAAAGCGCCTGACCAAATCGTTCGGTGAAGGCAAGTACAGCAAGGAAGACGAGAAACTCTACCAAAAGCTCCATCACGATCTCGTGGAGCTGATGATGGGCATGCGCTTCACCATCCACCGCGTCGAGAAACTCATCCACAAGCTCTACGATCTCAACCGCCGCCTGATGATGCTCGAAGGCAAATTACTGCGCCTCGCGGAAGGCTACAAAATCAACCGCAAGCTGTTCATCGAGGCCTATATCGGCAGCGAACTCGACCCGGGCTGGGTCAAGCGCGTAGCCGCTCGCACCGACAAGGGATGGAAAGAATTCATCGCCAAGGACATCGCGGAAATCGAATCGATCCGCAAGGAAGTCGCGACCATGGCCGAAGCGGTGGGACTCGACATCGGCGAATTCAAGCGCATGATCCTCGCAGTGCAAAAAGGCGAGCGCGAAACCAACCGCGCGAAGAAAGAAATGATCGAAGCGAATTTGCGCCTCGTGATTTCCATCGCCAAGAAATACACCAACCGCGGATTGCAATTTCTCGACCTGATTCAGGAAGGCAATATCGGCCTGATGAAGGCGGTGGATAAGTTTGAATACCGCCGTGGCTATAAATTCTCCACCTACGCAACATGGTGGATACGTCAGGCCATCACGCGCTCGATCGCGGATCAGGCGCGCACCATCCGTATCCCCGTACACATGATCGAAACGATCAACAAGATCGTGCGCACCAGCCGCCAGATGCTGCACGAAATCGGCCGCGAGCCGACGCCGGAAGAATTGGCCGAACGCTTGGTGATGCCGCTGGACAAGGTACGCAAGGTGATGAAAATCGCCAAGGAGCCGGTGTCGCTGGAAACCCCGATCGGCGACGAGGAAGATTCGCATCTGGGCGATTTCATCGAAGATAAAAACGCCGTGCTGCCGCTCGACGCCGCCATCCAAAGCAACCTGCGTGAAACCACCACGCGCATCCTCGCCTCCCTCACCCCACGTGAAGAACGCGTGCTGCGCATGCGCTTTGGCATCGGCATGAACACCGACCACACGCTTGAAGAAGTAGGCCAGCAATTCTCGGTGACGCGCGAACGCATCCGCCAGATCGAAGCGAAAGCGCTGCGCAAGCTGAAACACCCGAGCCGCTCGCGCAAACTCAGGAGCTTCTTGGATTATTGATGTCCGCCATCGACCTGAAAAAATGGAAGCGCAGCAGCGAAGGGTTCACCTCGCCCGCCCTGCCGCCACCGTTATTCAAGGAACAGAAGGGCGTGCTCATCCGCGAAAAGATTTTTGCTGAATTCGACGACAAGCGGCGTATGATCAAAATCCTCATCAACGACAAGGCTGCCAAGGGCAATGAGGAAAAACTCGAACGCCTCGGTTGGATTAAGGGATAGACCATGACCATCACCACGCGCATTTTCACGTATTTCCGCGGCAGGCTCGTCGGCAAGGACGCGTTCGGCAACAAATACTACCGCGAACGCCGCATACCGGCAAACCGCCGCGAAAAACGCTGGGTAATATTCCACGGCAAGGCGGAACCCACGAAAGTTCCCCCCGAATGGCACGGCTGGCTGCATTACACGCATAACAATCCGCCTGCTGAACGCGCGATTCGCCACTATGCCTGGGAAAAACCGCATTTGCCGAACTTAACCGGCACGCCCGGCGC
Source organism: uncultured Rickettsiales bacterium (assembly GCA_964645205.1). Lineage (GTDB taxonomy): Bacteria > Pseudomonadota > Alphaproteobacteria > Rickettsiales > SXRF01 > CAZYBO01. Next base: position 225,222 of record CAZYBO010000004.1, read on the forward strand.
CTACGTCCCGCCCGGCCATTTGCTGCGCGGCGGCAAGCGCGCGGAAGCCACGGCGGACTATGAGTCGTGGAAGCCCTAACAACCTAGCTGAACATAATCGCCAGCGTCACCGCCAGCCATGCGAATGCGTTGGCCAGTTGCAGCTTGTCTTTGAATAAGATGGCCTCCGGCTCGCCGCCCTTGCCGTACACATAGATCGATTGCAGGTAGCGGAACAGGCCAAACGCCACGAACCCCACCGTGTAGATCATCTCCGTTTTGCCGATGCGGGTTGCGACTTCGGCGGCGTAGATGGCGTAGGTCATCAGCGCGCTGCCGGCGGAAATCACCAGCATGCGGTCGAGCAGGTTACGGTTGTAATGGCGCAGGTTTGCGCGGGCGCGGGCATATTCCTCGAATCCCAGCTCATGGTACCGTTTGCCGCAGGCAAGGAACAGCGCGAGCAAGAACGTGGCGAGCACGATCCATGGTGAAATCCGTACATCCAGCGCATAGCCGCCCATCAGCACGCGCAGCACGTAGCAGAAGGCGATAAAGAAAATATCGATGATGGCGATCTGCTTGAGATAAAACGTGTAGAGCACGTTCAGCCCGACATACACCATCGCCACCGCCGCGCACGGCGCAGGCAGGCGCAGCAGCAGCATGCCCGCGAGCACGGCGAACCCGCACAGCATCGCCAGCGCCACCGCGACCGGCAGCCGCCCCGACGCCAGCGGCCGGTGTTTTTTCACCGGGTGCGTACGGTCTTCGGCTACATCCTGCACATCGTTGATGATATAGACGCAACAAGACATACACAGAAAGCACAACGCCGCCTCCAGCGAAATTTTCCACGCCAGCGGCTGCGTAAACAGCCCGGCGAAGAACATCGGCGCCAGCACGAAGCCGTTTTTTATCCATTGCCGCGGGCGTAGCAGCCTGATTGCCGGAGAGATCATAGGATTGTTTTACCGGATGTTGCGGTTTTTTGCTTTGAAAACATTTCTTTTTTGCTATTGATTGCAGTCAGTGACAAGAAAAAAGGTGGAAAAGGCCTGACCATGCAGAAAAATATCCTCGAAACGCTAATGGGCGCCATCGTGTTGCTGGTGGCAGGCGCGTTCCTGACCTTCGCTTACGAAGGCAGCCAGATGCGCGTGGATGACGGCTACAAGGTCACCACCGCTTTCTCCAACGCGTCGGGCATTGCGCTCGGCAGCGACGTACGCATCGGCGGCGTGAAAGTGGGTGTGGTGTCCGACCTCACGCTCGACCCGCAGACCTACAAGGCGGTGGCCACCATGCAGATCCGTAAAGATACGCTGGTGCCGAAAGATTCCTCGGCTTCCATCGTAAGCAGCGGGCTTCTTGGCGATAAATATGTGCAACTCACCCCCGGCGGCGACGAAAAGATGCTCGCAGACGGCGGCGTGATCAAGTTCAACCAGTCGGCGGTCAACCTCGAAGAAATGATCGGAAAATTCATGTTCAGCGGCGGCGGGGTGGACAAGGATGAGAAACAACCCGCCGGGGAATAGCGTGCGCGCCCCCCTCGCCCTGCTGCTTTGCCTTGCGGCATTTTCTTTCACGGCCGGTGCAGCCGATATTGAGGTTACCGATACGCCGCCGCCGGTAGTCGCGCCACAGCCGCAATACAACACCATCGTACTGCAGGGATTGAACAAGGTCACAGGCCATATTTCCAAACTCGATGGCCCTTTGGGTTCTGCGCTGCGCTTTGGGAACATCGAGATCGTCGCGCGCAAATGCTGGAAAGCCCCGCCGGAAGACCGGCCGGAAAACGCCGCCTTGCTGGATATTTCCGAACTGAAACAGGGCGAAGCGCCGCAGTCGATTTTCCTCGGCTGGATGTTTTCCTCCAGCCCTGGCCTGTCCGGGCTGGAACACCCGGTTTACGACATCACCGTGCTGGCCTGCGAAGAGCGGAAAGAGCCGGAAAAAGAAGATTCCAAATAATCGCTCAGGCAATCTAGCCGTCGACACCGACAGCCTGAGAAATATGCGTAAACCCGTCGCGCTCCAGCAGTTCTACCAATCCCGACTGGATGGCGGGGATCAGCGCGAAGCCCTGATAGACTAGCGCGGTGTAGAGCTGCACGAGGGTAGCGCCCGCGCGAATTTTTATATAGGCGTCTTCAGCCGATGCGATGCCGCCGGTGCCGATAAGCGGAATTTTTCCCCCGATAAGACGGTGGAAATCCCGGAGCGCTTCGGTGGAACGCGTAAAGACCGGTTTGCCGGAAAGCCCGCCCTGCTCCCCGTTATAGCGGCTGATGAGATGCGGGCGCGCAAGCGTGGTGTTGCTTACGATCAGCCCGTCCATACCGGATTCCAGCACGCTTTGCGCGATATCTTCCTTTTCCTGCGCGTCAAGATCAGGCGCGACCTTCAGCAGCATAGGCGTTTTGCGTTTGTGCGCGCGGGCGCAGCCTTCGCCGGTTTCGCGCAACGCGGTCAGGAGCTCAACCAGTGCCTCGCGCTTTTGCAGCGCGCGCAGGCCGGGCGTGTTGGGTGAGGAAATATTGACGGTGATGTAATCGGCATAGGGATACACCGCCATTACGCCTTGCGCATAATCGGCCACCGCGTCGGTCGCGTCTTTATTCTTGCCGATATTCGCGCCTACTATGCCTCTCGATTTATCGTGCGCGCCGATATTGGCGATGAACGTTGCGAGCCCTTCATTGTTAAAACCCAGCCGGTTGATGACCGCCTCGTCCTCGCGCAGGCGGAAAATGCGCGGGCGCGGATTGCCCGGCTGCGGCAGCGGCGTCACCGTTCCTGCCTCGACGAAACCGAATCCCTGCGCGATCAACGCATCGACGGCTTCGGCGTTTTTGTCGAACCCGGCGGCAAGCCCCACGGGATTGGGAAATTCCAGGCCTAAGGTTTTGACCGCAAGCGCGGGGTGACTAAACGCCGCTTGCTTTGGCAGCAGGCGGTGGCGCAACGCGAACAAACCGAGGCGGTGGGCGGCTTCCGGCGGCAGCGCGTGCAGCAGCGGCTTCATGAGCGGATAGATTTGCATGGCGCCAATCTAATCGTGCGCAGGATAAATGGAAAGAAGGAGTTTCGCCTGCTCCTGCGTCATGGACGAAGGCGCTGTGGATCGTACTGGCTCGAGTTTTTCCTTCGGATGCGTTGCCAGCGGCTTTACGGGACGGGCTTGATACGCAAACGGCCGCGTGACATGCGGCACGGAAAGCGGCATGAACCGCGCCGCTTTTTCCGGCGTGGCCGCATCCGTTCCGGCCATCGCCGGAAAACAGGCGCACAGGCAGGCGAACATGACGAGAATATTTTTCATACCCGCTATTTAGCAAATTATATGCCACGCCTTGTTTTACTTTAATGTTTTTTTAATGGGATTCGTGGTGTATACATAATGACGACTTTGACACTACATGTAGTTGGCATGGCTTACCGCTTACCCTCGAATTTGAATTTTGCCGCCCTACTCTGCTGCACATTGGCGAGCGTGGTTGCGCACCCCGTCGCTGCGGAGACGCTGATGTACGGCAAGAACGGCTCGGGGCGCTACGCCACCGGCAGCCGCACGGAACCGACCGACCCTTACGCCAACCCTTACCAGCAGCGCCGCGGCACCGCACGCGCGCAAGCGATCCAGAACCGTTACCCTTCCGCCACGCAGCAGCCCACACAAACGGCTTCCGCTGCACCTGCGCGCACGCCGTCAACCCCGCTGAGAATTGTCGTACCCAACCTTGAAGCCGCACAGCAAAAGGGCGGCACCATGGTGCGGATGACGCCCGCTCCGCGCGTTTCAACGCCCGCGTACCAACCGCCTCCACCTGTCGAAATAGCCAGCGCCGAACCGGTTATATCACCGCCGGAATATGGCGCCGCCGAACCGCGTTTCGTGGCCGATGCCGAACCGTCCGCGCCGCCGATTGAAAAATCCTTTGCCGCACCCAAACCGCTTTCGACCACTGCCGAATATAGCGCGCAGAGCGTGATGGCGCGCGCGGTGGCGCCGCTGATGAGCATTATCGCCAGCATCGCACCCGAATCACCCGCACCCGCTGTCAAAACCGCATCCGTGCAAATAGATCAGGCGGAGCAATTCGCCGCACTTGCGCCTGCCGCCGGTGAGCCTGCACCCACCGTACCGCTGATCGCAGCGCCACAACAACCTGCCGCTCCGACTCCTGAAGAAAAACCGGAAGCGCCGACCGCACCGGTTCCTGCCGCACCGGTTGCACCAAAGGCACCTGAACCGAAAGCCGCGGCACCCGCGCCGGAACCTGTTGCACAACCTGCATCTGAGCCTGCCGCCAGCCCCGCCAGCGCCACGCTGGATGAAGCGCTGCAAACAGCCGCGCCGGAGCCTAAGGCCGAAACGCCGGTAGTGCCCAAGAAAAAACCGATGACGAAAAAAGAACCGGAAGCGCCGAAAGCCACTAAGGTTGCCGCGCCCGTCAAGCCGTTGATCGAAGAGCCCCCGGCGACCGAAGCGGCTGAAACGCCCAGTGAGCCTGCTCCCACCCTGAGCGCGGCCAGCAAAACCATCCTCGATAAAATCAACCCAAAGCCCGATGCACCGAAAAAAGGCAAGCACGAGCCGCTTTCCATCGACCGCGCCAAGGATACGCAGGAGATTTCCGAAGGATCCCCCGTCGCGGAGACCGCTTCGGTGCACCACGAATCCATGGGCATCAAGATCGAGGTGAAAAGCCGCCCGGTGAATTACGATTACGAGTTGGAAAAGGCTTATAACGCGCTTATCGCCGGGCAGACGGATGTAGCGGTCGCCATTTATAAATCCGTGCTCGAAAACAACCCCTCCAACAAGGGTGCGCTATTTGGGCTGGCCACGACCTACCACCGCTCCGGGCAGATCGATATGGCGAGACCGTATTACGGAAAGCTGTTGTCGATCGACCCGCAAAACCGCGACGGGCTGAATAATTTCCTCGTCCTGCTGGCCGATGAAGCGCCCGAAGAAGCCCTGTCGCAGATGGAAAAACTCGAGGCGAAAAACCCCGGCTTCAGCCCGATCCCGGCGCAAATGGCGATTATTTACCAGAAGCTCGGAAAAACAGAGCTGGCGGGTGAAAAAATGCTCAAGGCCATCACGTTGGCGCCGGAAAACCTGACTTATCGCTATAACCTCGCCATTATGCTCGATAAACAGCATAAATATGAGCAGGCGATGCCGCTGTACAGACAGCTTATTGAAGCACAGCAGCGCGGGGAAGCCATACCCGGTAATGTCCAGAAAATTCAGGAAAGATTAACCTTTATTAGCTCTAATAGACCCTGAACCTTTTCAGCGGTCTTATATGGAAATCACCGATCTCCTGATTTATACGGACAAGAATAAAGCGTCCGACCTTCACCTTTCTGCCACCAATCCCCCCATCCTGCGCATCCACGGGGAAATGGTGCCGTACCAGTCGCCCGCGCTCGGCGTGGACGATGTGAAGCGCATGCTCTATTCCATCATGACCGAGCAGCAGCGCTCCGATTACGAGCGCGATCTGGAAATCGACTTCGCGATTTCGTTCAGCAAGGAAATGCGTTTTCGCGTCAACGCGTTCAATACGCTAAACGGTCCTGCCGCCGTGCTACGTACCATCCCCAACAAAATCCTTTCGCTTGAAGAGCTGGGCACGCCGGACGTACTGAAAAAACTCTGCCACCTGCATAAAGGCCTCATTCTCGTGACCGGCCCTACCGGTTCGGGTAAATCGACGACGATGGCGGCCATGCTCGACTACGTAAACGCCAACGAAGCCAAGCACATCATCACCATCGAAGACCCGGTGGAATTCATCCACACCTCGAAAAAATCGCTGATCAACCAGCGCGAGGTGGGCAAGAACACCAAATCTTTCGCCAAGGCGCTGCGCAGCGCGCTGCGCGAAGACCCGGACATCGTGCTGGTGGGCGAATTGCGCGACATCGAAACCATCCAGCTCGCGCTGACCGCCGCCGAAACGGGGCACTTGGTCATGGGCACGCTGCACACCAATTCCGCGCCTAAAACCATCGACCGTATCATCGACGTGTTCCCTGCCAACGACAAGGAAATGGTGCGCGCGATGCTGTCCGTATCGCTCGAAGGCGTCGTCACGCAGGCGCTGCTCAAGAAAAACGGCGGCGGCCGCGTAGCCGTGCACGAAATCATGCTGGGCACCGGCGCGGTGCGTAACCTGATCCGCGAAGGCAAGGTACCGCAGCTATTCTCCATCATGCAATTGGGCAGCAAGCTCGGCATGTGCACGATGAAAGACAGTATCTACGGATTGCTGGAAAAGAATATCATCACCGAAGAAGTCGCACGCAGCGCGCTCGCCAGCAGTTCCAGCGACGATTCGGAAGAAGGCGCGCAATTGCCCGGCAATAAACGTCCCGGCGGCGGTTCCGCAGCCAAGTCCGCACATTCATTCTAGGGGCACCGCATGAGCGTCAACACCGAAGCCATGATTCAGGATTTTATCGATAAGGATGCCACCGACCTTTACCTGACCGTGGGCGCGCCGCCTTCTTTACGTTTCGGCAACCGCATCGAGCCTTATAACAACCAGAAACTGACCGAGGCCGACATACGCGAAATCCTGCCTGCGCTGGTCAGCAGCGACGTCATCGACGAATTTGAATCCACGCTCGAATTCAACACGGCGGTATACTGGAAAAATATCGCGCGTTTCCGCATCAATATCTTCCGCCAGCGCCAGAATACCGGCCTCGTCATCCGCCGCATCCAGACGAACATCCCTACCCTCGCCTCGCTCGACCTGCCGAAAATCTACGAAGAGCTTATCATGGAAAAGCGCGGGCTGATCCTGCTGGTCGGGCAAACCGGCGCGGGCAAATCCACTTCGCTGGCTGCCATGCTTGAGCACCGCAACACGCACGGACAGGGTCATATCGTCACCATCGAAGACCCGATCGAATTCATCCTGAGCCACAAGAACTGCATCATCACCCAGCGCGACGTGGGTATCGACACCTACTCGTTCAGCATCGGGCTGAAGAACACGCTGAGGCAAACGCCGGACGTCGTGGTCATCGGTGAAATCCGCGATCGCGAAACTATGGAACACGCCATCGTATTCGCGGAAACGGGGCATCTGTGCCTTGCCACCCTGCACGCCAACAACGCGAATCAGGCCATCGAGCGCATCATCAATTTTTTCCCGGAAGAAAAGCACAAGCAGGTGCTCGCCAACCTATCGATGAATCTCAAGGCTATCCTGTCGCAGCGCCTCGTGCCCAACACGAAGGGCGCGCGCAGCATCGCGCTGGAAATCATGATCAACCAGGGGTTGATCCGCAGCCTGATTCAGGAAGGGCGCGTGAAAGAAATCAAGGATCTGATCGAGCGCGGGCAAGACGAAGGCATGCAGACCTTCGACCAGAGCCTACTTACCCTGTTCATCGCGGGGCTTATCACCGAAGAGGCCGCTCTCGCGGAATCCGACAACCCGGCGAACTTACGACTGGCGATAAAGCAGCTTGAGATGAGCAAGCGCGTAACCGGCGCGTCACCCGCAGCGCCCATGACGACCATGGGCAATTCCAGCAAGCAGCAATTTTAAGATTAGGCCGCCGCTTCCAGCCTGCCGCCCTGAATGGAGCGCAAGAAGGCTTTCTCCAGCAAGGTTTCCTTATATTTTTCCTTAAACGTCGCAGGTGTGCCGATGAAGAACAGGCGGCCTTCGTGAATCACGCCGATGCGGTCGCAGATTTCATCGATGTCGGCAAGGATGTGCGAGCTGAAGAATACGGTTTTGCCCTTCTTGCGGTTGGCGAGCAGCATGTCTTTCAGCTTGATACGCGCACTGGGATCAAGACCGCTCATCGGCTCGTCGAGTATCAGCAGCGACGTGTCCACCATGAACGCCCCCAGCAACCCGAGCTTTTGCCCCATCCCTTTTGAATAGGAACCGACACGCGCGGAAAGCACGCGCGGGTCGAGGTCGAGTGCTTCGGCCAGCGATTGCGCCAGCGACGTATCGAGTTTTTTTCCATAGTATGACAGCGCGAGATCGAGATATTCCATGCCCTTCAAATAGCGCGACGGCTGGAATTTTTCCGGCAGGTAGGACAGTTTGCTGCGCGCACGCAAATCGGTCGTCGGCACGCCGAACAGGTGTGCGCTCCCCGAATCCGCCTTCACGAGGTCGAGCAGGATTTTGATCATCGTGGTCTTGCCTGCGCCGTTTACGCCGATCAACCCGAAAATCTCGCCGGGCATCAGCGCAAGGTCGATGCCTTCGAGCACTTTGCGCGTGCCATAGGATTTATGGATCGATTGTATGGAGATAGGCGATGCCGTCATGAATAGTTCCTTTTAGTCCTGGCTCTCAAGTTTCTTGTAGGAGTTTATCAGGCCGCCAAGACCGGTGTTATCGGCATCCTCGCCACTTTCGGCGCTCGCGGCTTCAGGCGCGGCCTGCGGCTCTTTTTTTGGTTTGGCGCCTCTGGCATGCTGCAATTCCACCGTCACCGGCACCACTTTGCCTTCCAGTACCCGCATAACATAAGATGAGAACGTCTGGTTGTGGCGCAGTGTGAAGGTGACCGTGCCCTGCGCGTCGTCCACACTGACGGATTCGGTTGGCGATATGTCCCATACTTCGTTGATTTTTTCCATGTCCACCGGACGCCACACGATGGTAACCTTGTCGCGGTCGATCGCCTCAACCTGAATGTCGGCGCCTTGTTTGGGCGTAGTCGGAAGGATTTTCTGGCCGTTTATCCATACCACCCAATCGTTGGGCGAGTGATACACCAGCGATTCAAGATAAAGCTGCGGATACGTGAAGTATTTCTTCGCGACTTCATCCGGCTTCAACCCCTTCAACTCATCTTCCTGCTCTCCTTCACCGATTGAGCCGCTGAAGCCAACCTGATTCTGGTAGGACTGAATAGCGGTGCGTATCAAGGCAAGCTCCTTGCCGCTGAAGAAAAGGCTGTTGGACGCAGATGGCTCTTCCTGCGCGTTCGCGGGCGGGAATAATGTCGCCATCTGTTCGATAGGGGACGGTTCTTCGGTTTTCCTGCGGATTACCGCGCCAGCGGCACCGGCTGCGTCATCTAACGCCTCATCCGATTCCGACAACTCAAACGCCGTGGCCGTTTGCACAGGCAAACTCGCCATTGCAAGCGCAACACACAGGATGAGCATATACGGTTCCCGGTGCGTCATTGCGGTTTCTGTCCTTGCGGCGCCGGCGGCTCTACGGTTTTGATACCGTACCAGACCAGCTTCATTTCACCCTTGATCAGCGGCAATTTTCCGGTTTTCGCGATGGTATTCAGCATTTCATCGGTGAGTTTCTGCGTGCGTTCAAGGCGCATCGCCGTGATTTTAACCGCACCGGACATCTCCTTGTCGATCGCACCCAGCAACTCATACACGTCCTCGTCCGTCAACGCTTCGAAGCTCAGTTGCACATCGCTGGCAACAATGCTGCTGTTCTTGAGCTTCGGATTCGTAGTCTCCATCTCAGGCGTCACGGTGAGCGACAGGTTGTTGAGGAAATAACGGTTCTTGAAAATCTCGAATTTTTTCCGGGACGCCTGACGATTGATCGCCAGTTCGTTATTGGCGTTTTTGGTACGGATTTCCTCGTAAAGCTCCATATTGCCCTGCACCTTGGAATATTTGGTACGCAGGTCGTTCATCTGGGAGCTTATCATTGCAATTTCGTTATCCAGCACCTGTTTCTGCTGCACGTAATCCTCAGACATCATCGTGGCATAATACGTGCCGCCGCCCAGCGCCGAAATCGCCACCACCAGTATGGCGGCTTCTTTGATCAGTCGTTTCCTGACGTCCTGATACTTCATTTGGGCGCCCCTTTCGCCGACAGCACGGCAAAATCAGGCAGCATGTCGCCCTTGATCACCATCTGAATATCCAGCGTCTTGCCTTGCGGCGCAGCGTTTCCGGTGGGATTGAAGCTGATTTCGAGCTTGGCGTCGTCTTTCAACTCCGCCGGGATATTGCCGTAGCTGACGTCATAGCCTTTGAATACGTCTTTATACGCGTTGAGCACCTTGTTCAGCATGTCCCTGAGTTCCGTGGGATCGCTGGTTTTGCTGACGAATATAAGGTTAAGCGTCACGCCCATTTTCACCTTGGCTCCCGGCGGTGTGGGAGGCGATTCGGCCTTGATCGGCGTGCCGTCGCCCAGCACCCAGTCGATGCTCTTGATGGTAACGGGCAATTGCTTGAGGGTAAGCACCGCATGCACCAGCGGCATGGGAGACAGGCGCTCTTTCTGGAGCATCTGGTATAGGTCGATCAGGTCGCTGACCTTATCCACATCGAGGTTGGAGTTTTTAATGTCCTGCTCAAGCCGACTCTTGGCCTGGGTCTGCGACTGCTTGGTTTCCTCAAGCGCTGAAATATCCTGAGACACTGAGAACATGGAAAACGCCTCATACCCGGCATAGAGGATAATCAGCAGCGCGATCAGCGCGGCGGCTATTTTCTGGGTGGAGAGTATCTGGAAATAACTGTCCAGCTTGCGCGTTTGCACGGTGGTGAGCTTGAGCACGTGCTGCTTGCTGCACCCGATGCTGGCGGCGAGGATCACGTCGCCGAACTGGTCGGTGGGCTGCGTAGCGCCCTCGATGCCGAGATGCTGCGCCACTTCAAACGGCGTCATGACGTGGCAGCCGCGCGCCTCGAACTTGGCGCCGTCGATAAACGGCTTGATACCACCGGCAGCAATAACATACACGTCCAGCCCGTCCTCGGGCTTGAAGGAAAGACGGCGGACATATTCAAGCGTGGTGGTGATTTCCTGCTCGATATTCCCTGCAACCACTTCGGGATTGGTCTCCGCCATCGGCTGCGCGAGGCGGGTGAACACGATGCGGCCGTTGCGCAGGATCACCTGCCGGAATCCACCCACCTTGTTGTGGCTGACGAAGAATTTCCACTGCGCGCTGGTTTCTTCCTTGGGCAGCGCCATGGCGCGCTCAAGATTTTTTATGAGTACTTCCGTTTCCACCGACACGAGATAGATGCCATAGAAGCGGTTAGGCACGGCCTCCGCAAAATCGAGCCATACCGCCATGTGCGGGCTGCGCTCCAGCGAGATCATCAGGAAGTTCCAATCCTTGCGGCCGTTCTCTTCTCGGCCGAGCAGCACTGAGCCCTTGATGGCATCGCGGCCGAAATCGCGGTCGAGGCGGGTTTTGATGAGCTTGTTGACGCTGAGCTTGCTGACCGGCGGCAGCGTATGCTGCACATAGGTCTGATCCATGCTGTCGACTACCATCATCAACGGCGCGTTCACGTCGGCTTCCATCACCGCTGCCAGTTCGTCGAGGCTTGCCTTGCCGGAATCCGGCACGAAATGGCGGCTGCGCACCACATTGCCGTCGATATGCACCAGTATCGCGCCCTCGTCGCCGACCAGCAGCACGAAACGCGTGCCCTTCGAAGCGCGGAAGCCTTTGCGTTTCGAAGACGCCTCCGCGCGCGGCTTCTTGAGCCTGGCGACCTTGGGCGGTTTAATCGTAGAGCGTTTAATCTTCAGAGCCATGATGTCATCGTGCCTGACGCTGTATATATTGACTATATAGCATGGTTTGAGGCGTGGTCATGCGAAACCTTTGTATCATGCTAGAATTTCACCTTGCTGAACGATTCGTAAAGCGGGCCGAATACGGCGGCGATCACCCAGAAAATCATCAAGCCCATCACCACGGTCAGGATCGGCTGGATAGCGCCGACCATCGCTTCCACCGCATCGTTCACTTCGCGGTGGTAGAAGAAGTTGATGTTCTCCAGCGCTTCCGTCATGTTGCCGCTATCCTCACCGACCTTGAACATACGCACGACGAGGTTGGGAAACTGGTTGGAAAGGCGCAGGCTGGCGGTCAGCGAGTTGCCTTCCATCACGTTGGTTTTCACAAGGTCGACCGAATCGCGCAGGATACGGTTGCTGACCACGGTTTTGCCGCCTTCCAGCGATTCGAGTATGTCGATGCCGCTGTTGAACATCACCGCGAAAAAGTGCGTAAAGCGCGCCATGTCGATCTTGCGCGTGACCGGGCCGATGAGCGGCACTTTCAGGATCAGCGCATCTATTTTGTAAGCAAAGGGTTCCGAGGTTCTGTACAGGGTAAGGATCGTCATGATCAGCAGCACAGGCGTGCCCATGATGATGTACCAGTAATTCTCGAACGCCCACGACACCGAGATCAGCGCGCGCGTGTGGATGGGAAGGCCGTAGCCCTGCCCCATGATGAAATCCACCAGCTTCGGCACAACCGCCATCATCAGCGTGGCGATCACCGCGAAAATCACCACCAGCAGCACGATAGGGTAGCGCGTGGCTTTCTTAATCTTGCGACGGATTTCCTCAGACCATTTCAAATGGTCGGCAAGGTGTAGAAACGATTCGGAAAGGTTACCCGTTCTCTCGCCGGTTTCGACCAGTCCTACGAACACGTTGTTGAAAATACGCGGATAAGCGGCCAGCGCCTTCGACAGCATGTTGCCGTTCTTCACCCCTTCGTACACGCCCGTCATCACGTCGCGCAGCTTGGGTGATTCGCTGGAATCGCGCACGTCAGCCAGCGCGTCGTGCAGCGGCACGCCTGCGCGGTTGAGTTGCTCCAGATGCATGCACAGGATGATAAGGTCTTTTGTTTTCACCTTGGCGAAGCGCGAGGTTTTCTTCTGCTTCACTTCTCTTGCGGAAATCAGGTCGAGGCCGATCTGCTTTAGGCGTTCCTCAAGGTCAAGCTCGTTGTCGGCGACCACCACGCCGCGCATTTTCCGTCCCGCATTGTTGATCGCCGTGTAATTGAATGCGGGCATGGGAGCTTACAACCTGTCGGTTAAGTCAATGGTGTTGATAAGTTCTTTCAGGTTGATGTCGCCCGCGAGCACTTTGTTGATGCCATCTTGCGCCATGGTCACAAAGCCGTTGGCCGTCGCGTAATCCAGCATGGCGCGCTTGGTGGCGTGCGTGGAAATCAGCTCGTCCAGCCCACGGTCAATGCGCAGCACTTCCACGATGCCGGTACGCCCCTTAAAGCCTTTGTTGTTGCACTTCTCGCAGCCATGCGGCTCGTAAATCGTCGGTGGCTTGGACGCATCCACGCCCAAAATTTTGCATTCCTCCGCCGAGGCGGTGTAAGGTTTTTTGCAGCTTTTGCACAGCTTGCGCGACAGGCGTTGCGCCAGCACGCCGATGAGCGAACCCGCCAGCAAGTGCGCAGGCACGCCGATATCGCCCAGTCGCGGAATCGCGCCCAGCGCGTCGTTAGTGTGCAGCGTGGTGAACACCTGGTGGCCGGTGAGCGCGGCGCGCACGGCCATCAGCGCCGTGTCCTCGTCGCGCACTTCGCCGATGAAGATAATATCAGGATCCTGGCGCATCAGGGATTTGATGCCGTTGGAGAAATCCATGCCCGAGCCTTCGCGCACGTTGCTCTGGCGGATCAGCGGCAGCTGGTATTCCACCGGATCTTCCAGCGTCATGATGTTGGTATCGATGTCGTTGATGTAGCTCAGGATCGAGTACAGCGTTGTCGTTTTACCCGAACCCGTGGGGCCGGTCACGATGATGATGCCTTCGGGACGCTTCAGCAGCAGCTTGAGTACGGAATCGTTATGGTCGGAGAAGCCGAGGCTCGCCAGCGGCACCAGCGATTTCGCTTTGTCGAGCAGACGCATCACGATGTTTTCGCCGTACACGGTCGGCTGGGTAGCGACGCGGAAATCCACTTCGCGGCCAAGCACGTTGTAGGAAATGCGCCCATCCTGCGGGTTGCGGGTTTCGGCGATGTTCATGCCCGCCATGATCTTGATACGCACCGCCATCGCAGACCAGTAGTCGCGGTGGAACGAGCGAATCTGCACCATCTGCCCGTCGATGCGGTAGCGCAGGCGCAGGAACGAGCCTTCCGGCTCGAAATGGATGTCCGACGCACCGGATTTGATCGCATCCACCAGCAGCGCGTTGACAAGGCGCACGGTGGGGTTGACGTAGCCTTCCTGCCGTCCGTCCAGCTTCGCGTTTTCGCGGATGCCGGTTTCGATTTCGCGCAAGATGCCGTCCACCGAAATTTCGTAGTCGTAATACTGGTCGATCAGTTCGAGGATTTCTGACTCGGTGCAATAGATCGGCACGATCTTGGTGCTGCGCGGCACGTGCCTGCGCACCTGGTCGATGGCAAGCACGTTATACACGTCCGCCATGGCGAGCTTGAGCACGTCGTTTTCGTAGCTGACCGGGATGACCTTATGGCGCGCGGCGATTTCCTTCGGCACGCGGCGCACCACGGCGGAATCGAGCATGCTTGATTTGGGATCGAATTTCTGGGTGCCGGACGATTCGGCGAGGATTTCGCCGAGCGCGCTTTCGGTGATGAATCCCATATCGACGAGAATCGCACCGAATAATTTCTTGGCGGTTTTCTGTTCGGTCAGCGCAATCTGCAGCTGATCCTGCGAGATCAGCCCGAGCGCGATCAGCTTTTCGCCCAACCGCAACGGACGCGCCTGAGTGACGAGCGCTGGCGCTTCGCCGTCCACAGTTTCAGGAACCGCACCCGCCGGAGGATTGTCGGAGACGTTGCCCGCTTCGGGACCTGTTACTTCCTTGGCCATCGCCTCGTCTGCCGGTTTCTGTTTTCCTGCCTTCATAGCTGGTCGGACAATACTTGCATAATGGGGTGATTTACAAACACTTTTAGCACCCTACCATTTGGTCAGAAAAAGATTGAGATTCCGTTAAAATTTACGCCCGGAAAGGTGGCTGGAAAAGGCTAATTTCCGTTTACGCGGCGGAGGTGCGCCACTGCAACTGGCGCAGGCAGGCATCGACCCATTGCGCGGTCAGTTTTTCCTGTACGGAATTTTGTTTCAGCCGTTCGTTCAAATGTGGCCACGATACGCTGTCAAGCAATTGATCCTGATTGAAGCAGGAGTAGACATACGTCTCTTTGCCGGTAACCGGATCGACATGTTTCTGCAGGCATTGTGCGCAGATTTCCTTCATCATGCACTGCATCGGCGAGTTGATGCTGCCGATCGCCACGTGCAACGGGTTGAGCTGTGGCGCGAGCACGCCATGGCGCGCGGATGCCACCGCTGCCATCATGCGGTCGGAACCGATGGCAACGATACGCTGCACGGCAAACAACGGAATGGCGGGATCTTTTTCCCCATAGGCGCGGATGGCTTCTACGATATTGCCATGGAAGGAGCTGTCCTGCGGGCGGCGGGCGGGGAGTTTGGCCTCATCGCAGCACCACACGATTACATCGGCGGCCGCTTCAATATCGTCGATTTTATAGCGGTCGGACGCTTTTTTATAGCCCGCGAAATAGAGCACTTTTGAGCCTTTTGCACGCAGCGCCTTGCCTATGGAAAACAGCACCGCGTTACCCAGTCCGCCGCCAGCAAGCAGCACGGTTTCGTTGGCATGGATTTCGGTGGGCATTCCCGTCGGCCCCATCAGAATCACCGGTTCATCCGGCTTCAAAAACGCGCACAAATCCGATGATCCGCCCATTTCCAGCGCAATCACCGACACCAGTCCCTTTTTCTTATCCACCCATGCACCGGTCATAGCGAGACCTTCCATGGCTAAAGTCGTGCTGAGCGTTGAGCATTGAACTTTAGGTGCAAAGGCCTCGAAATTCTGCAAACGATAAAATTGCCCCGGCTGGAATGCTTGTGCAGCCAACGGCGCGTGCAGCACCACTTCCACGATGTTCGACGTCAGCCGGTTGACCGCATGCACCTTTGCGCGCAACTGCTGGTTAATGGATTGTAAAAACTCATGACCCGTGACCCGTGCCCCATGTGCTCTCTTCGCCAACACTGCCGAAACCGCAGGGTATCCCTGCTTCGCGCTGCCCATCGCCTTCACTACATTGCCCGCGAATGACGGGTGCAGATCGCCGAAAAAGCTCACCGCGCGGCCTTCTTTGTCGATCGACATCAACACCTGCGGCACGGACGGTTTCGCGCTGCGCTCCGGTTTTACCGGGGTTCCGTTTTCATCAACGGCACGGAAATATTTTCCGTCGAGCGTGAAATGCTCGGGATCTTCGCGTTGCAACACGGTGTTGGGGTTGGTGCCGGCGGCAATCAAAATCGTGCGCGCAGGCACGGTGACCGCCTCGTTTTCCGTCCCCGCTTTTTTCAGCACGATGGCTTTCGCATGGCCTCGCGCATCCACTTCAACCGCTTTCGGCTCATAAAGTTCGGCGAAGAAAATCCCCTCCTCCAGTGCTTTTTCCACTTCTTCATGGTTGAGTCGGTAGCTCGGCGCGTCGATCATGCGTTTGCGGTACACCAGCTTGACGCCCCCCCAGCTATCGAGCAGCGACCATACGTCCGGCTGCGGTTTTTTCTTTTCTTCGATAATCGCGCGGCCATGCGCGAGGAATTCCTCAGCGATCTCCGTATCCTCTTCATTCCAGTTCGCACGCACGGCTTTCTCCCCGCGTTCCGCCACCAACGCCTCGTAGCGCCGCAGGAATTTTTCCACCTGTATGGGATAATAGGCCAGCGCTTCCGTGGCCGTGTCGATCGCCGTCAGCCCGCCGCCGATTACCACCGCAGGCAGGCGTATCTGCAAATTGGCGATGGAATCTTTTTTACCTGCGCCTGTAAGTTGCAGCGCCATCAAAAAATCCGAAGCCGTGCGCACGCCGCGCGCTAGGCCGTTTGGCATATCGATCAGTGTCGGCTTACCCGCGCCCATGCAGAGGGCGATATGGTCGAAACCGAGCGCCAACGCGTTATCGTAGCCTATCGACGAACCGAAACGCACGCCGCCAATCATGGAAAATGCTGCGCGGCGATCGAGCAGCAAACGGATGATTTTCAAATAATTCTTATCCCAACGCACGGTGATCCCGTATTCAGCGACGCCACCAAACCCCGCAAGGCTGCGCTCGTCCAGCGCTTCGTATAGTGTCGAAATGTCTTTCACCGGCTCGAATGCAACGCGCGCGCCTAGCGCATTCACGCCGGATAATCGTTCCGCTACCGGTTCGATTTTCAGCCCGTCGATACCTACTACGATATGCCCGTCATTGAGCAAATGATGCGCAAGCGTATAGCCCGACGGCCCGAGACCGGCCACCAGCACCTTATACCCGCTATCGGATTTCGGCAGCGGGCGGCTTAAATTCAGGGGGTTCCAGCGTGTGAGCAGCGAGTAGATTTCAAATCCGTACGGCAGCGCAAGCACATCCTTAAGCACATGTGTTTCCACATGCGGAATATTCACCGGCTCCTGTTTCTGGTAGATGCACGATTTCATGCAATCGTTGCAAATGCGGTGACCGGTGCCCGCGCACATCGGGTTGTCTACCGTCACCACCGCCAGCGCGCCGATGGGCACGCCTTGCGATTTCAGCATGTTCATCTCGGAGATTTTTTCTTCCAGCGGGCAGCCCGCGAGCGGAATATCCAGCGGGTTTTTCTTCACCTCGCCGGTTTTTTCTTTTAAGCCTTTCGAGCAGGAATCCTTGCCTTGATTATGGCAGAAAATGCAATAATTCGCCTGATCGAGCGCCTGCGCCAGCGTGCCGGCGTCGTCGGTGAGCTTGAACCCGTCGCGCGCGCGCAGATGCGCTTTCGGCAGGCGCATGATCTGCACACCGTCGCGCGTTTCCGTATCCACCGCGACTAAGTTCGCATGATCGAATTTCTTCGGCTGCCTGAACAAAATTCCTTTGCCGTGGCACTTGCGCCCGTCTTCGGAGAACAGCGCCCATGCCGCATAGCGCGCGGCGATTTCCAGCAGCGATTTATGCTCTTCTTCTTTCTCCATCCAGCCCGTCACCACCTTGGCGAACACCAACTCGAAATGCGGATCGTCCGCAGGCACCAGCGGCAGCATGCCCAGCAGCGCAGCGCCGCTTACGCGCGCGGCCTCTTCTTCCTTCATCGCCTTCGCTGCGCGGCGCTGCACGAACAGGCGCTTGCAGGCATAAAGCGGCGCCAGCACATGGTGGCGCTCGGCAAGCAACCCAAGTTCTTTTTCCACACCGAACAATTTGCCGATAAAATCTTCCACATGCGGCGCAAGATCGAGCAGCAATTGCGAATGCGCCTTGTCATCGAGGCTCGCGCGATCAGCGCGCCCGGCCATCAGGCGATTATACAGCTCGATATCGACAGTTTTAAGGTGATCTACAAATTCCGTATCCAGCCTTACCAGGCCGTCGCGCCGGTAGAGATCATCGAACATGATGCCGAATGCGAAGAGCGTGGTCATTATATCCCCGTCCCCGTATAATCGCGGGCGTTGCCTTGTACGTCCTCGATCTCAAGATTGCGCACCGGCTCGACGAAATGATGGTCAACATATTTCATCAGCGCATCGACGCAACCGGCCACGCTGGTCGTCTCGGTATCGAGTACGATGTCGGGATTTTCAGGCTCTTCATACGGCGCGCTGACGCCGGTAAATTCGGAGATTTTCCCGGCGCGAGCCTGTTTATAAAGGCCTTTGGTGTCGCGCGTTTCGCAGGTTTTCAGCGAGGCTTTGATGTAGACGTTGTGGAAATAATCCGGCGCAATGGCGCGTGCGCGGCGGCGGTCTTCGCGGTAGGGCGAAATGAACGATGAAATCACGATCACGCCCGACTGCGCGAAGAGTGCTGCGACTTCCGCGACGCGGCGGATATTTTCGCTGCGGTCGTCGGGCGAGAAGCCCAGGTCGCGGTTTAGGCCTTTGCGGATATTGTCGCCGTCGAGCACAAAAGACTGGTATCCCTTATCGAACAGGCGCTTTTGTATTTGCTTGGCGATGGTGGATTTGCCCGAGCCGGAAAGCCCGGTGAACCAGAGTATCCCGCCGAAATGCCCGTTGGCAAGCGCACGGCTTTCCGCGGATACGCCGAAATCAACGTCGAAAATATTTTTCGATTTCACCTGCGAGTTGCCGCTGGCGCGCTGGTCGTAGAAACCTTCGGTGCTGATGATGCCGCCGCCCGCGACGTCGTAATCTTGCAAAATCACGAAGCGGCCACCGCCCGCGTTCGTCTGGTAATCGTCGAGGCTGACCATGCCGCGCGTGCGGAAAATCACTTCGGCGACGTTGTTGCGCTCCACACGGTTGGCTTTGACATGTTCGAGCGTATCGGCGTCGATAACGTGCTCGATGGTTTTGATTTCGGCGGCGATCTCCGCCGTGCCGAGTTTGATCTTATAGCGCTTCTGCGCTTCCAGCGGGCGTTTGCCGAGCCAGAAAATACGCGCGCGGAACTGATTGGTAAGCAACGGCGCGTCCTGCTCATGGCTCGCCACATGCCCGCGCTCGACAAAAATCTGCTCATCCAGCGTGATGCCGATTGACTGCCCGGCGCGTGCTTCTTTTACACCTCCGACCTGTGGCCAGTTTTCAATACTGGCGACCTTCGCTTTCGTGTTCGACGGTGAAAATAGCAGCGTATCGCCCACCTTCAAACTCCCGCTTTCGATGCGGCCTGCGAGAATACGGCGCTCGTCGAATTTATAGACATCCTGAATGGGAAAGCGCAGTGGCAGCGTGGTATCGGCGGCGGTAACACTGAACGTATCGAGCGCATCCAGCACGCTTTTTCCCTTGTACCACTTCATATGCGCGGAACTTTCCACGATGCAATCGCCCTCGCGCGCGGAAATCGGAATGAAGCAGGAAGGCGTCACGCCTACGGTTTTCAAATAGGCGCGGTATTCTGTTTCGATAGCGTCGAAAATCTTCTGGTCGTATTTCACCATGTCCATTTTGTTCACCACCACTGCGATCTGGCGCACGCCGAGCAGATGCAGCAAATAGCCGTGGCGCTTGCTCTGTTCGCGGATGCCTTCTGCTGCATCGATCAGCAGCAGCGCGGCGTCGGCCTGCGCTGCGCCGGTAATCATGTTTTTCAGGAATTCCTTATGGCCGGGCGCGTCGATGATCACCGTGTCGCGTCCCTTGGTGCGCAGCCATATCTGCGTGGTGTCGATGGTGATGCCCTGATCACGCTCGGTCTGCAGCGCATCCATCAGGAATGACCACTCAAACGGCATGCCGCGCTTCTTGCTGCTCGCTAAAATCGCCTCCATCTTGCCCTCAGGCAGCGAACCCGTATCGTGCAGCAAACGCCCAACCAGCGTCGATTTCCCGTGATCAACATGGCCTACGATCACGAGCTTTAGCTGTGCGCGGCTATCCTGCGTGGGTTCAGTTTGCGG
Organism: uncultured Rickettsiales bacterium; assembly: GCA_964645205.1. GTDB lineage: Bacteria > Pseudomonadota > Alphaproteobacteria > Rickettsiales > SXRF01 > CAZYBO01. Next base: position 245,413 of record CAZYBO010000004.1, read on the forward strand.
GTATGGTTGGGTTTTGTTCATCACATGTATCCGTCTGCGCGTAAACGTTCAAAGCTCGATTCATCCTCATCCGCGCCCATCGGTCTTCCGGAGCGTTCCGACACGCGGGTGGTTTTGAGCTCTTCGATGATGGCGTCGAGCGTATCGGCGTTGCTTTCCACCGGCCAGGTGATGCCTTTTTCGCCGAGCGAGCGGAAGCGCATGCGCTTGCCGCCGAACTCGCGGCCTTCAAATTGCGTGTAGGTGCGCGCGTAATAAAGCGGCACGATGGCAATGGCTTCACGTTTGATATATTGCCAGATGTCGAGCTCCGTCCAGTGCAGCAGCGGGTGGATGCGCAAACTCGTTCCGGGTGCGTAATCGGTTTTGTATTGATCCCAAAATTCCGGTGGCTGGTCTTTCACATCCCATGTGCCTTCCTGCCCGCGTGGTGAAAACACGCGCTCCTTCGCGCGTGTCGCTTCCTCGTCGCGCCGTATGCCTGCGATCACGCCCGTGAAGCCGTGGTCTTCGATCACTTCCTTTAACCCCAGCGTTTTACGCGAAGCGACGCGCGCGGCAGGCGGCAGCGTGGGGTCGGTGACCTCCAGCGGCGGGCAGATCGGCGACAGCAAATGAATGCCCCATTCCTTCACATAGCGGTCGCGGAACGCGTAGACTTCCTCCATTTCCAGCTCAGTATCGCAGTGAATCAATGGAAACGGCACGCGCCCGAAAAAAGCCTTGCGCGCGAGATGGATCATCACATTGGAATCCTTGCCGAACGACCACAGCATGGCGAGCTTGTCTATCGCGTGGAACGCTTCACGGAAAATGTAAATGCTTTGCGCTTCTAATTTATCGAGATGATCCATCACACGCTCCAGTTCGCCACTTCGGATGCTGGAAGGTGTATTCCGCACTCGGTTTTTTGTTCATTCTCTAATCCAATCGTCTGCGCCCAACGCCCGGCACGCTCATCTTTGCCCGCTTCCACAGGGCTGGTGCAAGGCGCGCAGCCAATGGAGGGATAGCCTTTAGCCACCAGCGGGTGCTCGGGCAATCCGCGCGCGGTGGTTTCGGCTTTCTGGCGCGCCTTGTCCCATGCGGCAAGCGGATTGATGCGAAAAACGCCTTTATCGTCGAGTTCAATGGTGGACATCTGCGCACGCTCAGCCGTCTGGTAGCGCTTGCGGCCGGTGATGAGCGCGGTAAGGCCTAGCTCCTTCACCGCGCGGTCGAGCGGCTCGACCTTGCGCAGCCAGCAGCAGCGGTTGGGCTGGGTTTTATGCAGGGTTCCGTCGGGATCGGTGCGGGTGAGCAATTCGGGATCGGGCGTGAGCCAGTGCACGTTCGTAAGCCCGAGTTTTGCGCTCAAATCCCGTGCATAATCCAGCGTTTCGGGGAAATGTTTCTGCGTTTCTAAAAACAAAACCGGTGTCGCCGTATCGACTTCGGCGACCAGCGCAAGTAAGAGCGCAGCATCCGCGCCGAAAGAAGAAATCAGGCCGATCTTGCCTTTGAATTCGTCGAGGATCGTCACGCGCAGCAGCGGCAGCGCGTCGAGGTCGCCGTAGAACATTTCCAGGCGTGACAGCGAGATGTCGCTCATGGCATCCAGCCTTTTTTCTGCAGGAAATCCTCGGTGGCGGCGATGGTAGTTTTCATATCCGCGCCTTCGGATTTAAGGCGCAGGCGGTATTCGGAGATCTCATGCACGCGCGCGCTCCATTCCTCGCCGAAGAGTGCGGCGATGCGGTCGCGGATTTTGCGCGCGAGCGTGGGTGATGCGCCGGAGGTGGACACCGCAATCACCAAATCGCCACGCATGACGTTGGCGGTGAAATAGAAATCGCAAAGGTCGTTGATGTCCTCGACATTGACGAGCTTTCCCGCTGCGCGCGCGGCGGTGGCGATGGCCTCCGCCTGCTCGCGCGGAAGGCCTGCGACCATGATGATTTTATAGTCATTCCCGCGAAGGCGGGAATCCAGTTCTTTCAAAAAGTCTGGATTCCCGCCTTCGCGGGAATGACAAACTTCAACTTTCGTAGCACCCGCATCCGTAAGCTGCTGTAGCCTGCGCACGACCAATTCCCCCTGCCCGATGAGCAGGATAGGAATGCGTGTGAGGTTGAGCGCGATGGGGTACATGTTATTTCAATTCCGGCAATTGCGGGCGCACGGTTTCCATGAGTTTCGCCACGCCGTAACGATGGCAGAAATCGCCGAAGCCTTCACTGTCTTCGCGGTTTTGTTTCCATAAGGCAAACATCGGAGAAAGCGCCTTGGGCAATGCATCCATCGGCACTTTATCGAACACTTTTTCGTTCAGCCGCGTGCCTTCAAAATCACCGCCGATATAGAGCGCGTACGTGTCTGGCGTGCGGCCGACGATGCCGATATCGCCGACATACGGACGCGAGCAACCGTTCGGGCAACCGGCAACGCGCACCGCGATGTTTTCTTCCAGCACGTCATGTTCGCGCATGACGTTTTCAATCCCTTCGATCATCGGGTCGGCGACGCGCTCGGCTTCGGCCAAAGCCTTCCCGCAAGTGGGATAGGCGACGCAGGCAAGGAAGTTTTTTGCCATGAGCGAAAGGTCTTCTTTCAGCTTCACGCCGTGTTTGCGCAGCATGGTTTCGATGGCGGGTTTTTCGGACGTTTCAATGTCGCAGAGAATGATGTTCTGGTCGGCGGTGAGACGCAGATCCATGCCGTACTGGATGATTACTTCGCGCAAGGCGCTGCGTATCGCCACGTTCGCGCTGTCGATGATGCGGCCGCTCGGCACGGGCACCCCTAGGAACCATTTGCCGTCGCCCTGTTCGTGCCAGCCCATATGGTCGACGACGCCCCATTTTTTCATCGCGCGCGGGTCGTCCATTTTTCGGCCTAAATATTTCTCCAGCTCCGCTTTAATCCACGGCACACCTTTTTCTGCGACGGTGTATTTCAGGCGGGCGTGCTGGCGGTCGCCGCGGTCGCCGTTGTCGCGCTGGAGCTTGATGACGGCTTCGGTGGCGGGAACCAGCAATTCTGGCGGCACATACATGATGTTTTTTGCTAAATACGGATAGGTTTTCGGCGTGTTGTGCTTCATGCCAAGCCCGCCGCCGAGCGCGAAATTATAGCCGAAATGCTCGTTATGGTTTTCGTCGAACAATGATAAAATAGCGAGGTCGTTGCACATCGCATCCATGCAGTTATCGTCGGGCGCGCCGATGGCGATCTTGAATTTGCGCGGCATGTAGGTGATGCCGTAGAGCGGCTCGGGATCGGCTCCGGTAGCGGGTTCCGGATTGAACGGATAGGCTTCCACCTTCTCGCCGTCGAGCCACACTTCATAGTAGGAATTGCTTTTGGGCGCGCAATGTTTGGCGAGCAGGAACGAATCTTCCTCCAGCTTCGCATGCTCGCGATCCTTGATCGGCGCGGGACAGGTGATGATGTTGCGCGTGATGTCGCCGCAGCCGCCGAGCGTGGAAAGCAGCAGGTGATTGATGTCGGCGATGAGCGGTTTCATGCCTACTTTCTTGATGCAGTGAAACTGGAACGTTTCGCGCGTGGTGATGCGCAAAGATCCGTTCGCGTATTTCTCGCACAACATATCGAGCGCGACATATTGCGCGGCGTTCAAACGTCCGCCGGGGCACTTCATGCGCACCATGAATTCGTATTCCTTATCCAACCCCTTCTGCTTGCGCGCGGTGGCGGAATCGCGGTCGTAACCGAAATAGCTGCCGTGAAATTTCAGCAATTCGTAAGCCGCATCGGATACTTCAGCGCTGGAATTATCGGCCAACTCTTCGGCGATCGTACCCTTGAGCAAATCGCTTTCGCGCTTGATGCGCTCCTGATTGGAGAGTTTTATAGTATCGGTCATCCGGCTATGCCTTTATTAAATTACTATTATTATGAGTAAATATAACACATAATCACACAATTAAAGTGAATTATTTGTATTTCACAAACTAATTTGGTTATTTAAGAAAATTACCTATATCCCAGAATGCTTTAACCACTTCCGGATAGGCGACGCAGAGGAATAATGCCATAGCCAGCGAGGGGCCGAAAGGGAAAATAGCCCCCCTGCCCGCTTTTTTCCATATCACGCCGGTGACCACGCCAAATAGCCCGGAATACAGCAAAAACGGTACGAACGGCAACGTGCCCAGCCATAATCCTGCGACCGCAAGGAATTTTACGTCGCCAAATCCCAATCCTTCTTTTTTACGAAAGAACCGGTAACCGTAATGGAGCGACAAACCAAGGCCAAGGCCAAAAACAAATCCACCAACCACATCTTCAGGCGGCGTGTTGGTGAGATAATGGTAGCAGAGCGCCAGCGGGATGAGCGCCCAATGCACTTCGTCGGGAATGATGTAATGCTCAAAATCGGCGACGATCATCACCAGTAGCGCCACTGCAAATAACGACAAAACCAGCGTAGGAATCGTGAAGCCGTAGCGCAGGTAGATGAGCGCGAAAATACCCGCCGTGACGATCTCGATCAGCGGATAGCGCCAGTGAATTTTCGCTTTGCAATAACGGCATGCACCGCCGGTTGCCGCCCACGACAGCACCGGCCATAAGTCCTTGAACCCAAGCCGGGTTTCGCATTTAGGGCAAAAAGACGGCTTGCGGATAATTTCCTGATCGAGCGGCAGCCGGTAGCTCGCGCAGGTGATGAAGCTGCCGAAACACAGGCCGCAGAAGAGGATGAAGAGGAATTCGAGAATCATCCATCCCTTTTACTGTCATTCCACGGATTTTGCCAGTAGGCAAAATCATAGTGACTGGATTCCCGCCTGCGCGGGAATGACAAGGATAGTTATAATTCCCGATGCTGATTCTTCTGCAGCAAATGCGGCTTCAGCGTTTCCACCAGCGCCTTGGACGGATTACGAATATAGATGCGGTTCTCACTGTGGTTGAGGTCGATATCGTCTTTAGGAAACGCCGCGCGTAGCTTCTCCTCAAATGCAGCCAGCGCTGCCTGCGGGTCGTTGGTTTCAGGCACGGTGATTTTAATGCGCCGCGTGGTGGCGCCTTTAATCGTATCCCAGTGTATCGCGAGGCGTTTCGCCTGCTGTGTGAGTGGAAGCGGCTCTGCTGCTGCCGGTTTTATATCTTTGGGCTGCTGCTTGGGCTGCTCGCCGGATGCCTCGATCTGCCGTTGCAGCTCGGCTTCAAACGCCTCCTGCGGCAGATTGAGGAGCCGCAGCGTTTCCCGCGCGCCTGCCTGTTTTGCCAACGGTCCGAGCGTATCGACGTTATGCGGAATTGCGGCATACCACTCGATCGCATCGTTCATGTGTTTTTTCACCAGCGCGACATGTTCGGCGCTGCACTTTTCCAAACATCCCCGCTTCCAGCGCAGTTGCTTGACATTATGGGTGTCTTTGTCCGGACTACCCACCTCCATCGCGAACGACCCGGCCCAGAACGCGGCATCTTCAAGCCGTGTGCCATCACCGACGGCAGTAAATGATTGCACGCCCAGTCCCGACGGCGACAGCAATTTCACTCCACCGAGGGTGAATCCGCCTGAAGCCAGCGAAGCGCCTGCCGTCCCAAATAATTTCAAGAAATCACGCCGGTTCTGTGCCATAAGGCGGTAGTGTCTCAGTTTGAATTTCGCTGATTCTATCAATGCTTGACCGCTTATGCAAGACCGTGGCATAATTGCGGGATGAGCGACGAAAAATATTATTTCCTCATATTTGCGCTATTTTTGATCCTCTACTTCCTAGAGCGTATTGGGAAAAGGATTGATTCCATCTATCGAATGCTGAAATTCGGCAAGGATGACGAATAATGCCTAAAAAGCCCAAACGCCCACGCGATACCAACCAGCTTGCAAAGAGCATAGTGGATATTGCCACAGGCGAGGCCAGCGATACCCCCGCCGATGATGGTAAAAATCCCGCCGCCGTTGCGCTAGGACGATTGGGAGGGCAGAAAGGCGGCAAAGCCCGTGCTAAGAGCCTTACCGCCGAACAGCGTAGTAAAATAGCGAAGGACGCAGCTAAAGCGCGTTGGAAAAAAGACTAAGTAGGCAAAACATCTTCGATTGCCAAGACTATCTTCATCGCCTCATCCTTTGTTAGCACTCTTTCAGCCCATTCGGCACACAATGCTTGCCAAAGTATGTCGCCTCCACACAACAGCCTATTTGCAGCATGGCGTACCCATTCGTGATGATCGCTTAAAGTCATTGCGTTTGCGCAGGCATCTTCAATTTCAGATGCACCTCTTCCTATGCGGATGCTAAGTGCGCCGAATTTCTGTTTTTGCATACTCTTAAAAACAACCTGTTCCGGCGCATCATCCCCCGGCAAGAGAATACACCCCTCCGCCGCCGCGCTATCACCATCTAAAAAAACTCTGGTAGGTCGTGGGAAACGATTGTTTGCTGACATTTGTCCTAATGCTTGCCCAACGCTAGCAGCTCCATATGGAATTATTATACATCGATGGAAAGATTCCTTCCCATATCTCGCTAATATTTCAGCAAGCATTATTTTTGCTGCATCATCCTCAACAAACAAATCACATTCTGGATGGTTTTCGTCATCCATTTTTGTCATTGCGAATTGTGCGCTAACTCCGGGGACAACCTTTTTTGTCGCACCGGATTCCATAATATAAAGTCGTGCCTCAGGAGGCAGTTCATCTAAAATATATGGCGAATGTGTCGTGAGAATTATTTGCACTTCACGATCTCTACATTTCTCAGCCAAATCTCGAATTAGCGCTCTTTGTGCGCGAGGGTGCAATGAGGATTCAATCTCGTCAATTAATACCAATCCGTATTTAGGCAAATCAACCTGTAAGAGTTCTGCTATAGTGGTTTCTCCCGCGCCTTGATGATAACCAGAATAAATAACCCCCTGCCTGGTTAGAACGGGAACTTCACGGCCTTGATCAATTGTAGAAATCGCCATTTTTGCAGATTCATATACCCGCCCCATGACTTGAGATAATCGGGATACCCTGCTTTCATCAAATGCTATTGAAGATGCCTCTTCATGTTTTGTTTTGGCAATGCGAGCATACCCCACGCGAGTAGCTACGGGCTGGATACGATTTAGATCAATATATTCAACACGCCTTAGAGGCCGTTCTACTTGCCCAAGCCATCGGTCAGTTATTTTCCTTACCTTTCCGGTAATATGCTCTTCACCTTGCGCAATTCCATATACTATATGGGCATCTCTAATTTTTTCCCATGCAGTATCGGGGAAAAACTCTGTTGGATACCATGTTCTGCTTCCTTCTTCCTTTTGGTACGCACATGCCGCCGCTTGGAGTAATGTGCTTTTTCCAGAGCCATTTTCCCCAACAATCGCTACGATTGGGAATGGGAAGGAAACTCTTTGCCCCTCCCATCCTCTTATATTATCCAATTCCAGCCATTCTAACCGTTTTGGCCAAGCGCCCCCGGCGCTCCATTTTTTAGACAATCGCCTCATTGCGTTGCTTATAGCCATATCATTGCTCCCTTACTACTTTTCAGCCACATCCATGTAGCGCTAACGGTGGCCAGCGCTAGCAATATAGCAGATTAATAATCATAGACAATAGATAATATGTGTTTTATATAGCGCTGGACGCGTGTAGAGCGTTATTTTTTTAGCCCAAAGGAGATTCCAGCGCTTAATATGAACAAAATGCTTGACCGTACAAGCATATCATGCCAATTTGATTCTATGAACAGGCTCAACATCACAAAACGCGCACAAATCCTCGGTATGCTAGTGGAGGGCAATAGTCTTCGTGCCACTAGCCGCATGGCCGATGTGTCGATAAACACCGTCACGAAACTGCTGGTTGATATGGGCTGCGCCGCTGCCGACTACCAGTACAACACGCTTCGCAACCTTCCCTGCAAGCGCGTGCAGGTGGATGAGATATGGGCGTTCTGCTACGCCAAACAAAAGAACGTAAAAGACGCTGTTGCTGCGCCGGTTGGCGCTGGCGATGTATGGACATGGACAGCGATCTGCGCCGATACAAAATTGATTCCCTCGTGGATGGTCGGCGCGCGCGATAGCGATACCGGCTATGAGTTCATCAAGGATTTGTCGGAACGCATGGCGGGGCGTATTCAGCTTACCAGTGATGGCTGGAAAGCCTATGAAGGTGCGGTCAACGATGTGTTTGGCGATAACGTTGATTACGCCATGCTGCATAAAATCTATGGCAACTCCGGCGAAGGGCAGAAACGCTACAGCCCTGCGGAGTGTGTCGGTTGCGTGAAGAAGAACGTAAAAGGCAACCCTGATGCAAAGCATGTGAACACCAGCTTTGCAGAGCGTCAGAACCTCACCATGCGCATGTCGATGCGCCGGTTCACTCGCCTGACAAACGGCTTTTCAAAGAAGGTGGAGAACCACATGCACGCGGTGTCGGTGCATTTCATGTATTACAACTTTGGACGTATCCATAAAACGTTACGGGTGACACCGGCTATGGCGGCAGGTATTACTGATCACGTTTGGACATTGGAAGAGATAGCGAGTCTGGCGGATTAGATGCAGCCTATAAAATTACCGCCCAATTCCGGGCAAATTCTTATGTGTGACTACCGTGGTTTCATCGAGCCGGAGATGGTGAAAAAACGTCCTGTAATTGTGATTTCACCTCGCGCAAGGAATGGCTATAACCTTGTCCATGTCGTTCCACTAAGTACAACTGAACCGAGGCACTTACACTATTATCATATCCCCATTATGCTTCCTCCCCATTTGATTGGTATTGATGACTTACAGCAACAGTGTTGGGCAAAATGCGATCTAATAAACAGCGTGAGTTTTTCGCGCCTCCAGTTGATAAAGCTAGGGCGCGATATTTCTGGGAAACGGCAATACAGTAGTTATTGCGTCAATAGGGAGATACTAATTTCTATAAGAAAAGCAGCAGCTAAGGTCATGGGACTTGTGGTTGACTTAGGGTAATTAATTTGAGATAATCTTAGGGTCAGCTCTGTGATGAAAATCACATAGAGCCTCAAGACCTCGCAAGAGGCCGCCGCGCAAGAGGTAATAACAAACCGGTGCGCGGTGTAGTCAAAGACAAAACCCGCCACTAATACGGCGGGTTTCTTTTTTTGGGTTAACGCCATTAACCTTCAAACTGAGACACTACCCATAAGGCGCTATATTAACACAGATTAACTTCTTTGGAAGACTAAACCACCGCCTGCATCATCGATTTGGAACCGTTCGTAATCGACATGAGCAGCGACACCGTCTGCGGCAGCACTTTCTGCATGTAGAACCGCGCAGTATCCAGCTTGGCATGGTAGAATTCCTTTTCCGCCCCGTTTACTTTGGCCAGCGCCACTTCCGCCTGTCTTGCCCACACATAGGCCATCACGACGAGGGCGAAGAGTTTTTGGTATTCCACCGCACCGCCTGCGGCATCGTCGGGGTTGCCCATGCCTTTGGTGGCGATCCACAGCGTGGCCTGCTGCAAATATTCGATATGTTTTTGCAGCGGCTTGATGAATTCCTTCATCTCCGCATTGTCTTTGTGCTTTGCAATAAACGCATCCGCAGGATGGAAGAAGGAACGCAGGTAACGCCCCGCGCCCGGCGGCAGTTTGCGGCCGACGAGATCGAGCGCCTGCACGCCGTTGGTGCCTTCATAGATCATGGTGATGCGCGCATCGCGCACATATTGCTCCACGCCGTATTCCGCGATGAAGCCGTAGCCGCCGAATACCTGCATGGCGAGGCTGGCGGTTTCAAACCCGCCGTCGGTTAAATAGGATTTCACGATGGGGGTGCAAAGCTGCACGAAATCGTCGCACTCCTTCTTCACCTCGGGATCGTGGTGGCGATGCGCGAGGTCGATCTTCAGCGCCATCTCCAGCGCCAGCGCACGCGAGCCTTCGGTAAAGGCGCGCATGGTCAACAGCATGCGGCGCACGTCGGGATGCACGATAATCGGATCGGCGGGTTTATCGGGGAATTTCGTGCCCGTGATGGCGCGCATCTGCAGGCGTTCCTTCGCATAGGCCAGCGCGTTCTGGTACGCCACTTCGCCGATGCCCAACCCCTGCACACCGACATAAAGACGGGCGGCGTTCATCATGGTGAACATGGCGCGCATGCCTTTATGCGGTTCGCCGACCAGCCACGCCTTGCAGCCGTTGAACGAAATCTGGCAGGTAGGCGAGGCGTGGATGCCCATCTTATGTTCCAGCCCGTCGCAGCGGATGCCGCTTGGCTCACCGATCGAACCATCGGCATTGATATTATATTTGCTGGCGATAAACAGGCTGATGCCTTTCGTGCCCGCGGGCGCGCCGGGTAAGCGTGCAAGAATCAGGTGCACGATATTTTCCGTCAGCTCATGTTCGCCCGACGAGATGAAAATCTTGTTGCCTTCGATGGAATAGCTGCCGTCGCCATTGGGCGTGGCTTTGGTGCGGATAAGCCCTAAATCGGTGCCCGCCTGCGGCTCGGTGAGGCACATCACGCCCGACCAGTGGCCGGAGACCATCTTCGGCAGGTATTTCTGCTTAATCTCGTCGCTGCCATGCAGCATAATCGCGTTATAGGCGCCGTGCGAAAGTCCCGGCGTCAGGCCGAAGGACAGGTTCGCCGAGCAAACCATTTCCATCAGCGGCATGTTGAGCACGTCCGGCAATCCCTGCCCGCCATATTTCGGATCGCAGGTGAAGCTGGGCCAGCCGTTGACGACATAGAGATCGTACGCTTCCTTGAAGCCGTCGGGCATCGTCACTTTGCCGTTATCGTATTTCAGCCCCTGCTTGTCGCCCACCTCGTTGAGCGGGAACAGCACTTCCTCGCACATTTGCGCAGCGGCTTCCAAGAGCGGATCCATCAGCTCCGGACCGGCATCGGCGAAACCGGGAATATCCTTATATTGCGCAACATTGAGGTATTCGTTCAAAACGAACTGGAAATCGCGGACGGGGGCTTTGTACTGGGGCATGATCACCACCTTAAAAAACAGGGATTTCTACCCTCTCAGTGTACCAGTCCAATGCTAACAAAATATTAAAAATCCACGACTTAATAAAGTGCTGGCCTTAAAATTACCCTTATCGTACAATCGGTTTGCAAAACAATCCACACAACAGGAAAAGCATATGTCAAAACCTGCACCTGCAAAAAAACCAGCATCCAGGAAGGAAGCCAATCCAGCAACTCTCCTTACCATGATTTTTTCTGCCGATGCGGGGGATGGCAATTACTGCATTGAACTTACCAAACATGGTGACAAACCGCCGACCATTACGCTTGCAATCCATATCCCCGAAAATCTGGGCAGGGTCGGCAGTGCCGCTTTGCCGGTTGATAAGGTACAATTTCTACCGAAGTTACAGGCCGAGTTGGAGGCACAGGGCTTTACGTACGATGCCTCGCAAACCCGCCCAGACAGCCAGACCAATTATGTGTCCGTCACCTACACCCACGAAGATCGGGATATATTGAACAAGCTCGCAGCGGCGTTTAAAAAACTCGAAGCTAGGCCGCTGATGGAGAATGCGGGGCGTGAGCGCATATTAGGTTAAGCAGCTAGTTCTGTCGGCCGCGTTTATATTTCACGCTCGACCACAACGACAGCAAAATGAATCCCAACCCTATGAATCCGGTGATAATTTCCGGTATATGGGCGATCATGCTGTAGAGCATGATAACCGCCAGCGCGCCGATGCCCCAATGCGCCCCGTGCTCCAGATACACATACTCGTCCAGCGTGCCCTTACGCACGAGGAAAATGGTGAGCGAACGCACGAAAAACGCGCCGATGCCTAAGCCCAGCATAATGATCACCACATCCTTGCTGATGGCGAACGCGCCGATCACCCCGTCGAGCGAAAAAGACGCGTCGAGCAGGTTTAAATACATGAAGCCCATAAAACCGGAGTAAGCGACGGTTTTAACGCCTGCGGCTTGCGTTTCGTCGTTACCGACCAGCCCTGTCATGCCGTTTACCAGCACATACAGCACCACACCGATCACCCCCGCCACCACCATGCTGAAGCGCGAGGCTTCCGGGATGAACTGGGTAAGCACCAGCAGCATGCACAAAACGACCACCGCCTCGACCGATTCCAGCTTTCCCATGCGCGAAAGCCTGCTTTCTATGAAACCTAGCCAGTGCAGATCCTTGGTGGCGTCGCAAACGAACTTGAGAAACACCATCATCAGGAAACTGCCGCCGAAAGAAGCGATTTCAATCTGCGAGGCCAGCACATGCTTGCTGTATTCCGTGGGATTCTCAAAGGCGAGCGTAACCACCTCGCCCATGCCCAACCCGGTGGCGGCGGCGACGATCACGATCGGGAACAAAAACCGCATCCCGAACACGGCGATCAGGATACCCCAGGTGAGGAACCGCTTCTGCCACAGCTCGTCCATATGTTTGAGCACGGCGGCATTGACCACGGCGTTGTCGAAAGAAAAACTCACTTCCAGCACGATAAGCAACGCGCAAATGACCAACCCCGGGAAACCCGCCCAGTAAAAGGCGACGATCAGCCCGATAACGGTGAAAATATTCGACCAGAAAAAATGCTTCATGAGCGGGAATATGCGGATTCACGAGAGAAAATGCAAGCGGAACGATCTAGCGGGCGTTCGCCACTACATTTTTGAGTTCGCGCTTAATATCCACAAGCCTAGGAGACAGGATAAACGATGTCCCGCCAGCAGATAGCGAACCAAGCGCCGCGACGAATTTTGTATCCATGGCAAACGTGGCGGCTACTTCGTTGCCGTCGGCACTGGTCTGGACATCCCTTGCAAGGGATGTAAGCGCCATTTTAACTTTGGTAATCGCGCTATTTTCCAGATTTTCAGGCTTGAATTTTGCCTTAATTTGTTTGCCTTCGCTGGAAAATTCAACATTTAACACAGGCACTTTACTAACCACACACACCTCCCAATATTTAATATTGGGTAAGTATATCATTAACGTACAAGCGCCAAAGGCGCATTATATGAAATTTTTGTGACAGAAATTTATATCAATTTCTCAGCGGCTTGCCTGTTTCCAGCATATGCTCGATACGCGCCAGCGAACCCTTGGATTTCACGAGTTCCATAAAGGCCTCGTATTCGAGATCGAGGATTTGCTGCTCGGTCAGCGTTTCCGACATGTCGGTATCGCCGCCGGAGAGCACGCCCGCGAGCATCTTGCTGACCACCACGTCATGCGGCGTGGCTTTACCCGCAGCCGCGAAACCGTCCACCGCCATCGACAGCGCCACACGCGCGGTCGCGCCCGGCAGATGCAATGTGCCCGGTGCGGGCGGAACGTAGCCATTCGCCATGCTTAGGCAGCGCGATTTCGCATCCGCAAGCACGCGCGCGCGGTTCATGCTGATCAAATCGCCCTCGCGCAGTATTTTCATATCGCGGGCTTCTTCGGCGGAACCACCCACTTTCGCGGTGGCAATGCCTTCAAATACTTTACTGATGGTGGGCATCGCACCACCGGTGGCGATCAGGCCGCCCAGCAACCCGGAAGACTCCTTCTGGCCGCCTAAATTACGCAACAGCATTTCTTTGCAGCCGCCCCATGCGGGAATCAGGCCGACGCCGACTTCCACCAAGCCGGGATAGGATTCCATATGCGCCTGCACGCCGTCGCAATGCAGCACGATTTCGCAGCCGCCGCCGAGCGCCATGCCGGACAGCGACGCCACCACGGGGAACGGCGCATATTTCAGTAACATCATCGAATTCTGCCCGCGCTTGATCACGTCGCTGATCTGCGACCATGCGGCGATGTTGGCCGCCATGAGCACGAAGCCGAGATTCGCGCCGACGGAGAAATTATCCGCGTCGTTGCCGATCACCAACCCCTTGAAATCTTGCTTCACTTTTGCCACTGCCAGCTCGATCATGGCGAGGATGTCGGGATCGACGGAATTCATTTTGGAGGTAAGCTCCAGACACGCAATGCCGTCGCCTAAATCCCACACGCTCGCGGAGCCGTTCTTCAGCACCGGCTTGGCGGTGAGTTTGATGTCGGCGAGCATCAGCGAACCCGCAGGCGGCACGATCACCTTATACTCGCCGCCGATAGTAAAGGCCTGCCGCTTACCGTCTTTCACATCATAGAGTTTCTTGCCCGCCGCTTTCTGCAGGATAGGCGGGATGGTCTTGCCGTCCGCCTTCAATTTTTCGATAAACCAGTCCACGCCCATGCGGTCGATCATCTCGAACGGGCCGTATTTCCAGCTATAGCCGAGGCGCATGGCGTCATCGACAGCCGTAATATCGTCGGCGATTTCAGGAATCAGCGAGGCGGCGTAATGCAGCGTGCCCGACAGCACCGCCCATGCATATTGCCCGCCAATGTCGGGGTGTGAAAGCAGCGATTTCAAGCCGGATTTAGCGGCATCGACGCTCGCCAGTTCCACTTTTTTGCCCTGCACATGGTACTCGCCGGTCTTGAGGTCGATCACCTCTTTGATTTTCTTGTCGCCTTGCTTGTTCAGGCGGTAAAACCCGCCCTTCCCTTTGCGGCCGGTATAGCCGTCTGCGATCATTTTCGTAATCAGCTCCGGCTGTTGGTAGGCTGCGCGGAACGCATCCCCTTCAGGCAGCGAATGCAGCATGGATTTGGCGATCAGCGGCATCAAATCGATGCCCACGAGGTCGAACAATCCAAACACCCCGGTTTTGGGAATGCCGGCGGGCTTGCCCATCACGGCATCCGCCTGTTCCACGGTTACGCCCAGACGCATGGCTTCGATCAGCCCGAGCGTCATCCAGTATACGCCGATGCGGTTGGCGATGAAGCCGGGCGTATCCTTGCATAAAACCACACCTTTTCCGAGCGCCACATCCGCGAATTCGCGCAAGTCGGCCAGCGATTTCGGATCGGTATCCTTGCTCCCCACCACTTCCAGCAGGCGCATAAAGCGCGGCGGGTTGAAGAAGTGGGTGATCATGAAATCTTTTTTGAAGGCCTCCGGTAAACCGCCTGTCAGTTCATGGATGGGCAGCGTCGAGGTATTGGAGGACACGACCGAGCCTTTTTTGCGCACTGCATCAATTTTGCGGTAGACGTCCTGTTTCACTTCCAACTTTTCGAGTACGGCTTCTACGATCCAGTCGCAATCCTTGAGCTGGTCGAGATGGTCTTCCAGATTACCGCAGGTAATCAATTTCACCTTATTTTTGTGCACAAATCCCGGCGGCTTGTTCGCCAGCTGCTTTTCCAGCGCTTTTTCGGTGAGCACGTTGCGATTTTTCTCCCCCGGCAGCACAATATCGAGCAAAACGACTGGAAATCCCGCATTGGCGATATGGGCGGCGATGCCGCTCCCCATCACACCGGAACCGAGAACTGCTATCTTTTTGATTTTACTCATGATGTTCTTTTCCTATCGAGGGATGGGGACAGTCTACAGTATGCAGGTTTTCAGTTAAAAAACCTATAATGAAGCCCTGTCATTAAAATTTAACATTTCGTAACTATGATTGGGCGGGTGTATTGGCTATTCTACCGATAGTTCCTTTTGAAATATCATGGAGATTGCGATGCCCGATGCAGCCCCAGAGATTTTTACCATCGCCGGCGTGCCTGTTTCCGTAGGATCGAGAGGATTCTCTGGAATCGAGATTTCCATTCCGGCGACATCCGATGACGATGCAAAATTGGTGCTCGCCCAGTTGCAAAAGCGCATTAACCATAAATATGAAGCGCCATTCGAAGGTTCGACCGTCTCTGTAACCTATCGCTCTGAAGATGAAGGGATACGACATGTAAAGCCGCCGCTAACCCTGCGTGGAGTCATCGACGAATGCAAAGCGATGGCACAAGAATTCGATACGATGGATACGCTCAAACAGCATGCTGAACAAGCAGCGCAAGGCTTTGAACGCAGATTTGCAGAAAAAACCATAACCCCCTATCTGAATGACGCGGCGGCGCATCTCAAGCTGACCGACGAGCAAAAAGCAGGGCTGAAGGAAGCGTTGATCATAAGACAAATCCAGAGGTCTAATCAGAGAGGGTAACTTTACGGGAATACGATCATGAATAATCCCTTTAGCCGATTTTTTAGAAAAAGCGGCAGACAACAGCCTTCCAGCGAGGCTATCCTCGCAGAAAACATGTTGCATGAAGAATGCAGCATCGGCGGCATCAAAGTCACGCTGGATAGTACAAAAACAAAAAAAGATCGTATCGAGGTGCGGCTTTCCGGCGGTAATTCCACTGAACATGGAGAAATTCTGCGTATGCTCCTCGACAGGCTTTCAGCCCGCTATGATCTCAGTTCGCGCCTGGCGAACGACTACACCGTACTGGAGAGCGCTGAAAATGTTTTTCAGCCCGGCGTTCCTAAAAATCTCCCGTTGAGATTCGAGCATGTCGTAGAAACGTGCGGCCAGCTCGCAACTGAAATCGATTCAAAAACCAGCCTTGCCGATGTGCTGGCAGGCGATCAAATGCTGCGCGCCTCATCGCACCGACAACAGGAAGAAGCAAGGCGCGCCGAAAAAGCGCACCAAATCGTCCCGACCATTTTCGCCGGCGTGCTGGAATATTGCGCCAAGAACCATATTCCTATCGATGAGCAACACCATAAGGGTTTAATGGAAGCGATGCTGAAATCCGCCGAAAAAGTCGTGGATAAGGTGCGCTAAATCTTCTCCAACACCGTGGCGATCCCCTGCCCGCCGCCGATGCACATGGCGGCAAGTGCGTATGTCCCGCCGGTTTTATGCAGCAATTGCGCAGCTTTACCCGTGATCCTCGCGCCCGATGCGCCGAGCGGGTGGCCGATAGCTACTGCGCCGCCTTCGATGTTCACTTTCGCCATATCCAGCCCCAACTCACCGATGACGGAAAGCGCCTGCACCGCGAATGCTTCGTTCAGTTCCACAATATCCATATCCTTTACGGTAAGCCCTGCGCGTTTCAGCGCTTTCCGGCTGGCTTCCACCGGCCCCAGCCCCATGATTTCCGGCGCAAGGCCGGTCACGGCAAAACTTTTAATGCGTGCGAGCTTGGGCAGGCCGTTAGCATCCGCATAGGCTTCGCTGGCAACAATCACGGCGGCGGCGCCATCGGTCACGGGCGAAGAAGTCGCAGCAGTAACCGTGCCTGCGGCATCGAAGGCGGGATTCAATCCCGCCATCGCCTCTAGCGTGGTATCGGCACGCGGACATCCGTCTTTTGTCGTCGTGCCGCCTTTGTGGACAATCGGGATAAGCTCGCCTGAAAGATCAGCTTTCAGCGCTTTCTGGTGGCTGGCAAGCGCGAATTCTTCCTGCGCTTTACGCGGAATATTGAATTTTTTGCACAGCTGTTCGGCGGTCAGCCCCATCGACATATACGCCCCCGGCATAGAAGCGTATAAACCCGGATGCGGGCTGGGATTAAACCCGCCCATCGGCACGCGCGACATGGATTCCACGCCTGCGCTGATAAATAACTCTCCCGCACCACAGGCAATCTTTCCTGCGGCCATATGGATCGATTCCATCGACGAGCCGCAGAAGCGGTTGACCGTCGCGCCGCCCACCGTCACCGGCAGGCCGCTTAAAAATACTACCATACGCGCGAGGTTCAGCCCCTGCTCGCCTTCCGGGAACGCGCAACCAAGCAGCAAATCTTCTACATCGTCACCCTTCACCGGCGTTTTTGCCAGCAATCCTTTAATCACCTGCGAAGCGATATCGTCGGCGCGCACCTTGGCCATTTCGCCTTTGCCGGCGAGCGTAAAGGGAGAGCGTGCATAGGCGCAGATGACGGCATGGTTCATGGGAGTTTTCCTTGCTGAAAGGTGTTTTTTACAGTATGCCATCAACACCTTACTATTTCGTTACTATTGGAATTAAAACGATGTCATCCCAGCATGTTACTGATATTGTTATCATTGGCGCAGGCCCCGTAGGGCTTTTCGCCGTTTTTGAGGCAGGGATGCTGAAAATGAAGGCGCATGTGGTCGATGCGCTGGACATGGTTGGCGGCCAGTGCGCCGCGCTCTACCCCGAAAAACCGATTTACGATATTCCCGGCCACCCTTCCGTGCTGGCTTCCGAGCTGGTGGAAAAACTTTCGCAGCAAGCCGAGCCGTTTTCACCTACGTACCATCTGGGGCAACGGGTGGAGAAAGTGCAAAAAACGGATGCGGGTTTTACCGTCACCACATCGGCAAATAACGTTATTTCCTGCAAGGTTATTTTAATCGCCGCCGGGTGCGGCGCGTTCGGCCCCAACCGCCCGCCGCTTCCCGGTATCGAAGCCTACGAAGGCAAGAGCGTGTTCTATCTGGTGAACAAGCGCGAAGATTTTCGCGGCAAAAAAGTCGTGATCGCAGGCGGCGGCGACTCCGCCGTGGATTGGGCGATCTCGCTGGCCGAACTTACCGAAAAACTCTACGTCATCCACCGCCGCCCGAAATTCCGCTGTGCGCCTGAAAGTGCGTCCAAGCTGCAGGCGCTGGCCGATGCAGGCAAGATCGAGATGGTGATTCCGTATCAGTTGGCGCGCCTCGAAGGAACGAACGGCAAGCTGTCCAGCGTCGTCGTCGCCACCATGGAAGGCGACGAACGCGCCCTGCCCGCCGATATGCTGCTGCCGTTCTTCGGCCTGTCGATGGAACTCGGACCGATCGCCGACTGGGGATTGAACCTCACCAGCAACCATATCAGCGTCACGCAATCCACCTGCGAAACCTCCATGCCGGGCATTTTTGCCATCGGTGACATCGCCACCTACGAAGGCAAGCTGAAACTCATCCTCAACGGCTTCGCGGAAGCGGCGATGGCCTGTCACGCCGCCTATAAGATCGTGCACCCCAACGAAGCGTTGCATTTTGAATATTCCACCACCAAAGGAGTTCCGGCAGCGGCATAATTATGACTAATCGTATCGAACGCACGCTTGAGAGAGGGTTATTCGCCGGACGCTGGCTGATGGCACCGTTTTATATCGGGCTGACATTGGCGCTTGCCTTATTGTTGGTGAGTTTCGTGCAGGAATTACTGCATATGTTCGCCAATATCGGTCATTTCGGGCCGAATGAGGCCGTGCTTGCGGCGCTGTCCCTGATTGATCTGTCGCTCGCAGGCAACCTGCTGGTGATTGTGATTTTTTCCGGCTACGAAAATTTCGTCTCGAAGATGGATATCGGCGACAATAACGACGAGTTCGACTGGAAGGGCAAAGTGGATTTCTCCACCCTCAAGATGAAGCTCATCGCCTCCATCGTTGCTATTTCGGGTATTCATCTGCTCAAAGTGTTCATGGATGTAAGCAAGGTACCCGAGCATGAAATCAAATGGATGGTGATCATCCATGTGGTGTTCGTCGTCTCGGGCGTGCTGCTCGCGCTGATGGATATGCTTGCGGCAAGCGCGAAATCCATGAAGAAAGGTTAGCATGGAAACGAAGCTGATAGACGGCAAGGCGTTCGCGGCAAACTTACGCGCAGACATCGCCGCGCGGGTCGAAAAACTCAAGGCTTCACGCAAGATTATCCCCGGCCTTGCGGTCATCCTTGTCGGTGAAAATCCCGCCAGCGAAGTCTATGTGCGCAACAAGGGTAAGCAAACGCGCGAAGCGGGCATGAATTCATACGAATATACGCTGCCTGATTCGGTGAGCGAAGCCGATCTGCTGGCGAAAATCCAGCAGCTTAATAACGATAGCAACGTACATGGTATATTGGTGCAACTCCCCTTGCCCGCGCATATCAGCGAATCGGCGGTCATCCAGTCCATTCACCCCGATAAGGATGTGGACGGGTTCCATGTGATCAATGCCGGGAAACTGGCCACCGGGCAGGACGGCTTCGTGCCGTGCACACCGCTGGGCTGCCTGATGCTGCTGCGCGACACGGTGGGTACTCTTTCCGGCAAGCACGCCGCGGTAGTCGGCCGGTCGAATATTGTCGGCAAGCCGATGGCGCAGCTTTTATTAAAGGAAAGCTGCACGGTTACCATCGCGCATTCCAAAACCAAAAACCTGGCCGAGCTATTGAAGCATGCGGACATCGTAGTCGCCGCCGTCGGCCGCGCCGAGATGATCAAAGGCGCATGGCTAAAGCCGGGCGCTGTGGTCATCGACGTGGGGATAAATCGTCTAAGCCTGCCTGACGGCAAAACAAAATTGGTAGGCGACGTCGATTTACAAAGCTGCATGGGTATCGCATCCGCCATCACCCCCGTACCCGGCGGCGTAGGCCCGATGACCATCGCCTGCCTGCTGGAAAATACGCTGAAGGCGGCGACATTGACGATTTAAGAGAGAAAAGATGCACTATTTACACAAAATAGCCCTTATAAACCGAAAAGCAGGGCTATTTTTGGCATGCTTCGCAGCAATTTTTCTCTTCTCTATCTATCTTTACACTAAGCCACCCACAATATCTGTCTATTTTATGGGTGATTCCATAACGCGCGGCGCTTTCAAAGCCAATAAACATCGCAAACCCGATTACACGGAATGGGTGGAAAAATATTACGGTGTAAAAAACGTCTCTTACACCAACGGTGGGAAGAACGGCGCGGAAGCGATCAAGGAGCAGCATGAACTGGATGGACTGCTGGCGCGTTTTACCACTGCCACGCACTGGACATTAGCGTTTGGTACAAATGACGTGGCGAGGAATCGTGTGCCGCCGGAACGATTTAAACATGCTATGAAAACAATGGCGCAAAAAATAATCGCGGCGGGGAAAACCCCGATAATCCCAACTATTCCCTATACCGCGGATCCGAGATTCGCCGATATTCCCGTCTACAATCAGCTTATACAGGAAATAAACGAAGAGCTTTCGTTACGTCCCGGCCCGGATTTGTATAGCTGGTTCAAGGAGCATCCGGAGGAATTATCGCCGGACGGAGTACATCCGAGCAACAAGGGGGATGTGTCCGTCATGCGTTTGTGGGCGGAAGCGCTGGCGTTTGTGTATCGCCAATAAGCGTTATTTCTTCGCCTTAAGCGCCTTCCTATATTCCCGCACATTCTCATTATGCCCGGCATAGGTGCGGGAAAAATTGTGGCCGCCGGTGCCGGTGGCAACGAAATAGAGATAATCGGTTTCCGGAGGGTTGAGCGTTGCTTCCAGCGCATCGCGGCCGGGATTGGCGATGGGACCTGGCGGCAAGCCAAGGTTTTTATAGGTATTATACGGTGAAGCATACGACAGGTCGCTCCCCATCAGCGGCCTCCCGAGCGGCGCGCCCTTGTCTTTTTCGATCGCATAGATCACCGTCGGGTCGGTCTGGAGTTTCATGCCCTTCCTCAGCCGGTTGATAAATACCGACGCCACGCGCCCGCGCTCGTCGGGCACGCCGGTTTCTTTTTCCACGATCGAGGCGAGGATCACGGCATGCATGGGCGATTCCAGCGGCAGTCCCTGCTGGCGTTTTTCCCATAGCTGCGCCAGTGTTTCTTCCATGCCCGTGCGCATGCGGTTGATCATATCCTGCCGCGTGTCACCGTAGGTGTAATGGTAGGTTTGCGGCAGCAGGCTGCCTTCTTCCAGATTTCCGGTGATTTCACCTTCGAGCATTTTTTCAGCATCGAGCATTGTCTTGATCTGCGAGACGGTGAGGCCTTCGGGCACGGTAATGCGGTGCACCACGACCTGCCCCTCGGCGATCATGCTCATGATCAGGCGCGGCGAAATGAAGGCGGAGAATTTATATTCGCCGGATTTGAATTTGCGCGCATCTCCCTGTAGAACGGCAATCGTCTTGAACATCCAGCCGTTGCGGATAACGCCCTGCTCTTCCATCTGATCGACGATGGCGATAAATCCGGTGCCACGTTTGAAAAGCAAGGTTTTAGGCTCGCTTAGAGGCCCTTGCCCGTTATAGTAACTGTAACCGAAAGCCAGCAAGCTGCATGACAGCAACACGGCGCTGGCGATTCCCATCGTCAGCCTGCGTTTTGTTTTTTCGGAGAGCATCAGATCCGTTTAAAAATCAACGAGGCGTTTGTACCGCCGAACCCGAAGGAGTTGGACAGCGCGGCATTAATCGTGCGTTTTTTAGCAGTGTGGGCGACGAGATCGAGGTCGCAGCCGTCGGACGGATCGTCGAGATTGAGCGTGGGCGGCGCCACACCGTCATGCACGGCGAGGATGGAGAAAATCGCTTCCACCGCCCCGGCAGCGCCGAGCAGGTGGCCGATGGCCGATTTGGTGGACGACATGGAAAGTTTGTACGCATGGTCGCCGAACAGGTTTTTCACCGCATGCAGCTCCAGCTCGTCGCCCAACGGCGTGGAAGTGCCGTGCGCGTTGATATAATCGATGTCGGTGGTGTTCAACTGCGCGCGCTTGAGCGCCGCCTGCATTGCACGGTACGCGCCTTCATGCCCCGGCGCCGGCGCCGTGATGTGGTATGCGTCACCCGACAGGCCGTAGCCGACGATTTCGGCATAGATTTTTGCGCCGCGCCTTTTGGCATGCTCATATTCTTCGAGCACGACGACGCCTGCGCCTTCGCCCATCACGAACCCGTCGCGACCTTTGTCCCACGGGCGGGAGGCTTTGGACGGCGTGTCGTTAAAGCCGGTGGAGAGTGCGCGCGCGGCGGCAAACCCTGCGATCCCGGTACGGCAGATGGCTGCTTCCGCGCCGCCTGCCACCATCACATCAGCATCGCCGATCTGAATCAGGCGCGACGCATCGCCGATAGCATGCGCGCCGGTGGAACATGCGGTCACGACCGAGTGGTTAGGCCCCTTGAAGCCGTATTTGATGGAAAGCTGACCGGACGCAAGGTTGATCAGGCACGCGGGAATGAAAAACGGGCTGACGCGCTTCGTGCCTTTTTCGTTGATGAGCAGCACGGTTTCTTCGATGGCGCGCAAGCCGCCGATGCCGGAGCCGATCATCACGCCGGTGCGCTGGCGCGATTCGTCGTCTTCCGGTTTCCAGCCTGAATCTTCCACGGCCTGCGTAGCCGCGCCCATGGCGAAATGGATAAAATCATCCATTTTCTTCTGCTCTTTGGGCAGGATGTAATCGTCGGGATTGAACTGACCCGGCTCCGTGCCGCGCGGCACTTCACCCGCGACCTTCGCAGGAAGTTCGCCCGTGTCGAAATGGGTGATGGGGCCGAGGCCGGAGCGCGAGGCGAGGATATTATCCCACGTCGTCTTGACACCGCAACCCAGCGGTGTAACCAGACCAAGCCCTGTGACGACGACGCGTCTCATGCAAAATGACGGATGGATTAAGCGGCTTTAGCGTGCTGCTGGATGTAGCTGATAGCATCCTGCAGGGTGAGGATCTTTTCAGCGGCATCATCGGGAATTTCGATGTTGAATTCTTCTTCAAACGCCATGACCAGCTCGACGGTGTCGAGGCTATCGGCGCCGAGATCGTCAATGAAGCTGGCTTCCGGCACTGCTTTTGCAGCATCGACACCGAGATGTTCAACTACGATTTTCTTCACGCGTTCAGCAATATCAGTCATGATGTCCATCCTTTATTAATTGCGATCAGTAGAGGCCGAGACAATAACCATCCCGATTGAAACGTCAAGCTACAAAACGCCTATGCAGCGGTGGTAACATAAGCGGCTGGGTTTGGCTAGTAAATTAAGGCATTAGGCATTAGGCAACGGCTATGGGGGAAAGTTCTTTTTTACTTAAACCTAATGCCTAATAGCTAATGCCTCCCTACCCCATATACATTCCGCCGTTCACATGCAGCGTCTGCCCGGTAATATAAGCAGCTTCGTCGCTGGATAAAAACAATGCGCCCGCCGCGATGTCGTCGGAACTTCCCATGCGGCCGAGCGGAATATTGCTTTCGATGCGCGCTTTCTGCTCGGTGTTCAGCACTTCCGTCATCTGCGTGGCGATAAATCCAGGCGCGATACAGTTGACCGTAATGCCGCGCGAGGCGACTTCCTGCGCCAGCGATTTGCTCATGGCGGTAAGCCCGCCCTTGGACGCGCAATAGTTCGCCTGACCGGGATTGCCCGTCCAGCCGACCACCGACGTAATATAAATAATACGCCCGAAACGGCGCTTGATCATGCCGCGCATGGCGGCGCGCGATAATTTAAAACTGGCGGTTAAATTCACGTCGATCACCTGCTGCCATTCTTCGTCTTTCATGCGCAGCGTGAGATTGTCTTTGGTGACGCCGGCATTGCAGATGAGTATGTCGAGACCACCGAGTTTTTCTTCCGCTTCCTTGATGAGGGTTTCCACCGTATCAAGTTTGGACAGGTCGCAGGCGATAGGTACGGCGCGTTCGCCGAATGAGGCAACCAACGATTCCAGCTTCTCGATTTTGCTGCCCGAAACCGCGACGCTCGCGCCAGCCGCATGCAGTTTTTTTGCGATTGCGCCGCCGATGCCGCCGCTTGCGCCAGTGATGAGTGCTTTTTTACCGTTCAGTGTAAACATGCAACGCTTATAACGGCATTTGCAGCATGATGGCAAGTATGAAGTCGGATTAACGCACCGCTGCGGATTGCGCTTTGAGCGTTTTTTCAACCGCACCATCGACCTTGCGCAGAAACGCCTCAGCCCCTTTTTTACCGACATTCAACCGTTCCGTAAGCAGCCACGCCGCATGTTCGCGGGTATCCGACGTTACCTGCTTGTAGTTCGTATCATTGCCGCCTGCGCCCTGCTGCTGCACCAGCCGCTCGATATACTCATCGAGTTGGCGGGTGAGCACATCGCCGAAATGCGGAATAACGTATTTTCCTTCGGTGCCACCGCCTGCACGCTGCGCCAGCTTTTTGACAAGCGCCGCAGTGTGCCGCGCCACTACGGTCTTCGCGTCTACAGCCAGCACTTCAGGATCGCGCGCCGTCTTTTCCACCCATTTTTTAGTTGTCATAGATGCCGATCAACCTTGCTATCTTGCAGCAGAGTGTTTTTTGTAAGGCGCAAGCGCACCGTCAATGATCGTGTCCGCCTTTTTAAGAAACTCCTTCGCTACCGCTTTCCCTGCATTCATCGTACTTTCGCCTTCGAGATACCACTGTGCGACGGCGCGCTCCTCTTTCGTTTGTTCCTTGTACGCCGCAAGATCAACATTGGCATTAAGGCCGATTTCTTCGTGAACGCGCCTGCTTGCGTACAGTTCGAGCTGCTCTTCGAGTTTCGCGCTGAAATGCTCAATATTAAATTTTTCTTTCCCGCCTTCAGTCACGCGGCTGACCACATCCTTGGTGAGTTTAACGGTTTTTTCTTGCAAGGAAGCGGCTATCCCTCCGATTACATCGTCAAGTTTTATGCTTTTGGTATCTGGTTTCTCTTTAGCCATGCTATCTCCTGTTATCGTATTACTCTGCCTTCACGAACGCATCTAAATCCGCGGGCACGCCGACATTGAGCAGCGCAGCATTCGGGCAGATGCGCTTGGCGAGACCGGAGAGCACTTTGCCCGCACCGATTTCGATGAAGGTGGTGACGCCCTGCGAGTCCATATATTGCATCGATTCACGCCAGCGCACCATGCCGGTCACCTGATCGACGAGCAGCCTGCGCAGCGTTTCGGGATTGCTTTCCGCGCGTGCGGTCACGTTGGTGACGACCGGTACGCACGGCGCGCCGAACTTTGCCGCCGAGAGGGCTTCTTCCATCACGCCGGAAGCCGGAGCCATCAGCGGGCAGTGGAACGGGGCGCTTACTTCAAGCAATATGGCGCGCTTGGCACCTTTCGCCTTGGCAATATCAAGTGCGCGCTCGACGGCGGCGCGGGTGCCGCTTACCACCACCTGCCCGGGAGCGTTATCGTTGGCGACCGCGCATATATCGCCCTGCGCGGCTTCGGCGGCGATTTCCGCAGCCACCGGATAATCCACGCCGAGCAGCGCGGCCATCGCGCCGCGTCCGGGCGGCACGGCCTGTTGCATGGATTTACCGCGCAGGCGCAATAAGCGTGCGGCTTCACTGACAGACAGCGCACCGGCGGCGGCCAGCGCCGTATATTCCCCGAGCGAGTGCCCGGCTACGAATTTAGCCTGCGTGGGAATATCGAACCCGGTTTCGCCCTGCAATACCCGCAGCGCGGCGATAGATGTCGCCATCAAAGCGGGCTGGGCGTTTTCGGTCAGGGTAAGCTGATCCTGCGGGCCGTTGAATATCAGCGCGGAAAGTTTTTCGCCCAGCGCCGCGTCAACCTCGTCGAAAACGGCGCGGGCTGCCGGAAAACGGTCGGCCAGCTCCTTGCCCATGCCGACGATTTGCGAGCCCTGTCCGGGGAAAATCAATGCTGTATTCATAATCCGTCCTTTGGTGCGAAGTGGTTTTTTCATAATTTTCTAAGGCAAGCTGCGATTATTAACCGATTGTTACATTTTACGCAACAATTCCGCTTGCTTTCCGGGGAAAAAAGGCTATTAGTTATAACCCTTTTTATGGGTAAGCGTGTATTGCGCTTTATATTTCAGGAGCTTATTAGAAAATGCCGCTTTACGAAAGCACTATTATCGCACGTCAGGATCTTTCCCGTCAGGACGTCACCAAGATTGTCGACTCCCTCTGCGCCATCATCGAGCAGGGCGGCGGCAAGATTGTTAAAAACGAATATTGGGGTCTGCGCACGCTGGCGTACAAGATCGAAAAACACCGCAAAGGCCACTACGCCATGCTGGGTATCGACGCTTCGCCCGCAGCCATTAAAGAAATGGAACGCAACGTCCGCATCAACGAAGACATCGTTCGCGCGCTGACCATCCGTGTAGACGCGCTCGACGAAGCGCCGTCGGTCATGCTGCAGCAGGCGCGCGGCCGCGATGAATCCTATGCATCCGATGACATGCCGCCTGTGGCCATTGCTGCGGCAGGCTCCGTCAGCGAAGCTATTTAAGTAAGGAACGAGCCATGATGAGACCCAATGACAGTGCAGCCGGCGCAGGACGCAAAGTATTTTTCCGCCGCAAAAAGACCTGCCCGCTGACCGGCGCTAACGCCCCGAAGATCGACTATAAGGACGTAAAACTCCTGTCGCGCTTCATCTCCGAACGCGGGAAGATCCTCCCCAGCCGCATCACGTCGGTGTCGCACAAAAAGCAGCGTGAACTTGCCGCCGCTATCAAGCGCGCGCGCAATCTCGCCCTGCTGCCGTTCGTGACCCGCTAGGCGCGCTTGGGCGCCTCGCACCTGCCTGTTCTTGCCGCCGGCCTGTTTTCCGCCGGCCTGTTTATGGCGCTCGCGTGGCTAGGGCTCGGCTTTTTATTCCTTTTTCTCTCCACCCTCCCGCTATTTGCTGTCGGCCTCGGCAAACGTTCGTCTTTTGCGCTATACAGCGCGTTGGTGGCGATGCTTGCCATCAGCCTGTTCAACGGCGTTTCGCTGGGCATGACCTACCTGCTGATGTTCGGCCTGCCTTCATGGTATCTCGCGCGGCAAAGCCTGTTGTGGCGTCCGGCGTCCGACAATCCGCAGGCGCGCGAGTGGTTTCCCATCGGTGAGGCGATCACGTGGCTTTCGCTGGCAGGCTGCCTGTTTTTCGCCTGCATCCTGCTATACCTTTCCACGCTGCCTGAAGGCATCGGCGGCACGGTCGCACAATTCACGCAGGACGCCCTCAAAGGCATGGACGCGGAATATCGCGACATGGTGGAGCGTTTCATGGGCGTCTGGTCGTTTCTGATTTTCCCCTCCACCCTTTGGCTGTGGGCGATCGCGCTTTATGGACACGCATGGCTGGCCAACCGCATGCTGGTCAAGAAATCCGTGCATATCCGCCCCGATTTCGCGGTGACGGAGTTTTCCATACCCACCGCAATGCTTGCGATGCTCGCGCTGGCGGCGCTGATGTCGCTGATAACGGACGCATCGTGGCAGTTTGCCGGAAAATCGCTGCTGATCGCCCTGCTCCTGCCCTATTGCTTCTCCGGCGCGGCCATTATGCACGCAGCCAGCCAATCATGGCCGAACCGACGGTTTTTCCTGTCTTTTATCTATTTTATGACTTTCGCCCTGCTATGGCCTGCCCTGATCCTCTCGGGCATGGGTATCTGGCGGCAGATTAAACGCTTGTCATCAGCTGCGAGTTCGTCTAAGTAGGTAGCCCCTTAAAATTGTTTAGCGCCTAAAGGAGCAAGGTCATGGAAGTCATTTTACTCGAGCGTATCAACCGTCTGGGCGGCATCGGCGATCTCGTCAAAGTTCGCAACGGCTATGCGCGGAATTTCCTGATCCCGATGAAAAAAGCCCTGCGCGCGTCGGAAGAAAGCCGCAAGGTGTTTGAAGAACGCCGCCACCAGATCGAAGCGCAGAACGCCGCCGCCAAAGCCGCTGCCGAAACCGTCGCCAAGACGCTCAACGGCGTCACGCTCACCATGGTGCGCCAGGCCAGCCAGGACGGTAAGCTCTACGGTTCCATCGCCGTGCGCGACGTTGCCGATGCGCTGAAAGAAGCCGGCCACAGCATCGCCAAGAGCCAGATCGTCATGGGCAGCGTAATCAAGAAAACCGGCGAATACGCGATCCGTATTTCGCTGCATGCCGACGTTGCGATCAACATCACCCTGAACGTAGCGCGCGTCGAAAGCGAAGCCGCAGAATAATTGCGTTGCGACTTAAATTTTTTTAGTCTCTAATCGGGTTCTGGGTATTTTCTCACCGGTTGTGGACTATGGCTTTACTGTTGAACGCAGAACCTGAAGTTTCGCGCGCGGATGACGGCGCAAACGCACCCTATCGCGAAGCCCCCTGCAATATCGAAGCCGAACAAGCGCTGCTGGGCGCGCTTCTCGTCAATAACGAAGCCCTCCAGCATATCGGGGACCAGCTGCGCGCTTCGCATTTCTACGAGCCCCTGCACCAGCGCATTTTCGACGCCATCCACAAATTCAACAGCAAGGGGCAGATCGCCAACCCGGTCACGCTCAAACATTATTTCGATCAGGATGAGGCGCTGTCCGACATCGGCGGCGGCGCGTACCTAACCAAGCTCGCGGCATCCGCCGTCACGGTGATCAACATCGCCGATTACAGCCACATGATCTACGACCTCGCGCTCAAGCGCAGCCTAATTGCCATCGGCGAGGAAGTCGTCAACAACGCGTTCCAGCACAAGATCGACATACCTGCCATGCAGCAAATCGAAGGCGCGGAGCAGAAACTGTTTTCCCTTTCCGTCGAGGGCACGGGCGATAGCGGCTTCCGCGCCATCCGCCATTCGCTGGTCGGTGCGATCAAGCACGCCGAGTTCGCATTCAAGCATAACGGCGTCGTCGGCCTTACCACCGGGCTGCTCGAAATGGATAAGCTCCTCGGCGGTCTCCAGCGTTCCGATTTATTGATTCTGGCAGGTCGTCCCTCGATGGGGAAAACGGCGCTGGCCACCAACATCGCTTACAATGCCTGCGCCTTCCTCGCGCAGGAAGCGCAGAAAAAAGGACAAAGCCCGAAAGAAGCGGGCAGCGTCGGGTTTTTCTCGCTTGAAATGTCGGCGGAACAATTATCCGCACGTCTGTTGTCGTCGGCGAGCAAGCTCAACTCGTCCAAGATTTTCAACGGCCGCATTTCTTCGGAAGAATTCGCGCATCTTGTGCGCACGAGCAACGAAATGGCGAGGATGCCGTTCTTCATCGACGACACACCCGCGCTTTCCATCTCCGGCCTGCGCACGCGCGCGCGGCGGCTCAAGCGCATGAACAACCTCAAGCTGCTCGTGGTGGATTATCTCCAGCTCGTGCGCGGACACGCCTCGCTCGCGCAGAACAACCGCGTGCAGGAAGTCTCGGAGATCACGCAGGGGCTCAAAGCCATCGCCAAGGAGTTGGACATACCGGTCATCGCGCTGTCGCAGCTATCGCGCGCAGTCGAGCAGCGCGGCACAAAACCGCGCGATAAAATTCCCCAGCTTGCCGATCTTCGCGATTCGGGCAGCATCGAGCAGGACGCCGACGTGGTGATGTTCATCTACCGCGAAGAATATTACATCGGCCGCGAACAGCCCAAGGAAGGCACGCCCGAGCACGCCACCTGGCAGGTGGACATGAACCGCGTGATGAACGTCGCTGAAGTCATCATCGCCAAGCACCGCAACGGTCCGATCGGGAACATCAAGCTGCATTTCGACAGCAACCTCACGCAATTCGGCAACCTCGCGGAAGGCTATGCAATGGAAGAAACCCATTAGCCGCCCATGAACACCGCCACCCTTGCCGTAAGCCTCCCTGCCCTTGCCGCCAATTACCGCCTGCTCGCCGCACGGCACGCAGGCGCGGAATGCGCCGCCGTCGTGAAAGCCAACGCTTACGGGCTAGGCGTGGAAGAAGTGAGCAAAGCGCTTGCTGCCAACGGCTGCAAAACCTTCTTCGTCGCCACTCTCGCTGAAGCCGTCGAGTTGCGCGGCTTCCTGCCAGATAGCCTCATCGCCGTATTCAGCGGCGTGCTGCCGGGCGAGGAGCGCGAATACGCGCAGCACCGCCTCACGCCCGTCATCAACGACCCCGCGCAGATCGAACGCGTGCAGGACAACGCCATCCTGCATATCGACACCGGCATGACGCGCCTTGGCATCACCGAATCCGACCTTACGCGCCTGCCCGCTTCGTTTCGCCCGGCTATCGTCATGTCCCACCTCGCCTGCGCCAGCATGCCTGCGCATGCGAAAAACGCCGAGCAGCTGGCGCGATTTAAAATAGCGCTCGCGCAGTTTCCGGGCGCAAAAGCGAGCCTCGCCAATTCCGCAGGGTTATTCCTCTCGCCGGATTTCCATTTCGACATCGCACGCCCCGGCTGCGCGCTCTACGGCATCAATCCCGGCGAGGACGGCAGCATCAATCCGATGCAGCACGTCGCCACCCTGTCCGCGCCGATCCTGCAACTGCGTACGCTCGACCGCAACGAAACCGTAGGCTACGGCGCTACCTACCCCTCCCCTAAAGCCAGCCGTATCGCAGTCACCGGTATCGGCTATTCCGACGGCATGTTCCGCTCGCTCGGAAACAAAGGTTTCGCCCATATCGCAGGCCATAAGGTGCCGTTTGCAGGCCGCGTGTCGATGGACATGATCGCGCTCGATGTCAGCGCCATCCCCGAAGCCCTCATCACCCAAGCCACCCGCGCCGAATTCATCAACGCGCAGCACACGGTGGACGATCTGGCCGAAGAGTGCGGCACCATCGGCTATGAAATTTTCACGCGCATCGGGCGGAGGGTAAAACGGGTGTACAGTTGACAGTGGACGGTGGACATGGTGTAGGATTTGTCTATGATCCGCTTGTTCACTGCCCACCGTTCACCGTCCACTAACTTATGAACTTCCTCGCCCCTATCGGACGCATGTTTCTCTCCTTCCTCGCTGCCGTAGGGCGCGTGACGCTGTTCGTATGGGCGAGTATCTCCAGCATGTTCCGCCCGCCTTTTTACGGGCGCATGCTGCTGAGGCAATGTATCGAGATCGGCTATTACTCGCTGCCCGTGGTGGGCATGACCGCCATCTTCACCGGCGCGGTGCTGGCGCTGCAAAGCTATTCGGGTTTTTCGCGGTTCAACGCAGAAAGTTCGATCGCCATCGTCGTCGTGCTCTCCATCACGCGCGAATTAGGGCCGGTGCTGGCGGGCCTCATGGTCGCAGGGCGCATCGGCGCGGCCTATGCCGCCGAAATCGGCACGATGCGCGTCACCGAGCAGATCGACGCGCTGGTGACGCTGTCTACCGACCCCTATAAATACCTCGTGCTGCCGCGCCTGCTCGCCGGGCTGTTCATGCTGCCGCTGCTGGTGCTGGTGGCTGATATTATCGGCGTGTTCGGCGGCTACCTCGTATCCATCCACGAGTTGGGTTTCTCACCCGGCCCCTACCTCAAAAGCACGTTCGATTTCTTAGAAACCAAGGACGTCGTCTCAGGCCTCATCAAGGCAGGCGCGTTCGGTTTCCTCATCACGCTGATGGGCTGCTATCACGGCTTCCATTCCAAAGGCGGCGCGCAGGGCGTGGGCGCAGCCACCACGCATGCGGTGGTGTCGGCGTCGATCCTGATATTGCTCTCCAACTATTTCCTCACCGCATTGCTGTTTGCCAAATGACCGCGAAAATCGAACTCAAAGGCGTGTATAAATCTTTCGGCGCGAAGAAAGTGCTCGATGGCATTGACTTGTCAGTGGCGCAGGGCGAATCGCTGGTGGTCATCGGCGGTTCCGGTTCCGGTAAATCGGTGCTGCTGAAATGTATCTTAGGCATCGTTACGCCCGATAAGGGCAGCATCACCATCGACGGGCAGGAAGTGACGAAACTCAGCTTCAAGGAACGCCAGCCCATCCTGCGCAAATTCGGTATGTTGTTTCAGGGCGGCGCGTTGTTCGACTCGCTGCCGGTGTGGGAAAATATCGCGTTTTCCCTGCTGCAAAACAAGCAGGTAGATAAGGAACAGGCGAAAAAACTAGCCGTAGAAAAACTCAAATCCGTTGGCCTCGGTTCGGATGTCGCCAGCCTCTCGCCGTCGGAACTTTCCGGCGGGATGCAAAAGCGCGTAGCGCTCGCGCGCGCCATTGCCGCCAACCCCGAAATCATTTTCTTCGACGAACCGACCACGGGGCTTGATCCCATCATGGCCGACGTCATCAATGAGCTGATCGTCAAATGCTCGAAGGAACTGGGAGCCACCACGCTTACCATCACGCACGACATGTCCAGCGTGCGCAAAATCGCCCACCGCGTGGCGATGATCTATCAGGGCAAAATCATCTGGGAAGGCGCCGCAAGCGCCATCGATAAATCCGGTAACGCCCATGTCGACCAGTTCGTGCACGGCAGAGCCGACGGGCCGATCACGGCGGCAGTGCGCTAATAAGCACTGTGCAGAAAGCCATGGGATCAAAGAACAACACCTAGCGAGAAACTCGCTAGGCTGAAGTGCGCAGAAAAGCTGTCCAACCTAGTAAAATTTAAGCAATCGCCCCGTGACAATGCTTATATTTCTTCCCGCTTCCGCACGGGCACGGCTCGTTGCGGCCTATGGTGGGCGGGGTTTCGCCGCTCAGGGCGGGGTCTTCGCGGGTTTCGGTGATTCTCTGGCGGGGCGGCATCATCTGCGGCGGCGCTTCCACGTGTATTTCCAAGTGCGCAAGCCGTGTGACCACCAGCGTACGTAACTGGCCGAGCATCTGCTCGAACAGCGAAAACGCCTCGTGCTTATATTCGTTCAGCGGGTCGCGCTGGCCGTAACCGCGCAGGTGGATACCCTGACGCAGATGGTCGAGCGTGAGCAGATGGTCTTTCCATAATTGATCTAGCGTCTGCAGCAGGATGCGTTTTTCGGCCATACGCATCAGGCGTGGGTCGTACTGCGCTTCCTTGGCGGCGAAATGCTCAGACGTCGCCTTGCCGATGCGCTCGGCAATCTCCGCGTCGGCAATGCCCTCTTCCTTCGCCCACTCCACCACCGGCAAGTGCAGGCCGTACACATGGAGCAGCTCTTTCTGCAGCCCTTCCGTATCCCACGCATCGGGGTAAGATTTGGGCGGAATGTGCAGCAGCACCATGTTCTCGTTGATTTCCTCGCGCATGCTCGCCACCGTGTCCGATACGTCCTTGGCTTTCATCATCTCGATACGTTGCTCGTAGATGACCTTGCGCTGATCGTTCATGACGTCGTCGTATTTCAGCAGGTTCTTGCGGATTTCATAGTTGCGCACTTCCACCTTCTGCTGCGCGCGCTCGATAGCGCGGCTCATCCACGGATGGAAGATCGCTTCGTCCTCTTTCATGCCGAGTTTCTGCAGCAGCCCGTCGATGCGCTCGGAGCCGAAAATGCGCATGAGATCGTCTTCCAGCGACAGGAAAAATTTCGACGCGCCCGGATCGCCCTGACGACCGGAACGGCCGCGCAGCTGGTTGTCGATACGCCGCGATTCGTGGCGTTCGGTAGCGATGACGAACAGGCCGCCGCTGGCGATGACTTCTTCCTTGGCGCTTGCAACTTCCGCGCGGATTTTTTCGGCTTTCGCTTGCTTTTCCACGCCTTCTTCCATGCCTGCGGTTTCCTGCGCCACGCGCATCTCCGCGTTGCCGCCCAGCATGATGTCGGTGCCGCGACCGGCCATGTTGGTAGCGATGGTCACCGCTCCGGGATGCCCGGCCTGCGCGATGATATAGGCTTCCTGCTCATGGTGGCGCGCGTTGAGCACCTGGTGCGTGATGCCTTCCTTTTTGAGCAGCGTGGAAAGATATTCGGATTTTTCGATCGACACCGTGCCCACCAGCAGTGGCTGCCTGCGCGCATGCGCGGCTTTGATTTCACGGATAACGGCACGGTATTTTTCAGTGGCGGTGCGGTAGATTTCATCCTGATGATCTTCGCGTATCACCTTCACGTTAGTGGGGATGTCGATCACTTCCAGCTTGTAGATGTCGCGGAATTCGCCCGCTTCCGTCATAGCGGTGCCGGTCATGCCCGCGAGCTTGGGATACATGCGGAAATAATTCTGGAAGGTGATCGAAGCCAGCGTTTGGTTCTCATTTTGTATCTTCACCTGTTCCTTGGCTTCGAGCGCCTGATGCAGCCCGTCGGAATAGCGGCGGCCTTCCATCATGCGGCCGGTGAACTCGTCGATGATGATGACCTTATTGTCTTTGACGATGTAATCGACGTCGCGGGTAAACAGCACATGCGCTTTAAGCGCCTGATTGATGTGGTGCACGGTGGATACGTGGTCGATGTCGTAGAGCGACGCGTTTTCCGGCAGCATCTTCGCCGCCTGCAGCATTGCTTCCATGCGTTGCACGCCTTTTTCCGTCAGGGTGACGCTGCGGTGCTTTTCGTCTTTGTCGTAGTCTTCTTTATCGATTTTCTTCACCAACTGATCGACCTGAGTGTACAGCTCGGAATTATCTTCCGTAGGTCCGGAAATAATCAGCGGCGTGCGCGCTTCGTCGATGAGGATGGAATCCACCTCGTCCACGATGGCATAATGGAATTTACTGCGGTGAACCATCTCACTGCGCGAGAATTTCATGTTGTCGCGCAGGTAATCGAAGCCAAGCTCGTTGTTGGTGGCATAGGTGATGTCGCAGCGGTACGCCTTCCTGCGCTCGTCGTCGTCCATGCCGTGGGTGATGCAGCCTACGGTCAGGCCTAAAAATTCATGCAGCTTGCCCATCCACTGCGAATCGCGCTTGGCGAGGTAATCGTTGACCGTAACCACATGCACGCCCCTGCCGGGAAGCGCGTTGAGATAAGCAGCCAGCGTACATACCAGCGTCTTGCCTTCGCCGGTTTTCATTTCTGCGATCATGCCTTTGTGCAGTACCATGCCGCCGATAAGCTGCACGTCGAAATGGCGCATGCCCAGCACGCGCCTGCCCGCCTCGCGCACGGTGGCGAACGCCTCCACCAGCAGCTTATCGCGGCCTTCCTGCTTGTAACGCTCGCGCAGCCATTGCGTGCGGCCGCGCAATTCTTCGTCACTGAGGCGCATCATCTGCGGCTCTAACGCGTTGATTTGCTCCACTTTCGCGCTGAGCGTGCGTACGAAGCGCTCGTTGGCCGATCCGAAAAGTTTTTTAGCGAGGTTGTTTAGCATGGTTCCGTGCGTGAAAAATAGATGCCCGACAGATAGGGCTTAATTTTCGCCAAGTCAACGGCAACGCTTGCAAATCGTATAGGGATATGCCATAAGTCGGCCAAGCGGCATTTCCCATTAACACCCTACAATGCAAGGATAATCCTATGACCCCGACTTTACGCACCCTGCTGTTGGCTACTACGTTTATCGCGTCTGCCCCGGCATTTGCCGAAGACCCGAAGCCTGCAGAGCCCGCGGCCGAAGCTGCCGCACCTGCGCAGCCTGCAGCGCCAAAACCCGCAGCAGCTAAAGATTATACCGTGATCAAGCTGGGTGCGGATGAGATCAAGCAATCCGAAATCGCCGAAGTGTGGAAAGGTTTGTTCCCCAACGGTTCCGCGCCCGATTTCGCGAGCTTTGACGAGAACGTGCGCCAGAACGTGCTGCGCGGCTTGGTGTCCGAGCGCCTGATTCACAAGGAAGCGCTGGCAAGCGGCGTCGATAAAACCGACGAAGTGAAAAAACGCCTCGCCGCTATGGAAAAACAGGTGATCCTGCAGAGCTTCATGGAACAGAAAGCGAAGTCGCTGGTGACCGATGCGCAGCTCAAGGCCGCGTATGAAGAAAAAGTCAAGGCGATGAAGGGACAAGAAGAAATGAAGGCGCGCCATATTCTCGTCGCGTCGGAAGACGAAGCGAAGAAAATTTCCGCTGACGCGAAGAAGGGTGGCGACTTCGACAAGATCGCCAAAGAAAAATCTACCGATAAGACCTCCGGTGCCAACGGCGGCGATCTCGGCTGGTTCACCAAGGAAAAGATGGTGCCGGAATTCGGCGAAGCGGCGTTCGCTTTAAAGAAAGGCGAAGTCTCCGCGCCGGTGAAAAGCGCGTTCGGCTGGCACGTGATCAAGGTGGAAGACCGCCGCCCGGTACAAATCGCGAGCTTCGAGGAAATGAAGGAAAGCCTGCGCGGTGAAGCCACCAACAAAGCGGTGCAGACCTACGTAGAAGATCTGCTGAAAAAAGCCGACATCAAATATTTCGATGCTGACGGCAAGGAAAAGGCATTCTCGCGTTCGCTGGTTCCGCCGCCGCCGGTTGAAGCTGCGCCCGCCGCCGGTAAAGGCGCAGACGCTGCCAAGCAAGAGAAGAAGAATTGACGACAAGCACGCTTTCTCCCTTAGCGCCTGATTTTTTTCCCGAGTTGCCGCCCATTGCCGGTGTAAAACTGGCAGTGGCGGCCACCGGCATACGCTATAAAAACCGCACCGACGTCATGATCGCCCTCCTCGATGAAGGCACGACCGCCGCAGGTGTATTCACCCAATCGCTCACCGCATCCGCACCGGTATTATGGTGCAGGCAAGCCGCCGACGAAGGCGATGCGCGCCTGCTCGTCGTCAATTCCGGCAACTCCAACGCGTTCACCGGCAAGGCGGGCGAAGCGTCAGTTGCGCGCACCGTGCAGGCGGGCGCGAAGCTGCTGGATTGCGCAGAAAGCGCCGTCTATATCGCCTCCACCGGCGTGATCGGCGAAAAGCTGCCGGACGAAAAAATCAACGCAGCCCTCCCCGACCTGCTGAAGCGTGCACACGAAGGCGCATGGGAACTCGCCGCCCGCGCCATCATGACCACCGACACCTACCCGAAAATGGCAACACGCACGGCAGAAATCGACGGCGTGACCGTTACCATCAACGGCATCGCCAAAGGCTCCGGCATGATCGCGCCCGACATGGCGACCATGCTGGCATTCGTATTCACAGACGCGGCGATTGCCGCGCCCGCATTGCAGAGAATGCTCTCTGAAGCGACCGAAACCACCTTCAACGCCATCACGGTGGACGGCGATACCTCGACCTCCGACACGCTTATGTTATTTGCCACCGGCCAGGCTGGAAACGGCTCCGGCGATCTGGCGGATTTCAAGCGCGCGCTGCACGAAGTGCTGCACGAACTCGCGCTGCATGTAGTCAAAGACGGCGAAGGCGCGGAAAAACTCATCACCATCCGCATCACCGGCGCGGCGTCGGCAAAAGCCGCGCGCACCATCGGCCTGAGCATCGCCAATTCGCCGCTGGTCAAAACCGCCATCGCAGCAGGCGATGCTAACTGGGGACGCATCGTCGCCGCCATCGGCAAAGCGGGAGAAAAAGCGGATCGCGACCGACTGTGCATCGCCATCGGCGGCATAAGCGTCGCCAAAAACGGCGAAGCCGACCCCATCTACCGCGAATCACAGATCGAGGGGCACATGAAAGGCCGCGATATTTATGTTCACGCCGATGTCGGCGTCGGCAAGGGCGAAGCGGTGGTCTATACCTGCGATCTCACGCATCGCTATATCGACATCAATGGTTCTTACCGGTCATAAGCTATGGTATGGACTATCCTTGCCTTAATCATCGCCCTGCCTGTCGGACTCATTCTGCTGGTTGCCCTGATCCAGACTGCTACCAATTGGTATGACCTTATTGTTCATAAAAAGCTGGTGCTGGTTGATGAGGATGCCGAAACCGTCTACGTGCTAGGAAAAGACAACAAGAAGATCATCCGCCATATCGTGCCGCATTTCTTCCTCACGGTCGGAGTGGCAGGAATATTCATGTATCTACTGAAAGGAATACTCTGGTGAAAACCCTTCTCGTCGCCGCCGCCGCGCTGATCAACGATAACGACGAAGTGCTGCTCGCACAGCGTCCCGAAGGCAAGCGGCTCGCCGGAAAATGGGAGTTCCCCGGCGGCAAGGTGGAAATCGGCGAATCGCCCGAAGAAGCGCTGGCGCGCGAGTTACACGAGGAACTTGGCATCACGGTCGCTAAACAGGACATGGAGCCGTTCTGGTTCCTCTCGCACGATTACAGCACACAATTCGGCTTCCACCTCCTCATGGTCGTCTATATTTGCCGCATATGGGAAGGCGAGCCGAAAGCGCTGGAACATGCCTCCATCCTCTGGGAATATCCGCGCGATATGCATCAGCTCGACATGATCGAAGCCGACGCGGAGTTGGTAGAAAAATTGCGGATTGAACTGACTGCCTAAACCGGCTTCCACCCCGTCAGCGTCACCAGCTCGAAACTAGCCGTAACCCTGCCTGAATCATCGGAAAAATGGCGAAGGTAATGGTCGGCGGCCGTCATCATCAGTGAACAGGGTGTGAAGTTTTTGCGCGCGGAAAGCAGTGCATTAGACTCGCCCATATGCTGCAGATCGTGCATCAGTTTCAGCGGATGCGTGTAGTGCACCTCGATCATTTCACTGTCGGAAACCGGCATGGCGAACCCGGCGCGCTGCAAAAGCCCCGCCCCCGACTGCGCATCAATGAACGGCGACACACGCGGGGATACGCCGCCGCTTAGCGTGATTTCCGCCTGCTCCAGCGACTGCCGCAATTCCTTCAGCGTTTCGCCGCCAGGGAGCATGGCAATGAACATGCCGTCGGGTTTGAGGATGTGTTTTACCTGCACCAGCGTGCCGGGCAAGTCGTTGACCCAGTGCAAGGAACCGATGCTTACCACGAGATCGAAACTGTTTTCGGCAAACGGCAACCATTCCTCGTCGGCAACCAGTTTCGCGTGACTGGGATTCGCTCGCGCCATCGCTTCCGACAGATCGCTCTGCACCAGCACCTCCACCCCTGCCCGCTTGCCAAGCGTCTTTGCGAACACGCCGTGATGCGCGCCTAAATCCAACGCCACAGGAAAGCCGCGCGTAAAATCTTCCAGCCGCTCGCACAGGCGCGAAGCCATCTCCGTCAGCAGGAATTCTGTTTGTTCGGGCGCGCGCGCGGCACGGTCGCGGTGCAGGCGGACGCGGGTGCGGTTGAAAATATGGGAAGGGTCAGGCATGGGGCATTAGGTATTAGGTTTAAGGCTGTTTATATTATATAAAACCTCTATGTGCCACCCCCGTAATACCTAATGCCCCATGCCTAATGCCTTACTAACCCGCGCCCTCAACACCATCTTCCCACCGCAATGCATCCAGTGCGATGCGTTAGTGCCGGAACACGGCACGCTGTGCCTACCCTGCTGGCAGGCGGTGAGCTTTATCACCGACCCGATGTGCGAATGCTGCGGCCTGGCGTTTGAATATGCCTATGACGGACAGGCGCTGTGCGGCGAGTGCATGCGAGAGCGGCCGCCTTACGCGCAGGCGCGCGCCGCTTTGCGCTATGACGATGCGAGCAGGCGGCTGGTCACGCGACTGAAATATAACGACCACACCTATTTAGCGCGCATCTACGGCGTATGGCTGTGCAAAGCCGCAGGCGGACTGATCGGCGCCAGCGACGTCATCGTGCCCGTGCCGCTGCATTACATGCGGTTTGTGCGCCGGCGTTATAACCAGTCTGCATTGCTGGCGCAAGCGGTGGCAAAAGAATCCGGCGTAACGGTCTTGGAAAGCGGCTTGCAGCGCACCCGCCACACCACGCCGCAAACCGGCCTCACCCGCACGCAGCGCAAAGACAACGTCAAAGGCGCCTTTCGCGCCAACCCGAAATATATGTCTGCGCTCAAAGGAAAAAACATATTGCTCATCGACGATGTCTACACCACCGGCGCGACACTTTTCGCCTGCACGAAAGCGCTGATTGACGCAGGCGCCACGCAGGTCAACGTGCTGACGCTGACTCGGACGCTGGATTAGCTGAGTAATCAAATATTAAAATACTTCGCCTGCGGGTGATGCACGACAATCGCGCTCGTCGATTGCTCCGGGTGCAACTGGAATTCTTCCGATAACTCCAGCCCGATACGTTCCGCGCCCAGTAATTCCAGCAGCAATTTCTGGTCTTCCAGCCGCGGCACGGCGGGATAGCCGAAGGAGTAGCGGCTGCCGCGATAGCCTTGCTTCAGCAGCTTTTTTATGTCGCGGTCATCCTCGTGGCCGAAGCCGAGTTCGGTTCGGATGCGCTTGTGGATGAATTCGGCGATGGCTTCGGCGATTTCCACGCCCAGCCCGTGCAGGTATAAATAATCCTGATAGCGGTTATTGTTGAACCATTCGCGCGCGACGTCGGCCACTTTCTGCCCGGCGGTGACAACCTGCATGCCCAGCACGTCGCGCTCGCCTGCATCAATATCACGGAAGAAATCGGCGACGCAGATGCCGCCGTCCTTGCCCTGACGCGGCAGCGCGAACCGTCCGGTTTCTTTCGTGCCCGATTCGTCGAACAGCACGATATCGTTACCCTGCGAGGCGCATTTGAAATAGCCGTACGCCGCTTTCGGCTGCAGAATATCCTCGCGTTCGCATTCGTCGAGCAGGCGTTTGAGTATGGGCTTCACGTCGGTTTCCACCCATTTCCAATATTCATCGAGCGTCTTGCCCGCTTTCTTGAAACCCCAGTGGAACGTGAACAGCATCTGCTCGTTAAGATACGGGATCAGCGCCTTGGGCGAGATATTTTCGATAATGCGCGCACCCCAGAATGGCGGGGTCGGCACGCTTACCTGCCGCGCGAGTTCCTGACGTTTCAGCTTGATCGCTTCCACTTCCATCGGACGCAATTCCACGCCGATCAGTTTTTGCCCGGCTTCTTCGTTCTGCGACCAGCGCTGTTTCGCTTTCGCGTTCGACGGACGGTTATGCTTACGCTTCTTGATGTCTTCGAGATGTTCGTCGAATTTTCCGTCGGCAAGTTTGTTCATCAGGTCGAGTCCGTCGAACGCATCCTGCGCGTAAGCCACGCGACCCGAGCCGTACGCCGCCACGCAATCTTCCTCCACGTAGGCGCGCGTGAGCGCAGCGCCGCCGAGCAGCACCGGCACATCGTAGCCCGCTTGCGTCAGCTCCTGCAGGTTTTCGCGCATGACCACGGTGGATTTCACCAGCAATCCCGAAAGCCCCACCGCATCCGGCTTATGCTCGGCAATCGCGGTGATGATATTAGAAATCGGCTGCTTGATGCCGAGATTATACACCTTGTAGCCGTTATTGGTGAGGATGATGTCGACTAAATTTTTGCCGATGTCGTGCACGTCGCCCTTCACGGTCGCCAGCACGATCACGCCTTTTTCCTGCCCTTCGACTTTCTCCATGAACTGCTCGAGATAAGCCACGGCTTTTTTCATCGTCTCCGCCGATTGCAATACGAACGGCAGTTGCATCTTGCCCGCGCCGAACAGCTCGCCGACCACCTTCATGCCCGCAAGCAGAATATCGTTGATGATAAACAGCGGCGCGTGCGTTTTCATCGCCTCGGCGAGGTCGTCTTCCAGACCCTTTTTATCGCCGTCGACGATGCGGTCTTTCAACACGCCTTCAATCGTGTCCGCGCGTTTTTTCTTCTCGCTCGCCGCACCCTTTCGACCCTCGAAAAGGGCGATGTAATATTGCAGCGGATCGTACGGATCATCCGGCGTTCCGGCGGGTTTTTTGGGGATATAGTCGCTCATAGGCAGCTATGTACGCTAAAACCCTTGGCTCGTCCAGTATTTAGCGGATTGCGCAGTTGCGGCGTATGGTTTATAAGTGACTGCTTATGCGCATTATTATCATTATAGGGCTGCTTGCCGGGCTGGTGCTGTTTTTAAGCTGGCGCTTTCCTTATGCGCTCAGCAACGAAGGCGACAAGATGCACCTGCTGTATCTTTCGACGCTGCTGCTGCTCGTCGCAGGCGGCGCACGGCTCGGACGCGACATCACCCTGTCGCACGCCGCAAAGCAGGTCGGGGTATGGGTCGCGATATTTATCGTGCTGGTGCTAGGTTACAGTTTCCGCCACCAGCTTAAAAGCGAGTTGGTGCCCAACAGCGTACGCATCGCATCCGACGGCGCGCTTTCCGTGCGCAGCGCTGAGGACGGACATTTTTACATTGAGGCGGAAGTCAACGGCGCGCCTGTAAATTTCCTCGTCGATACCGGCGCAAGCAATATCGTGCTCTCGCCCAGTGACGCGCGCCGCGCAGGTTTCAACACCGACACGCTTGGCTACACCAGGCAGTTCAGCACCGCCAACGGCGTGGGCGCAGGCGCGCCGGTGCGGATTTCGATGCTCACCGTCGGCGGTATTACGCTGCACGATTTGCCCGCTTCGGTGAATAAGGCGCACATGGAAAATTCACTGCTGGGCATGGATTTCCTGAAAGAGCTAAAAAGCTACAGCGTGGATGGAGATGTGTTGACGCTGGTTCCTTAAGCCGCCCAATAAACCCCTCTCCCTTCCAGGGAGAGGTAGGGTGAGGGTACCTTCCGCAAAACATTTGCCTACGGCAATCCCCCTCATCCTAACCTTCTCCCCCCGTGGGGGAGAAGGAATTACAGAGCTTACGCTACGTCAGCCACCGGCAATCTCCGGTCAAAAATTAAATCCTCCGCCGCCTGCACTTCGTGGGCGGGGATTTTATGCAGCGGCGCGATTTTGCTCACGTGGATAATCGCACCCGTCATGCCGCGTTTTTGCGCGTGGTCGAGATACACCGAATTCAGCACGTGGCGCGCGGGTGGATTCAAGCCGAATGAAATATTCGACAGGCCGAGGATGATTTGAATATCGGGCAATTCTTTGCTGATGCGCTCAATGGCTTCGAGCGTCCATAATCCCAACTTGCGATCATCCTCGTTGCCGGTGCAGATGGTAAATGTAAGCGGATCAATCATCAAATCCGACGGCGGCAGGCCGTAGCCTTCGCAGCAGAATTTATACAGCCGGTGCGCGATTTCCAGCTTGCGATCCACATCCTTCGCCATGCCCTGTTCGTCGATGGTCAGCGCGATCACCGCCGCGCCGTATTTCTTGGCCAGTTGCATGCGCTTATGCGCGGGTTCCTCGCCGTCTTCAAAATTGATCGAGTTTATGATCGCCTTGCCGCCGTAAAGTTTCAGCGCCGCTTCGAGCACGATAAGCTCGGTGGAATCCAGCACCAGCGGCGCCGTGACCGAGCCGCGCAAATGCGTGACCATTTCGCTCATGTCGCGCACCTCGTCGCGGCCGACGAACGCGGTGCAGATGTCGAGCGTGTGCGAGCCTTCGCGCACCTGTTCCTTCGCCATGTCGAGGCAGGTGTCCCAGTCTTCTTTTTCCTGCGCTTCGCGGAATTTTTTTGAGCCGTTGGCGTTACAGCGTTCGCCGATGGCGAGGATGGCGTTATCCTGCCGCAGTTCCGTTTGCGAAAACAGCGACGCCACCGACGGCACCCAATGATATTCGCGCTTATGCGGCGCAGGGCGGCGCTTGCCGCTCTCTTGTTTTTCCAGCATCGCGTTGATCGCCTTGATATGCTCTTCGTTCGTGCCGCAGCACCCGCCCATGATGTTGATGCCATCTTCTTTTAAGAAGCGCTCAAGCCAGCGCGCCATTTCATCCGGCGAGAGCGGAAAATGCACTTTGCCGCAATGCATTTCCGGCAAGCCCGCATTGGGTAATATCGAAATTTTCCCCGGCCAGTTCTTCGACAAATAGCGCACATGGTCGGCCATTTCCTGCGGGCCGGTGGCGCAGTTGAGTCCCATGATCGGCACGTCGAGCGCGTGGATGATGGTAGCCGCCGCCGCGATGTCGCTGCCGACTAACATCGTGCCGGTGGTTTCCACCGTCACCTGCACGATGATCGGTAGGGTTTTTCCTACCTTGGCGAATGCGATTTTCGCCGCGTTCACGGCCGCTTTGATTTGCAGCGGATCCTGCGCGGTTTCCACTAATATCGCATCGGCATTGCCCGCGAGCAACCCTTCGGCCTGCAGCACAAAGGATGTTTCCAGCTCATCATATCCGATATGCCCAAGGCTCGGCAATTTGGTGCCCGGCCCAATCGCGCCTACGACGAAACGCTTCCTGCCATCATGCGAAAATTCTGCAATCGCTTCATGCGCCAGTTCGCAAGCGCGTTTGTTGATCTCGAACGTCTTATCTTCCAGCCCGAATTCGCCGAGCGTCAATATCGAACCGCCGAACGTGTTGGTTTCCACCGCATCGCTGCCGGCGGCTAAATATTTCATATGCACGTTGCGGATAAAATCCGGGCGCGAGAGGTTGAGGATTTCCGAGCAATTCTCCTGCCCCCAGTAATCCTTTTCCACCTGCAGGTCTGCGCCTTGTATCTGCGTCCCCATCGCCCCATCTAACAGGAGCACCT
Organism: uncultured Rickettsiales bacterium; assembly: GCA_964645205.1. GTDB lineage: Bacteria > Pseudomonadota > Alphaproteobacteria > Rickettsiales > SXRF01 > CAZYBO01. The sequence continues at coordinate 289,938 of CAZYBO010000004.1, forward strand.
GGGAGTTTATGAATTCAAGAAACTGGCTCATAATAGCTTTCAAACGGGTGACTTTCCCCCCTATATAGGGTAGAAAAACCCATATGGCAAAGTCCACTTCACACTATACCTGCCAATCCTGCGGCGCGGTGCACCCGAAATGGGCGGGCAAATGCGATGCGTGCGGGGCATGGAACAGCATCGTTGAGGAATCCGCAGGCGACGTCACGCCCAAGGGTCTATCCGGTGGAAAAGGCCGGAAAATCGATTGGGTAGCGCTGGATAACGACGCGAAGGACGCCGCCCGCATCCCCGTGGGCATCGGCGAGCTAGACCGCGTATTGGGCGGCGGGCTGGTGGCAGGCTCGGCGGTTTTGATCGGTGGCGACCCCGGCATCGGCAAATCCACCGTATTGTTGCAGGCGGTGGTGGCCGCCAGCGCGCAAGGATTGTCCTGCGCCTATGTATCCGGGGAAGAATCCGCCGCGCAGGTGAGTTTACGCGCCCGCCGCCTAGGGCTGCTCAGCCCGCAGGTACAGCTCGCCTCGGCCACCTCGGTGCGCGACATTATCGCCAGCCTCGACGTGCCGCATGCGCCCTCGCTCGTGGTGATCGACTCGATCCAGACCATGTATGTCGATAATATCGAAGCAGCGCCCGGCACGGTGTCGCAAGTGCGCGCGGCCAGTCACGAACTGATAAAACTGGCGAAAAAGCGCGGCATGACACTGTTTTTAGTCGGACACGTCACCAAAGACGGCCAGATCGCAGGGCCGCGCGTGCTGGAGCATATGGTCGATACGGTGCTGTATTTCGAAGGCGAGCGCGGTCACCAGTTCCGCATTTTGCGCGCCGTAAAAAACCGCTTCGGCGGCACCGATGAAATCGGCGTATTCGAAATGACCGACGGGGGACTGCGCGAAGTGCCCAATCCTTCCGCATTATTTTTATCCTCGCGCGAGCATCCGGTCAGCGGAGCCTGCGTATTCGCAGGCATGGAAGGCACGCGTCCATTGCTGGTGGAAATTCAGGCGCTGGTATCGCCGAGCTATATGAGCAGCCCGCGCCGGGCTGTCGTAGGTTGGGACGCCAACCGCCTCGCAATGGTGCTGGCGGTGCTGGAAACACGCTGCAACATCCGTTTTTCCGACAAGGAAGTGTATTTAAACGTCGCAGGCGGCATCCGCGTGGGCGAACCCGCCGCCGACCTCGCAGTAGCCGCCGCCTTGCTGTCGGCACTGTACGACATGCCGCTGCCGCAAATGTCGGTGATGTTCGGCGAAATCGGGCTTTCAGGGGAAATTCGTGGCGTGTCCCGCATGGAAGCAAGACTCAAGGAAGCCGAAAAACTAGGCTTTAAAAGCGCTTATCTTCCAAAAACCTCCGCGTTTAAAGGTTTGACGCTTTCGATAAAACCTGTAGAAACGGTAGCGGATTTGGCAAGGGGACTTTTCGGCGCAGGCGCGCGGAAAAAAGAGCCCGACAGGATGAACGCATGATCGAAACGCACCTCAATGTTTTTGACGCCACCGTGTTCGCGATCATGGCGTTGTCGTGCCTGTTCGCATTCTTCCGTGGTTTCGTGCGCGAGATATTGTCGCTGGGCGCATGGGTTGGCGCTGGTATCGTCACCATCTATTTTTTCCCGACGGTCGCCGAACTGCTGAAGGATAAATTCAAAGATCCCATCGTCGCCGCCGGGTTCGGCACGCTCGGCATCTATATCGGCGCGCTCATCGTGTTTTCCATGCTCAACATGATGATCCTCAAATTTCTCAAAAGCGGCAGTGATGTCGGTATGCTCGACAATATGCTCGGGCTTGCGTTCGGCGCGTTTCGCGGCGCGTTCATCATCTCGCTCGGATTTTTCCTCATCACGGTAGTAGTGGCGGAAAAAGAATACCCTAAATGGATCAAGGAATCGGTCACGCATCCCTATGCCGAAAAAGGCGCGATGATGCTGGTGAAAGTCGCGCCCGATTACCTGAAGAAAATTTCGTCGCTGCAGAAAAAAATGGCCGCCGAAGGCGAAGATAAAAAAGCATTCTGGAAACATCTTCCCAAGCAAGAGGAAGAAGATACCGATCAGGGATATGGGCGCAGCAACACCAACCAACTCGACCGGATCATAGAAAGCAAATGACAGACATCAGCCACCACCCGTTTGACGGCGATACGCTGCACGAAGAATGCGGTGTATTCGGTATTTTCGGCCATCAGGACGCATCGGCGCACGTGGCGCTGGGGTTACACGCGCTGCAACATCGCGGGCAGGAAGCCGCGGGCATCGTGAGCTTCGACGGCGTGCAGTTTTACACCCACCGCGCGCTGGGGCTGGTAGGCGATAATTTCAACTCCGCCTCGATTATCGGCAAATTGAAAGGCCATATCGCCATCGGCCATAACCGCTATTCCACCACCGGGGACACGCTGCTGCGCAACGTGCAGCCCCTGTTCGGCGACTTCAGTTTCGGCGGCCTCGCGGTGGCGCACAACGGCAACCTCACCAACGCCATGACGCTGCGCAAGCAACTCATCGACATAGGCTGCCTGTTCCAGTCCACCTCCGACACGGAAGTGATCGTGCATCTCATCGCGCTGTCCAAGCAAAGCTCGGTGGAAGACCGGTTGTTCGACGCGCTTTCGCGCGTGGAAGGCGCCTATTCACTGGTGGTGATGGCCAACGGCGTGATGATGGGCGTGCGCGATCCGCTGGGCGTGCGCCCGCTGGTGATCGGCAAGCTAGGCGACACCACCATCCTCGCGTCGGAAACCTGCGCGCTGGACATCGTCGGCGCGGAGTATGTGCGCGACGTCGAGCCGGGCGAAATCGTGATTATCACCGCATCGGGCATGCGTTCGGTAAAACCGTTCCAGAAGGTGCAGAAGCGTTTCTGCATCTTCGAATATGTTTATTTCTCGCGCCCCGATTCGATCAGCGAAGGCCTCAATGTCTATGAAACCCGCCAGCGCATCGGTGCGTTCCTTGCGCGTGAATCCCCCGTGGACGCCGACGTCGTCGTGCCCGTGCCGGATTCCGGCATTCCCGGCGCGCTGGGCTACGCCAAGGAATCAGGCATCCCGTTCGAGCTGGGCATCATCCGCAACCATTATGTCGGCCGCACCTTCATCGAGCCGTCCGACCATGTACGGCACTTAGGCGTGAAGCTCAAGCACAACGCCAACCGCAGCATGATCGAAGGCAAGCGCGTGATCCTCGTGGACGACAGCATCGTGCGCGGCACCACCTCAAAAAAAATCGTGAACATGGTGCGCGAAGCGGGCGCGCGCGAAGTGCATATGCGCATCGCCAGCCCGCCGACCACCCATTCCTGTTTCTACGGCGTGGACACGCCCACGCGCGACCAGTTGCTGGCGGCAAAACATACGGTAGCGAGCATGGCGGAAATCATCGGTGCCGACAGCCTCGCCTTCATTTCGCTGAACGGCATGTACCGCGCCGTCTCCGGCCAGCCGCGCAATAACTTCGCGCCGCAATATTGCGACGCCTGTTTCTCCGGCGACTACCCCATCCCGCTGACGGATGCGGACAGCGCCGCAGGCGGCCAGCAGAACGATTTGTTCTCATTTTCAGAAGTATAGGATAGCTTATGAAAAAAACCGCTTTGTTGCTGCTCGCGCTCGCCGCGTCCGCCTGCACGCCTGCCAACGAATACCAGCCGCCGCAGGGCAAGCATGTTGCTATTCTCACAGGCCACACCGTCCGCCCCGACAATGTACTGAACGTCGGCCCCGACTGGGCTTATACCGAGATACGCGCGGTCGACAACCAGCCGGTTACCTACGGCGCTTTCGGGAAAATCGGCACTGATTACGGCTTCTCGCCCAAATCGAAATCCGAAATTCCGTTGCTCGCAGGTACGCATACCATCACCATGCACACGGAATTCAACAACGGGTTCTTCGGCGTATGTCCCTGCAATGCTATAACCAGCGTGAAGGGCAAGTTCATCTCCGGCAAACGCTACCGCGTGGTATCGTCGGTTGACGGCGCGGACGTAAAGACGTGGATCGTCGATGAACAGACCAACGCGACCGTCTCCGACATCGGATCCGGCAATTACCGCCGCTCGCCACGGGATGTCGTCGTTCCCGTCTTCGTGCCCGCGAAATAGCCATGCTGCAAGGCCGCATCGCCCTCATCACCGGCGCGTCGCGCGGCATTGGGCAGGCGGTGGCGAAGCGTTTTGCGAAGGAAGGCGCGCACGTCATCCTTGTGGCACGCAATAAAAAAGGGCTGGAAGAAACCGACGACGCCATTCGTTCCGCAGGCGGAACGGCTACGCTGGTGGAAATGAACCTGACAGATTTTCCGAAGATCGAACTGCTGGCGCAGAATATCGCGCAGCGTTTCGGCAGGCTGGATATTCTCGTAGGCAACGCCGCCATCCTCGGCGAGCTGACACCGGTGCCGCATCTTTCTCCCGCTGATTGGGACAAGGTGATGGCGATCAACCTCACCGCAAACTGGCATCTGATTCGCTGCTTGGATGCGCTGCTGAAATCCTCCAACGCTCCGCGCGCCATGTTCGTCACCTCAGGCGTCACCGAGCATATCCACGCCTATTGGGGCGCGTACGCCACCAGTAAAGCCGCGCTGGAAACGCTGGTGGAAACCTACGCTGCCGAAAACGCCAAATCCCCGCTGCGCGTCAACCTCATCGACCCCGGCGCGGTACGCACGCGCATGCGCGCGCAAGCCATGCCCGGTGAAGACCCGATGACGCTGCCGGAAGCGGACGCCATCACGGAATTATTCGTCACGCTCGCAGGCGGGAACCTGCGCGACACAGGAAGGAAATTCTCTTGCCGCTCCTGATTCGCGCCCCATTGAAAGCCCTGCGCTCGCTGCTCATCCCGGGCATGGGCATGATCGCCTTCTGGTCGGTGCTGCTGGCGCTTGGCGTGCTCACCCTGTTCGTAATCGCGATAGGCTTCGCATTCGACTGGTGGAGCGGCCATCTCGCCAGCACGCTGCTTGCGCCGTGGCTGGGCTGGATGGGTGCGCTCGGCGCATTTTTCGTGGCGTGGCTGCTGTTCCCCGGCATCATGCCCATCTTCGTCAATTTCTTCGACAACCGCATCGCCAGCCTCATCGAGCGCCACGAATACGCCGCCACGCCAGCGCGCGAAAACCCCTTCTGGCCGGAGCTGTGGCACGACGTGCGCTTCAGCCTGCTTGCGATTTTCCTGAATATCGCCATCCTGCCGCTATACCTGCTGCCGGTGCTCAACCTGTTTATTTTCTACCTGCTCAACGGGTATCTACTAGGACGCGAATTTTTTATCATGGTTGCACGCAGGCATATGCCTATCGAGCAGGCCGTCGCCCTGCGCAAGACCCACGGGCGCATGGTCACGCTGTCGGGCATGATGCTGGCTTTGCTCGCGACGCTGCCGTTTATCAACCTGTTCGCGCCTTTCTGGGGCATCGCGCTGATGACGCATCTCTACCATGGCGTGAAAGGTACGCCCGCTTCGACATTGATTAGCCCGCGCATCGGTGGTAATTTGTAGGCGACCTGCATATTACAAGGAGGCTTTCATGCAATACAAACTCTGGGCGGCGCTTGCTGCCGTTACGTTCACCGCCGTTTCCGCGCATGCGCAGGAACAGGCGCAGCCGCAATCTTCGCCCGTGCCACTGCCGCAATCGGTGCAGCGCCCTGCGGAGATGCCGTTGATGGGCGTGGGCGGTGCGGCCATGCACGCCAAAACCCGTCAGGAAGCTATCGAGAACACAAAAAAGCGCCTGGCCGATCTGGAAAAGATGACGGACGCCGAATGGGAAACCATGCGCCAACAGCGCGTGGATCGCATCGGCAAGCTGCGCAGCATGCCGCCGGAAGAGCGCGAAAAACTCCGCCAGCAGATGCTCGAAAAACGCAAGGCTGCAGCGGGTGCTGCCGCACCTGCGGCAACGACTCCGCCCGCAGTTAAGCCTTAACCGCCGCGCGCAGGCGCTCGTCCAGCTTGTCGAGGAACTGCGTGGTGGTAAGATACGGCTGCTTCTCGTCGATCAGCGACGCTAAATCCTTGGTCATAAAGCCTGCCTCCACCGTTTCGATGCAGGTTTTCTCCAGCGCTTCTGCGAACGCGGCCACGTCCGGCGTGGCGTCGAACTTGGCGCGGTAGGACAATCCGCGCGTCCATGCAAAAATGGATGCAATCGGATTGGTGGATGTCTCCTTGCCCTGCTGGTAGAGCCGGAAGTGGCGCGTTACCGTGCCGTGCGCGGCTTCCGCCTCGATGGTGTTGCCATCGGGCGTCATCAGCACCGAGGTCATCAGACCAAGCGAGCCGAACCCCTGCGCTACGGTGTCCGACTGCACGTCGCCGTCGTAATTCTTGCACGCCCACAGGAATCCGCCCGGCCATTTCAGCGCCATGGCAACCATGTCGTCGATCAGCCGGTGTTCGTAGGTCAGCCCTTCTTTGGTAAAGGCAGCTGCAAATTCTTTCGTATAGATTTCCTGGAATATATCCTTGAAGCGCCCGTCATAGACTTTGAGGATGGTGTTCTTGGTGGAAAGATAGAGCGGGTATTTGCGCTGCAGCGCGTAGTTAAAACAGGCACGCGCGAAGCCGCGGATGGATTCGTCGAGATTGTACATGCCCATCGCCACGCCCGCTGTCGGGAAATCGAATACTTCGTGCTGCACGGGCGCACCGCCATCTTTGGGCGTATAGGTCATGGTCAGTTTTCCCGCGCCGGGAATGATAAAATCGGTAGCGCGGTACTGGTCGCCGAACGCATGGCGGCCGATGACGATCGGCTGCGTCCAGCCCGGTACGAGGCGCGGCACGTTTTTGCAGATGATCGGCTCGCGGAACACCGTGCCGTCGAGTACGTTACGGATGGTGCCGTTGGGCGACTTCCACATTTTCTTGAGATTGAATTCCTTGACCCGCGCCTCGTCGGGGGTGATCGTCGCGCATTTGACCCCTACCCCGTATTGCTGAATGGCTTTGGCGGCATCGGTAGTGATTTTGTCCTCGGTGGCGTCCCGGCTCTCGATGGAGAGGTCGAAATACTTCAAATCCACGGCCAGATACGGCAAAATCAGCTTTTCCTTGATGAAGCGCCACATCACGCGGGTCATCTCATCGCCGTCAATCTCCACTATAGGCGTTTTTACTTGTATTTTAGCCATTTAGCCCCCCCGCTGCGGTTAGAGTCGTTTCCAGTATACCCCGCTTGAGTTCCCCGCGAAAGGGGGTATGCGTTCGCTGTCATAGGAGAGTGTCTCGAAATTGTTCCTCGCCGCTGTAGCAAAACTTGCCCGATAACACGGAGACGTAATAACCGAGACGGTACAAAGCCACCGCGCAGCTCCAGAAGAATTATCGCGGAACTGAGCAGGATTTAGATTTTGGGTTTTTGTACGATAGCGGCGTACCAGCCGAGCCCGTCATATTCTTGGTAGCCCAGCGTTTTCGCAAACGCGACCAGTTCGCCCTTCGTATTGAAATAATGACCCTTCTGTTGCCCGCCATGCTCAAGCGTGTAGGGCGTCAGCAGGCCGCTATTGTCGGATGCGGCGATAACGCGGAAGTGATGGTCGAGCAGCATGACGCGGCTGCGTTTCCATTCTTCTTCGGATAAAGCAGGCTCGGTCTGCACGATGACCCTCGCCTGATCGTCCCAGTCGAAATAGACGCCGAGCACGCCGAGAGTTTTCCCGTCCACTTTGCCCCCGGTGCGCACGGCGGTGGCGTATACGGCCACCATCTTGTTGTCATGCAGCGGATCGCGGTAAATATCGTCTACGATATACTGGTCGCCGCTGGTGGTGGCGAAGGCTCTCTTGACCCATGTCAGGTTCGACATGTCGGTGCCGGTCACCTGATGGAATTTTGAAGGCTGCGAACAAGCTATAGCTTTCCCGCCCGCACCCACCAGTACGAGGTTGAGGTACACGGAGTAGAAACGGTTGATGAGGCCGAGCCGGTCGACTGCATGGCTGATCTCGCCTTTGTCCATCGACTGCAGGCATTTGAACAGCGCGTCGTCGGTCGCCCACCAGCGCACGTCGGCGGTGCGCTCGTAGAGGTTGCGCACGATGAGCTGCACCAGCGTCTGCGACATTTCCGAAAGTCGCGAAAATTCTTTTTCATCGAACTGGCGCTGGAGAACGGAGGTCTGGGACTGGATTTCCTTGATGACGTCGGTGCGCAATTCCTTGGAATTGTCGCCCGCCTGCTTAGCGAGGTTTTTGACTTCGCTGGCAACCACCGCGAAGCCCTTGCCCGCATCGCCCGCGCGCGCCGCCTCGATCGTAGCATTCAGGGCGAGAAGATTGGTCTGCCCGGCGATAGCTTCGCTGGTCTTGGCAAACTTCTCGATCCGTCCCTGAATGTTAGTGATGATCGTGGCGATGCTTACATCGTTCATGAGGTTACCCTTGCGAGCGCCTGTCGTGGAAGCGCGACACTTCGCCATGCACGGCCACATCGAGACCCTTGGTTTCCTCTTCTTCCGTCACGCGGATCGGCGTGATGACGTTGACAACCTTGATCAGCACGTAGGTCATAACGGCGGTGTATACCGTCACTGCGACTACGGCAGTCAGGTTGGCGATGAACAGCTTGGATTCGCCGCTCACCAGCAAGCCTTCCACCGTCACGGCGGAGTTGACCGCTTTGGTGGCGAACATGCCGGTCATGATCGCGCCCAGAATACCGCCCATGCCGTGGCACGCGAATACGTCCAGCGCATCGTCGAGGTGCGTTTTGGTTTTGATGATATGAGCAAGCACGTTACAGATGATGCCTGCCAGCGCGCACATGATGATGGCCGAGGAGACGGTCACGAAACCGGCGGCCGGCGTGATCGCAACCAAACCCACCACAAGGCCGATAGCGGCGCCTACGGCGCTCGGCTTGCTGTGGCGCATCCAGTCTATCATCATCCACGAGATCATCGCGGCGGCAGCGCCTACGAAGGTGGTCATGAACGCATGCGCGGCGAGGTGGTTGGCGGCAATCGCGGAACCGGCGTTGAAGCCGAACCAGCCGAACCACAGCAGGGCGGCGCCCAGCATGATCATCGACACGTCGTTGGGACGGTTCACTTCGCTGGCGTTGATACGCTTACCAAACATGAGCGCGGCGACAAGACCCGCAACGCCGGCGGTGATATGCACCACCAGACCGCCTGCGAAATCGAGACCGCCATCCGCTAAAATCCAGCCCTTCGCGCCCCATACCCAATGGGCGACAGGCGCGTAAACGAACAGGCTCCACAGCCCGAGCAGGAACATCCATGCTTTGAAATGCACGCGCTCCGCGATAGCGCCGGTAATCAGCGCCGGGGTGATAACCGCGAACATCATCTGGAAGGCTACGAACGCGTAATGCGGCACTTTCGCGTCACCGTATAACTGGCCGCTCAGCCCATCGAGCATGAAGAACGACATGTCGCCGATCCAAGCGTTACCGTCGCTGAAGGCAAGGCTGTAACCGAGCACGACCCAGATCAGGCCGACCACCGCCAGCGCCACGAAATTCTGCAACAGGGTGGACACCACGTTTTTGCGATTCACCATGCCCGCGTAGAAAAACGCAAGGCCGGGCGTCATGAGCATCACCAGCGCGGCGCAAATGAGCAGCCACGCGGTGTTACCCGCATCGGGCACCGCAGGCGCGGCGTCTTGCGCGAAGGAAGGCGCGGTTAAAAGCAGAAACGGTAAGGCGGATGAGAGTATTTTTTTCATACATGTCCCCAAGGGATGGTTGCAAGGCCGAAGCGCAAGATACACACCCTACGTGTATTCATGAACCCCGCGCTTCAGAGATTCCATCTCTGGAAATACAGGAAAAAAGTAAACAAACTAATAATGCAAAAACCAAATCTCGTGAAAAATCATAAACTCAACCAGCACAATTGTTTCGTCTGTGGAATTTCGTGTGGTGTGTAGAGTTTTGGGAAAGCTACGAAGCCATCCTTAACGCGATGCTGTAGCATTCTCTACTTTGAGGACGACCAGTCCTTCTTTGGCAACAGTTATGCTACTCATGCCGCTTTCAGAATCGTCAAGGTAGGTCATGCAGTCATTCCAAGCGTCCATATTGCGCCCGTAAAATTCGGGAAAGCCAAATGTCTCCTGAAATAGCGAATGGAAAGTATCCCAGTTGGTTATTTTATCGCTTGGAAGTGTGACGATTTTTATGTCCATTGCTCAATTATCTATAAAAATCGTTTTAACGCAATTGCTTTACCGGATCCGCTTTTGAAATATTTTTCAAGTTCTCTTGCTCGTTTTTCTGTATCGACTGCCACATACGCTTTAAGTATTACGGGGAGATATTTGCTAGTGGATATAACCTGCCCATTCTGGTGTGATTCAAACCGACGCTTCAGATCGGGTGTTGACCCAACGTAAATGTCGTCGTTGTTCATTTCGAGGAAGTAAACGTAGAACATAAACTCTCCAGTCCCCCTACGCTCCAAGTGGAGCTTCGGGCGACACTCCTACGCCCGAGTTGCGGTTCCGTGCGTCAGGCCACAAAGGGGTGGCCTGCCACCCGAAGCCCGCAGGGCGTAGGGTGGTGGGCCCGGGAAGAGTTGAACTTCCGACCTCACGCTTATCAGGCGTGCGCTCTAACCACCTGAGCTACGAGCCCTTTATCTATACGGATAGACAAAAGAGTGCCGTTTTTAGGCTGGTTGGGGGCAAAAGTCAAATCATTTAAGGCTCGCGGAGGCAGGGTTTTTCGCCGGAATCCGAACCTTTTGCGAAACGGGGCTAATCCTGCGCGCGGATAACCCGGTTGCGGCCGGTATGCTTGGCCTGGTAGAGCGCGTCGTCGGCGCGTTTGACGAGGGTGGGCAGCATGTCGGAATCGGGACGGAAGCGGGCGACGCCCATGGACACGGTGATCGTGCCGTACGTCTCCCCGGTATCCTTGCGGCGGAGCTGCTTGCTGGCGATGGTGTTGCGGATCATTTCCGCCACTTTCAGCGCGCCGTCTACAGGCGTGTCCGGCAGCAGCACGACGAACTCCTCGCCGCCGAAGCGGGCGACGACGTCGCGTCCTTTAAGCGTGTCGGTCAAGCTACGCGCGACGATTTTCAGCACCTCGTCGCCGAGCAGGTGGCCGTACTGGTCGTTGAAGCGTTTGAAATGGTCGATGTCTATCATCACCATGCATAATTCCTTGCGCGATTCCTTCGCATTGATCGCCATTTCGTCGAACAGTTTTTCAAAGGTTTTGCGGTTGAATACGCCAGTTAAGAAATCACGCTGCGCTTCGATCGTCACCTGCTGCAGGTTTTTGCGCAGGCTGTTGATCTCGTTGGTGGACTCTTCGAGCTTCTTGCTCATGTTCTCACCGCTTTTCTTCAGGTTCACGGTGGCGCCGATGAGCTCCTTGAAAATCGCCTTCACGTTATCGTCGGTGAATTCCTGGCTGACATGTTCGAGGTAATGATCGACTTCCTTGTTGTAGCTCTGGGTTTCATCCGAGAATTCGTTGACCACGCGCAGCACTTCCAGCAGCACTTTTTGCGTGGTGATCGCCGCGTCGTCGAGCACCTTCTGGTTGCGGTTTCCGATAACGTATTTGCTGTGCAGGTAGGAGCAGATTTCGTCGGTGAAGGTGAGTTTGTTGGCGGGAATGCTGTCGATCTCGCGGATGAGATCTTTATTTTTCCCGCTGGCGTAGTGATACCACACGGCGAAATTATCCGGCAACGGCGCGACCTCATATTTTTCCATGAGAGCAAGCGCGTTTTTGGCGTATTTAGCTTCTTCTTTTTCGGGTAACGGCATGCGGATTACGAGCCATGGGTTGGATGCTACACCCCTACTTTATCCGCTTTAGGTAAAAAAACTGTCACCAAACCGGTTTTCCTTTACCCGGCAGCCCCATTTCCTGCCACATAGCCGTGATTTTATCAACAACATCCTGTTCCATATATATTTTTTTACCCCATTCGCGATGGGTTTCCGGCGGCCATTTATTGGTGGCGTCCATGCCGACCTTGCCCCCCAGCCCCGATTCGGGAGAAGCAAAATCGAGATAGTCAATCGGTGTGCCCTCCACCATCGTTATATCGCGCACCGGATCCATACGGGTGGATATAGCCCAGATCACGTCTTTCCAGTCTCGGCAATTAATGTCGTCGTCCACCACGATCAGCCACTTGGTATATACAAATTGGCGCAAATACGACCAAATGCCCATCATGATGCGTTTGGCGTGACCCGGATAGGCCTTCTTGATCGACACCACCGCCACGCGGTACGAACAGCCTTCCGGCGGCAGCCAGAAATCCACGATCTCGGGGAATTGCTGTTGCAGCAGCGGGATAAACACTTCGTTCAGCGCCTCGCCGAGCACGGAAGGCTCATCGGGTGCGCGGCCGGTATAGGTGGATAAATAAATCGGGTTCTTGCGCATGGTTATGGCGGTAACGGTGAATACCGGGAATTTTTCCACCGAATTGTAATAGCCGGTGTGGTCGCCATATGGACCTTCGTCGCCATATTCATCGAGGCTTACATAGCCTTCCAGCACGATCTCCGCCTGCGCAGGCACTTTCAATGGCACGGTCTTGCAATCCACCAGCTCCACCTTCGCGCCCTTGAGCAGCCCTGCGAACTGGTATTCCGACAACGTATCGGGCACGGGCGTTACCGCCGCCAAAATCGTGGCAGGATCGGCGCCGATGACGGCAGCCACCGGCATCGGCTCACGCTTTTCCTTTACCCATCCCGCATGGTGCTGCGCGCCGCCGCGATGTTTCAGCCAGCGCATCAGCGTTTTATTTTCGCCCAACACCTGCATGCGGTAAATGCCGAGGTTGAAATGATCTTCCGCCTTGTCGCCGGAGCCTTTGGTCACCACCAGCGGCCATGTAATCAGCGGTGCAGGCTCGCCCGGCCAGCAGCTCTGGATCGGCAGTGCGGTGAGGTCGATATCCTCGCCCGTCAGCACGATGTCCTGGCACGGCGCTTTGTTCACGGTCTTAGGTTTCATCGCCATCACGGTTTTCAGCAGCGGCAGCATTTCCAGCGCTTCTTTCCACCCGCCCGGCGGTTCCGGCTGGCGCAGGAAGGCAAGCGTCTCGCCCACCTCGCGCAATTGGTGCGGCTCGCGATTCATGCCCCACGCCACGCGTTCGACGGTACCGAATAAGTTGATAAGCACCGGCATCGTATGCCCGACCACATTCTCAAACAGCACCGCAGGCCCCTGCTCCGCGATCAATCGCGTGCCGATCTCCGTCATTTCCAGATGGGTCGATACCGGCGTCTTTACGCGGATAAGCCTGCCTGAAGACTCAAGTTTTTCGATGAAGTCGCGAAGGGAATTATAGGCCATAATGCTTCACCGCTTGCGGAAATTTCTCATCGATTTCGGCTTCCTGCCCAGCACGGGAAAATCGTTCCCATGTAATGCCGTTTACATCCTGTTCTTCCGAAAACCCGGTTGCAGCATCGTCTTCAAATCCGAGATGCCGCACGACGCCGCTTTTTTGTCCTTCTTTGCAGGAGATCGAAAAATTGAGCACGTCAGTACGCCACAGCGCGTAACGTCCCTCGCTCACCACGCACGGCTCACAGCCCAATCGCACGCTGTAATCGCGCACGGAAGCAGGAAAATTATCGGTAGCAATCGAGATATGAAAGCGCTTCATAGAGCGGATAATAGATGAATTGATAGGGGATGAACAGCCGGTTATCGCCTATTTCCGATTCCGATACAACTCATACAGCGCCACCGCCGCCGCGTTCGACACGTTCAGGCTTTCCATCTTGTCCGACATGGGCAGCTTCACGAGAAAATCACACCGCTCGGCCGTCAGGCGGCGCAGCCCCCTGCCCTCCGCACCCAACACTAGTGCAGTTTTGGCATCGAGCTTGGCATCGGCGATATGCTGCTTCGCTTCACCGTCCAAACCCGCCGTCCAATAGCCCGCCTTCTTCAAAATTTCGAGTGCTTGCGCAAGGTTAGCCACACCGATCAACGGAATAGTTTCCAGCGCGCCGCTGGCGGCTTTGGCCATCGTCCCGGATTCGTCGGGCGCGTGGCGGTCGGTGGCAATCACACATCCCGCATCGAATGCCGCCGCCGAGCGCAATATCGCGCCGACATTATGCGGGTCGCTCACCTGGTCGAGCACCACCACGGGCTTATTTTCACCCGCGCGCAACCATTCCTGCAAGGAAGGCTGCGCAAGCGGCTCGCATTCGATGGCGATGCCCTGATGCACCGTGCCCGGTGGCAGCAACGATTCTAATTTCTTACCATCCGTAATAGTGACGTTACGATTACCCGCAAACGCGGCCTCGCCCATCTCCTTGCGCGTAGGCTCAGTCACCAGCACGCGCTTGATTTTGCGCATGGGATTAGCGAGCGCCGCCTTGCATGCGTGGTCGCCGAAGAGATAATGGGGGGAGGATTTCATGGAAGGGATGAAAGATGATGAGATGAAGGATAAACAGATTTTTTCATCTGCTCATCCTTCATCTGTTCATCGCGTTAGTTATCCGTACCCGTAGGCGCGAGCAGCGCCGCATCCGGATTGTCGTTAGCCGATTCCTCGGCTGCGATCGCTTCTTTTTCGCGTTCGTTGGCAACCTTGCGCAAGCGCATGACGGCCGCGCCCGTACCTGCCGGGATCAGGCGGCCTACGATCACGTTTTCCTTCAGGCCGGAGAGCTGGTCGACCTTGCCGGAAACTGCCGCTTCGGTAAGCACGCGGGTGGTTTCCTGGAAGGACGCCGCCGAGATGAAGGAGTGCGTCTGCAAGCTCGCCTTGGTGATCCCCTGCAATACCGGCGATGCGGTCGAAGGCTTGAAGCCTTCGGCGATCGTGCGGTCGTTGACGAGGTCGAACTCTTCGCGATCCACCTGTTCCCCGGAGAGGAAGGTGGTTTCGCCCGGCGCGTCGATTTCCACTTTCTGGAGCATCTGGCGCACGATGACTTCGATGTGCTTGTCGTTGATCAATACGCCCTGCAGACGATACACCTGCTGCACTTCGTTGACCATGTAACGCGCCAGCGCTTCGACGCCCATGACTTTCAGGATGTCGTGTGGAACCGGGTTACCGTCCATGAGGAGGTCGCCCTTCTGCACATAATCGCCTTCCTGCACGGTGATATGCTTGCCCTTCGGGATCATATACTCAACAGGCTCGCCCGCTTCGTCCTTCGGACGGATCACGACGCGGCGCTTGTTCTTGTAGTCCTTGCCGAATTCCACCACGCCTTCGATCTCGCTGATGATCGCGTGATCTTTCGGCTTGCGGGCTTCAAACAGTTCAGCCACACGCGGCAGACCGCCGGTGATGTCGTGCGTCTTGGTCGATTCGCGCGGGATACGTGCGAGCACGTCGCCGGCATGGACTTCGTTATTGTCCTGCACGTTGAGGATTGCGCCCACAGGCAGGAAGTAACGCGCTTCCAGACCGTTGGCGAGCGTGATAATCTCACCTTTTTTGTCACGCAGTGCGATACGCGGTTTCAGATCCGCGCCGCGCGTCTGCTGGCGCCAGTCGGTTACGATCTTGTTGGAAATACCCGTCGATTCGTCGAGCACTTCGCGCAGGGAAACGCCTTCCACGAGGTCGCGGTAATGGGCAAAACCGGCGCGCTCCGTGATGATCGGCAGCGTATACGGATCCCAGTCGGCGATCTTCTGGCCTTTCTTGACCTTCTCGTTTTCCTTAGCGAGCAGGCGGGCGCCGTACGGCACTTTGTAGCGCGCGCGTTCGCGGTTGTTCTCATCGCGCAGCACGATTTCACAGGTGCGGCTCATAACCACGAGGCGCCCCTTGGAATCGGTCACGATGTTTTTGTTCGACAGGGTCAACGTTGAATCATGCGAAGATTCCACGCTCGACTGTTCCGCACCGCGTTGCGCCGCGCCACCGATGTGGAACGTACGCATGGTAAGCTGCGTGCCCGGTTCGCCGATCGACTGCGCGGCGATAACGCCCACCGCTTCGCCGATATTGACTTCCGTGCCGCGCGCAAGATCGCGTCCGTAGCAATGCGCGCACACGCCGACTTTGCTTTCGCAGGTCAGCACCGAACGCACCATAACGGCTTCGATACCCGCTTCGTCGACTTTATCGACAATCGCTTCGTCGATGAGACCGCCGGAGCCGACGATCACTTCGCCGCCAACCGGGTGGTGCACATCGCGCGAGGAGACGCGGCCTAAAATCTGGTCGGCCAGCGGCACGATGATGTCGCCGCCTTCGATCACCGCCTTGGCGATGATCCCGCGCGTGGTGCCGCAATCCTGCTCGGTGATGATGCAGTCCTGCGCCACGTCCACGAGACGGCGGGTCAGGTAACCCGAGTTCGCCGTCTTGAGTGCGGTATCGGCGAGACCCTTACGGGCGCCGTGCGAGGAGTTGAAGTATTCGAGAACCGACAGACCCTCTTTGAAGTTCGAGATAATCGGCGTTTCGATGATTTCGCCCGACGGCTTGGCCATCAGCCCGCGCATACCGGCAAGCTGCTTGATCTGCGCCGCAGAACCGCGCGCGCCGGAGTTGGCCATCATGAAGATCGAGTTGATGTCACGCGCCTTCACCTTGCCGTCCTTGGTCTTGCCGACCGAGGAGATGCGCTTCATCATGTCGTCTGCGACGAGTTCCGAGCATTTCGACCAGGCGTCGATCACCTTGTTGTATTTTTCACCGAGCGTGATGAGACCATCGGCATATTGCTGCTCGAACTGCTTCACTTCGCCGAACGTGTGCGCAAGGTGCTTTCCTTTGGTTTCCGGCACGATCATGTCGTCCTTGCCGAAGGAAATACCCGCTTTTGCCGCGTGGCCGAAACCAAGCGCCATGATGCGGTCGGCGAAAATCACGGTCTCTTTTTGACCGCAATGACGGTACACTTCGTAAATCAGGTTCGAGATTTCCTTTTTGGTCATCAGTTTGTTGATGACGCCGAAGGGAAGTTTCGGGTGTTTCGGCAGGATTTCCGACAACAGCATGCGGCCGGGCGTGGTGGCCACGATCTGCGTGATCGGCTGGTTGTTTTCATCCACCGTGCGGTAGCGGCACTTGATTTTGCTGTGCAGCGTCACCTGTTTGGAATCCAGCGCGTGCTGCATTTCCGAAGTGTCGGAGAAGATCATGCCTTCGCCTTCTTCACCGTCGGATTCCAGCGAGATGTAGTACAGGCCGAGCACGATATCCTGCGAGGGCACGATGATCGGCTTGCCGTTGGCGGGCGAGAGGATGTTGTTAGTGGACATCATCAGCACGCGCGCTTCAAGCTGCGCTTCGATAGACAGCGGCACGTGCACGGCCATCTGGTCGCCGTCAAAATCGGCGTTGAACGCGGTGCAGACCAGCGGGTGCAGGTTGATCGCCTTGCCTTCTACCAGCACAGGCTCGAACGCCTGGATGCCGAGGCGGTGCAGCGTCGGTGCGCGGTTGAGCAAAACCGGATGTTCGCGGATCACTTCTTCAAGAATGTCCCATACTTCCGGGCGCTCGGATTCGACCATGCGCTTGGCGGCTTTGATGGTGGTGGCGATGCCGTACAGTTCCAGCTTCGCGTAGATGAACGGCTTGAACAGTTCGAGCGCCATTTTCTTAGGCAGGCCGCACTGGTGCAATTTCAGTTCCGGGCCAACCACGATTACCGAACGACCCGAATAATCCACGCGCTTGCCGAGCAGGTTCTGGCGGAAGCGACCCTGCTTGCCTTTGAGCATGTCGGACAGCGATTTCAGCGGGCGCTTGTTCGCGCCGGTGATGACGCGACCACGACGACCGTTATCGAAAAGCGCGTCGACGGCTTCCTGCAGCATGCGTTTTTCGTTGCGCACGATGATGTCGGGTGCGCGCAGCTCAAGCAGGCGCTTTAAGCGGTTGTTACGATTGATCACGCGGCGATAGAGATCGTTGAGATCGGACGTAGCGAAACGGCCGCCATCCAACGGCACCAGCGGGCGCAGTTCCGGCGGGATGACCGGTACGGCGTCGAGCACCATCCATTCCGGCTTGTTGTCGGAGCCGAGGAACGATTCGATGAGCTTCAGGCGCTTCACGATTTTCTTGCGGCGCGCTTCCGAGGTGGTTTCGGCGAGTTCCGAGCGCAGCGCGGTTTTGTCTTTGTCCATTTCCAGCGCCGACAGCATCGTCTTGATCGCTTCCGCGCCGATCTGGGCGGTGAAAGCGGAGTCGCCGTATTTTTCCTGCGCGTCGTAATAGCCCTCTTCGGACAGCAATTCGCCTACGGCAAACGGGGTCAGGCCGGGTTCGACTACGACATAGGATTCAAAGTACAGAATCTTTTCTAAATCCTTCAGCGTCATGTCGAGCAGGATACCGATGCGCGACGGCAGCGATTTCAGGAACCAGATATGCGCAACCGGCGACGCCAGTTCGATATGCCCCATGCGCTCGCGGCGCACTTTGGAGGTGGTGACTTCCACGCCGCATTTTTCGCAGACGATGCCGCGATATTTCATGCGCTTGTATTTGCCGCACAGACATTCGTAATCCTTGATCGGGCCAAAGATACGCGCGCAGAACAGACCGTCGCGCTCCGGCTTGAAGGTGCGGTAGTTGATGGTTTCCGGCTTCTTTACCTCGCCGAACGACCAGGAGCGAATCTTCTCCGGAGAAGCAATGGAAATTTTAATTTCATCGAACTGTTTGGTAGCGGTGAGCTGCTGACCAAAAAATGACATTACTTCTTTCATAGTCTTCCCTTTTTAGTGACCGGCGGCCATCGGCCAGCGGTCAGTGAGGCTCTTCAACTTAACTAACTGACCGCCGATCACTGATCGCCGGCCGCTTTCTTACGCTTCTTTCTCGATCAACTCGACATTCAGGCTCAGTGAACGCAGTTCCTTCACCATCACGTGGAACGATTCCGGAATACCGGATTCAAAGCTGTTGTCGCCGCGCACGATCGACTCGTAAATCTTCGAGCGTCCCGCCACGTCGTCCGACTTCACGGTGAGCATTTCCTGCAAGGAATATGCCGCACCGTACGCCTGAAGCGCCCAGCATTCCATTTCCCCGAAACGCTGACCGCCGAACTGCGACTTGCCGCCCAGCGGTTGCTGGGTCACGAGCGAGTACGGTCCGATAGAACGCGCGTGGATCTTATCATCGACAAGGTGGTGGAGTTTCAGCATGTAGATGTAGCCGACGGTAACTTTGCGATCAAACGCTTCGCCCGAGCGCCCGTCGAACAGGGTGACCTGTCCGGAGGTGCTGTGACCAGCCTTTTCCAACCAATGAACGATGTCTTCTTCCTTCGCGCCGTCGAACACGGGAGTCGCAAACGGCACGCCTTTTTTCAGGTTGCCAGCGAGTTCCAGCAGTTCCTCGTCGGTCTGCTGCTGGATTTCTTTTTTGCAATCCTTGTCTTCGTACATGTCGCCCAGGAATTCGCGCAGCTTTTTCACGTTGGCGGCTTTGCCCTGCTGTTCCTGCACGGTTTCCAGCATCTTCTGGATCTGCTGGCCGATACCCGCAGATGCCCAGCCGAGGTGGGTTTCCAGAATCTGGCCTACGTTCATGCGCGAAGGTACGCCGAGCGGATTGAGCACCACGTCGACCGGGGTGCCGTCTTCCGAATAGGGCATATCTTCGACGGGAACGATCTTCGAGATCACACCCTTGTTGCCGTGGCGTCCGGCCATCTTGTCGCCGGGCTGCAGCTTGCGCTTCACGGCCACGAATACTTTCACCATCTTGAGTACGCCCGGCATCAGATCGTCGCCGGCCTGCACCTTGGCTACTTTTTCTTCAAACTTGTGGCTGATGCGCGAAAGCGCGGTATCGAGCTGTTTCTTCAAATGCTCGATTTCGCGGGTAGCGGCGTCGTCTTTCACGGCGAACTGCCACCATTGACCCTTGCTGTGCTTTTCAAACGCTTCCTCGGTGATCGCAGCGCCGGCCTTGAAATTCTTCGGACCAGACACGGCCTTCTTGCCTTCGAGCAATTCGCGCAGGCGGCCATAGACGAAACGTTCGATGATCGCGCGTTCGTCGTCGCGGTCTTTGGCGAGGCGTTCGATTTCGGTCTTTTCGATCGACAGCGCACGCTCGTCTTTTTCGATCCCGCGGCGCGAGAAAATGCGCACGCCCACGATCGTGCCCGTCACGCCTGGAGGCAGACGGAGAGACGAATCGCGCACGTCGGATGCTTTTTCGCCGAAGATGGCGCGCAGCAGTTTTTCTTCCGGCGTCATGGGAGATTCGGATTTCGGCGTGACTTTACCGACGAGAATATCGCCCGCTTTCACGTCCGCGCCAATATGCACCACGCCGATTTCGTCGAGGTTACGTAGCGCTTCTTCGCCGACGTTCGGGATGTCACGCGTGATTTCTTCCGCACCGAGCTTGGTGTCGCGTGCCATCACTTCAAATTCTTCGATGTGGATGGAAGTGAACACGTCTTCGCTCACGATACGTTCGGAAATCAGGATCGAATCTTCAAAATTGTAACCGTTCCACGGCATAAAGGCCACGAGCACGTTGCGGCCGAGCGCCAGCTCACCGAGATCGGTGGACGGGCCGTCGGCGATCACATCGCCTGCGCGCACAATATCGCCCACTTTAATCAGCGGACGCTGGTTCAGGCAGGTGCTCTGGTTGGAGCGGGTAAACTTCATCAGATTGTAAATATCAACGCCGGGGCTTCCGTCTTCGGTAGCGTCCGAGCAGCGGATCACGATACGGGTGGCATCCACCTGATCGATGATACCGTTGCGGCGGGCAACCGTGGTTACGCCGGAATCTTTCGCCACGACTTCTTCCATGCCGGTGCCGACCAGCGGCGCTTCGCTTTTCAGCAAAGGTACGGCCTGTCGTTGCATGTTCGAGCCCATGAGCGCGCGGTTCGCGTCGTCGTTTTCGAGGAAGGGAATGAGCGCGGCGGCAACCGATACGAGCTGCTTGGGCGCTACGTCGATGAACTCAATATGATCAGGCGCGGACAGTACGAAATCCCCGTTGCGACGGCACGATACCAGTTCGCCGGTGAGTTTGCCCTTGTCGTCCATTTCCGAATTGGCCTGCGCGATAACGTACTTGCCTTCTTCGATCGCCGACAAATAGATCACTTCGTTGGTAACGCGGTTGTTCACCACTTTGCGGTACGGGCTTTCGATAAAGCCGTATTTATTGACGCGCGCATAGGTTGCCATCGAGTTGATAAGACCGATATTCGGACCTTCCGGCGTTTCAATCGGGCAGATGCGGCCGTAATGGGTCGGGTGCACGTCGCGCACTTCAAAGCCTGCGCGTTCGCGGGTAAGACCGCCCGGCCCAAGGGCGGAGAGGCGGCGCTTGTGCGTGATTTCCGACAGCGGGTTGGTTTGATCCATAAATTGCGAAAGCTGTGAGGAGCCGAAAAATTCGCGGATTGCGGCGGCGACAGGTTTTGCGTTCACGAGATCGTGCGGCATGACCGTGTCGATATCGACGCTGGACATGCGCTCGATGATCGAACGTTCCATGCGCAGCAGACCGATGCGGAACTGGTTTTCCATCAATTCGCCCACCGAGCGCACGCGGCGATTGCCGAGATGGTCGATATCGTCGATTTCGCCGATACCGTCTTTCAGGCCGACAAGCAGTTTCACCACGCGGATGATGTCTTCCTTGCTCAGGATGCCGAAATCTTCGGGAAGGTCGAGGTTCAGGCGCGCATTCATTTTTACGCGGCCGACAGCGGAGAGATCATAACGTTCCGCATCGAAGAACAGCGACTTGAACAATGCTTCCGCGGCTTCTGCGGTCGTCGGTTCACCCGGGCGCATCACGCGGTAGATGTCGATCAGCGCATCTTCCTTGGTGGTGTTCTTATCGGCGATCAGCGTGTTGCGCAGGTAGGCGCCCACGTTCACATGGTCGATATCGAGCACGGAGACGTCTTTCGCGCCGATTTCTTCCAGCTTGCCGATAGCGGCCTGCGTGATTTCTTCACCGGCTTCGATGTAGATTTCACCGGTCTGCTCGTTGATGACGTCGCTGGCGATATATTTACCGACAAACTGCTCATTGCTGACGAGGTATTCTTTCAGCCCGTCTTCCGCCAGTTTCTTGGCGATGCGGACGTTGAGCTTCTTGCCTTCTTCGGCGACGGTCTTGCCGGTTTTAGCGTCCACGAGGTTGTAGGCGAGCTTGATGCCTTTCCACTGCTCGGGATTGAACTTCGCCGACCAGCCGTTCTTCTGGCGCTTGAACACGGTCTGGCTGTAGAAGGTTTTCAGGATTTCTTCGTTTTCCATACCAAGCGCGCGCAGCAGCGTGGTGACTGCGATTTTGCGGCGGCGGTCGATGCGGGCATTCACCAGATCCTTCGCGTCGAACTCGAAATCGAGCCAGGAACCGCGATACGGGATAATGCGCGCCGAGTAGAGGAATTTGCCGGAGGAGTGCGTCTTGCCCTTGTCATGGTCGAAGAATACGCCGGGCGAACGGTGCATCTGCGACACGATCACGCGCTCGGTGCCGTTGATGATGAAGGTGCCGTTATTGGTCATGAGCGGAATGTCGCCCATGTACACGTCCTGCTCCTTGATGTCCTTGATTTCGCGCGCGCCGGTATCTTCGTCGACGATCCACACGATCAGGCGCAGCGTCACGCGCAGCGGGGCGGAGAAGTTGATCCCGCGCGAGCGGCATTCGTCCACGTCGTATTTCGGCGCGTCGAAATTGAACTTCACGAATTCCAGCGTGGAGGTTTCCGCGAAATCCTTGATCGGGAATACGGATTTGAACACGCTGTGCAGCCCGGTATTGGTGCGGTCTTCCGGCGCGATGTTGATCTGCAGGAAATGATCGTAAGAATTCTTCTGCACTTCGATGAGATTAGGCATCGTGGCGATGGATTCGATACGACCGAAACTTTTGCGGATACGCTTACGGGCGGTGAAAGAAAGACGGGATGCGGATGCGTGAGCCATGCGGGGTAACCTTCGGTTACAGAGTGCAGTGATCAGAGTTCACAGTTCAGTAAGAAACTAGCCTATACTGAACTGTGAACTCTGCTCCTCTGCGCTCTTAGAATTATAAACGCCAAAACCGGAGCGGCGCTTTCGCGCTGCCCCGGCCTTGTTACTATGCAACGAAATTACTTAATATCAACGGTAGCGCCGGCTTCAACCAGTGCCTTCTTGATCTTGTCGGCATCAGCCTTGTTGACGCCTTCTTTCACCGGCTTCGGTGCGGCTTCAACGAGATCCTTGGCTTCTTTCAGGCCAAGACCGGTCACTTCGCGCACGACCTTGATGATGCCGATTTTCTTATCAGCAGGTGCAGAGGCGAGAATGACGTTGAATTCCGTCTTTTCTTCAGCAGGTGCTGCAGCAGCAGCGCCACCGGCAGCAGCAACGGCAACCGGAGCGGCAGCGGAAACGCCCCACTTTTCTTCGAGCATTTTCGACAGCTCGGCGGCTTCCATAACGGTCAGCGCCGACAGAGTGTCAACGATTTGTGCGAGGTTTGCAGACATGGTATTACTCCAAAAATTAAATTAATAAACTCAGTACAACTACCCTTTTCCCATCCCCGGCCAGAGGGAGGAGAATTTCGATTATCCTTCTTTACTTGCGTTGGCGGCGATCACGCGAGCAACCTGACCACCGGGCGCTTGCAGCACACATGCGATGCGTGTAGCGGGTGCAACCAGCAGGCCAACGATCTTGGCGCGCAATTCGTTGAGGGACGGCAGCTTCGCCAGCGCTTCGATGGCGCTCACATCCAGCCTTTGGTCGCCATACGCACCGCCTACGATCACCAGCTTTTCATTCTGCTTGGCGAAATCCACGATACCCTTAGCGACGGATACGGGGTCGGACGAGGTGGCGATGGCCGAAGGCCCCTTGAACATGTCGGAGATCGCGTCGAATTTCGTGTCTTTTGCAGCGATTTTAACCAGGCGGTTCTTCGAGATTTTGAAATGGGCGCCTGCATCGCGCATTTTACGGCGCAGGTCGGACATTTCAGCGACGGTAAGTCCTTTGTTATGCACGATCAGGGCGATTTCAGCGCCTTTGAGCGTAGCATGGACGTTTTCGATAGAGGCTTGTTTCTGGGCGCGGTTCATGGTGTTCTCCCTTACGCCGCCAGCACGTCGGTAAGATCAAGTTTGATCCCAACGCCCATGCTCGACGAAATGCCGATTTTCTTGATGTAATTGCCCTTGGCGCCCGACGGCTTCGCTTTGCTCACCGCGTCCACAAAAGCCTTGATATTGCCCTTGAGCGCATCTTCGCTGAAGCTGGCCTTGCCGATACCTGCGTGAATGATGCCTGCCTTATCGAGGCGGTATTCCACCTGACCGGCTTTCGCGAGCTTGATCGCTTCCACGACGTTCGGGGTAACCGTGCCGAGCTTCGGATTCGGCATCAACCCCTTGGGGCCGAGCACCTTACCGAGTTTGCCTACGACAGCCATCATGTCCGGCGTTGCGATACAGCGATCGAAATCAGTGAAACCACCGTTGATTTTATCGGCGAGGTCTTCAGCGCCGACGAAATCCGCACCTGCTTTTTGTGCTTCAGCGGCTTTTTCGCCGCGTGCGAATACTACGATCTTTACCGTTTTACCGGTGCCGTTCGGCATAGCGACCATCCCGCGAACCAGCTGGTCGGATTGCGTGGGGTCAACACCCATATTCATCACGATGTCGATGGTTTCGTCGAACTTGGTGGTCGAGGTGGATTTTACCAGCTTGATCGCCTCGGCAAGCGCATAACGCTTGGAGAGATCGATGTTGGCGAGCAGCTTTTTACGGCGTTTTGCGGTACGGGGCATAGTCTTAAGCCTCCACGACTTCAAGGCCCATCGACTGGGCGGAGCCGCGAATCATGCGTGCGGCCGCTTCCACGTCGTTGGCGTTCAAGTCTTTCATTTTGAGTTTGGCGATGTCGCGGATCTGCGTCATCGTAATCTTGCCGGAGGTCGCGCCTTTACCGGGGGTCTGCGAGCCCTTCTGGATTTTCGCGGCCTTCTTGATGAAGTGCGACACCGGCGGCGTGCGCGTGATGAAGGTGAAGGTGCGATCCTGATACGCGGTGATGACCACGGGAATCGGGGCGCCCGGCTCTTCCTTCTGGGTGGCGGCGTTGAACGCCTTGCAGAATTCCATGATATTCAGGCCGCGCTGACCGAGTGCGGGACCTACCGGCGGAGACGGATTCGCCTTACCCGCGGGGATTTGCAGTTTTACGTAACCAACGATCTTTTTAGCCATATTTCACTTCCGTTTTGGTAATGACGCCTGAAACTGCTGTGCAACCCGCACAGCGCCAAGCTCCCAAAGTTCGTAAAGCACACTTTTATGCTAAGGGAGGCGGATTTATAAAAGGTGTTCCAGGCGAATGCAAGCTCTTTTTTAAGAATATAGTAATTATTCTGTGCTTGCGGGTTTCTAGACTTTCTCCACCTGCGAAAACTCGAGATCCACCGGCGTTGCGCGGCCGAAAATGGTCACGGAGACCTTCACGCGCTGCTTTTCCTCATCGACGCTTTCGACCAGACCCACGAAGGACTCGAAGGGACCGTCCACGATCTTGACCGACTCGCCGCTTTCAAAATGCACCATGGCGTGCGGATGCTCGATACCCTCGCGCACCTGCGCAAAGATGGATTCCGCTTCTTTTTCCGTGATCGGCACGGGACGCCCTTTGCCGCCGCCGCCTAAGAAGCCGGTGACTTTTGCGGTATTTTTGACCATGTGCCAGGTTTCGTCGGTCAGCTCCATTTTGACCATGACGTAGCCGGGGAAGAATTTGCGCTCGCTGGCGACCTTCTTGCCACGGCGGATCTCGGTCACTTCCTCGACGGGCACCACGACATCTTCGATGAGATGCGAAATATTCTTCTGTGCCGCCTGTTCCTTGATGGACTGCGCGATCTTTTTCTCAAAGCCCGAATGGGCATGCACGATATACCAGCGAAACGCCATTAGAAATCAGCTCCTTACATTAAATAATCGATTAAATCCCCAGCAGAAGCCGGATCACCGCAGAGATGATCGTATCCACCAGCACGAAGAACGCGGCGGTGGCAGTGGCGAGCATCAGCACCATCATGGTGGAAACCATGGTTTCCTTGCGGGTCGGCCATGTAACCTTTTCCATTTCCTGACGGACTTCGCGGATAAACTTGGCGGGATTGAGGGTGGCCATGTGGCGTCGCTTCCTTAAGGTTAAAATGGGGGAGGAGGCAAGTCTATATAGCAAAAATTGCGGAACTCAAGGGTTATTTTAGAGCACCGTAGTAAGCCCGCCGTCGTCCTTCGGGCTATGGCCGTGCACTTGCTGCCTGAGACGCCTCCGCACGGCTGCGCCACGCGTAGCCGAAGGCGAAGCATGGCAGGGGCGACAGGATTCGAACCTGCGACCTACGGTTTTGGAGACCGCCGCTCTACCAACTGAGCTACACCCCTACAAGGGACTAGGGGCTAGGTTCTAGGGGCTAGGTTCTAAGGGCTAGTAATTCACCAGCCGCCAGCACCTAGCCCCTAAAACCTAGAACCTAAAAACTACTCAACAATCTTCGCGACCACACCCGCACCCACGGTCCTGCCGCCTTCGCGGA
>CAZYBO010000005.1:0-20580 GCA_964645205.1 uncultured Rickettsiales bacterium
ACGTCGCGCGAGGCCAGGTCCTTCGCCGACGGCGCGTAGCGCTCCATGAAGCGCTCGCCCTCGGAGTTGGTGACGTAGCCGCCCTCGCCGCGCGCGCCCTCGGTGATCAGGCAGCCGGCGCCGTAGATGCCGGTGGGGTGGAACTGCACGAACTCCATGTCCTGCAACGGCAGGCCGGCGCGCAGCACCATGGCGTTGCCGTCGCCGGTGCAGGTGTGCGCCGAGGTGCAGGAGAAATAGGCGCGGCCATAGCCGCCGGTGGCGAGCACGACCATGTGCGCGTTGAAGCGGTGCAGCGTGCCGTCGTCGAGGTTCCATGCCATGACGCCGCGGCAGGCACCTTCGTCGTCCATGATGAGATCAACGGCAAAATATTCGATGAAGAATTGCGCTTTGTGGCGCAGCGCCTGCGTGTAGAGCGTGTGCAGGATCGCGTGCCCGGTGCGGTCAGCGGCTGCGCAGGTGCGTTGCGCCGTGCCTTTGCCGTAATTGGTGGTCATGCCGCCGAAGGGACGCTGGTAGATTTTGCCTTCCGCCGTGCGTGAGAACGGCACGCCGTAATGCTCAAGTTCAATCACCGCTTCCATCGCGTGCTTGCACATATATTCGATAGCGTCCTGATCGCCGAGCCAGTCGCCGCCCTTGACGGTGTCGTACATGTGCCAGCGCCAGTCGTCCTCACCCATGTTGCCGAGTGCGGCGGATACGCCGCCTTGCGCGGCAACCGTGTGGCTGCGCGTGGGGAATACTTTGCTAACGCAGGCGGTGTTCAGTCCCGCCGCCGCCATGCCGAACGTGGCGCGCAAACCCGCGCCGCCCGCGCCGACGACGACGACATCGTGGAAATGGTCGATGATTTTATAGGATGGCGCCATGGTCTATACCCCTCTCGAAACGATGTCGAGCAAGTGCAGCCTGAGTACCGCCACCACGCTGATCGCAGCGAATAAGAAACACACAAAAATATTACCCAGCAACAGCAGGTATTTCACAAACGGATGCTTCACGTAATCCTCGATCACTACCTGCATGCCGAGCTTGGCATGCATGAAAAGCGCCAGCAGCATGAGCACGGTGACGATCGCGTTCAGCGGCGAAGAAAACCATAGCGCCGCCTCCGCGAAATCAGCGGACAGCATCACGCACAGCAGCGAGGAGAGAAACCACAGCGTAAGCGGTATGAGCGCCACCGCCGTTACGCGTTGCAACCACCAGTGGCCGGTGCCGTGATGCGCCGAACCCAGACCCTTAACCTTGCCGAGGCGCGTGCGCAGCGAAGAGGAGGAAGATGTCATAACCTTACTGTCCTGCCGAATGAATGAAGCCCCACGTGAGCAATGTCATGAACGTGGTGAAGAAGATAACCGCCCAGCCCGAGCGCTGCACGTGCACAATGGCGAACCCTTTGCCGATGTCCCAGAACAGGTGGCGGATGCCGTTGCTTAAATGAAAATAAAACGCCACCGTCCAGCCGAACATCACCGCCTGCCCAAGCGGGGAGGATATGCAGGCGCGCATGCTGTCGTAATGCCCCGGTGCATACGCCACTACATAGAGCCACGCCACCAGCAGCGCCGTGCCGAAAACCAGCGCCACCCCGGTAAGGCGGTGGAGGATGGACAGCACAGATGTGATCTGTTTGCGGTAGATGCTCAGGTGCGGAGATGTAGGACGGGAGTGGGAAGCCATAAGTGTCCTTAACTAAAGAACCAATTGCGATTCTTTATAACGACACCCGCTAAATAATCTACCTAAAAATTTCGGATTTTACATTCCCATGCGACTGCCGCCGCTAAGACTCGTAGGCGTCGGCGGATGGTGCGGCCGCACACGCTCCGCAACCGGCGCCTTCTCTGCGCATACGGGCGTGTAGCCGGTGAAAGGCTTAACCAACACGCCCCTTGATGCCTGCATCTTAAGCTGCCCGTTGCCATTGTGGAACGTGCCCGCGATGTCGCCTGCGACATGATTGTCGAACAGTGCCTCAGGCCCTTCGGCCTTACGGTTGATGAGGCCTTTCTGCGCCATGGCGAGGCGGTGCTCCATGTCGGTGATGATTTCCACGCGGTAGGTGCCATCCTGATTGTCGCGGATTACCTTGAGGTCGTAATGATGATGGCGCTGCGACTGATCCGGCAGCTTAACCCATTTGGGCACCAGCTTGTGTTCGTGCAGCGCTTTTTCCAGCGCGCTTCCTTCCAGCGGGGCGATTATATCCACCGTTTTTTTGTCCAGCGTCAGCACGTATGACAGTGCGTTGCTCGTCCCCGACGTTTCATCCTGCATCAATGCGCGACGGAAGCCAGGCTTTTCGGAACCGTTGCTCCACGCCAGCGGGAACCCGCCATGCTTGCGCACCAGAATGTCCAGCGGCACGCCGCGTAGTGTTTTTTCCAACCGCCAGCCCATGCGGAACATGGCATCGTTCTGCGCCTTGCCCACATCCGCATGCCCCGAACGCGCGCCGGGATCGTGATCGTAAATGGGCGCCTGCGCCGCCATGAGGAAATTATCATAGCCTTTGCGAGTAAACTCATCCACCAACGCTTCGTTGCGGCCTTCAAACGGGATGCCGGAACCGTCGATCAGAATATTATAGCCGCCCGCAAGGGCGCGGCGCGTGACGAGGTCGCGCATGGCGTTCCCGTATTCGGCCAATGCCTTGTAATCGTCGCCGTGATTGTTCGTGGCGGGGTAGAGCCAGAAACGCTCGCTGGCGTCGCGGAAATCGTCGAGGCTCGCCACCACCAGCGATTTTCCGCATTCTTCCCTCGCGATTTTCTTCAGCGAGCCTTTGCCGGAACTGGTGCCGCCCATCGTAAGGTACATGTGGGGCTGTTCACCTAATTCAGCGGAGGTTTGCTTAGCCTTGCCGTCCTCGATAAAGGCGGCGTCGCTTTTCTCCCATACCAGCGGCAAGGTGACGGCAAGTTTTTTTTGTGCACGCGCCAACAACGCTAGCATGTCCTTATCGTGACGCGCCTCGTGAATATATTCCTTCATGCGGTTATACACCGCCGCCGTGACGCGGTCGCGCGCGGCCTGCTTCTCACGCGGGGTAGAAAGGAGCTGGATATTATCCTTTATCGCATCGGGAATCAGATCAGCGAATTTTTCCACCGGGTGCGCACGATCAGAGCTTCGCATAAACGCCTTGAGTCGCTCCAATTCGCTCGGTTTTTCGTCTTTGCGATGCATGAACAGGCCGGTCAGCAAATCTTCGTCCATGCACACCAGCCGAACCGGAATCGTCCGCCCTCGCTCGTCGCGCACGCGCTGGCCGTCACAGAACTGCGCCGCTTCCATATGGGAAAGCCGTTCCTTGAGATGTTCGCGCGCCGCCGCCGCTTCAGGGTCGCCACCTTTATATTCCGACCAGTAATCGAGCAAGTGGCGTGCGGGTTGGCTGAACTCTCCGGTATCGTTAATCATGACGGGGGGCGACGTGTTCCACGGCTTGCCGGATTGCGCGTGAATCTCGATTTTTCTCTTCAGCGAATTGTCGCCATCGGTAGTCAGGTCGACCAGATAGCCGTTTTCAGTTACCAGTTGCGTTTTAAACCCGTCTACATTTTCTTTAGCAAGAAACCGCAGCCCACCGATCTCCACTACACATTCCGGTAGCGGAATGAATTTTGAAGAATGCGAGCTATGGGATTGGCCGAAACAACCGTTGCGGATGCTCTCGGCAAGATTTTCCGGCGATTCGCCGCGCGTAAAATCGACGCCTTCGGGGAAAATCTGCTTCCACTTGTCGCCACGACTCATCTCCACCACCAGCGTACCCAGCGCAGCGCCCGCGCGGTGCAACGCCACATCGTGACCTTCCACCGCATGGTGCAGCGCAAGGATGGCATCGGGGGCACGCTCCGCTTTCAGCGTAAGGTTTCCTTGCTCGTCGTAATGCGTATCGACGAACAACTTGAATGCATCACGCAGCGCATGCATGTTGCCCGCGCTCAAATCGGCGGTTTTACATTGTTTGCCGTCCACGACCTTGTGATGCTGCGAGGAATCCTGAAACTGGTAGTCGTAAATATGCAGGAAATTATCCAGCAGCTTCGCCGCCACCTCCTCGCGGCTGTTGCCCGCGTCAGGATTCAACGTGGAATATTTCTTTCTTGTATCCCCGCTACGCACCAGAAACCCGTGATTTTTCAGCACGTCCATACTACGGGCGGCGGACTCGGTGCTTACGAGCTGCTCAAAGAGTGCGTTCTGCGTCATGCAAAAATTAAGGTACGGAGTTTCTTATTATTATTTAACAATATCATTAAGGGTTTATGTATTTTGTACCATAGTTAGGCACGTGCCATCAATCCCATACTGGGATTTTACGCATACACGTTAAGGATTTATACGGCAAGCCCTAGAGTGGCTTATTATCTTTCAATAGCTTACCGTCTTTCAGCCGCAAAGCGGGATATTCAAACAGCGAAATGAGTTGCTCGTCATGGGTGGCGATCAGCACGGTGGTGCCCGTCTCGTTCAGCGCTTCAAACAAATACATGAATTTCAACGCAAGCTCGGAATCAAGGTTTCCGGTGGGTTCGTCGGCCAGCAACAGGTCGGGCTTGGTGACCACCGCGCGCGCGATTGCCGCACGCTGTTTCTGTCCGCCCGAGAGCGTGGCCGGTTTCGCGTCGTGGTATTCGGAAAGCCCGATCCATTCCAGCAGTTCGCGCACCTTGTTGTCGATGTCGTGCTGCAACTCGCCTGCCACCTTCAACGGCAACGCCACGTTCTGCGCGATGGTCAGGTGTTCGAGCAGACGGTAATCCTGAAGCACGATCCCGATACGGCGGCGCAGGCGCGGCAGCTCCTCACGCGGCAGGTAGGTGACTTCTTCGCCGAACATATGGATGTGGCCGTGCGTGGCGCGGCGTTGCAGCCACAGCAGCGACAGCAGCGTGCTCTTACCGGCACCGCTGGGGCCTGCGAGAAAATGGAACGAGCCGGGACGCAGCTCCAGCGATACGTCTTTCAGTATCGGCGCGCCGGGCACATATTCCATGGCTACATGTTCGAAGGCGATCATAGTATCATTTTTTGCAATGGTGCTTCAGATATGCTACATCGTAACGCAATGTGCAACCGGTTGATGACGGCTCATGATTTTACAATGTTCCCAATGTAACACGCGCTACCTCGCACCCGACCACGCCATCGGGGTCAACGGCCGCACGGTGCGCTGCGCCAACTGCAAGCACACCTGGTTCGCCACGCTGCCCGCAGGCACGCCGCCTCCCGCCATGCCCGACCTCGACGCCATCATCGGGCAGATCAACGAAAAGCCGAGGCCTATCCCCGCCGGTTCCAACCTGCCGGTAGCCAAGCGCCAGCCCGCGCCTATGGGATTGAAAATAACGGTTGGCGTGCTTGCCGCCTCGGTCGCGGCACTGGCGGTGCTGGTGTTTTCACCGTCGTTGTATGGCCTGCCGCACAGCAAGGATATGGCGCTGGCGGAAGTCAATATGCTCAAGCAGACGAAAGACAAGCGCGCCAGCTATGAAATCAGCGGCAAGATCGTCAACAGCAGCGAGCACACGCACAACGTACCCACCCTGCGCATAACGCTGATCGACAAGGAAGGATCGTCGCTCGAGTTCTGGGAATTCAGCGGCGGCGGCAATACGCTGGAGGCCGGGAAAAACATCCCGTTCACCACCGGCCCGCTGCTCACGCGCTTCAGCACCGGCGAACGCTTCGTCGTCGAGCTTGGCAATTCACTGGAACTCGCACTCAGGAAAAAACCCGAATGACCCCTCCCCGCCCGACACCCGGCAGCGTCAGCGTCCTGATCCCCACCGAGCAGATCGTAGGCCGCGTGTCGCTGCTGGCCAACGACATCGCCAAAACCCTGCCGCCCAACCCGATGATCGTATCCATCCTGCGCGGCAGCTTTATGTTCGCCGCTGATTTGATACGCGCACTCCACGCCACCGGCGTCACCCCGCAGGTGGATTTCCTGACGCTGGCGAGCTACGGCGTTGGCACGGAATCCAGCGGCACCGTGCGCATCGTGCGCGACCTCACCGAAAACGTGGAAGGCCGCGACGTGCTGCTGATCGACGATATTTTAGAGTCAGGCCGCACCCTCTCCTTCGCCCGCGATTTAATGAAAGAGCGCAAGGCGCGCTCGGTGAAAATCGCCGTGCTGCTGGAAAAACCCGGCAAACGCAAAGTGGAAATCGACGCCGATTATGTCGGGTTCGTTATCAACGACGCGTTCGTGGTAGGCTATGGGCTGGATTACGCGAATTATTATCGCGAGCTGCCGTATATCGGGGTGATTAAAACCTGAGTCATAGCCGAGGAACCCTTATATACTCCCTCCCCCCCCGGTGGGGGAGGGTTGGGGAGAGGGGGAACTATCAACGACTCGGAATGCGGAGACAACCCCTCTCCCCGCCCTCTCCCACAAGGGGAGAGGGAGATATTTATAACCACTCCGGAATCCTATCTAATCCCACCAATTCCTCATAGGTCTGCCTTGGGCGCACGATGGCGTGTTTACCGCCGTCAACCATCACTTCGGCGATGCGCGGGCGGGCGTTGTAGGTGCAGGCCATGACCGCGCCGTATGCGCCCGCCGAGCGCAGCACCAGCAGATCGCCCGCTTTGGGTAATTTCAATAGACGCTGCTCGGCGAAAATATCGCCGGTTTCGCATACGGGGCCGACAACGTCGACAAGCTCGGTGGCAGCACCTTCGGGCTGGATGACGTGGACGATGTCGTGATAGGCTTCGTACAAGGCCGGGCGGATGAGATCGTTCATCGCGGCGTCTACGATCACGAAGCGGCGACCTGCGTTTTCTTTGACATACAGCACGCGCGTGACCAGAATCCCGGCATTGCCGACCAGCACGCGTCCCGGCTCGAACACGACCTGACAACCAAGCCCTTGCGTTTCGCGTTTGACGATCTGCGCATACGCTTCCGGCAGCGGCGGTTCGTCCTGCCCGTAGGGAATGCCAAGCCCGCCGCCGAGATCGACGATTTTGATCGCAATCCCCGCCGCGCGCAACTCGCCGACGAATTCACGCACGCGTGCGAAGGCCTGCGCGAACGGCTCCAACTGCGTAAGCTGCGAACCGATATGCACCGACACGCCCTGCACGTTGATGCCGGGAAGCGATGCGGCTTCGCGGTACAGCGGCAATGCCTGTGACATGGCAACGCCGAACTTGCTTTCTTTTTTCCCGGTGGAAATTTTCGCGTGGGTTTTGGGATCGACGTCGGGATTCACGCGCACGGCGATATTCGCTTTGGTGCTTTTCGCCAGCGCTACTTCGTTGAGCAGATGCAGCTCCGGCGCGGATTCCACGTTGAACTGGAAAATGCCCTGCTCTAGCGCGAACGCCATTTCACTCGCTTCTTTTCCTACGCCGGAAAACACGATGTCCGACGGTTTTACACCCGCTGCGAGCGCTAGTCGTATTTCGCCTTCCGACACCACGTCCGCGCCGCAGCCGAGTTTCGCCAAGGTTTTTAGCACCGCGAGGTTGCCGTTAGCCTTCACCGCGAAGCATACTTTCGCGCCGATGTCTGCGAATGCGCCGGAGAATACGTTGTAATGCCTCTCCAGCGTCGCTCTGGAATAGCAGTAAAACGGCGTGCCGATTTCCTGCGCGAGCGTGTCGAGCGCTACGTCTTCGGCGTGGTAGACACCGTTTTTGTAGTGAAAATGATCCATATTATTCTTCCCTCCCCCCTTGTGGGGGAGGGTTGGGGAGGGGGGATTCTTTCAGCGCATCATCAGACTGAGACAGCCCCCTCTCCCCGCCCTCTCCCACAAGGGGAGAGGGAGACGTTTGCTGCTTATTCTTTTTCTTCTTCTCCGCCGCTTCGACTTGCGCAGGCGTTTTGAGTTTGCCTTTCACGCCGCACGCGGCAACGCTACAGGCTAACGCCGCAACCAGCAGGCTATGTACAATGATCCTTATCACCGGATTTTTTTCCTTGCTTCAGCTACAGCTTTTTTCACGTTCGCAGGCGCGGTACCACCGAAGCTCACGCGGCTTTTTGCGGAGTGCTCTGCTCCAAGCACGGAGAATATGTCCTTGCGGATTTTCGGTTCCACCGATTGCAACTCCTGTAACGTCAACGCTTCCAGCGTTTTGCTTTTCGATGACGCGAGCTTCACTATTTGCGCCGTGGTGTGATGCGCATTGCGGAAGGGCATTTTCAGCTCGCGTACCAGCCAATCGGCAAGGTCGGTAGCGGTGGCGTATCCGGCACCTGCAGCGGCTTCCATCGTTTTGCGCTGCGCGGTGAAATCGAGCACCATGCCAGACATGGCCTGCACGCAGACCATCAAATTTTCCGCCGTGTCGAATACGGGTTCCTTGTCTTCCTGCATGTCTTTATTATAGGCGAGCGGCAGGGCTTTCATGGTGGTAAGCAGGCTCACAAGGTTGCCGAACATGCGGCCGGATTTTCCGCGCACCAGCTCGGCGGCATCGGGATTGCGCTTCTGCGGCATGATCGAGCTGCCGGTGGACCATGCGTCGGAAAAACGGATGAAGCCGAACTGCACGCTTGACCAGTTGACCATTTCCTCCGCCAGCCGCGACAGATGCACTGCGCAGATGGACGACAGCGATAAAAATTCCAACGCGAAATCGCGGTCGGATACCGCGTCGAGCGAATTGCTCATCGCTTTGGAGAAACCTAACTCTTTCGCCGTGAATGCGCGGTCGATGGGAAACGACGTGCCAGCAAGCGCGGCAGCGCCTAGCGGCGATTCGTTGAGCCGCGCACGCGCGTCGCTCACACGCGAACGGTCGCGCGCGATCATTTCCACATAGGCGAGCAGGTGGTGGCCGAGCGTGACCGGCTGTGCGGTTTGCAGGTGTGTGAAGCCTGGCATGAGCGTGTCGAAATGTTCTTCGGCGCGTTTGAGGAGCGCGAGTTGCAATGTTTTCAACGCAGCGTCCAGCGCATCGAGCGCATCGCGCACATAGAGGCGGAACGCGGTGGCGACCTGATCGTTGCGCGAGCGTGCGGTGTGCAGCCTGCCGGCAGCGTCGCCGATGCGGTCTTTCAGCGCGGATTCGATGTTCATGTGGATGTCTTCGAGGCTGTCCTTGAAAACGAATTTCCCGGCTTCGATGTCTTTTAAAATCGCCTGCAAACCCTGCACGATGGCTTTGCTGTCGGCCTCACTGATAATTTTTTGTTTTGCGAGCATCTTCGCATGTGCGACGGAACCTTGTATGTCCTGCCGGTAAAGCTGCTTGTCAAAGCTGACGGATGCGTTAATCTTGGCCAGCAGCGCATCGGGCGCGTGCGAAAACTGCCCGCCCCACATCGGGTTGGCGGATGCTACTTTCGGCTTATTCGTGCGTTTCTTACCGCTCATCAGGAGTTCCTTTTATGCCCCCTATCCATACAGGAAATGGCCGCAACCGCGCAAGCGGGAATCTGGCGGCGTTTGCCTGCCTTTTATGGCTTTCCCTGCCCTGCGCCGCCAGCGCCGAACCCACTCCCATTGCCACGATCAAACCAGGGACGCCAGCGCCCAGCGTGCAGTTCAAGGATGAATCCGGCCAGATGCAAGCGCTGGACGCCAAGGGCGCCACACTTACCGTCGTGCATCTGTGGGCGACCTGGTGCATCCCCTGCATCGCGGAACTGCCGAGGGTGGATGAGGCGGCGAAGGCCTATGAAAAGCGCGGTGTCAGAATGCTGGCGATTGCGCTGGACGGCAACGATACGGCCAAAGTCACCACGTTCTACAATAAGCACGGCATTACCGCGCTGAAACCTTATCTCGACCCCAAAATGCAGGTTTTCCGGGCTTTTGGCGTCAACGGACTACCGTCTACGATCTTTATCGACAAGAACGGTAACCAGATCGCCCGTGCCGACGGCTCACTGGCCTGGGACGCGATGACGCTGGAAGGATTCCTACCCTAGGCTCGGCAGCACATAGTGCGGCACAAGGTTCAGTGTGCGGCACATGGTTTCGATCTCCGCCGGGGAATGGTGTTTCAGGATGCCACCGGTAATCAGCATGGCGTCCACCCCGAAACTGAGCGCGCCGGGGATGTCGGTTTCTAAACTGTCTCCCACCGCCAGTATCCGCGATTTCGGGATGCCGGGGAATTGCGTCATGCAATAGTCGT
This sequence comes from uncultured Rickettsiales bacterium, assembly GCA_964645205.1. Classification (GTDB taxonomy): domain Bacteria; phylum Pseudomonadota; class Alphaproteobacteria; order Rickettsiales; family SXRF01; genus CAZYBO01. The sequence continues at coordinate 10,132 of CAZYBO010000005.1, forward strand.
AAATCGAAGCGTAGGGCTTTCCGAACCATGTGACGTCGCCGCCGAGCCGCTCGTAGGCTTTCGCCAGCACGCCCGCGCAGGCGAAACGCTCGCCGGTTTGTTTCACCACCTCCATGTCGGGATTCAGGCAGAGCATGGGCAGGTTTTGCGCCTTCGCCGCGCGGAACAACATGCCGAAATCCTCTGCCGATTGCTCCTCGCTGCCGAAGCCCACATTGAGCAGAAAATCCGCCAGCTTGATGTCATCCGTGCGCGTGTAATCCAGCCCGTCGAGAATGTCGGCGTCTTTGGAGGGGCCGATATAGTAGTATTTTCTTGCGGGCTGGTTTTCGAGCCACCGGTAGCCAATCTCGCCCGATGAAACTGCGAAATCGTACAGTTCCCGCTCAATGCCAAGTTCGCCCAGCACGTGGATGACCTTGTGTGCGCGGCGCGGCGCGTTGGAAATGAACGCAACTTTTTTTCCGTCTTTTTTGAGCTGCACCAGCACGTCTTTTACGCCCGGATAAAGATGCGAACCATCATGCACCACGCCCCAGAGATCGAGGAGGAAAGCGTCGTAGCGCGGGGTGATGGCGGAGAGGGTTTGCATGTGCGCGGCTCTATGCCGCCAGGTTTTCTTTAGCCAGCACGCGGCGGATCAGCGACACGGTTTCGGCCTTGCCGTAGAGCTTTACGAACGAGCCCATGCGGGGGCCTTGGGGCTGGCCGAGCATGGTTTCGTACATCGCCGCGAACCACGATTTGAGCTGCGCGGCGTCGAAATGGCGCTTGCCGATTTCGTAGATTTCGGTTTGCAGTTCTTCGGCGGTGGTGCTGGCGGGTGAGCGTTCGAGGTAATCGGCCAGCTCCAATAGCGCTTTTTCTTCCACATCGGTGGGTAAGCGGAATTTTTTCGTCGGTTTCACGAAGTCGGTGTAGTAATTCACCGCGCCGGTTACGAGCTGGTCGACGAACGGGTGCGTGGCGGGCGACATGTGCGGCATGTAGCGCGAAATGAAGCCCCACAGCACCTTCGGGTCGTCGGTATTGGCCACACCCGCGAGGTTGAGCAGCAGATTGAAGCCCGGCACGCCTTCCGGCGCGGGCGGTTTGCCGCCATGGATATGCCACGCGGGGTTGTTCATCTGCGCGGGTTGTTCTTCCTTTGGGAATTTTTCGAGGAACGATTGGTACTCGTCTACCGCGCGCGGGATGACGTCGAAATAGAGGCGCTTGGCCTTGCGCGGCGACTGGTACATGTAATAGGACAGCGACTCTTGCGGCGCGTAACGCAGCCACTCGTCGATGGTCAGGCCGTTGCCTTTCGACTTGGAAATTTTCTGGCCTTTTTCGTCGAGGAACAGCTCAAACATGAACTGGTTCGGCGGCATGCCGCCTGCGATTTTGCAGATGGCATCGTAGAGTTCGGCCGATGTCAGATGATCCTTGCCGTACATCTCGTAATCCACCCCGAGCGCCGCCCAGCGCATGCCCATGTCGGGCTTCCACTGGAGCTTGCAATGGCCGCCGGTGACGGGCACTTCTTCCTTGCTACCATCTTCTTCGATGTAGGTGATGGTGCCTTTTTCAACGTTCGTTTCCACGACTTTGGCGAGCAATACCTTGCCGGAGCGCGGCGAAACCGGCAAAAACGGGCTGTAGGTTTCCTGACGTTCCGCGCCCAGCGTAGGCAACATCACATCCATCACTTGCTGGTAGTTTTTGAGCAGCACCAGCAATGTTTTGTCGAACTCACCGGATTTGTAGGTGGCGGTGGAGCTTTTGAATTCGTACTCGAAGCCGAAATGGTCGAGGAACGCGCGAAGCCGCGCATTCATGTGATGGCCGAAGCTCTCATGCGTGCCGAACGGATCGGGGATCGAGGTGAGCGGCTTGCCGAGATTCGCCTTGATCATCTCCTGCTGCGGCAGATTGTCCGGCACTTTGCGCAAGCCGTCCATATCGTCGGAAAAACAAATCAGCCGCGTGGGGATGTCGCTGATGGCTTCAAATGCGTGCCGCACCATGCTGGTGCGCGCCACTTCGCCGAACGTGCCGATATGCGGCAGGCCGGAAGGCCCGTAGCCGGTTTCAAATAATACATAGCCTTTTGCGGGCGGCGCACTTTTATAGCGCTCCACGAGCGCAAGCGCTTCCTGAAACGGCCATGCGGAGCAGGCAGGCGCGAGAGTCCTCAATGCGTCTTTAGTCACAACCGGTAACGCCCTTACGTTTTTTTCCTGTCAAAGAACCCGGCAATCGACATCCTGAGGTTGTCGCCCGCCTGTTCGTTAACCCTCGTTACCATGTGATAGGCATCGTTGGCAATAAATACCATACGGTTGCGCTTGGGGAAAATACACCGCGCCATACCGTGCTCCATCAACAATTCGTCGAGATTGCCCGCATGGAGGTATTTCATCTGGTAGAATTCCATCTGGTCGTTGCGGTTGCGGAATTCGTGGACGAAGCGGTTGCTTTCCGGGTCCATCAGCAGCAACAGCCCGCCCCAGTGCGGCCGCCAGGTGGGGTTGAGGAAATAGGCGTAGGCGCCGGTATAGACGCCGGAGCCGTCATCGTGCATCGCCAGCCCCGTGCCCTGCGGGTAGAGCCATGCGGTGGCGGTAACGTGCGTCCAGTTCTGCACCGGCTTGCCGATCATATGCTCCACATGCGGCTGCATGGCGACCAAGTGGTCGGTGAACAGATCGAGATCGGTGTTCGTGGGGTAGACGAAATCGCCCTGCGGCTTCGGCGACCCTTCGGGATAGCGGAACAGGTTGAGCGTGCTGCGCAGCGGAAAACCGTCATGCACATGCCATGCGCGCGCGGTTTTACCCTTGGTATTGATATGCTCGTATTCCGTGCGCTGCGCGAATTTAAGCACACGCTGGAACACGGCTTCCGGCAGGAAATCGTCAAACACGATGCCGCTGGGCGATTCGAAGATTTTTTTCGGCTTGTGCCCGCCCAACGTGATGATCGCAGGCCCCACCTGTTTCGCGGGTTCGGCAGTGACCACGGCCGCAGGCGCGGGCGTTTCCACGCGCTCGTTGAGCACCACGTATTTATCCCACCAGTCGCGGTAGAAGAAATCGCGGCTCTGGCGCAGTTCCGGATAGGTACGCAGTACCGGTACGTAATCCTTGATCTTCAGCGGGCTTCCCTTGCTGGCAAGGTAATGGCGGCGGTGCGCTTCGTCCGCCTGCCCGTGCATGAACGCCACCAGCACGAAACGTTCCCCCTTGGTAACGGGGCGCGCCTCATGCATCGTTGCGCAGGAAAATGCGATCGCACCGCCTAATTCAGGACGGTAAACATGGTCGTCATATTCCGGGAACTTCAGGCCGCCGCCTTCGTAATTGTCGCTCAGATGCACGGTCATGGCGATGCGGCGATACCCGAGCGGCACATCGAAATTATCGCGGTGCTGCTTGAAGAAGCCGCCCTTCTCGCCGGTATAGAGACCGATCTTGTATAATTCGCGGTGTGTGATTTCAACGCCGAAGATTTTTTTAATCTCCGGGAATACGCTGCGTGACAGCTTTTCATCGATCTCATCCAGCAATTTGCCGCCGACGATGAAATCGGTGCGCACTTTGGTGTTGGGGCGGTAGGCGTGCGTGGCCTCCACGCCGACAGTGCCGTCAAACGTTTTGCCGGTGCGGAATGCGTCGATACATTTCTTGCAGAATTCCGGCGTGAATGCGTTGGGGATAAGCAGCGCGGGTGGTAACTCGCTGATAATACGCTGCTCGCCGTTTTTCTTATGGAAAACGGCGATGGATTCCTTGCAATCGCGAAGAATAGCTTCCACCAGCGCTTCCGGCGAGAGGTTGAGGTAGCGGTTGACGATCTTGAGGTTGTGGTTGAACAGGAATGCGGCTGGCGGCATCTCCTTGTCGCCCGGCCTGCAAATGCCGAACGCATGCGCGACCTTGCGGCCGGGATCAGCCCACAGCACATGCGGCGTCTTGATTTTTTCCTTGAGAGCAATCACGTTTTCCACCGTGTCGTCAAACGCGAACATCTGCCAGATTTCCATTTTCTCCGAACGCGCAAGCTGCTGCGACATGGCGCGGAAAAACGCCGTGGCGTAGGCGATGTCGCCTACCGGCAGGAAAAACAGCATGCTGTGACGCCCCGCATGCAACTCCATGCCGCGTATCTTGCGGTTGGTGTCCTCAATCTCAAACATCGGCGCATAATCGCCGAATTCCAGCATCGGCATGCCGCCCGGCAGCGAGCGGTACGGCTCCGCCATCGGGTTCATCTCGTCTTTTGCCGCCGTCTGCGCAATCGGCGCCAGTTGCTTCGGCGCAACCGCGTCGGCAGCCGCAGGCGGCGCTTTCTGCGCAGGCTTATCGCCCAGCTCGGGTATAAGAATTGGATTGCTGCGGTAGAGCTTCAGGTCTTTGATGAACTCGCACCGCAACGCGCGCGCGCTTGCAACCTTCCGCTTGAAATCGATGCCGCAATACTCTTCAAATTGCGCCAGCGAGCGTGCGCTGCCCCAACCGTATTTGTGCATCTCCTTCGTAATTTCAGGATCGTTGGAAACGCTGTAACCCGTCATGTGGTTGAAGCGTTGCAGCCCGCGGTTGCGCAGGAACATGATCTTCTTCTCATCCTCCTTGCGCATGTCGCGCCAGTGCAGCGGACGCACGCTGTCGGCGGTGTTGTAGTAGTGATAGAGCATCTGTGTGCGCGCGCTGAATACATCCCAGCCGTGCGTGTAGAGCCGCGCGGCGTAAGCGATTTCCTCCTGATCGAAATAAAGGTACGGATCGTAAGGCACTTCCTCGATGATCTCCGCCCGTGAAAAAACGAACCCTGCGGAAACGAACGCGCCGTTGAGCGGTTTCGGCGGCGAACGGTCGATCATTTCGCCTTTGCCGCGGATATTGCCGTCCGGCGTGAAGGGCTGCACACGGCGAACGGTGGGGCGCAATTCCTTCTGCAAATTGTTCGGCGGCGTGTATGCGGCCGGGCTGCAGGTAAGCAACGGCTTGGGCGATTCGCATGCGGCCAGCTCCTCGATCATCAGGCGATCCCAGCCGGGAACGAACCGCATGTGCGAGTCGATCATCAGCGTGTATTCCTCGCCGTCCCACATCTGCTGCGTCATGTGGCGCGCCCAGCAGACGCCTTCGGCCTCGCGCCAGTCCACAGGCATGACGCGCACCTGATCGGGACGCGTGGAGACTTCAAAGCAATTCTTGTCTTCTTCCTCATCGAACTGCCAGCAAATGCCCACGGTGATGCGGTCGGGATTTTCCGCTTTTTCAAAAAGGTCTTTTACCGTCCACTGGCATTCGGGGTCGCGGTAGCTGGCGATCTGGACATAGATACGGCCTGCGCCGGTATTGTTTTTTGCCTGTTTTGCCATGCCGTACTCACCTTTCTCCGCACGTTCGTCGAACGTTTTTGTAGCAAAATTCACTCCGCTATAGGCTTGATATGCGTCAAGCGTGCGCTCCGTGCCCAACCCATATATATCAAGGTCGCGGGTAATCTCGGGGTCGTGCGAAATCTCTGTGCCGAGGAGGTGCTTGACGCGTGCAAATGATTTCGCATTGAGCGCGCCCCAGTCCTTGTGGTCGGAAAAATGCGTAGGACGCTTGCCGCGATCCCAGTCATGGTAAATACACAGGCGGTTGGGATGGAATAGATCGTAGCCGTGCGTCCACAGCCTGACCGCCAGCGAAATTTCCTCGCCGAAGAAATACAGGTTCGGGTCGTAGGGCACGTCCTCGATCATCTGCGCGGGGCCGAAATACATGCAGGCGCTGGCGAACGCGCCCGCGATCGGCTTGTCGGGAAACTGCCCTGTGCGGAAGGCAGGCTTGCCGTGCATGAGGAAAATGCCGTTCTGGTCGAACGCTTTGGCCGCCATGCCGAACACCCATTCGCGGTCGGTGTTGTCCGGCGGCGTGAACCCGGACGGATAGCAGGTCAGCACGGCTTTGGGGTTAGCGCAATCCTCCCACATCGATAGCAGGATTTCATCCCAGCCCGGCTCGAAGCGCATATGGCTGTCGATCTGCAGGGTGAATTCCTCGCCCTGCCATAATTTCTGCGTCAGGCTGCGCGCCCAGCACACGCCCCTGCCCTCATGCGCGTTCACCTCATGCACGCGCACCTGCTGCGGCCTCGGGTACGGCACCTGGAAGCAGATGTCGTCCTCACCCTTCACGAACTGCCAGCATATGCCGACGGAAATCCGCTCCGGGTGCGTGGCCTTATCGAACAGGTCTTTCACCGTATTCTGGCAATCAGGGTCGCGGTAGCTGGCGATTTGCACGAACATGCGCGGGCGGTTCGACACAGCGCTCACCGCACCTTTTTTTTCCGATTGCTTACGCGCCGCCATGTTCCATTTTCCTTCCCTTGCATCCCCTGTAATACCATGTTTTTCCCAGTTTACGCCAGCAAAAGCCCATAGGCCGTCCAGCCCGCGCCGGCTTCCAAGCCCATAGCGGTCGATCTCGGCAAGCGCCTGCGCATCATCGGTTTTTTCAAAGCCCAGCAAGTGCAACACGCGCCTGCGCGAACGCTGGCTGTCCTCGCTTTGCAGGTCACGGTAGGTTTGCAGGTGCAGCCGGTCTTTACGTACCCAGTAATGGTACATCACCGTGCAATCGGGCTGGTAAATGTCCCAGCCATGCGTCCACAGCCGCGCGCTGGTGCTGATCTCGTCCCCATAGAAATGGAAATGCGGATCCACAGGCACTTCGCGGAACGCCTGCGCCCGTGCAAAAGCGAAATTGGCGATAAAAAACGGCGACGGGTACAGCCCGGAACGCTCCTCATCCGCCAGCGGGACATATGCGCCGCTGATATGCAGCCGCTGCGGGCTTTGCTGCGAACTGAAGCCGCGCACACGGGTGCGCAGGCAGTGCATGGGGTAGAAATCGAGCTGGTTGGGCGGCTCGTAATTGGGAAGGTAGGTGCTGAGCATTGCCTTTTCCGAAGGGCAGCGCGCCAGCGTGCGGATAAGCGTTTCATCCCAGTCGTCCTCGAAACGCATGTGGCTGTCGATCTGGAGGATATACTCCTCACCGTCCCACAATCGATGCGCCTCGCTGCGCGCCCAGTTCGCGCCTTTACTGTTCCTGTAATCCACCTCCCGTATGCGCGTCTGCGAAGGAAATTCTATCGGGAGCGCACATTCTTCGTCGACAGACGCATCGAGCTGCAGGCATACCCCTACGAATACGCGCTGCGGGTGTGCGGCCTTGGCGAACATGTCGCGGATCGTCCATTTGCATTCCGGGTCGCGGTGGCTGGCGATGGCGACGAAAATACGCGGATGCGCGGCCGATGCGCGCGATGCCGGCGCAGGCGTGTTGCGCAGGCTCCATTTGCTTTTGCGCGCGAACGGTTCGACCGTCCGTTCCGCGATATTGATGCCCGCAAACGCCCAATACTGCTCCAGCGTGCGCTCACTGCCCACGCCGTATTTTTCAATCTCCGCCAGCGCCGATGCCTCGGTGGTTTTTTCAATACCCAGCACGTGCAGGTTACGCAGGCGCGAGAGATGATTGCGGTCGAGCGTATGGTCGCGGTACATCGCGCCGTCTTTGACATCCTTGCGATCCCAGTAATGGTAAAGCACCACTTTGTTGAGGTGGAAAATATCGTAGCCGTGCGTCCACAGCCGCGCGGAATAGTTGACCTCTTCGCCCCAAAAATAAATATACGGGTCGAACGGAATTTCCTGCTGCACCGAGGAACGCGCGAACATGAAATTGCCCACCCACATGCACGTCGGCAGCAGTTTGCCGTGCAGCATGTCGCTGGGCACCATGCGGTTGCTCAGATAGACAAGCTGCGCGTCACCGGGCTTCGCGATGAAATTCACCGCCGCCAGCGGCATCATGCCTTCCATATCCTGTTTCGTGTCGGGCGGGGTGTAGCCGGGCAGCCATGCGGTCAGCACCGATTTTTCCGATGGGCAGCGGTGCAACTGCTCGATCAGCGTATCGTCCCAGCCGCGTTCAAAACGATGGTGCGCCTGTATCTGCATGGTGTATTCCTCACCCTGCCACAGGCGCTGCGCTTCAGCGCGCGCCCAACCCGCGCCCTTCGCATCGCGTATATGATACTCCACCACACGCACCTGCTTTTCGCGCGGGTAGCGCAAGTTGAAACAGTCTTTGTCCGCGTCGGGATCGAACTGCCAGCACACCCCGACGAAGATGCGCCCGGGGTGCGCCGCCTTTTCAAACAGATCTTTTATCGTGGCATGGCATTCGGGATCGCGGTAGCTGGCGATCTGCACAAAAATGCGCGGTGTGTTGCCATGAACGGGCATCCGTCATCAGGCCTGAGGACGCGACGGCTTGGCTGCCGGTTTTTTCTTTGGGGGTTTTTTCTTTGCAGGTTTACTATCGGCCTCAGATTTCTTTGCCGCTTCATACCAGCGTTCCTGCTCAATCGGCTTGATGGGAATAGCCGCATGGCGATATTTGCGCAGATCCTTAATGAATTCGCAGTTCAGCGCTTTATCCTCCACCGTTTTATTCAGAAAATCGACGCCACAATATTCTTTGAACTCCTGCATCGTGCGCGCCGTGCCCAACCCGTATTTATCGATTTCCTGTGTCACATTCTCATTGCTTGACAAGGCATAGCCGGTGAGGTGGTTGAATCGTGCAAGCCCGCGCGCATATAATCCCGCTATACTATCTTTATCTTCCTGACGCAGGTCTTTCCAGTGTAGCGGGCGGTTCGTCATGTCTTCTTTTGAGCGATAGTAATGGTAGATATATTGCTTGGTTGCGCTGAAAACATCCCAGCCATGCGTATACAGCCTGAGCGCATAACTCATTTCTTCCTGATCGAAGTACAGGTATGGATCATACGGCACTTCCTGAATCATTTCCGAACGGGAAAACATAAACCCAGCGGAAATGAACGCTCCGCGAAGCGGTTTTGGCGGAGAAATGTTGAGGCTTTCACCTGTGCCACGTATATTGCCGTCCGGTGTAAAACGATAGGCACGCTGTACGGAAGGCCATGTTGTAGCCTGCAACTTGTCCGGCGGCGTATAACGGGCAGGCGCGCAGGAAATCACAGGCTTCCTAGAGCCACATGCTTTTAATTCTTCAATCATCAAACGATCCCAGCCGGGCACGAATCGCATATGCGCATCGATCTGTAGTGTGTATTCTTCACCATCCCACATCTGCTGCGTCATATTGCGCGCCCAGCAGACACCCTCGGCCTCACGCCAATCCACAGGCATGACGCGCACCTGATCGGGACGCGTAATAATCTTGAAGCAGTCCCTGTCTTCGACCTCATCGAACTGCCAGCAGATGCCCACCGAGATGCGATCCGGGTTTTCCGCTTTCTCAAAAAGGTCTTTTACCGTCCACTGGCATTCCATGTCGCGGTAACTGGCAATCTGGACGTAGATGCGGCCATTACGATTACGGCGTACCGGTGCATTTTCTTGGACTGTTGCCGTCGTCTCAACCGCAGCAGGTTTAGCTGGTTTGTCAGCTTTTTTATATTCCGGAAATATCGCTTTCGCCGCTCGCGAACTATAGCTTCGCTCGGCAAAATTCACGCCGCAATATTCCTGATATTCTGCAAATGTCCGTTTCTTACCAAAACCGAATTTACCCTTAAGCCCCTTCGTTAGCTTAGGATCGTCACAGCGTTCCATACCAAGCAAATGCCTTACGCGCTTGAATGATTGCTGGTTTAATGCTGTGAAGTCCTTGGAATCCTTGAAATGGGTTTTGCGTTTTTCACGATCCCAGTCATGATAGATGCAACGGCGATTCGGGTAATAAATATCCCAGCCATGTGTCCATAAACGCGCCGCAAGTGTAATTTCCTCGCCGAAGAAATACAGCTTCGGATCGTAGGGCACGTCTTTTATGATTTTCGCAGGCCCAAATAAATAACCAGCGGCTATGAACGCACCACGCATGGGTCTTTTAGGTGCTTTACGGTGATGATAGGCAGGCTTGCCATGCACGATAAGTATGGATTCCGGATCAAATTCCCGCGCTGACAGTCCATACACCCATTTTCGGTCACACTTATCAGGCGGCGTAAACCCGCCCGGATAGCAGGTAAGCAGCGCCCTCGGGTTTTCGCATTTTTTCCACATGGAAAACAGGATGTCGTCCCAGTGTTTTTCAAAACGGTGGTGGGCATCGAGCTGGAGCGTGAACTCCTCACCGCGCCATAATTTCTGTGTCAGGCTGCGCGCCCAGCATGCGCCTTTGCCTTTGCGCGCGTCGACATTGTGGACACGCACCTGCTTGGGTCGCGGATAGGGAATCTGGAAACATATGTCGTCCTCACCCTTCACGAACTGCCAGCATATCCCGACGAAAATGCGCTCGGGGTGCTTGGCCTTCTTGAACATATCCACGATGGTGTTCTGGCAATCCGGATCGCGGTAGCTGGGAATCTGCACGAAAATGCGCGGCAGGCGTGTTTTTG
>CAZYBO010000005.1:20680-136283 GCA_964645205.1 uncultured Rickettsiales bacterium
CGGTTTTCTTCGCTGCGGTTTTCTTCGCTGCGGTTTTCTTCGCTGCGGTTTTCTTCGCTGCGGTTTTCTTTTTCACTGTTTTGCGTTTGACAACTGTGCGGACGGGCTTCGCCGCCACTTTTTTCTTGCGCACTACAGGTTTTTTCTTCGCAGGTTTTTTCTTACGCGTAGCCATTTTTCCGAATCTCCCAATTCACGCTGGTATTTTTGTCAGAAAATAGTATCGTTAAAACCTTAATATTCCTTTACTTAGAGCCTCTCTAAAATACACCTAACGCACTTATTTTAAAAGTTTTTTTAAATTATCATGCAGATTATCGTCTTAGGAATGCACCGCGCGGGAACCTCGCTAACCACCCGCATAATCAATATGATGGGGGCGTATTTTGCCCCGGAAGGCCTGTCGCTGGGCTATAACGAGCACAATGAAAAAGGCTTCTGGGAACGCAAAGACGTGCTTTCCATCAACGAGCAACTGCTGCGTCATGCCGGGGCGACATGGCATAAGGTGGACGGCTGGGATACCCAGCAGCTTTCGCGCACGCCGCGCGCCCTCACGCACGCTATCCGCAGCACCATACTGGAAATGGACGCGCACCGCCCGTGGGTGCTGAAAGACCCGCGCCTGTGCATCACCCTGCCCTGCTGGTTGCCGCACCTCGAAGTGCCGGTGACGGTGCTCGCCGCGCGCAACCCGCTTGCCAGCGCGCGCTCGCTGGAACTGCGCAACGGCATCCCGCCGGAATACGGGATCGCCATGTGGGAATACCATGCGGTGCACAGCCTGCGCAACACGCTCTACATTCCCAAAATCCACGTGCGCTACGAAACCATGCTCGACACGCCGATCGACAGCGTTCGCACGTTGTATGATGAACTATGCGCGCGCGGCGTGCAGGGATTGCGCATGCCGTCGGAGCGCGAGATCATGGCGTTTATCGACAGCGACTTGCAACGCGCATCGCCCACGCAGGTCAACTACCGGCTGACGCCCAACCAAGAACGGTTGTTCGCCATGCAGTGCGGCGAAATCCCCTTCGAGCCGGATATGGAAGTATCGCCGCAATCAAGGCACGTGATGGAAACCACCGTGCTCAAGTCGCCTGCCCGCCCGCCTGCTTGAACATTGCCAGCGCCGCTTTGCGTGCCTGATCGTGATTCACGATAGCCTGCGCGGTGGGTTCATGGATCGCCTTTGCGTCCAGCGCGGCAAGCTCGGGCACATAGCGGCGTATATAATCGCCGCCCGCATCGAATTTTTTTGATTGCAGCACCGGGTTAAAAATGCGGAACCACGGCTGCGCATCCGTGCCGGTGGATGCCGCCCACTGCCAGCCGCCGACATTCGACGCCATGTCGTAATCCATCAAATGCTGCGCGAAATGCGCTTCGCCCAGCCGCCAGTCGAGCAGCAAATCCTTGGTCAGGAAACTCGCCGTGACCATGCGCGCACGGTTGTGCATCCAGCCTTCCTGCAGGAGTTGCCGCTGCGCCGCGTCCACCAGCGGGAAGCCGGTACGCCCCTGTTTCCATGCCTCCAGCAACAACGCATCGTGCGACCAGCGCAACGTGCCCCGAAATTGCGGGTTCCATTCCTGCGTCGCGGATTCGGGATAATAAAAAAGATTCATCGCGTAGAAATCACGCCATGCCAATTCGCTGATCCATTTTTCCGCAGCGCCCGCTTCATGCGCGGCACGTGCGCACTCACGCACCGACACCAGGCCAAAACGTAGATAGGGCGACAATTTGCTGGTGCCGTCATACGCCATCATATCGCGTTGCACAGGATATGCGCTGGCCTTGTTCGCGACGAAATCTTCCAGCCGCGCGCGCGCGCCAGAAACCGGCCACATCGCCAACCGCGATTCGCGGTAGCCGATCGCCTCAAGCATGGCTCGCACGCCGCGCTGCGGTTCCAGCACATGCAGGCCGGCATCGCGGCATGCCACGCGCAGGGCTTCGCAATCGGCATAGCGGCCATTGTCGCTGCAGCTATAGGGTGCATAGGCAGCAGAATCGAAACGCGCGCGCCAGGCGTTGTAGTAGGGTGTGAATATCTTGTAGGGCTGACGGCCTTCGCGCAGGATTTCACGCGGAGCAAAAATCAGGTGATCTTTGACATGCAGGAAGCGCTTTTCTGGCAACGCTGCCTGCACCGCATCGTCGCGGGCGCGCGTACCCGGCTCATAATCCTCGGCGGCGATTACCCTTTCGCAACCGGCTATGCCAGACAGTTTTGGAATAATAGCGCGTGCGCTGCCATGCAGCACCAGCAACCCGCCGCCGCGTGCGGCCAGTTGCGTTTCCAGCTCTACCAGCGCGTCGGCGATGAAGGTAAGCCGACGATCGCCCGCATCGGGGAACTGCGCGAGTATGTCAGTGTCAAACACAAATACGGGCTGTATGCCTCCGTTTTGCTGCAGTGCCTGCGCAAGCGCCGCATGGTCGTGCAGCCGCAGGTCGCGCCGTATCCACACCAGCGAAGCGGCAAAACGCTTGCCGATCGCACCGCTATGCTCTACGCTTTTTCCATATTGGGACATTAATGGGCACCGCCTTATGACCGATCAGGATGCTATTCGCATACTTAAGCGCATCGCGCAAGGTATCGAACAACTCTCACCGCCGCCGGAGCAGGAAGTCGATGTCAAAAGCGCCAGCGCCTACACCTGGGACGCGGAGCGCAGGGCGCTGCTACCCGTGCAGAACACGCACGCCGTAGCGATGGATCTGTTGCTGGGCGTGGATCAGCCGCGCGACCTGCTGCTGGCCAACACCATGCAATTCGCTAAAGGCTTTTCCGCTAACAACGCCTTGCTCTGGGGTGCGCGCGGCATGGGCAAAAGCTCGCTGGTAAAGTCGGTGCACGCGCATATCAACAAGCAGATTCCCGATGCGCTGGTACTGGTGGAAATCCACCGCGAGGACATCCACACCCTGCCCCGCCTCATCAACATCCTGCGCGGCTGGGTGATACGGCGTTTTATCCTGTTCTGCGACGATCTCTCGTTCGACGCGCAGGACACATCATATAAATCGCTGAAAACCGTGTTGGAAGGCGGTATCGAGGCCAAGCCCGACCATGTGCTGTTCTATGCCACGTCCAACCGCCGCCACCTGCTACCGCGCGAGATGATCGAGAACGAAAAAAACACTGCCATCCACGCCACCGACGTCGCCGAGGAAAAAATCTCGCTGTCCGACCGCTTCGGGCTGTGGCTGGGCTTCCACGCCTGCACGCTGGAAACCTACCTCGCCATCGTGGAAACCTACGCCAAACATTTCGGCATCGTCATGCCGCCCGAGGACATACGCCAGTTGGCCTTTCAGTGGGCAAGCGCACGCGGCGCGCGCTCGGGACGCGTGGCATGGCAGTTCATCCAAGATTTAGCGGGACGGATGGGAAAACGCGTAGGGTAAGAAATACGTCATCCCACCTTGCGCGGGGATGACAGGAATTTACAATCCCGCCACGCTGCGATTCATGAATTTCTGCGGATCTACCGGTTCCTTGCCGTCGCGAATGGCGAAGTGCAACTGCGGTGTTTTCACGCTGCCGGTGGAGCCGACATAGCCGATGATGTCACCCTGCTTCACGCGATCATACTTATCCACGCCGGAGCTGGAGAGGTGCGCATAGGTGGTGTTCTTGTCGCCCGCGTGCTTGATGATGACCATGTTGCCGTAGCCTTTCAGCTCGTTGCCCACATAGAGCACTTCGCCGTCGGCAGCCGCCCATACCGGCTCGCCTTCGGCGGACGCGATATTGATGCCGTCATTGACCTTCCCGCCGCCCTTGGCGCCGAAAGTGGAGATTACTTTTTTTCCGCTGACCGGCCACATGAATGCGCCGTTTTCGCGCGTGGCCTTGCTGAGCTTCACTTCCTTAGCCGCGCCGGTGGTTTTTTCGCGGCTGATGACGGTATCGAGTTGCGCAACGGGCTTATCGTCAGCCTTGATCTGCGAAATCATCTGGCTGCCGCCCGATTGCTTGCCCTTCGGCTGGATGGCGAAACTGTCGCTGGGACCTGCGTCGGAGAAGCGCGGCTTGTTCGTCCACGGATTCACGGACGCGCCGGTATCGACGCTGGATTGCTTGTCGCCCTTCTTCGGCGGCGTCAGGTCGTTGATGCCGATGGACTGCACGGAAGCGCGCTGTTCGGTTTCCATAGGCACAGGACGCGAGGGCTGCGCGTTGTTATAAGTCTGCTGCGAGTAGCTTTTGGCGTATACCGGCGCGGCCTGATAGGACGGCGTGCTGGCATAGTTGCTGCCCCCGGTGCGGCTGAAGCTGTTCTGACCGCGAAGGTCTACCTGCGCGGCAGGCTGTGTGCAGGCAGCCGTGGCAAGCAGTGTGAAAACAGCGCCCATGCGCTTAAACGACCGCGACATATTCATCCCCTTTGTGAAGTGTAATTATAACGCGAGCGTTAGCAGAGAAAAGTTAAAACTATGTTAAGTACGCTCAACCCGCACTCACCAAGGGCACGAAGCGCACGTTCATCAGGTGCTGCGTAGAGATGGCACCGTCTTCGTTTTTACGAACGCGCAACAGTATCTGCTCCCCTGCATTCTTGCCCACCGGCACCACCATCACCCCGCCGGGCGAAAGCTGCTCAAGCAGCGTGGCCGGGATTTCCCCGGCGGCTGCCGTCACGATGATACGCTCGAACGGCGCGGATTCCTTCCACCCGCGCGAGCCATCGCCGTATTTACTGACGATATTGGTAAGTTTCAGCTCCTTGAAGCGCGCCTGCGCCTGCGCCAGCAGGTCGCGGTGACGCTCCACCGTGTAGACGCGCCGCGCCATGCGCGCGAGGATGGCGGCCTGATAGCCCGACCCCGTGCCGATTTCCAGCACCGACATGTGCGGCTTGATCTCCAGCGCCCAGGTCATCCACGCCACCACGCTAGGCTGGCTAATGGTTTGCCCGGACGCGATGGGCAGCGCCGTATCGTCATAGGCATGCTCCAGAAAGGCTTCTTCCACGAATAATTCACGCGGGGTGCGCTCGATGGCCGACAGCACGTCGGTATCGGTGATGCCCTTGAGCCGCAGGGTCATCAACAAACGCAGACGGTTGGAGAGCGCGTCGCCATCGACCGGCGGCGTGGGAGAATGGTGGAAAGGCGTACGGCGAGTGTGCGGTGTCGTCACATGATGCCCTGATATTCGGTACGTTACGGGTAGCGCAAAAGCATTAATAGTCCATTAATTGCATTAAATATTATATTTTACAGTATTTTAACAAGCTGTCACATTTACGTCGCCATACGACCAAAGGCTTTCACAAAACCTTCACATAACAGATTGTTCTTTTGTGCTATAAAGGGTCTTAAGTAATGAACTGAACATGTGGAGAACAATGTATGGCTACGGACGATAAAGACAACGGCGGATTAGGCTTCGGCGGCGCAGCAGCCAGCGTAGGCGCAGCGGCAGTGGTAACCGGCGGTGTGGCAGCCACGCACGGCGCGATGAAGCTAAACAACAAAATCAGCGAAATGGTAAAAAAAGAATTTGAAGATATTACAAAAGTCGTTTTGGGCATGACCGAAGCCCAGCTTAAAAACAAAGTCGTCAGCCATGAAATGATGACGAATTCGATGTTGAAGGCATTTGAAACCAACGGCATAAGGATTGTTGATGGTGCAGGAACGATCGCCGTTGAACAGGCGGTTAAGCATGGTAATTTTGATCCGCTTATCGACCTCTTGAAAACAAATGTCAAACCGGTCGTAGACATGGATGTTAAAAAATTCCGTGGAGATTTAACAAAAGCGCTTACCGAAGAATTAAAAACCACCGGTAAAAATGCCGAAGAAGCTGGAAAAATCGCCAGTGATTTTTTAAAAACGACGGAAAAAGACGGCAAAGCCCTCTTCACCAGCACTGAAAACGCTGTACGAAGACTGGTCGGTGCGTCAAAATACAAGAGCGCCTCATGGCACGAAAAACCCTTCGTCGCGTTTGAATCCATGTCCACCAAGGGCAAGGTCGGCCTCGGCGCGCTGGCGGTGGCCACGACGGTCGCTGTCGCCGGACTCATGAGCCGCGGCGGGAAATCGCATGTCGAGCAGCTGGATGCGCAGCGCGGCACTACGCCGGACGGTAACGTACGCGGGTAATTACTTCCCCACCGCGGTGCGAATCGCTTCCATGGTTTTATAATCGGTAAGGTCGAGGCATATCGGCGTAACCGTGATGTAGCCGTCTTCCAGCATCGCGATATCCGATTCCGCTGAATCCGACGCGTTATCGCGCTCGCCGCCAATCCAGTAATACGGCCTGCCTTTGGGGTCGATGCGCTCCGACAGCGCGACATTCACCAAGCGTTTTCCCTGCGGGCACACGCGCACGCCTTTAACTTTCGCAATGGCGCAGTTAGGGAAATTCACGTTGATGAGCGTATTGTCCGGCCAACCCGCCTTCACCAGTTTTTTAATCAATCCGGGGGCGAAATGTTCGGCCACGTCCCACGGCACATCCTCGCGGTCGTCGTAAAGCTGGCTGAAGGCAATCGACGGCACGCCGAGCATGGTGCCTTCCATCGCGGCGGCGATGGTGCCGGAATAGGTAACGTCGTCGCCCACATTCGAGCCGCGGTTGACGCCCGATAACAACAGATCCACTTTCTTCTCCCTCCCCCCTTGTGGGGGAGGGTTGGGGAGGGGGGAACCTCTCCGCATTTTTTTTTGCTGAAGCTTACCCCCCACCCTGCCCTCCCCCACAAGGGGGGAGGGATTTTTTATAATTTCGTGCAACGCGAGCAACACGCAATCGGTCGGCGTGCCGCTGATGGCATGGCGGCGCGCGCTGATCTCGCGCACGCGCACAGGCACGTGCAACGTCAGCGAATGCCCTGCCCCGCTTTGCTCGCTCTCCGGCGCGGCGATCCATATATCCTTGGAAATCTTGCGCGCGATATTTTCCAGCGCGACAAGGCCGGGCGCGGAGATGCCGTCATCGTTACTCAGCAGGATGCGCATTATTTCGATACCGCTTTCACCGTATGTTCCGCAAGCGTGCCCGCCGCCGCGCTGAATGCCGCCGACGCACCGGAATCGAAAGGCTCATTATCGGGCACCGACATGCGATGCACCTTCACCCCATAGTTTTTTTCAAACTTCGTGACATTGATGCGCTTGTCACCGGGCAACGTAATTTTCACCGGGAATAATTCCAGGCTGCCCATATCTGGACTCATCACCACCATCTTCCGCTTGAACGAAAAGAATACGGCAGGCCCTTCGGTTTTCACTTCATACCCCTCACCCGACAGGAACGCGACCAACTGCCGCAGCCCCGATTTATCGGCGACATAGCCGAGGATGGATTTGCTGCCCCTCTCGTCCGCTTCAGTGTTGCGCAGCGCAGCCGTTTGCAGCAGCGCAAGGCCGGGATGTTCCAGTGTTGTCATATCAGCCTCCTGCGGCGATCACGGTTTGCCCGTCCATATAGGGGCGCAGCGCTTCGGGAATGGTTACGCTGCCGTCTGCGTTCTGGTAGTTTTCCAAAATCGCCACCATCGTGCGGCCGATCGGCAGGCCGGAGCCGTTGAGCGTGTGCACGAACTGCGTTTCCTTGGAGTTTTTGCCCTTGAAACGCGCCTTCATGCGCCGCGCCTGAAACGCGCCGCAGTTGGAGCAGCTCGAAATTTCGCGGAATGCGTTCTGCCCCGGCAGCCACACTTCGATGTCGTAGGTTTTTTCCGAGGAGAAACCCATATCGCCCGTGCAGAGCAGCATGGTGCGGAAATGCAGCCCGAGCTTTTGCAGCAGCGATTCCGCCTGCGCGGTCATGCGTTCATGCTCGGCCTGCGATGCGTCGGGATGGGTGATGCTCACCATCTCCACCTTGGAAAACTGGTGCTGGCGGATCATGCCGCGCGTGTCTTTCCCCGCCGACCCCGCTTCCGAACGGAAACACGGCGTGTAGGCGGTCATGCGGATGGGCAGGGTTTCTTCATCGAGGATGGAATCCGCGACAAGGTTGGTCAGCGGCACTTCGGCAGTGGGGATGAGCCAGAAATCAGTAAATCCCTTGATAACACTTCGATCTAAATTACTTGCGTCAAGTAAAGTTGGGTCTGCTTGCACATTGCGAACCCAATCAAGTATGTCATCGTACCTACCTGCTATAAATAAGTCAGATTTAAACTTTGGCATCTGACCAGTGCCGTGCATTGCATTATAACCTGTAATAAACGGTGGCACGATTTCCGTGTATCCCGCAGCGATATTGTTATCGAGGAAAAACCCCGCCAGCGCACGCTCCAGCCGCGCGAGTTGGCCTTTGAGCACGACGAAGCGTGCGCCAGAGAGTTTTGCTCCGCCTTCGAAATCCATCATCTTCAGGCCTTCGCCGAGATCGAAATGCTCTTTCGGCGCGAAGGAAAATTCCGGTTTTTTTCCGGACTGGCGGATTTCTTTGTTGCCCTTTTCATCCGCGCCCTGCGGCACGTCGGCGGCGGGGAGGTTGGGGATGGTTTCCAGCAGCGCTTCCATCTCGCCGCGCGTGTTCAATGTCGATTCCAGCGCGGCAAACGATTCGTTCACACGCTTGGCCTCGTCCATCAGCGCGTCGGCATTTTCACCTTTGCCTTTGGCCATGCCGATCTGCTTGGCGAGGGTGTTGCGCTTGCTTTGCAGCTCCTGCAACTCCGTCTGCGCGGCGCGTTTGGCGCTGTCGAGCGCGAGGATAGCAGCCGACTGTGCGGGTAAACCACGGCGCGCGAGACCTGCGTCGAACGCGTCGGGGGCAGTGCGAATGAATTTTATATCGTGCATTACTTTCTCCGTTGGCTACACACCAGAATCGATAGCTCATACAACAGGTAAAGCGGAACGGAAAGCGCAATCTGGCTGAAGATGTCCGGCGGGGTGATGAAGGCAGCCACAGTGACGATCGCCACGATCGCATAGCGCCGGCCGCTTTTCAACCGTTCCAGCGATACGAACCCGCTGCGCACCATCAGCACCAGTACCACCGGCAGTTGAAACGCCAACCCGAACGCGAGGATCAGATGCATCACGATGCTCAGATAATCGGCTACACGCGCTTCCAGCTGGATCGGCAGCCCGCCTTGCATGCCTGTACTTTCAAAACCGATAAAGAAACGCCACGCCGCCGGGAAAATACCGTAATACGCGAATGCGGCACCGACGATGAACATGCACGGCGCGGCCACGAGGTAAGGCAATAGCGTCCTACGTTCTTTCTTATACAGCCCCGGCGCCATGAACAGGTAGAGCTGCGCGGCGATCACAGGAAATGATATAAAAAACCCCGCGAAAACCGCGAGCTTCAGGTAGGTGACGAAGGCTTCCGCCAGCCCCGTGTAAATGAGGCGGCGATGCGTAGGGTCGGGAAAAGCGTCGGCCAGCGGCTGCACGAGGAAGGCGTAAATATCGCCCGCAAAGCCATAGCTCAGGCAGGTAGCGGCGAAGAACATCAGCAAGGACAGCACCATCCGCCTGCGCAGTTCTATTAAATGCTCAATCAGCGGCTGGCTCGGCAGGGGCGTATCCGCGCTCATTCTTTACTATCCGGCTTCATATCGGGCAGGCGGTAGCTTTCATAGAGCTTGCCGTCGTCGCCCCGGATCATAGTCACTTCCCGCTCGATTTCCTTTTTCGCGGCGTCCAGCCCGGACTCGCGCGCCAGCTCCGCAAACGCCTTACGCAGTTCATTGCCCAGCGAACGCAGGGAACGCATGGCCTTAGCCACCGCCCGCACCACCACCGGCAATTCTTTCGGACCGATGAAAATCACCGCCACCACCACGACCAGCGCGACTTCGGCGAGCGAAAGATCAAGCATGGGGGGTTTTGTCGTCTTTTTCTTCCAGCCGCGCGGAGGCCTTCTCGTCCTCGCCTTTCAAACCGTCGCGCAGGCTGCGTATGCCCTTGCCTACGTCGCCCATCACACGCGGCAATTTACCCGCGCCGAACACGATGAATACGATCACCAGCACCAGCAGAAGGTGCGAAATACTCAAGCCACCCATGAAAAATCCCTTCGATGTTTATGCAAAATGGCAGGTTAGCACAGCCCCGCGCTTGCGGAAAGCGGCTTTTATTTTACGTGCCCCGCCACCGTCATCACCGCTTCCAGCAGGGCAAAAATCGGCACGGAAAGCGCTTCCTGCACGACGCTCGACCCCATCAGCGCGGGAATGAACAGGGCGGCCATCACCAGCACGATGCCGTATTTCTCCAGCTTCCCGAACCAATGTTTCACCCGCCCCCACAGCAGTGCGTCGACCACGCGCCCGCCGTCCAGCGGCAGGATGGGGATCATGTTGAATACCACCAGCACGCAGTTGATAAGCAGCGAATGGTAGAGATTTTGAAACAGCCACGGCGCCTGCTCCGGCGTTACCCATCCTTCGATATGCAGCAGCAGTCCGGTGGCAATCGCCAGCGCGAGGTTCATCAGCACCCCTGCCAGCGCGACCATCAGCAGGCCGAGACGCTGCGGGCGCAGGCGGGAAAACACCACCGGCACCGGCTTGGCATAGCCGAACACCACCGGCGACTGCGCGATCACCAGCATGCCGGGCAGGATCAGTGTACCGAAACGGTCGATATGCTTAAACGGGTTGAACGTTACGCGCCCCAGCCGTTTCGCGGTGTCATCGCCGAAACGCAGCGCCATCCAGCCATGCGCGGCTTCGTGCAGCGTTATCGCCAGCACAACGGGAATCACCCACGACGATGCGCCGACGAACCACTCCCACATCAGGCAAACAACCTGTCCAGCTCATGCCGCGACGCTGCTACGTCGAACGGCTTGGGCGCTTTCAGCGCAGGGGCAAGCGCGCGTTCGGCGCGGATGAAGGATTGTCCGGCGAGCGTGGAAATACCTTCGGCGACGGCGCGCATTTCCGCCATATCCCCGTTGCAGTGCAGCACGATGTCGCAGCCTGCTTTGAGCACCTGCCGCGTGCGCTCGGTAAAATCACCCTGCATCGCTTTCATCGACACGTCGTCGGACATCAGCAACCCTTTAAACCCAAGCTCCTCGCGGATGAGGCTGATCGCTCGCGGTGAAACGGTGGCCATGCGCTCCTTATCGATCGCAGTGTAGAGCACGTGCGCGGTCATCGCCATCGGCAGGTCGGCAAGCGCCTTGAACGGCACGAAATCGGTGGCGCGAAGCAGCTCCAGCGACGCTTCCACCACCGGCAACTCCTCGTGGCTGTCGGCGCGCGCGCGGCCGTGGCCGGGGATGTGCTTGAGCACGGGGATTACACCGCCGTCGGCGAGTCCCTCGGCCATGGCGCGGGCGAGCGCGATCACCTGCGGCGGCTCCACGCCGAACGCGCGGTCGCCGATAATGTCGTGCGCGCCCGCCACCGGAATATCGGCCAGCGGCGCGCAATTGACAGTGATGCGGAGCGCGTGCAGGTCATGTGCGATAAGCCGCGCGTTGAGATATACCGCGCGTTTCGCGCGCTCGCCGCCGGTCTTGGCTAATTTGGCAAATGCGCCCGCGGGACGGTAACCCGGCCATTGCGGGGGTTTCAGGCGCGCCACACGGCCACCTTCCTGGTCGATGAGAATGGGCAGCATTTCGCGCTCGGTCGCTTCGTAAAGCTGGCCGATAAGCCGTTTAATTTGGCTCGGCGATTCGCAGTTACGCGCGAATAGGATGAAGCCGTAAGGATTGGTTTCGGCGAAAAGCGTGCCCTCGTCGCGCGACAGCGACGTGCCCGCCACGCCGTAAATCACCGAAGACGGCACCCCGTTTCCAGATTGGAGAATGGATGCGCCCAAGGGCTAATCCTTCGCCACTAAGCAGGGCTGTTTCTTCGCAGCCAGCGCGTCGCACAGCGCCTTTGCATCGCCAGCCGACATACCGCCCACACGTAAGCGGTAGTAAATCCCCTTCGCGCCGAGATCGGCTTTTACTATGGACGGCGACTTGCCGGACAGTTCGGGGAATTTCTGCTGCATCTTGCCGAACGCGTCATTGGCCTCACGCTCCGAGCGGTACGCGCCGAGCTGTGCCTTGGCCGAACCGGTAGAAGCTGCGGGCTTCACAGCGGGGGCGGCGGGCGGCGTTTCATCAGCCACTTTGATAACTTTGGGCTGCACCGCCGTTGCGTCCGCTGCGGGCGCATCTTTCGCACTGACAATCTTTACCGCCTGTTCAGCGGCGGCGACGGCGGGCGATTCTTTTTTCACATCGATCTTATCCGCACTGCTCACCAGCTTGTCCTTAGCGCCCGGTAACAGCATTTCCGCGACCTGCTGGTTGACCGGCTTGGGTTTTTTAAACGCATCCACCGGCACTTCCTTGATCGCCGATGTAGCTTTTACAGCACCATCTTCGCCGATAACCTGCTCCTGCTTGCCCTGATCTTTGGCGTGCAGCTTGTCGTTGATCCATGTGGTGGTTTCGGAATCCTCGCCCTGTTTCGGCAACGGCTCCTCCGGCGGAGGCAGCACGCGCTCCACCTTGGCGGCAGCCTGCGAATTGCCGGAGAAGGTGTCGTACACCGTCTTATCTTGATTGGGGAATTTCATGCCACCGGGATCGAGGGGCTTTTCCTTCATGGGGGTTTTGTCGGCTTCCACCACCATCAGCTCGTCTTCCTTATAGGATTGCGAGCCGGTATGGTACGCATACCACGCCAGCGTGAAAAACCCGCCGACCACGCCAATGGCGATGATTTTGGGCAACCAGCGGACGATGCCGCTCATGACTACCGTTTCATCCGCCTGAAATACATTCCCGTTATCCGCATGTCTCATCAGCGCATTTCCTCCACAGGTTCAACGCCCAACACCATCAGCCCGGAAGCAATCACCACCGACACCGCGCGAGCAAGCGCAATCCGGGCAGCAGTAAGTTCTATATCATTTTTTACGATAAAACGAAGCCCTAAGTTATCATTGCCCAGATTCCAGAATCCGTGGAAGGCCGCCGCCACGTCGTGCAGGAAAAAGGCGATGCGGTGCGGCTCCAGCGCCAGCGCCGCCGATTCCACCATGCGCGGCCATGTGCACAGCAAGCGGATAAGCGCCAATTCCTCAGGCGTCGACAGCCGCGAAAGCATCGCGGCGGTAGGCTCTTGCGCAACTGCGTGGGCTTCGGGCATCTCAGCATGCGCGTTCCTGAGGATGGAACGCGTGCGCGCGTGCGCGTACTGCACGTAAAATACCGGGTTATCCTTGGATTGCTCGATGACCTTGGTGAAGTCGAATTCGAGCGGCGCATCGTTCTTGCGGGTGAGCATGATGAAGCGGAACACGTCCTTGCCCACCTCGTCGATCGCCTCGCTCAGCGTGATGAAATTACCTGCGCGCTTCGACATTTTGGCAGGCTCGCCGCCGCGCATGAGCTTGATCATCTGCATGAGTTTCACGTCCACGCGAACGCGCCCGCCGGTGAGCGCATCCACCGCCGATTTGATGCGTTTGACGTAGCCGCCGTGGTCGGCGCCGAATACGTCGATCAGCAGGTCGAAGCCGCGCTGCACCTTGTCGAAATGGTAGGCGATGTCAGGCGCGAAATACGTCCATGTGCCGTCGGATTTTTTGATCGCGCGATCGCAATCGTCGCCGAATTGCGAAGAACGGAACAGCGTCTGCGGGCGCGGCTCCCAGTCGTCCGGCGTTTTGCCTTTCGGCGGCTCCAGCACGCCCGTATAGATCAGGTTTTTGCCCTCGAGCACGGCAAGCGCATCGTTCACCTTGCCTGCCTTGGTAACGGCGCGTTCGGAGGTGAATACGTCGTGCACCACGCCGAGCGCGGCCAGGTCGCTGCGGATCATTTCCATCATCGCGTCGATCGCGTAATCGCGCACGATGGGCAGCCAGTGTTCACGTTCTTGCCCGAGCAATTCTCTTCCATGCACCTGCTTCAACGCTTCGCCGACCGCGACAAGGTAATCGCCCGGATACAGCCCCTGCGGGATTTCGCCGATATGCTCGCCGCACGCCTCGCGGTAGCGCAAATAGGCGGATTCGGCCAGCGTATCCACCTGCCCGCCTGCGTCGTTGATGTAATATTCTTTCGTAACGGAATAACCCGCCTTCACCAGCAACATCGCCAGCGCATCGCCGAATACCGCACCGCGCCCGTGCCCCACATGCATGGGGCCGGTCGGATTGACCGATACGTATTCCACGTTCACGCGCACGCCCTCGCCCATCGTGGAATTTCCGTAGCCGAGGCCGCTTTCGAGGATGTCGAGCACCGATTCCTGCCAGATGGAAGGTGACAGCGTCATATTGATAAAACCCGGCCCCGCAATTTCGACCTTGGCGATGCCCGCCATGCCGCGCAGCTCTTCAACCAGCATTTCCGCTATTTTCTTCGGATTGCCGCTCATCTGCGGCGCAAGCACCAGCGCAGCGTTGGTAGCGATGTCGCCGTGCGACGCTTCCCGCGGCGGCGTGGCCTCCACCTTCTCGGCCGACACATTTTCAGGCAGCGCACCGGATGCCTTCATCCGCCCGATGATCGCCTTGATGTCGTGTTCGAGTTTTTTGAAGAGGTTCATGTCACAGATTCTTTATATTTTGTCATCCTGAACGAAGTGAAGGATCTTTCTTTCTGTGTGTGGCGCTCAGATCCTTCGCTTTGCTCAGGATGACACTATCTATTTCCCCAGCCAGCTACGCGCCTGCACGTCGAAAATACGGCGGTGTTCGTCAAGGGCGAAACGGTCGGTCATGCCGGCGATGAAATCGGCCACCACCATCGCGGTGATCGGGCTGCGCGCACCGCCTGCGAGCTTGCGCCAGTCGGTTGGCAGGCATTCCGGCTCGTTCAGGAAGAATTGGAACAGTTCCTGCACCACGCGCCCGGCCTTGCTCGCCATGCGGTTGACCTTGTAATGGCGGTACATGTTCTTCATCAGGAATTGCTTGAGCGATAGGTTGATTTCCTGCATAGCGGGCGAGAATGCCACCAGCGGCTTGTTGAGATGGCGGATGTCTTCCGGCTTTTCAACATGGTCGGCCTCGATGCGCTGCAAGGTATGCGTAATCAGGTCGGTGACCATGCGGTTGATGAGGCGGCGGATGGATTCATGAATCAGCCGTTGCTGCGAAATGCCCGGGAACTGGCTGCGCACCTCGCGGAAAATCGCACCCACGCCCTGCACTTCATCCAATTGCTCCACGACGAACAACCCGGCGCGCAGGCCGTCGTCAATGTCGTGGTTGTTGTAGGCGATGTCGTCGCACAACGAAGCCACCTGCGCTTCGCCCGACGCATAAGTAGTCAGCTCAAGGTCGTGACGGTCGTTATATTCCTTCAGCGCGCGCGGCAGGGGATTTTCCCCTCCCTTATTAAACAAGCGCCCAATGATAGAGCCGGGATTCGGCTTGATAACGGGACCGTTATGCTTGGCGATGCCTTCGAGCGTTTCCCACGTCAGGTTCAGCCCGTCGAACGTGGCGTAACGCTGCTCCAAGCTGGTTACCAGGCGGAGCGTGTGCGCGTTATGGTCGAACCCGCCGAACGCCGTCATCGCACCGGACAGCGCATCTTCCCCGGCATGGCCGAACGGCGTGTGGCCGAGATCGTGCGCCAGCGCCAGCGTTTCCGCCAAATCTTCATTTAATTTCAATGCCCTGCATGTAGAGCGCGCAAGCTGCGACACTTCCAGGCTATGGGTCAGTCGCGTGCGGTAATGATCGCCCTCATGGTTGACGAATACCTGTGTCTTGTACTCAAGACGCCGAAACGATGTGGAATGAATAATCCGGTCGCGGTCGCGCTGGAAGACGTTACGGGTGTTGCTTTCTTCTTCTTTATGCAGTCTCCCGCGGCTAGCCTCCGGACGGCAGGCATAGGTCGCAAGTTCGTGCTTATTCATGTTATATACGGTCATAGGAGGCTAGGAATAGCTATAAGCAACAAGAAAGGCAACCTAAGTTAATGGCAAAAATTGTTGCCAAATATTAATAAATAATCAATATTAGATTCATGACTGACAAACCCCGCCCACCTATGATCCAGCCCGGCTGGAAAACAGGCCGCCAACTCAAAATTGAGCGAGGCGGCGATAATACTCGCCATGACCAGCGCATCCGGCAGTGGCGGGAGATACTCGTCAAGGAAGTAGCCGAACAGGTTACGAGCGGAAATATGGAAGAAGCCGATGCATTGGTAGATGCCAACCTCATCGGGATGCGCTGGAACCTTAATAAGCCCGCCATGGCCGCCAGCCCTGATATGCTGCAAATCATGAATGAGCAACGCCCCAACCCCATCCCCCCCGGCTGGAAAGCTATTCGTGCTAAGGAGAGCGCCTACCAACAAGTTGTTAAACTTTGTGACGAAATCCTTCAGGAAATCACCACGAAAGTAACGCGCGGAAATGCAGACGAAGCACAGTCACTGATGGAAATATTTTTTGCCCGCAACCATCGTGAAGGCCCCGGCTATGGCGAACCGCTCATAGTAAGCCCACTAATCCAAGAAGCTCTGGACTTGCGGATTAAATATCGTGCGCAAGACG
This sequence comes from uncultured Rickettsiales bacterium, assembly GCA_964645205.1. Classification (GTDB taxonomy): domain Bacteria; phylum Pseudomonadota; class Alphaproteobacteria; order Rickettsiales; family SXRF01; genus CAZYBO01. The sequence goes on from CAZYBO010000005.1 coordinate 37,168, forward strand.
ACTGGCTTACCGCAGCGCAGCGATGCGATGCATTAGGTGGATTGGATATCGACCATCTGCGCGCGTTTGAATTGCTGCGTAAGCGCCTCATCGACGAGATCGCGGAGCAATATACTCGTGGCGATACTGAATATTCAGAAGCGCTTGTGAATGATCATTTGATCGGCAAACGCATAGATATTGGAAAGCATTCTTTGCATGCAAGCCCTGCGGCGCAACGTATACTGGATGAGCAACTGCCTCAGCAATCACCTGCAATCGACAAACAAAATCTCCACCCTTTACCTGCCGGTTGGGAAACACCCTCTATGCGGCTTGTAGCAAATGGAAGAAAGCGGCATTTGAACAGCTATCGTTATGAGTTGGAAGATTTACGCGATAGATTGATCGAAGATGTTACGGAAAAACTCGATGGTATTGATCGCGATCACGCCGTCAATCTAGTTACAAACCACCTTATCGGTATGTATAAACATTGTGGTCGCCCCATGCTGGCCGCCAGCCCTGATGCACAACGCATACTCAACGAGCAATGGCAGGGACGCACAAAATACAATAAAAATACTTCTCCTTCAAAAGATTAGTGTTTTTCGCCTTCATCTGGCTGAATATACAAAAATCCTTGATTTGCCTCCTGTTGAAGAGTACAAAGATGCACTTTTCAGCATGAGGGTAGCCAGCGTAAGCCCTCTAACCCTGTTTTTAACCCAGAAAGCCACCGCTGGCGCTTTCGCAACTGTTACCGTTTCCCGCCAAAAGGCCGGATACGCGAAGGAATTATTATTACCATGATCCAGACCACCGCAAAAAACTACCCCGCTGCTGACCTTTCCGCCATGGAAGATTTTGGCGCATTATTTGAAGAATCGCTGAAATCAGGCGGCAACGAAGGCTCCGTTGTAAAAGGCATCGTCGTCGCGATTGAAAAAGACGTTGTGATTATCGACGTAGGTCTGAAATCCGAAGGCCGCGTCAGCTTGCGTGAGTTCGCTCCGCACGGCGGCAACGTAGAACTCCGCCCCGGCGACGAAGTGGAAGTCTATCTCGAAAAGATCGAAAATAAAAACGGCGAAGCCGTTCTCTCCCGCGAAAAAGCGCTGCGCGAAGAAGCGTGGATCAAGCTGGAAAAAGCCTGCGCCGCGCAACAGCGCGTGGAAGGCATCATCTTCGGCCGCGTCAAAGGTGGTTTCACCGTGGACGTACAGGGCGCGGTTGCGTTCCTCCCCGGCTCGCAGGTGGACATCCGCCCGATCCGCGACATCACGCCGTTGATGAACATCCCGCAGCCGTTCCAGATCCTGAAAATGGATCGCAAGCGCGGCAACATCGTGGTCTCGCGCCGCGCCGTGCTGGAAGAATCCCGCGTGGAAGCCCGCAACGACCTGCTCGCCAAAATTTCGGAAGGCCAGATCCTCGAAGGTATGGTCAAGAACATCACCGATTACGGTGCGTTCATCGATATGGGCGGCATCGACGGCCTGCTGCACGTCACCGATATTTCGTGGCGCCGCATCAGCCACCCGTCGGAAGTGCTCTCGCTCGGCCAGACCGTGAAAGTGATGGTCACCAAGTTCGATCAGGCCACCAAGCGCGTGTCGCTCGGCATGAAGCAGCTTGAGTCCAACCCGTGGCAAGGCTCCGATGTGAAATACCCCATCGGCACCAAGCTCACCGGCAAGATCACCAACATCACCGATTACGGCGCATTCGTCGAACTCGAACCCGGCATCGAAGGCCTCGTGCACGTGTCGGAAATTTCGTGGGTCAAGAAGAGCGCGCATCCTTCCAAGCTCGTATCCGTGAGCCAGGAAGTGAACGTGATCGTACTCGACATCGACGCGTCCAAGCACCGCATCAGCCTCGGCATGAAGCAGTGCGAAGAAAACCCGTGGGCGGGCTATGCGTCTAAGGTAAATGTCGGCGACCTGATCGAAGGTGAGATCCGCAACATCACCGATTTCGGCCTGTTCGTTGGCTTGGAAGGCGACATTGACGGCCTCATCCACCACTCCGACCTGAGCTGGACGGAAGCGGGCGACGTGGCGATCAAAGCCTACAAGAAAGGCGAAAAGATCAAAGCCAAGATCCTCGCCATCGACGTGGAAAAAGAGCGCATCAGCCTCGGCGTGAAGCAGCTTGAAAACGATCCCGGCGAAGGCGAACTCGGCAATCTGCAGAAGAACGCCAACATCACCTGCACCGTCACCGAAGTGCATCCCGATGGCATCACGGTGAAGGTTACGGATAACATCGTAAGTTTCATCAAGAAGGCCGACCTCGCACGCGAGCGTCAGGATCAGCGCACCGAACGTTTTGCCGTGGGCGACCGCGTCGATGCGAAGATCACCTCGGTTGACAAAGCCGCCCGCAAGGTTGGCGTGTCGGTCAAAGCGCTCGAAGTCGAAGACCACAAGAAAGCTATCTCCGAATACGGTTCGGAAAACAGCGGCGCATCGCTGGGCGACATCCTCGGCGCGGCACTGAACGAAGCGAAAGCGGACAAGCCTGCTAAAAAGAAGAAGGGATAAAAGGATCGTGGCGCGTGGCGCGTGGTATGTGGTAGAATTTTTTCTTCACGTTCCACGCGCCGCGTATCACGCATCACGGTAAGCCATGGCCATCAACGCAGACACCCTCCTCGACCGCCTTTACCTGAAGAGCCAGGTGGCCAAATGGCGGCTTCTGGCGGTGTTGTTTGCGGTGATTGCGCTGGTGGTGGTTGCGGAACGCAACTCGCTTACTTCCCCGATCGAAAAACCATTCATCGCGCGCCTGACCTTCGACAGCATCATCACCGACGATCAGGAAACCTACAAACTCATCGACGAGGTCAGCGATAACGCCAAGGCAAAAGCCGTCATCGTATGGCTGGATACGCCAGGCGGCAGCGCCGTGGGCGGTGAGGAAATCTATCTGCGCCTGCGAGCGCTCTCACAGAAAAAACCCGTAGTCGCCGTCATGCGCTCCGTCGCGGCATCGGCCGGCTATATGATGGCGCTTGGCGCCGATCACGTAATCGCCCGCGAAGGCACCATCACCGGCTCGATCGGCGTACTGATCGAAACGGCGGAAGTCACCGAGCTGGCCGAAAAAATCGGCATCCGGCCGATCATCGTCAAATCATCGCCCCTCAAAGGTACGCCCAACCCGCTGGAAAAAGCCACGCCGGAATCCAACAAGGTGGTGCAGGACGTCATCAACGATTTCTACAGCCGCTTCGTCGATATGGTCGCCGAGCGCCGCAACATCCCGCGCGACAAAGTGTTGCTGCTGGCCGACGGACGCATCTATAGCGGCAAGCGCGCGCTCGAACAGAAACTCATCGACGCGCTCGGCGGCGAGGCCGAAGCCATGCAATGGCTGGTTGATGAAAAGAAGATTCCTGCCAATCTGGAGATCAAAGATGTGGCCTCTGAGGAGCATATGCCCCTTATTGAGCGCCTTTCACAGACCATGGCCGGAAAATTTTTCCAAAAAAGCAGCGTAGCGCTTGACGGGCTGGCTGCAATCTGGCATCCTAACCTTTATTAGTCGTTTTACTTCAAGGGCATGTCTATGACCAAATCTGAACTTGTACTCCGCCTTTCCAAGAAATACCCGCACCTGTACCAGCGCGACATCGAAACGCTGGTCGGCACGATTTTCGACAGCATCTCCGATACGCTGGTCGATGGCGGCCGCGTTGAGTTACGCGGCTTCGGCGCATTCTCCATCCGTAAGCGCGAAGCGCGCAAGGCACGCAACCCGAAGAACGGTCAGGAAGTGCGCATCGGCGAACGTTTCGCCATCTATTTCCGCACCGGCAAGGAGCTTCGCGAGCGCATCAATAAACCGCCCGTGATGACGAATTAATTGTTCTCGTCTGCAAGGCGCGCCCTCCGTTATATTTTCGCCGGAACCGTCACGGTGTTTTTCGTGGCGTTTTCCATCTCCAACCGCTCCGCGGTGGCGATAAGTTTTTTCCCGCTCCCTTATGAAGCCGAGCTGCCGCTGTTCCTGCTCGCGCTGGTATGTTTCATCCTCGGCGTAGCTGTCGCCGGGCTGTTCATGGGCATGCGCCTGTCGAAACTCCACGGCCTGTTCAGGCGCGAGAAAAAACGTGCGCAGGCATTGAAAAACGAACTCGACGGACTGAACGCGCTGCCTGCACAAACCCTGCCCGCCACACGCGTATGAGCGTGCAGGTAAAGCTCTGCGGGCTTACCGACGAGGCGGCGATACAGGCCGTCATCGCCGCGCGCGCCGATTATGCCGGATTCGTTTTTTTCCCCGCCTCGCCCCGCCACCTTACGTCCGCAAAAGCCGCAACTTTACGCAAGATGCTGCCGGACTTCATCAAAGCCGTATCCGTCCTCGTCGATCCCGATGACGCGCTGATCGCCGACATCGTCGCCACCGTAAAGCCCGACGCGCTGCAACTGCACGGCAAGGAAACGCCCGCACGCCTGCGCGAAATCAAAACCGCATACCCTTCGCTACCCCTTATCAAAGCAATTTCGGTGCGCACGGGCGACGATATTGCCGCCGCGATGCACTACGTTGATGCCGATATGTTACTGTTCGACGCCAAGCCGCCCAACCTGCCCGGCGTGCTCCCCGGAGGCAACGGGCTTTCCTTCGACTGGGCGCTGCTGGCAGGCCACGATTTCGGAAAAAAATGGTTTCTCTCCGGCGGTCTGAATGCCGATAACGTACGCGAAGCGATAGAAGGCAGCGGCGCACGGATGGTCGATGTATCCTCTAGCATTGAAAGCGCGCCGGGTGTAAAAGACCCGGTGTTGATCCACGCTTTCACCAACGCTGCAAGGAACGCATGAAACTCGCCCTGCAATCTCCCGATAAAGACGGCCATTTCGGTCATTTCGGCGGCCGCTATGTCGCCGAAACGCTGATGCCGCTGATTTTACAAGTGGAGCAGGCCTACGCGAGCGCGAAAGACGATCCCGCATTCCAGAAAGAGCTGGATTATTATTACACCTATTACATAGGCCGCCCAAGCCCGCTGTATTTTGCAAGCCGCATGACCGAACATTGCGGCGGCGCGAAAATCTATTTCAAGCGCGACGAGTTGAACCATACCGGCGCGCATAAGATCAACAACTGCATCGGCCAGATTTTATTGGCGAAACGCCTCGGCAAAACGCGCATCATCGCCGAAACCGGCGCAGGGCAGCACGGCGTGGCCACCGCCACCGTGTGCGCGCTGTTCGGCCTGAAATGCGTGGTGTATATGGGCGCGAAAGACATCGAGCGCCAAATGCCCAACGTGTTCCGCATGAAGCTGCTCGGCGCCCAGATCGTGCCGGTGGAATCCGGTTCCAAAACGCTGAAAGACGCGATGAACGAAGCGCTGCGCGATTGGGTGACGAACGTCGCTGACACGTTTTATCTGATCGGCACCGCCGCAGGCCCTCACCCCTACCCCGCGATGGTGCGCGATTTCCAGTCCATCATCGGCCGCGAAGTGCGCGAGCAGATCATGAAACAGGAAGGCCGCTTGCCCGACACGCTGGTCGCCTGCATCGGCGGCGGCAGCAACGCCATCGGCCTGTTTCACCCGTTCCTCGGCGATGAATCGGTGAACATGATCGGCGTGGAAGCCGCAGGGCACGGGCTGGAAACGCACGAGCATGCGGCTTCGCTGTCCAAAGGAAAACCGGGCGTGCTGCACGGGTGCCGCACCTATTTATTGCAGGATGATGCCGGACAAATTCTCGATGCGCATTCGATTTCCGCCGGGCTGGATTATCCGGGCGTAGGGCCTGAGCACGCGCTCTTACACGATTCCGGACGCGTGCAATATGTCGGCGTCACCGACGATGAAGCGCTCGCCGCGTTCCAACTGGTCGCAAAATTAGAGGGCATCATTCCCGCACTGGAACCGTCGCACGCGCTGGCGCATGTGCTGAAACTCGCGCCGTCGCTGCCGGATAACCATATACTGGTAGTGAATCTGTGCGGTCGCGGCGATAAGGATATTTTTACCGTCGCCAAAGCGCTGGGTATGTCGATATGAGCGGACGTATCGAAAGAACTTTCGCTGTCTTGCGTGAAAAAAACCGCGCGGCGCTCATTCCCTTCATCATGGGCGGCGACCCGGAACTGGCTACCACTGCGGCGTTACTCGATGCGCTGCCGAAAGCGGGCGCGGATATTATTGAAATCGGCGTGCCGTTCTCCGACCCGATGGCCGATGGAAAAACGATCGAAGCCGCAGGCCAGCGCGCGCTCAAATCGGGCACGACGCTGGCGAAAATTCTGGAACTCGTGCGCACATTCCGCAACGGCAATGCCGACACGCCGATCATCCTCATGGGCTACTACAATCCCATCTACCGTTTTGGCGGCAAGGATTTTTGCGAACAGGCGGCGGAAGCAGGCGTTGACGGGCTGATCATCGTCGACTTGCCGCCGGAAGAAGAACCCGAACTGCGTGGTTTTATCGACCAGAACGCGCTTTCCCTTATCCGCCTTGTTGCCCCTACCAGCGGCGATGAGCGGCTGCCGCTGCTGGCGAAATCCGCCAGCGGATTTGTGTATTACATTTCCATTACCGGTATTACCGGTGCAGCCAGCGCCAATCTGGAAACGCTGCGCGCGCAGATCGCGCATATGAAAACCTTCACGCCCTTGCCGGTGGCCGTCGGGTTCGGCATCAAAACCGCGCAGCAGGCCGCGCAGGTCGGACAATTCGCCGATGCGGTGGTAGTCGGTTCCGCACTGGTTGACCGTATCGCCGCGCATAGCGAAAAAAACGCCTGCGTAAAAGCCGCCGTCGATTTCGTCAGCGAAATAGCGCTAGGGTTGAAGCGCTGAAATACGCCGCTAGTTGCGCCGATGCTTCCATCTTTGCGCGCGCATCTTCCCATGTCATCGAAAAACCCGGCAACGCATATTGCGGATGCGCCGCATCGCCGTACATCTGCTCACCCGGCGTTAGACTCCGCGAAAGCCCGTCATGGATCGCCGCCAGCAGCACGGCCAGCACCGCGCCCGCATCCGCGTCTGCGCCCGCCACACGATGCTCGATCCGCTTTGCGTTATGCGGCGCATCGGGCAAACGCACGGCCACGGTACGATTGTTCGCCCCCCAGCTTACGGTGGTCGGCGCGTTGCCGCCGGGCGAAAACCGCGCATAGGATTCCGGATGCGGTGCGAACACCGCCATGCAATCCGGCAACCACGCGAGCAGCCCGCCGATACTGAATTTCAGCGCATCGCTCATGGTCTCGTCATTTTTAAAAAACACATTACCCTGCGCATTCTCCAAATGGATATGCACATGCAGCCCGCTGCCCGGCTCGCCTGGCTTCGGCTTGGCAGAAAAATCGGCGCGCATGCCATGCGCCTGCGCGCATTCGCATAGTATGGATTTGAGCGCCTGCACATCATCTGCGGATTTCGCTGCATCATGAACCGGCGCGAGCGCCATTTCATATTGCCCTTCGCCGCGCTCTTTTTCATGGTTGAAAACGCCGATGCCGCCCAACGCGCAACGCGCAAGCACATCGCGCCAAAAGAGGCTTACGCGCGAGTCATCGGCATTATGCAGATAAAATTCGATCTCAAACGCAACGACCGGTCGCAGGCCAAAATCCGCCTCCAGCCTTCCTTGCAAACGGGATAGATGCTCAGACGTTAGCGTCAATCCATTCCACCAGCTTGCTTTTCGGCAATGCGCCGACCTTGGTGGATACCGCCTGCCCGTTCTTGAACAGGATCAGCGTGGGGATGCCGCGCACGCCGAATTTCTGCGGGGTGGCGGGGTTTTTGTCGATATTCACCTTCGCGATGGTGACCTTGCCCGCGCGCTCGGCGGCGATTTCATCGAGCAAGGGTGCGATCTGGCGACAGGGGCCGCACCATTCCGCCCAGAAATCGACGAGTATCGCGCCGCTGGCCTTCAGGACTTTTTCTTCAAATTCGTTATCGTTGATATGCAGTGCAGCCATAAAAACCCCTCGTTAAATACGTCTATACTATCTAGGTACTCCAAACCGCTTCGTCAAGCAACGCCTCATCAAGCACATCCAGCCTCGGTGCGGCTGTCCATAGCAGCGCGCAGCGTATCGCCTTCTGCGGGTAGATATGCGCCACCACCGCGCGGTAGAGCGCCATCTGCCGCCTGTAAGCGGCTGGAATATCGTGCATCTGCTCCGGCGGCAAGCGGTTGGTTTTGTAGTCAACCAGCCAGACCTCCGTATCGCCGATCGCCAGCCTGTCGATCTGCCCGGCCACCGCCACCGGCCTGCCGCCGAACATGACCGTGCCCGCCACCGGCACTTCCGCAAGTGCCGTCGGCGCGAAGAGGAATGCGTAGCGCGGATCGTCAAGCAACCGCAGCGCTTCGTGCACGCAATCTTCCGTAACGCCGTAAGGCTTTATCAGGTGGCGTGCCGCCGCTTCACGCCTTTTTGGGGCGACCGGCGGGAGGTATTGCAACAGTATATGAATCGCCGTGCCGCGTGCATAAACGGCGCCGTTCGATAACGGTGAGGCCGCCGACGGCTCGTCCTCCAGCGGGCGCGAGGGTGAAAGCGGCTTCGGCGGTAGCGGCTCGTCGGGCGGCGCAGCATGCAGGAACGTGAAATCCGTCGCTTGCGCAGTTTTGATCGCAGGTTTTTCTTTTGCACGCGGCACGGGCGCGTCGCCCAGGCGCAGCCCCTCGCCCGCCGGGGTTTGACACGCGGCGGCGACAGATGAAAGCCCGGATTTGACAAGGCTATACCAGCATTGCTCGTTCAACTTCGTACCCGACGACGCGCCGCATATATACAGCCGATCCTCCGCACGCGTGAGCGCCACGTAGAGCAGCCGCCGGTATTCGGCGAGCATCGCGGCATTGCCTTCCCTGCGTAACTCGCCCGCGCGCGCATCGTCATAGGCTTTTCCGGGCGACCATAGCGGCAGCTCGTCGTCCCACCATAGCTTCTCATGCATGTCGGGCATGCTCACCGTATCGGGCAGAATCACCACCGGCGCCTGCAGGCCTTTGGAACCGTGCACCGTCATGATGCGCACGCAATCTTTCGATTGCTCCATGTCACGCTTGATCTGGCTTTCGCTGGCGGTCATCCAGTGCAGAAACCCTTGCAGGCCGGGGATATTTCCCTGCTCGTAGAGCAAAGCCTGCATCAGGAATTCGTCGATAGGATCGTTATATTCCTCGCCCATGCGCCCGGTGATACGCCGCCGCAAGCCGAGCGTATCGAGCGCGTGGGCGTACAACTCGTACGGCGAAATAAAATCCGCTTTCGCACGCAGCCCAGACAGCAGCGCCACCATCTCCGCGCAATCGCCATGCGCCTGCATGCGTTCCCACACGCTGCGCCCGCCGCGATCCCAGCAGAGCGTGAATAACATGTCCTCCTCGATACCGAGCATCGGGCTTTTCAACAGCGCCGACAATATCAGATCATCCTCCGCCAGCAGCAGCCACTGGCCGAGCGCCAGCAAATCCTTCACCGCAAGGTTATTGCCGAGCTTCATGCGATCAGCGCCTGCCACCGCCACGCCACGCCGCTTCAGCGCGCGCACCAGCGCATCGACGAAACCCGTGCGCGTGCGCACCAGCACCATGATGTCGGACGGTTGCGCGACGCCTTCATCGACCCAGCGGCCGATCGTATCCGCAAGCGTGCGCGCAAGCAGCGTGGCGGGCGAACGCGCGTTGTTCTCTTCCGGCACCAGCAGCGGCCAAAGCTCCACCAACCCGCCTTCTTTTACCCGCGTGGGAATATGCGTCAGCACGCTGTCTTCAAACATCAGCCCGGAGCGCGCCTGCGCGCTCGCGAAAATCGCATCCACCGCGCCGAGCACCTGCGGCACCGAGCGGAACGAACGCGCGAGCATCACTGTGCGCGACTGCATCTGCGCGTCCGCTATGCGCTGCCTGAAATAACGCTGCATGCCGCCGAGCGCCTGCACGTCCGCGCCTTGAAAGCTGAAGATGGATTGCTTTTCGTCTCCCACCACGAACAACGAGCGCGACACGGTTTTACGCCCAAGGCCGGAGAAAAAATCATGCGTGAGCGCGTCGATGATCGCCCATTGCTCGGGGTTGGTATCCTGCGCTTCGTCCACCATCACATGGTCGATGCCGCCGTCGAGCTTGAACAATACCCATGCGGAAATACCCGGACGCGAAAGCAACGTGCGCGCGGTGAGGATGAGATCGTCGTAATCCATGTGCGCGTGCGCGCGCTTCAGCCCCTCGTAAATTTCCAGCAGCGACCCGGCGACCATCAGCACGTTGGCGCTCATCTGCGTAAGCTCCAGCGAAAGCCTGCGCTGCCTGAATCGCCACACGCGCTCTTGTTCGGCTATCATTGCCGCAACCAGCGCGGGGTCGGTGAGCGAATCTTTTTTAAACAGGCGTTCGCGCCTGCCGTGCTCCAGATTAAGGAATACCAGCTCATACGCGTCTATCAGCGCAGCCTCGCCGGGATTTTCCAGCCATTTCGCCAGCCCCTGCCCGGTGGTAAGGTCGGTTTTTTCACCCTGCGACAAAATGCCCGCCACGGTGCGCAGATCCGCAAGTGTGGCCTCGTCATACGCAAAATGTTCAGCCACCAGTTGCGCGAGCGTCATTCCTTCTTTCATGCAGGCGCGTCGCCACAACGCAGACACCGCGCCCTCGATGCCACCGGGTTTCTGGAAGAGCGAGGAAAACGCCAACTTCTCCTGCACGATTTCGCGCAGCAGCGTGCTAAACCCCTCCTCACCCAGCCGTTGCGCCAGCGCGGAAATGGCATCCTGCACCGGCTTGTCGTTATTGGCGCGGTTGAAGAGACGCAGCTTCGCTTCCTGCGCCATCTCCTGCTCGCTGCGCGTATCCATCACGGAAAAATGCGGGCTTACCTCCGCTTCCAGCGGAAAACGCCGCAGCAACGCCTGACAAAATCCGTGGATGGTTTGGATGCGCACGCCTTCAGGCGATTCCAGCACATAAGCGAACAACCCGCGCGCGCGGTTCATCAGCGCTTCATCCGGCTCACGTTCTGCTAATACGCGCAATTCATCGGCGAGCCGCTGTGCGTCCGCCATCACCCAACGACCAAGTTCTTTCAAAATGCGGTTAGACATTTCCGCCGCAGCCGCGTTGGTAAAGGTCAGGCAGAGGATGCGCTGCGGCTCCACCCCATGCAGCAACAGGCCGAGCACACGGCGCGTAAGCAGGCTGGTCTTGCCCGATCCTGCGTTGGCGGCCACGAACACCGACATGTCCGGCCTGAATATGCCGGATTCATAAGCAATTGAATTATTTAACATTTTGCTTTTGACTGGTTAAAATATTCACAAAACCTTAATAAATAAGCAAGGAAAAATGCGTTATAATGCTTAATATATGGAGCGTTATGACCAATAAAATTTCTAACATAATGGTGAACAACGCCGCGCCGAACGTGCTGTTTATGCCGGGCGTGTTCGATGAAACCATGCAGCTTCTTACCGACGCGCATGAATATTTCCATATGTTCGGCACGGACGACCAGAACAATATCGCCGCCGAATTGCGTACGCTCTATTCCTGTGAAATGTCGCGCATCACGCTGCGGCTTTCGTCCATCATGGCGTGGCTGCTCGTGCAACGCTCGGTTTTCAGCGGCAAGATTGCGCCGGAAGAAGCGCATCGCTACGGACTGGATTTCCAGCATATCTGCCTCGTGGACAACCGCGTGCTTCACGGCGTGCTGCCGAGCTACGTATGTTTCCTGCTCGACCGCAGCCTTGAACTGTACGAGCGCGTGCAGCGCCTCGACCAGCAGATCAAGCGCATTCACTAGCCTACGCATCGTCCCACTCCTGCCTGCGCGTGAGGTGCGCGTAATCGTTATGGCGCGAATCGCCGGGCGTGGCAGCGTAAGGTTTCAGCGGATCGTTATAATCCTCGATGAGCGCAACCAGCCGCTGCCTGCACGCCTCAAGGCCGCCCGGTTTCACTTCGGTGATTTTGCATTGCTTCACATTGCCCGATAATTTCCAGTATTCGAGCGCCTCGATGCGAAGCGCCTGCGGCAACGGCTGCGACAGCGTGCCATGCAGCGCAACCAGCGCTTCCGCGTAGAGCTGGTTGGCCTCCCCGCGCTCAATTTCAGAAGCGGTGGGCACGATGCCGGTTTTGTAATCGACCAGCGCGGCCGTCCCGTCACGACGCAGTTCCAGCCGGTCGATGCGCGTAGTCAGCGTGAATGGAAACTCACCGCCAATATCCCACGCCCCTTCCAACTCCGGCAGCACAGACGAAAGCCCACCGCGCCTCTGTTCTTCACGCGCCACCAGCCATGCCGCCATCGCTTCAAAACGCGGCCACCATAATGCCGCCACCGCCGGTCGGTCGGCCAGCTCCGCGAATGCCTCGCGGCCTTTTTCCAGCAGCGCCGCATACGGATCGGCAGGCAAAGCGCGCGGCCATGCAAGCAGGAAATATTCCATCGCTTTATGCACCAGCGTGCCAAAATCCGCCGCGCCGGGTTCTTCGTCGAGTGCGTCGAGCGCCCTAAGGCCGAGTATGTATTGCGCATACACGCGGTAGGGATCGCGCAGCCAGTGGTCGATAGCGGTCACGCGTAGTTTGCGCGGGCGGGCTTCCAGCGGGGGCGTGGGCGCGGGCGGCGCCAGCGGCGCCATGGCAAGCGGCGCGTCCAGTTGCGCTTTGCCCTGCGCGTAGCGCTCACCGGTATGCATGGCGGCAAGCGCCTGCGGGTCGATACCGCCAAGGAGCGTATGCAACCGTACCAACCAACGCGACGGCACGGTGGGCGCGCCCTCCACTTTTTGCGCACGCGACAGCACCACCTGCGGCGACGATGCGCACAATAAATACACATCGTGCGCCGCTTGCCCGATGGCGCGTTCTACTGGAGGCAGGCCGAACGCCGCACGCATCGGGCGGCTCATCCACGGGTCTGCGGGCGGTAGCGCAGGCCAACTTCCTTCGTTCAGCCCCCCTAAAATCGCGAGATCGTAATGTTGCAAGCGCGCCTCGATCGGACTTACGATATGCAGGCGTGGATGCAGCCCGTAGCGCGGGCGGCTGCGCGCTTCCGCAAGCAGCGCATCGAAAAATCCGGGGTAGGATTGCGGGTCGATCTCGGGCAACAGCGCGATATGCGCCATCCATTCCGCGAGGCATCCCGCAAGCTGCTCGCCCGCATTGCCTGCCCATAAACGATCCTCGCCCGCCAGCCATTCCGCGAAACGCACATGCTCCCTCAGCAACTCTGCGGGCGCGACAGGGATTTTCCGCGCGAACCATTGCGCCAGCCTGCGCGATTGTTTTTCCAGAGCGACAAGCAGCGCATGCAACGCCGGATATTTCTTCGCGTCCACGCCTGCGCAAAGCACGGCAAGCCCTTCGCCATAACGCACGCCGCGCAAATATTTCAACTCCAACGTGCGCGAAAGCCTGCGGCATTCTTCCGGCGTGATGCCGCACGCAGCCAGCGGATGACGCAGCAGCGACAGCAACTCCACCGGCGACGCCTGCGACACCGCCATATCCACCGCCAACCGCAGGAATACCGCAGGCGGCGTATCGGCCAGCGGACTACCCGCGGAATCGTCGATAGCGATGGAAAAACGCTGCATCTGCGCCGCCACCATGCGCGCCAGCGTGCGGTCGGGCGTGATGAGCGCCCCCGTTTTACCCGGCATTTCCAGCACTTCGCGCAGGCGGATGGCGATCATGCGCGCCTCATCCTGCAACGTGTCGGCCACTTGCAATTGCATATGCGCAAGCCCTTCGCGCAGCGGCGATTGTGTGCGCGGCCATGTGGCGGTGGCAACCGGCGGCAGGAATATATCCCGCAGGCACGACACGCGTTCATCCGCTGCCTGCGCGGGTAGCGCGGCGACATGTTTGCGTGCGATCCCGATGCCCCCCAGCAATTGCTTGAGCGCATATTGCGGATGCGTTTCCGTCACCAGTTCCCAGTGCGTATCATCCATCTGCGTATCCAGCCCCGCAAGCACCAGAGCGCCTTTCGGCAGGCGCGCCACCACGCCGAGCAGCGCGGCGGTAGCGGACTGGCTACCGGTGGAGCCTGCGGCGATGACGGGATAATCCGGCGGGTGTGTCTTCCACGCATCCGCAATCGCCGCCAGCGCAAGATTACGATGCGCAACCGGGTTGAGCACGCCTTCCTCCTGCTGCAACTGCGGCCAGTATTGCGAAACGATGGTAAGGAAATCGAGCGTCTGCTGCCAATGTTCCTGAAGCTCATCGGGTGCGAGTGTGCGCAACGCATCCAGCGGCAATTGCTCGCGCTCGGCATCGTCCATGAACCGCGCCAGCTCGCGCGCAAGCTCCAGCGCCTTATCGACCGGGCACCCTCCTCCTTGCGCAAACCCAAAGCGGGTTTTTTCAAAATTCATCACCAGCCGCGCAAGCAATAATTGCCGGCGCTGCACCGAGATTGCGGGCGGAAGCGATTGCGGCAACGCATAACGCAGCAATTCCGCCGCTGCATCTTCCTCATCCACATCGCCCAGCGCGAGCATTTGCGGCAACAACATGGGCTTGCCGCCGGTGCTGTCGAGAAAGGTTTCGCGCAAGGCGCGGCAGGTGCGGCGGTTTGGTAATAAAATCCTAACTTTTGCCAATCCTTCGCTATCTGAGCCATAAGACTCAAGAATCCATGCGGCCAACGCCTTCAGGAAGGGCGCCTGCGCGGGCACATAATAGCAATGTTGCGGCGGATTCATTGTATTTTAACCTTAAAAAGGGTATAAATATGAGGTACTTTATTAGGGAATCACCGCTCACGCAATGACTACGCCCCCCAAAACCATCCAGCAATTGCTGGCCAGCGAACTCGACCTGCTTTGGGCGGCGCACAAAGCCGTCGGGCTCAAGGGATATATGAGCCTGTTTTCCTGCGAAGGTCAGGTACCGTTCCGCTCGAAGGAGCCGGGCACCGTATTCTGGTTCGAGCCAAACGATACCGAAGCGGCCATCGCCAAAATCCTCGAAATGTATAATGACGGGCGGCTGCCCAACACCAGCCTGCTGCTTAATCCCGTCGTACATAAAAAAAATGCTGACGGAAGCTACACGCCACTCGGCTCCGGCATCGTGTGGTGCACCTCGTTCTGCATGGGCGTCGATTCACTCAATGACGAATCCACCGAGCGCATCTGGGAACTCGGCGTGCAGGCCAGCACCTTCCACCGTGGCGCGAACGAGCGCAGCGGCCTGAAAATCGTAGGATTCTGCCACGAAGCGCAGCCGCCCGCCGCCAACGGCAAGACCGTGGCCGGGTGCCGCGAGCTGTACGACATCGCCTATATCGAAAGCGAGCAGTATCACGATTATTACCTGCTATCAGGCATCGCGTACCTTACCAATAACGGCCTGTTCAATCATCCTGACATCGCCGCCCTCTTTCCGCCCGGCGCGCTCGACGGCAAGGGCTCCAACGAAAAAATCGTGGCCGACTGCGCTATCGACAGTAAGAAAATCTTCGATGCCGCCTTCTGCTGGAAGGCCTACGAACACCATCATTCGCTCTATAAAAAATTCGGCACCGACACCGCCGATGTGGAGCATAACCTCAACTTCTTCAATCTGGTCGCACGTGACGTACAATTGTTCGACGCCACCGGCCCCATGCGCAAGGGCGCCGATGAAATGTTTGAGTTCATTGTGCCCGGCCTCATCCCGCGCGGCAGCATCACCATTCTCGCGGCGTCCGGCGGCACGGGCAAAAGCAGCGCGGCGCACCAGCTATGCGTCATGGCATCTATCGATTACAAGCCCGGCGAGGAAGCCCCGCGCTGGCTTGGACAACGGCTGGCCATTGAAAAATGCAAAGGCATCTGTATTTATTTCTCGGGCGAGGACGGCCCGCCGATCATCAACGCGCGCGCCTCGATTTTCGATCCCGAAGGCCGCGCCAAGCGCCTGATGTTCCAACGCACGGATTTCGGTGAAAATGTGAGCTTCGCGCAGCATCTGAAGCGCCTGCATAAAATTCCCGACGTACCGATCATGGTCATCGATCCCGCGCGTAAATACCTGACCGGCGATGAAAACGACGCAGGCGTGGTCAGTGAATTCTTCGAGGCGATCGAAGAATTCGCCATCAGCAAAAATACTGCCGTGGTCGTGGTGCACCATCTGCAGAAGGGCGCATATCCCAAATCGGCGCGCGAAACGCTCGACATGCTGCGCGGCTCGCAGGTGTTCATCGATCGCCCGCGCGTGGTTGTCGGCATGTACCGCGACGGCGCCTACACCATCGCAGGCCTTGCGAAAAACAACATCCCGCCGAATCTGGGGATGGTCAACGAGGAACGCGTGTTCGCACGCGACCCCAAGCACCTGCAACTTATCTGGCTGCCGGGGCACGAAGGCGTGCGCAACGCCGCATTGTCGGAAGACGAACTGGAAAAAATCGAACAGGAAGCCCGCGAAGAAGGGCGCTGAGAAAAAAACCCTCCCCCCTTTCAGGGAGAGGGTTGATGTTTATCCTTGGTATTCGCTATTCACCGCACGGCGGTCGCACGGGCTGCCTTCTGCGCCGACGCAGGGGCTTTTCAGGTCGCTTGCCTGATTGGTGCACGCACCCAGCATCATTATGGCAAGCCCGATGAACAATATCTTCTGCATAGTCACTCCTGAACACAAATTATAACCATTCTACTCCGTACCGACCTGAATTGGCAAAGCAATTATCGACCCGAAGTCATGTTCTCCTGCTGCTGCCGCAGGTTACTCAGGTTATTGCCCGACCCGAGACCGGCCGCCGCCTCGTTCGCGTTGCGGGGAGTGCTGCCGGTGCGGTTGCCGCCTGCGCGTCCGGGCGCCACTACGGGGCGGTTCCTGCCGCCGCTGACGGTCGTTGCCACGTTCCTGCTGCCGCCACCGGGTGAGAACCACTCGCTCAACGAGCCGCTCATGGTGGCAAGGCTGGTGCTTGCACCCGCCAGATCCTTGGCGATTTCAAGCACGATGCCGTTGAAACGGCTCGCAAGCTCAACGAACGCTAGGAAAATCAATATGTCCATGATCCTGATCGGGAAAATATCGGGATACCCGGCCAGCGACAGATCGCTCGGTCCCGTCCAGCCCCACTCACCCCAATATTGCTGCCAGTCGCCGTTGAGGAATACCTTGAAGCGCCAGTAATTAGTATCCTGCGGCGCGCCTTCCACAGCGGCAAACGGCGTCCAGCATACGGGAACTCCCAGAATGTTATTTATCGCAGCGAGGATCAACTGGATGAAAAACGCATAGAAGGTAAATAGCATGATCGGCTGCAGGCACGAATTTACGATCTGGTTAAGCCAGCCGTTAAACAGGTGGCGCGTGCGGTTGAAGAGCAGGCATGCAATAAAGAGCGGTGCTAGCCCGAACAGCAGCGTGCGCAGTACCAGCCCCATGAGATATACCCACAGCGCCGTAAGCAGCGAAGTAACGAAGGTGAACAGCGCCATCAGCATCAATATGAAGAACATCAGGCCGTAAGGCCCGGTAACTACCATCGCAAGCAATGTCACCGCCATGCGCGCCGACACCACGTTCAGTATCGCGGCATCCATCACCGCGAACGGCCTGCCGCCTATATTCACCCCAAATAGCGCGATCGCCGACACCTGATTAATGATGTCGTCGGTACCCATGTTAAAGAAACGCACCACGGTATCGCTGAAAAACGCCCATGAATTAGGCGAAATCAGCAGCATCATGATCCCGATTTTTATCATGCGCATGGCAAAATCGTGCAGCGTCATCTGTACCATGGCGAACGTGAACATCACCCCGTACACCGCTATATAAATCGACATCAGCGCACGTATAGCCCGCACGAATTGGCCGTCACCGACGATGACATTATACATATCGCCGCTGATCGTATTGAGCAGAGTCTGCACGTCTATGACAATCGTGGAGATCAGTCCGGTGTTATTGGCGGGTAATGGCGGCGAAAATGCGGGGTCGTCGGTGCACATCGGCTCAGGTTGCGGAGGTTGCGGCGGGACGACCGCAGACGCCGGGTCGGAAAGCATGACGCAAAAGAACGCAACCAGCACAGCGATCAGCACCATTCTGATCAGTTGCGCTTTTTGCATCGCCCAATCTTTTGTTTGTCCTGTCTTGCTCATCATCGGCCTATCCATTCCTATGTTCCGTTTCTCAAACCGTCGGGTTTCCCGCAGCGAATTTTGCGGTCGCACGCTTTGCCGCGCTCCTGATCCTGCCCTCAAGCCCCGTAGACGTGCTGCCGATAGCGGCGCGCGCGCCAGCTATCCCGTTGGCTATATCGGGAATTTTACTCAGCATTTCCTTCATGAGCATGGCGTAGATAAAAAGCTGCATGAACATGAATACGAGCCTCTGCATCGTGCGCACGGTCGCCGGCCCGAAATCGATGGTCGCTCCCTTGAACACGTTCATTTCGTGCGCGCGGCGCATCAGGGCGTTGATGTTGCTCGGCACGGCGGGAACGATCTGAGCATGCCCGGTCTGTGCTGCGATCCTGTTGGAAAAATTGGGATCGTTGGGCATCGTCCATGAACCTTTGGCCTGATTCGTTTTCCAAAACGCCCGGAAATCCGTCACATTGTTATTACTGCCGAGAACGGCGAAAATATTTTCCACCATAACGGAGAAGCCGTTGAGGAACATCGACAGGAACGCGAACATAAGTACCGGCACCAGCATGGTGGCGATCAGTATGTCCAGCCAAACTTTGAAATAGCGTTCAGTATGCAGGAAGATCGCCATCGGAATGATCAGCGGCGAGATGAGAATGAGGAACCCGATGCCCACCATCGCCATAAGGTACATGTAGAGCACGCGGAATACGAAAAACATCAGGTTCATCAACGCGAAAATACCCGCAAGGAACATGATGCCGCCGCCTACCGAAGTCATAAGCCCTGCGCCCATGATCCCCATCAGGCTCTGCGAAAGCACGCGCACGCCGCCGGAGGCGTCCTGCCCGAACCCGAATATCCGGCCTATGAACCTGTCGATCTGCACCCAGGGCGAATACCCGTTCGTAACCGCCGCCATCAGCCCGTCGAGTATGTCGTAGATCGATACCCACATGCCGCCCAGCGCGTAGCTGAACATCCATACCAGCGAGAGGCGCAGCAGGAAGCTGATGCCTTTACGTGTGAGATCCTTTTCGCCGCCCATGATCCGTATGCCGAATACGCAGAGCGCGAGGATCATCATGGCGACGACGGTGTTGGTCATGTAATTGGACAGGGGCACGATCATTGAATTGACCACCTGTATGATCATGCTCTGCACGCAGACCACGATCTTCGCAGTATAAGCGCCATCAGGAAAGCCCGGGGCGCAGGTATTGATGTCCAGTCCCGCGGCATAAGACGTGCCGGGCAGCACCGCCGCCAGCATCACCAGCAAACCTATCCATTGCGCGCGCATGTTCATCGTCGTGTCACCACGCCTGAGAGTTTCTTGCCGATCTCGCGCACGATACTTTCGCCCGGCGGGGCGAACTGTTTGCCTGCGAAGGTCGGCATGGACAATACGTCGCCGGAAATACCGCTGCCGATATAGGGCAGGTAATCCAGCAACAACCAGAAAATATAGGTCGTGATGACCGCAATCAGCAATGAGAACACCAGATTCAACTGGTAATTCTCTATCTCCGCCGTGGGGTCTGGAGGTGGCGGCGTAAAGGGCGGCCGCGCGCCCGCAGCCAGCATGTTCCACGCCAGCGTTTTAATCGGCACGTCCACCTTGAACACGGAAGCGCCGAGATAGTTATAAATATCGCCCAGCCATGCGTTGTTCGGCGCAAGGTTTTCCCCTGCCAACCCCAACACGCCGGTTTCCAGCGATCCCAAACCGGCGGGTGTCGCCTCGTCCGCTTTCACGTTGACGCTCAGGTTAGCCGCCGATGTTTCCGAATAGGCGCCGATCGCTCCAAGACGCGTACCGATAGTGACATAACACCCCAGCGGGTTCGGCGGGTGAGCGCGCAATCCCGTCGACGTCATATAATAGCAGGGGCGATCCACAACGCTGCCCATCACTGCGCGATAAAGCGACACCGGCCCTGAATAGACGATGCTTTCAAATGCGATCAGCAGCATCGCCACATACGCGAACAGGAACACCGGCTGGAGCATGAAGCCGATCGTCAGCTTCAGCCATTTTTCAAAATAGCCCTTCGTGGTGGAAAACAGGATGAGCGGGATAAAGATCGGCGATACCAGCGCCATGATCGCCACCGCGATATACGCCACGATGAACGTGTAGACCGCGCGCAGGATCGCCATGATAAACTGCGCGATCAGCATGAAGCCCATCAACCCGATGAATACCCCCACCGTCTTTGAGAACAGCGCGATCACGAAAAACCCAATCAGCCCGCTATATATGCTCCGGTGGTTCGAGAACGGATCGAAAATCCCGCCGGTGAGCACGTCCAGCGCGCAATCGATATTCTGCCATATATACAACGCGGGATCGACGCTCTGCGGCAGACAGAACTGGTTGAAATTACTGTAGCCGATAAAGTACGTCACCGCCCACAGCAGGTAGTCCATCGTGACCAGTATCATGTCGAATACGTCAACGAAGGTGGTGGTGAACAGCGTTACCGCGCCGAGCTTGATCGCCAGCACGAATCCGTCACGTATGGGCGCAGTGTTTTTCCCGGTTGCCAGCAACGTGCCCCAGAGCGAAACCGCAAGCAGCATGGCGGCAAGGATCGTATTACGCATGTATTCCGAAAACGGCACGATAAAGTTCGACACCGCCATAATGATGGTTTCCTTGACGCAGGTGACGATGCGCACGGTAAACCCGCTTATCACCTTGCCGCCGGCCAGCACCTGATCGGGGCATACTTCATTGCCGTTGAATATCTGCGGAGCGACATACGTATAAGCCGCATGGGACGTTTCAGGCGCAAAAATGCCCGCTGCCCATGTGAATACCAATGCAAGCAGGCAAAGACGGAGGCTATTTTTTATCTTTGGCGGCAAACTGCTCCCTCTCCATCGCGACGCGCTCCTGAAACACCGGCATCCATGCCTCCGGCTCGTCGCCCACTTCCGAGCGCACCTGATCGAGAATGCCGATCGTCTCCGCACGCGCCGATAATATGTTGATCACATCGTCCATGCCCGACAGGTCGATGCGCGCCACCACGACGTCTTTGCCCTGCTTCACCAGAAAATAGCGGCTTCCCGGGTCGGTGGTTTTGAGCAGGTTGAATTCGCGATCCGTCACCATGAATGCTTTTTTGTACGCTTCGGTCGCTTTCGGGTTGGGCAGGAAAATCTGCGTCGCCGTCTGCTGGATGAGCGTTTCGGAAATCGCGCTGTTGGTGGCGTCCTCTACGCTCTGCGTGGCGAATACCACCAGCCCGTTGAGCTTACGCAGCGTCTTGAGCCAGTCGCGGATGCGGCCTGCGAAAATCTTGTTGTCGATCAGCGCCCACGCTTCGTCGAGCACGATGATAGTCGGCGTGCCGTCGAGCGACAGGCTGATGCGGTGGAACAGATATAGCAATGTCGGCTCAAGGCTCACGCGCTCTTTCAGCACTTCGCCCATTTCAAACCCGAACCCGTTGCCGATGCTGAAATCCACGATGTCGGTTTCATTGTCGAACAACCCGGCATATGCGCCGCCGCTGTGCCACATTTTCAAACGCCCCGCGATCGTGCCCGGCCCTTCGATGCCAAGGAACGGCGCGATGTTACGCAGGATACGGTCTTTCTTTTCGAGTTTGTAATTGCCCGCCACCGCTTCGTTGATGCGCTCCATATCTTCGGCGGTGAACGGCTCGTCATGCACGGTTACCAGCGAATGCAGCCATTCGGCGAGGAACGTACGGTTTTCGGGAATGTCAGGCAGTTGCAGCGGATTGAACATGCATGGCCTGCCCGGTTCGATCACCGTGTATTTGCCGCTGATGGCACGGATGAACACCTCCGCGCCGCGATCCTTGTCGAAGAAGAAAATGCGGCAGTTGAATTTCTGCGCCTGCGCGCAGAGGAAGTTGAGCAGCACCGTCTTACCCGCGCCGGTCGGCCCGATGATGGTGGTGTGGCCTACGTCGCGGTTGTGGAAGTTGAAGAAATACGGCGTGCCCGACGAGGTATCGAACACGGTAACCGCGTCACCCCAGTGGTTGCCGTCGATCTTGCCGGTGGGATAATTATGCAGGCTCGCGAACCCGGCGAGGTTCATGGTGCTGATGTCGGAGCCGCGCGCGATAAACTCAAAATTGCCTGGAAGCTGCGCCCAATACGCCTGCTCCATCACGAACTTTTCGCGCACCGGGTTCACGCCGATATTCACCAGCTCGGCCAGCGCCATCGACAATACTTTTTCCAGCTCGGGCATGCTTTCTTCAAAACACATCACCGTCATGTGGTGAGGGCCGAACGCGACGTGGCCGCTCATCGCCATGTCGAGCGCGTCGGAAATTTCCGCGATCTGCGAAATCGCCGCGTCTTCCGCTGCCATCATGCGGCGCTGGCGCAACTGCATGCGCCCGATATTCACGCTGCGGTTATGGAACGTGAAGGACTGCGCGATGATAAATTCAAACGGCAATTGCAGGAAGCCGTCAAGCAACCCGGCAGCCGTGGCGGGGGCATATTCCTTGATGCTAATCATGCCCGCAAAACGTTTGCGCGGGCCACCGGACACTTCGATAGAGCGATCGCCGAAATAGAGGCGGTAAATGGGAAGCGTATGCGCGATGTTGCTCGCCGTATAGCGGATCGGCTGCGAGAAGCCCGCATTCACCAGCTTCGATAAAAACTCCAACGGTTCGGAAAACGCGCCGGTTTCGGTTTCATACGTGGTGAGTACGCGCGCGCCGTAATCGCGCAGCGTGGCGACAAGGCGGTGGATCGCTTCCGCGAGTTCCTTGTGCTGCTCGCGCATCGTGTCGATCTGCGCGGCCTTGTTGCTCGCTTCCGATGCTTTTTTCAAATAATGGTGCACTTTCGCCGCGCCCTTGGTGTCGGCTTTGCGTACAACCGTGATATAGATTTCGTTGACATAGGAATCTTTGGAATGGTGCTTCTCATGCCATTTCTTGTCCACGTATGCAGGAAAGCCGGGAGGCTGCCTACCGCCGGGATAGGCGCTCTGGCGACGGCGGATCGTGTGGAACCATACGGCGAACGTGCCGTCCGCGAGGCTTTTCAGCAGCGAATTGCGCACCATCTTTTTCATGTCCACATCTTCGTCGTCGGCGGTCTCGAATGAGAACCCGTCGAGCTTGATGATCTGGAGGAATTCTTTTTTCTTGGTAACGACGGTCTCCCGATCCCACTGATACTGGTAAGGAATAAACGTAGCGGCGGAAACTTCCAGCCGTGAATAGGCGGATTTAGGAGTAGCGCGTCGTTTCAGGTTGAATTTCATGGCGCTCAATACGGATCGTAAGAATTAGTATAGCCGTGGAAGCCACGGTTCACGCATTTGTATCCCTTGCTCATCTTAATCATAAACAATTCAATAGCACGCGGTTCTTTCAGGCAGATCAGGTAGCCGATAAGATGCACCACCGGCCCTACCACCAACAGGATCATGAAATTCTGCATGTTGATGAAGGTGACCATGCAGATGCCCGCGTTGATCACGAAGTACATGTAGCTCACGCCCAGAATCATGGTCGGGCGCGTGAGCCCCTGAAACAACGGGTCGGATTGGAGTCGTCCAGAACCAGACATGGTAAAATCCTCTATTTTTCTTGTTTATACAGCATGTTGCTTAAAAAAGGATGAATGAGAGCTTTCCACCTTCGAGTCTAGCATAGATTTATTGCAGTTTTGTGGCAGGAACGTAAAAATTTATCTTGGACAAATCCGCGATCCCTCATTATGACTTGGGTGATTTACAAACACCCCGTAACCCGCATAAATTAATCTAATATATTGTAAAATATGAAACTATTAGTTCTCGGTTCAGGCCTTTTGGGGGTAAGCGCCGCCTATGAGCTTGGCCGGCGCGGGTTTGAAGTGACCGTTCTCGACCGCCAACCGGAAAGCGGCCGGGAAACCAGCTTCGCCAACGGCGGCCAACTAAGCTATAGCCACGCCGAACCGTGGGCTTCCCCTAGCGTACTGGCAAAACTCCCTAAATGGCTGGTAAGTCCCGATGCGCCGCTGGTGTTCCGCCTGCGCGCCGACTGGCGCATGATGGTGTGGGGATTGCAATTCCTGCGCAACTGCACCACCGCCCGCGCAGAAGCCAACTGCGTGAACATCCTACGGCTCGGCATGTACAGCCGTGACAAATTCCGCGAGCTGCGTGAGAACACCGGCATCGCGTTCGACTATGCGAATAAAGGCATCCTGCATATTTACGGCACGGAAAAAGATTTCGACGCCGCCAAGCGGCACAACGCATTCCAGATGAAATTCGGTTGCGAACAGCGCGAGCTTTCACGCGAGCAGTGCCTCGCGCTGGAACCCTCGCTCGCGCACACGGAACGCACCATCGTCGGCGGTATGCACGCGCATCTCGACGAAAGCGGCGACGCGTTCCTTTTCTGCAACGCGCTGGCGAAAGTAGCGAGCGAGCGCCACGGCGTAAAATTCCTCTACGGGGCGAATATCCAGGGATTGCACGTGGAAAACGACCGCATCGCAGGCGTCGTCACCGATCAGGGCGACATCACCGCCGATGCCTATATTATGGCGATGGGCTCCTATTCCCCGCTCTACCTGCGCCCCGTCGGAATCAACATCCCGGTCTACCCGATGAAAGGCTACAGCATCACGCTCGAAGCCAATGCATTCTGCCCGCATCTGAGCATCACCGACGGCAGCTACAAAATCGTGTATAGCAGACTGGGCAACCGCATGCGCGTCGCAGGCACCGCCGAGTTCGCAGGCCATAATCACGACATCAACGAAAACCGCATCGTGCCGATCGTACGCGCAGCACGCAGCCTGTTCCCGCGTGCCGACTGGGAGCAGCCTATCGGCAAATGGGCGTGCCTCAGGCCATCCACGCCCGACGGCCCGCCGGTGATGGGACCAACGCAATATAGCAACTTGTTCCTCAACACCGGTCATGGTACGCTCGGCTGGACGCAAGCGGCGGGAAGTGCATCCATTATTGCCGATTTCGTCGAAGGCAAACACCCGGAAATCCTCATGCAGGGACTCACCATTGGACGCTAGCACAGCACAGGACGCCGTTACCCAGCAAGCCTTCGGCGGCAAGGAGCTGTTTTATGACTGGTTCGGTGCGAACAGCTGGCTTTTCCGGCTGATAAACGACATTCGCGGCGATGAATATGACGCGCTGATGCTCGACATCAACCAGCTCGCCGACAGTAAGAATTTCCCTCTCTACATGATGCTCATGCTGGTCTACGTGCTGGGTTCGGCCATTGTGCGCAAGCAACTTCGCAGGGGCGGCTCCAAGCAATATATCATCACCTGGTTCTGCGTGCTGATCGTTACCGCCATCAGCTTCATCATGAGCGAATATACCGTCAACGTCTTGAAAAACTACTT
Organism: uncultured Rickettsiales bacterium; assembly: GCA_964645205.1. Taxonomy (GTDB): domain Bacteria; phylum Pseudomonadota; class Alphaproteobacteria; order Rickettsiales; family SXRF01; genus CAZYBO01. The sequence goes on from CAZYBO010000005.1 coordinate 62,647, forward strand.
CCAGTACCCGCGCCCTTACGTCGTGTTCGGGGAAACGGACATCAACCTGCTGGAGCAATCGCGCAGCCTCAAGAACGCCTACCGCAGCTTCCCCAGCGGCCACGTGTCGTTCATGGCGATGATGATCGCCTCCCTGTGGCCGGTGCTGTCACCGGTCATGCGCATCGTAGGCGCCATCGCGATTTTCATGGCCGCGTGGACGCGCGTGTCGCTCGGCATGCACTTCCCCGCGGACACGGCAGGATCGCTTGTCATGAGCCTGAGCATCGTCCTTATCGTGCGCGCCTGTGTGTATAACCTCATGCGCAACGTGCTTAAGATCAACTGCTGATGCAGCCGCGCAGCCTGCACACGCCGTCGGGTATCCTGCATTACACGGAGTGGGGTGACAGCGGCGCGGCGCATGCCGTGCTGTGCGCCCACGGCCTCACTCGCAACGGGCGCGATTTCGATGTGCTTGCCGGGCATCTCGCCGGGAAATGCCGTGTGCTCTGCCCCGATATGCCCGGGCGCGGCAAAAGCCCGTGGCTTGCGGATACGACGCAATACAACAACCTCACCTACCTCGCCGCCATACGCCACCTGCTGGCCGAACTCGACATCGCGCGCGTACACTGGATCGGCACGTCGATGGGCGGCATCCTCGGCATGATGGCCGCCAACGCCGCCCCTGGATTGCTGGCATCGCTCGCGCTGAACGATGTCGGCTGCATCATTCCCAAAGAAGGATTGCAACGTATCAGCCGCTATGCGGGCGTCACTTCCGCCTATGCGACCCGCGCCGATGCGGAAGCGGCGTTACGCAAAAATTGCGCGCCGTTCGGTATCACTGACGAGGCGCACTGGCAGCTTCTCTTCCAGCACAGCATCGAGCAGGCGAAAGACGGCACGTGGCGGCTGGCCTACGATCCCGCGATCATGGCCAACTCCCCGAAACCCGATGCCGTGCAGGAGGTGAATTTGTGGGCGATGTGGGAAGCTATAAAACCCGTACCCACGCTGCTCATCCGCGGTGAACATTCCGACATACTCACGCGCGAAACCGCGCTTGCGATGCAGGCTCAGCACCCCGCCCTCACCTTCCGGGAAATCGAAAATACCGGCCACGCCCCCGCTTTGATGGCGAAAAATCAGGTGGATATGGTGACAGGCTGGCTGGACGGCTTGCAAAAACCCTGAAACTGGCTCATACTACCCAGATGCAAACCACATCCGACACGCACACGCTCACCCCGCCGCCTTCGGCTTTTTCCATCACTGAAAGCGCGGCTGCGCGCATCAACAAGCTGAAGGCCGACGAAGGCAATGCGAATTTGCGTTTCCGCGTGTCGGTCAAAGGCGGCGGATGTTCCGGTTTCCAGTATGAATTCGCGCTCGACGCCACCGCGCCCACCGCGCAAGATACCGTGATCGAAAAAGACGGCGCGGAAGTGGTGATCGACGATGTATCCATCGACATCGTGCGCGGCTCCGCGCTCGATTTCACCGAAGATTTGAGCCATGCCGGGTTCGCGATCAAAAACCCGAACGCCACCGCACGCTGCGGCTGCGGCAACAGTTTCTCCGTCACGCTGTGACCATAAAAATCGCGACGTGGAACGTCAATTCCATACGCTCACGCCTTGCGCATTTGCTCGACTGGCTCAGGCAGGATGCGCCCGACATCGTGCTGCTGCAGGAACTCAAATGCACCGATGACGTTTTTCCCGCGATGGAGATCGAGGATTTAGGATACAACCTCGCCATCTATGGCGAGAAAACCTATAACGGCGTCGCCATCCTCTCCAAATTCAAACTCGAAGACATCACGCGCGGCGTGCCCGGCAACGGCGACGAACGCGCGCGCTATATCGAAGCGGTGATCGCACTACCCGGCGAAGCGCTGCGCGTAGCCTCCGTCTACGTGCCCAACGGCCAGACCGCCGACTCGGAAAAATTCCCCTACAAGCTCGGGTTTTTAGATCATTTCACCGCGCATATGCGCACGTTGCTTTCCTATCAGGAATTACTAGTCGTCGGCGGCGATTACAACATCGCACCCGAAGATGCTGACGTGCATAATCCGAAAGCGTGGAAAGGCAGCGTGCTCACGCATGACGAGGTACGCACACGCTGGCGCAGGATCGCGCATATGGGCATGTACGACGCCTACCGCCTGTGCCACAAGGACGGCGGCTACAGCTGGTGGGACTACCGCGCAGGCGCGTTCGCCAACGACGACGGACTACGCATCGACCATTTATTACTTTCACCGCAAGCCGCGGATAAGCTGGAAGCCTGCGAAGTTAAAAAGGAATTGCGCGCGCTGGAAAAAGCGTCGGATCACGCGCCGGTGATGGCAGTCATCAGGATTTAGGTTTCAGGGAATTTCCCGGTCTTTTTCAATGTTATCGCGCGCTGGCAAACCTGGCTTAGGTGCCGATGGAGGATCAACATCCGGCAACGCTGACCGACTATCACCTTCCTTGAGCTTTCCTTCCTCCACCAATTTTTTATAAAGCGCCCTGATCCTGAAATCCTTTGACGGCTGATCATTCGGGGTGGGATCCATTATGCCACTGTAACCGCTGCGTTCCGGCATCTTTTCACCCTCAGCAAGCCGCGTGTTAAACTCTTTCCTGAAAAGATCGTTGGTCTGCTCGACCGCATGCTTTTCACTAAGTTCTACACGCCTTTTCTCAAATTCCTGACGTTCCGTTTCAAATCTTTTCCACCGGTCTTCATCTCTTTTAGCCAGTTCAGCGTCAGAAAAAACGCCACGCATCACATGGTCATACTGTTTGTCGCCTACATCATACCAATGCACTTTTACATCGACTATCGCGCTTGATGCATCATTGTTGGTCAGCGTGCCATCGCGAAATTTCTGCACTGCATCCGGCGAAACATGCTTCCTGAAATACACAGACGCCGGATCCGTCTTCTTCTCATCCATCAGCGTACGGAAATGGATCAAATCCTCATCACGCCGCAGGCGGCCATTAATTTCTTTCATTTCCTTAATAAGAATACTACGGTTTCCTGAATTCGGAGAATCCGCCGCGTGCTTATATTCATGGGTTAGTTCATGCAGCAGGTCAAAATTAGCGTAGATACGGTTCACCTGCTGATCCAGGCGCTCTATCTCTTTCCAGTCCGAACGTTTCGTTGCGGCATCGATCGCTCTGGGCAGGTAGCTGTGGCGTACAGCTTCGCCTTCCATACCTTGGCGTACATACATGGTACTTCCCATATCGAGTATATTGAGAAAAATGGTGTTATCTTCAAAGCGCGATGGCTTTTGTGAACGCGTGTTGATCGTAACTTTACCGTGGAATTCATGCGCCGCCTTGATCATCTTTTTTCCTTCGTCAGTCGCCCAAAGGACATCCATCGCCGCGCTTATTATTTTGGCGTCATCTGGCATAGCGACTAGCGTGGCGTAATCTCGCCAATGTTCGGTCATATCAGTAGATTGATGCAATGGTTAACTACCTGAGATGGTAGCATATAATTAACACAAAGTAAACAATGGGAGCGCAGGTGCTATTCTCTCACCAGCCTTTAGGCACGGCGCTTTCCGACACTTTCACCGCGTTGCGGCCGCTGTGTTTGGCGGCGAACAGTGCTTCGTCGGCGCGTTTGAGGAGGCTTTCGGAGCTTTCGCCTTCGGTGTGTAAATTCGCCACGCCTATGCTTACCGTGCCCTGCGTGGTTTCGCCTGCCGCGTTGATTTTAAACGGGGTGGTTTCAATAATTTTGCGCACGCGGTTAGCGGCTCCTACTGCCGCTTGCAGGTCGGTCTCCGGCATGAGGATGACGAATTCCTCGCCGCCGAAACGCGCGACCAGATCGGTGGAGCGCGACGTGTGGATAATTAAATCCGACATCTGCTTGAGCACCATATCGCCGACGTCGTGGCCGTACGTGTCGTTGATAGTTTTGAAGTGATCCATATCGAGCATCATCACAGAAAGGTTCTTGCTGTTCTGTAATGCCTGCTTGACCATGTTATCCAAGTGCGTGTTCAAATAATGGCGGTTGTACAGGCCGGTCAGCCCGTCGGTGATCGCCATCGAAATGCTTTTCTGGTACTGCGATTTCAGGGCTTCCTGATATTTCTTGCGGCGAATCTGCGTGCGCACGCGCACCGTCATTTCGTTCTTGTCCACCGGCGCGGTGAGGTAATCGTTGATACCCATTTCCAGCGCTTTGAACATGGTATGCGTGTCATCTTCATCGACGAATACCAGCAGCGGCACGTTGCGTGTTTCTTCCTGGCTTTTGATTTGCGACGACAGGCGCAGCCCGTCCACATCCGACAGCAGCGTGCTGACTAAGATCGCATCGAAATTCCCGCTTTTCGCACGTGCGGACGCTTCTTCGGGATCGACGACCCATTCCACTTCGTAGGTGTCTTTCAACTTCGCGACGATCTGTTTTCCCTGCACTTCGTCGTCGTCTATCAGCATCACCCTCGAGCCGGACACATCGGAAATAAAGGTGTTGGCGATGGTAGGCTGGATACCCATCTGCATGCTGGTTTTATCGCGCAGGCGCAGCTCGTCCATCAGCATTTTAATACGCACCAGCGACTTCACGCGCGCAAACAGCGCCATGTCGTTGATCGGCTTGGTGAGGAAATCGTCGGCGCCCGCTTCGAGGCCTTTGATACGGTCGGATTTTTCGGAAAGTGCTGTGACCATCACCACGGGGATGTGCGATAAATCGCCGTCCTCTTTCAGTTTGCGGCAGGTCTCAAACCCGTCCATGCCCGGCATCATCACGTCGAGCAGAATCAAATCAGGCTTGCTTTCTTTCGCCTTGGTAAGCGCCTCAAACCCGTCACGCGCGGTGATCACGTCGTAATATTCGCTGGCAAGACGGGCTTCCAGCAACTTCACGTTAGCCAGCACGTCATCTACGACGAGAATCTGCGCGGTCATTAGGCTACCTCTTCTTCACCAAGAAAACGGCGCACCGTGTTGAGGAACGGCACGATCGAAATCGGCTTGGAAATATAGGCTTCGCAGCCGGCGGCGAGAATTTTTTCTTCGTCGTCCTTCATCGCAAATGCCGTCACCGCAATGATGGGAATGTAGCTGATCGAAGAATCCGCTTTCAGCCTGCGCGTCACTTCCAGGCCCGACACTTCGGGAAGCTGAATGTCCATGAGGATGAGATCCGGGCTTTCGCTTTTGGTCAGCGTAATCGCCTCAAGACCCTCTTTGGTTTCGATGGTTTCATACCCGTGCGCGGTGAGCAGATCCCGAAACAGCTTGAGATTGAGATCGTTATCTTCGACAATCAATATGCGTTTTTTCATGTTTTTCGATTGCGCGGGTTTCAGGCGTTATGGACGATGTTTTAACGGGTAAATTTTAACAAACCGTGAACTAGCCCCCATTCTAATGCCGGAATCCTTAAAATTATGTTTATTTGAAAAAAATTAATATGTTACATTTCGCGCTGGATACCGCCAACCTGCACCCCACCACCTCCGCCTGCCTTGGATCGCTGCAAACCCTGCATGAAACGCGGGAATTCACCAATATCCTAGAAATCGGCTGCGGAAACGGCATTTTGTCGGTAGCTGCCGCTTATGCGTGGCCTGCCAGCGTGCTAGCTGCCGACATCGCCCAAAAAGCGGTGGACGATACCCACGCGCAGATCGCGCATTACGGGCTTCAGGAGCGCGTTGTCGCCCTGCGCAGCGACGGATTTTCCCACCCGGAAATCACTAAGCGCGCACCGTATGACCTCATCATCTGCAACCTGCTGGCGGATGTGCATATCGCCATCAGCGCGGATATGGTTAAAAACCTCGCTCCCGGCGGCTGTGTGCTGCTTTCGGGCATACTGGAGTGGCGTATGGCAGAACTGGAACAGGTTATGGCCGCCCACAGCCTGCGGCTGGATTCAAAAACCATTGTTTCGCCGTGGGTTACTTACATCTATGGCAAACTGTCATAAACCGATTATCCACGCGTCACAAAAGCTTAACTTGTCGCAATGGTGCGGCTGACCTATAATCGGCCTAGTTGAAAATCCGTTTGTGGTAGCTCACACGACATGACTTTCGTACCGCCCAGCAACGAGAACCTCATCGACCGACTGTCACGCGGCGACCAGATGCGCTACCTGCATATCCGCAAAGCGGCGGAAGCCTCGGCAACCGAGCGCCCCGATCTGGATCACAACGTATACACGCAATTCCTCCACGACAGCCTGATCGCCGCCGCCGGAAGGAACCAGATTACGCAGGCCACGAGACAGCGCGGCGCGCAGGCCAATGTTCCCGTCGATACGTCTGCGCTGCAAAAAGGCCGCTACAAGATGGAGCATGATTTCCTCACCGCGTTCGAGAAAAACCGCCTGCCCGCCTACGGGCTGGAAGGCCGCGCCGCGTGGGAAGTGCTTGCGAAGAAGGTCAACGGCAAACCCATCCCGGAAAAAATCATCAGCAATGTCTTCGACGGCGACCGTGGCGGCATCCAGATCGGCGGATTGATCGGTGGGGCGATCGGACTTGCGGTCGGGTATAAGCTGTTCGGCGGGTTCGGCGGCGGGCTGTTCGGCGGCATCGCTACGGTACTCTCCACTATCGTGGCATCGTGGGCGTTCAACGAAGGATTCCACGATCTCACCAAAACGATGAAGAACAAGCTCAATCCCCCCGCTACGCCCAACACACCGGAAGTCAGCCCGTATCTGGGCACGGAGCCTTCGACCGACCCGGCGAAAATCGCGGAGGCCAGCCGCAAGGCAGTGCAGACTTCCAGCCAGCCCGCTCCCGATGCGTCCGCGCTAGGCCAACTCCCACCCTCCCCGCTCCCTTCGTCGATGAAAAACTCAGGCGTTACAGGACGTTTCGGCCAATAGCCCGGCTGTCATTTTATTGTCATATTTGACCGTTTACACCGGGCGTTAAGCATTTCCTGTCATAAAAGCTTCGCTTGTATAAACAGGGCGTTAAAGGAATAATGGACAATAAGGATTCGTATTTAAGATCTTAGGGTTTGACCATGATCACGAGCATAGAGCCGGGCGCAGGCGCCAAGGAAATCGATAAAGTCCTGAAAAAAGCGGAAACGCAATGGCAGAAAATCGACAAGGAAATGCCTGAGCTTAAAGATGCCGGCACCGTTCGCCAGTGGGCAATCGACAGCAAGCTCGACGCTGCCAACCTTCAATGGATCAATAGCAACGTCGATAAATGGTTCGCAAACGGCAGCAAAGTCCGTGTGGGCAAAATCGACGACCTTCCCCGCGTGACCGACGCCGCAGACAAAGCCGATATGGGCGCATTCATGGAATGGGCGGACGCGCAGAAAAAAGCCAGCGCCGAAACGGGTGCCACCATTGCATCTCTCGAAAAATCCGGCATGAAATCGAAAGAAATCATTCACGAACTGGAAGCGATTCAGAGCAGGGCTTCCGACGACGCTAAAATCGCCCTCGCTGCAGGGATCGGCAAAGCCCACTGGGAAAAACCGCGCGCGCAAGTGCTTCCCGATGCGGACGCCGTACGCTCATGGGCGCTTGGCAGCAATATGCGCGATGAAGACCTTCGCTGGGTGAATAATAACGTTGATAAATGGTTCGCCGAAGGCAAACAGGTGCGTGTCAACGGCGCGAACGACATTATCCCGCAGGTAGCCGATGCCTCCGGCAAGCCCGATATTGGCGTTTACAATGAATGGGTGAAAGTGCAGAGCAAAGGGCAGGAACGCGAGCTTTCGCTCAGTGAAGCCAAGCACGCCATCGCCGCCGCGCTCACCTTGCAGGAAACCGCCAATACGTTGCAAGAACGCCCGAAAGCAATGACCGCAGAACAGTGGGACGCGATTAAAACCACTGACACCAACGCGCTGAAAACCACCTCCGCGCAGCTCGACAAACTCTATGCCGATGGCAAGCGCATCGCGCTCAATGCCGATGGCTCGCTCGATCTGGGCGGCGCACGCGAATGGGAAAAAGCGCATGTGCTGAAAGATTCAAAAGACGCACAGCAATGGATCGCGGACAAAGCGCAGAACGGCACCGAATCCCAGAAACTCGCATGGAAAACGCTGGCGGGCTATCCCGGCATCGTGCGCGACCATTATGACGACGGCAACAAACTCACCCTCAATTCCAGCGGCCAGCTCGACGCCTCTGGCCTCGTGAAATGGGCTGCGGGCAAAGACGCCAACACGCGCAAATCCGTCAACGCCACGCTCGCACCGTTGCAGAAGGAAGGACTTGTTACGCTGACCGACGACAAGCTCCCCGTCGCAACCACCGCAGCGGGCATTACCGTCGCGATGGGCACGGCTACCGTCGGCGGCAAGCAATATAACGTAACGTTCGGCGGCACGTCGAACGGCAAAGAAGCCACCATCACCAGCGTCACCATGAGCGACGACGCAGGCAAGCCCGTCGCAGGCGCGGATGGCAAGGCGATCGACATCGGCTCTTCGCTCGGCAAAAATAACAGCTTCAAAATCCAAAACGGCGCGCTGGTATACCCGGTCGCACCCGGCCTTGCTACCGTAGCCGAAGATATGCAGGTAGCCGCTGCCGGTATTCTGGGCAAGCAGAAGCAATCGCTGGACGCTGCAAGGCTCGCCGCCGAGAAAGCCGCAGCGGAAAAAGCCGCCGCCGAAAAGACGGCTGCCGCAAAAGCAGCGGGAGCGCTGGTGTTCCATCCGGGTGAGTTAAGCAAGGACGACGCGAAACGCTTCATCGCGGAAAAAATCGCCACGGAAAAAGATGCGAAATTCCAGAACGCCTGGAAAACCGTCGACAGCCACCTCGATAAAATCTATCCCGACACGAAGCTGTCGCTGGATAAAGACCTGAAAATAAACCTGACCGGCATGTCCGACAAACAGCCGGAAGCGATCAAGAAGGAACTCGACATCGCGGGCAACACGCTGGCTGAAGGCGGCCGCGCGCAGCTCACGCTGAAAACCGGCCACACCCCGACCCCGGGCGCAGTTGCTGAACCGTCGAAGAAGAAAGGCAATTTCTTTGAAGACAATAAAATGGGCATACTGGGCTTCCTCGGCGCTGCCGTGGTCGGCATGATGTTCGGCGGCAACATGATCGGCGCACTTATCTTCGGCGCTATCGCCTTCATGGTGCTCGGCTCGATGAAAGACCCCAACGGCACGCCCGCCAGCTTCTTCAGCAAGTTCAAAGACCCGAAAGCGCAAGGCCTCGGTCAGTCGCAAAGCGTCGGCACCGGCAGCGTGAAAGACAGTGAGAAATCCATCAACGTGTCGGTGAAAGACATCGAACACGTAGCCGCCCCCACCGCCCTGGGTAAGCAAACCAAATACACTCTCACCGAGGGGGAACTCAAAGGTGCGATCATCGCCGGTGAAAAAACGGAAGACGGTATGTTCAAAGTCACTTCCATCACCCCGGCGGGCGCAGATCCGAAGCAGCCCGCGCCGCCGCTGGCCACGCCGATCTTCGTCGCCATCGTCAATAACGAGATGGATTTCAACAAGGCCGATGAGCTGGTGAAAGCCGCCAAACCTGTCACGCCGCCGCCGACAACGTCCGTAACTCCCTCGCGTGACTTGCCGGTTGTCGAGCATGTCACCGCAATCGCCGGCGAAGTGAATGTCGAGGGAAAAACCTACACCGCCACGCTGCACGGTTCCGCAGTCGGCAGTAAGGCCACCATGGATACGATAGAGCTGAGAGCCAACGACGGCACGGTGATCGAGCAGAAACTCCAGCAATCCATTACGGGGAAACTCGACGGCACGAATGTCACGCTCGCAGGCGATGCCGTCAAGCAAGTGGAAACGATAGCGCCCGTCGTTGTCGCGGTGAACACGCAGATGCAGCAACTTACGAACCCGCTGGGCATTACCGTGGATCAGTCCTATGGCACGCCTGTGCAACCGATGACGCCCGCCCTGCAAGGCGCACTCGCGCAGGCTAACACGGATGCACGTCCGATGGGCGGCACTGCCGGCTCGCTGCCGACCAGGCAGCAGCAGGCGGGCGTGACCCTCACGCCGGGTGGTACTTAAGCCTTACGTCCCTTCACCAGCTCCTGCACGATTTCCGGATTCGTCAGCGTCGACGTATCGCCTAAATTCGACACGTCGCCCTCCGCGATTTTGCGCAATATGCGGCGCATGATTTTTCCCGAGCGCGTCTTGGGAAGTTGCGGCGTGAAATGGATACGGTCGGGCGCGGCGATGGGGCCGATCTGCTTGCGTACCCATTGCACCAGCTCGCTCGCAATCGCGTCGCTTGGCGCAGTGCCTGCCGCCAGCGTTACATAGCAATAAATCCCCTGCCCCTTGATGTCATGCGGGAAGCCGACCACCGCTGCTTCCGTCACATGCGCATGCCCTACCAACGCGCTTTCCACTTCCGCCGTGCCAAGCCGGTGGCCGGAGACGTTCAGCACGTCGTCGATGCGCCCGGTGATCCAGTAATACCCATCGGCATCGCGCCGCGCGCCGTCGCCGGTGAAATACTTGCCGGGGAATTGCAAAAAATACGTTTGCTCAAAACGCGCATGGTCGCCATACACGCTGCGCATCTGCCCCGGCCATGAATCGGCGATGCATAACATCCCTTCGCACGCGCCCTGCAATTCCTTGCCCGCCGCATCCACGATCACCGGCTTCACGCCGAAAAACGGCACGGTGGCGGAGCCGGGCTTGAGCGCGGTAGCGCCGGGGAACGGCGCGATCATGTTGCCGCCGGTTTCCGTCTGCCACCATGTATCCACGATCGGGCAACGCTCCTGCCCCACCACGCGCCAGTACCACAGCCACGCTTCCGGGTTGATCGGCTCGCCCACGCTGCCGATGAGCCGCAGGGTTTTGCGCGAGGTGCAATTCACGAATGCGTCGCCTTCGCGCATGATGGCGCGGATGGCGGTGGGCGCAGTGTGGAAAATCGTGACCTTGTGCTTGTCGATCACCTGCCAGAAGCGCGACCAGTCGGGATAGTTGGGCACGCCTTCGTACATCACCGTCGTCGCGCCGTTGAGCAGCGGGCCGTAGACGATATAAGTATGGCCGGTGACCCAGCCGACATCGGCGGTGCACCAGTAGATGTCGCCCCCGGCCTTCGCCGGGGCAGACTCCCCCTCCGGGGGATGGTAATCGAACGTGTATTTATGCGTCACGCCCGCCCACACCATATAGCCGCCGGTGGTATGCAGCACGCCCTTAGGCTTGCCGGTGGAGCCGGAAGTGTAGAGAATGAAAAGCGGGTCTTCGGCGTCTTGCGATACGGGGATATGCGCAGCATCGGCTTTTGCCATCTCATCATGGAACCACACATCGCGTGTGTTCCATGCGATGTTGCCGCCCGTGCGCTTCACTACGATCACACGCTCTACGCAATCGAGTTTTGCAATCGCCTCATCGACATTTTTTTTCAGCGGCACATTCTTGCCGCCGCGCAAACCTTCATCGGCGGTAATCACCAACTTGCTGTTGCAATCTTCGATGCGCCCTTTCAAGGCATCGGCGGAAAACCCACCGAACACCACGGAATGGATCGCACCAATGCGCGCACATGCAAGCATCGCCACCGCCGCTTCGGGGATCATCGGCAGGTAGATGGTGACGCGGTCGCTTTTGGCCACGCCATGGCTTTGCAGCACGTTGGCGAGCCGACAGACTTGCGCATGTAATTCACGGTAAGTAATCGTCTGCGATTCGTTGGGATTGTCGCCTTCCCAGATAATCGCCGCCTGGTCGCCACGTGTTTTCAAATGACGGTCGAGGCAATTTTCCGTAATATTGGTTTTCGCGCCCGCGAACCATTTCACCGACACCGGCGAGGTGAATTGCGTGTCCTTCACCTTGTCCCACTTCTTGTGCCACACAAATGGCTCCGCCTGCTTCGCCCAGAACACGTCCGGCTGCGCGAGCGATTCGCGGTGCATGGAAGCATATTTTTCCGCCGTGATATAGGCGCGATCCGCCCATGCCTTGGATACGGGAATGACAGTTTCCTGTGACATAACGCTACTCCCCTTCGCCGAATTTTCCTTCGACCAGTTCCACCAGCGCCTGCAACACTTTATCCGCGTGGTTGCCGCTGGCCAGAATCTGCAATACCGAGCCTTTATCCGCCCCGAGCATCATCAGCCCTAAGATAGATCCGCCCTGCACTTGCGGCGAATCCAGCTCCGGCGGCACGCCACGCTTCACTACCAGCACGTCCGCATCGAACGATGTGACGGTCTTGACGAATTTCGCCGCTGCGCGCGCGTGCAGGCCTTTTTTATTGACGATGGTAACGTCCGCGCCCGCCATTACAGGAAATTGCCCGCGACGTTGATATATTTGCGGGCGGCGTCCTGCGCCTGCGCGACCGCATCGGCGAGTTTGACGTTACCGCGCACGCTGGCGAGCTTAATCATCATCGGCAAATTCACGCCCGCGATGACCTCCACATCGTCCTGCTTCATCGCGGAAATGGCGAGGTTTGAAGGCGTACCGCCGAATAGGTCGGTGAGGATGACCACACCCTTGCCGCTGCTTACGTCCTTGATCGCCTTGAGAATGCGGCCACGCGCTTTTTCGGCGTCTTCATCCGGTTCGATGCCGATAGCGGCGATCTGCGCTTGCTTGCCCACCACATGCTCCGTCACGGCGACGAAGGCTTCCGCCAGCTTGCCGTGCGTTACTACTACGATCCCAATCATACTGCCTCGCTTGTTTTTAAATCCCTGTGACGTAGTGTCACGTTGTAGCCGTTTTCCTGTAAAAATGCGCTGAATTTCTGCGCCGTGTAGACCGAGCGGTGCTGCCCGCCGGTGCAGCCGAACGCGATGGTGAAATAGCTCTTTCCCTCTTCGAGATAACGCGGCAACAGCGGCAGCACCAGTGCGGTCAATCGCGAGAAGAATGCGGGAAAATCACGGTCGGATTCCACGTATTTGCCTACTTCGGCATCGAGGCCGGTTTTGGCGCTTAGATGCTCCTCGTAATACGGGTTTTTCAGGAAGCGTACGTCGAACACCATATCCGCCTCGCGCGGCACGCCGTGCTTGAATGAGAACGAGGTGATGCCCACCGCGAGCGTGTGGCCTTCGCGCGCGAAATGCGTGGAGATCACGCCCCGCAGGTCTATCGCCTCGAAATCGCTGGTGTCGATCACCACATTGGCAAGGTCGCGTAACCCTTCTATCAGCGCGCGCTCATGCCGGATGCCGTCGAGCACCGGCCTGTCCACCGCCAGTGGATGACGGCGGCGCGTGGTAGTGAAGCGGCGGCGCAACTCCTCGTCCTCACAGTCTAGGAACAGGATACGCAAATCGATAGCAGGATTTTTTTTCAGGGATTCGATGATTTCGGTGAAATGCTGGGGAGAAAAATCGCGGCTGCGTATGTCCACCCCGAGCGCCACGTGGCGTGCGCCGATATTGGCCGCCAGCGCGGGCACCAGCCCCAGCGGGATATTGTCGATCGCCTCGAAGCCGAAATCCTCAAGCGTTTTGAGCGCAACCGCCTTGCCGGAACCGGACATGCCAGTGACGAGAACGAGTTTCATGATGACTACGATGCCTGAAGAAACATTCTGATTTTTGCACACGCGGACACATCGAATGCGCACAGCGAGTGTAGCCTCAGTCGCACGCCAAGGCAATGGAAGAACTCAGGCTCCGGCAGCCGCTCCACTGCGCCGCGTTCCACAAGCGCCACTGCGAGCGCGAGCGGTACATGCCCGGCAAACGGCAGCGTCACAATGCCAAGCCCCCGCACCTCCAGCTTGCCACGCAAGGCTTCCGGCGCAGAGGCAAATAAGGTTGCATCCGATACGGTAATATCCACGAAATCGTCGGCCACGAGTTGCGCGCCGCTATCGATGAGCCGAAGCGCAAGGTCGGATTTTCCGCTTCCCGGCTTGCCTGTGAGCAACACCCCCTTGCCGTCGATAGCGACGCAGGTGGCGTGCATGCTATCCGTTATCGTCATCGCCCTGTGCGACCAGCAGGTCGCGGAGGGCTTCCGCGCCGCTGGCGGCACGCAGGTTCTTGCATAATGTTTTATCGCGCGCCAACTTCGAGATGGTCGCCAGCGCCTTGATATGTTCCGTATTCGCCGATACCGGCGTAAGCAGCAGGAATACCAGATCAACCGGCCGGCCGTCCGCCGAGCCGAAATCGATGGGTTTTTCCAGCCGCGCGAAAACCACACAGAGCTTCTCCATATCCGCGAAACGCCCGTGGGGAATGCACACGCCGTTGCCCATGCCGGTGCAACCGACATGCTCACGCTCGGCCAGCACTGCATAAATTTCGCGTTCGGAAAGGTCGGACAACTCCGAGGCATGCGCGGCCAGCATTTTCAGCGCTTGTTTCTTGTCACGGGCGGGAAGCCCCGGAAGCACCGCTTCAATCGGAAACAGGGATGCGGGATGCATACTAAAAACCGAGCTGTTACGCAGCCTTGCCTTCGGGGTCTACCCAGGAGATATTGCCGTCCGCGCGGCGGTAAACCACGTTCAGCCCGCCATGCGCCGAGTTGAAGAACATCAGCGCGGGCAGATCCTGCAGATCCATTTTCATCACCGCTTCGCTCACAGTGATGGTTTCGATGTCGGTCGGCTTTTCGGCGATGATAACGCCGGTGTATTTGTTGCCTTCCTCTTCGCCCGCTTCCGGCGGCAGTACGTATTTCTTGCCTTTTACGCGCTTGGGTTCGGGCGTTGCGTCGGCCGCTTTGTGATGGTTGGTGATCTTGCGCTTGTAGCGGCGAAGCTGCTTGGCGACTTTCTCCAGCGCCTCGTCAAACGCGGCGTATACGTCAGGCGATTCGCCGCGGCTGCGCACCACCAGCCCGGCATGCGTGCCGAGATTGCCGGTGATGTCCACGCGGAACAGGTGCGCCTCGCGGGAAACGACCGTCTGGATGCTGGTCACGCGGTCGATGTATTTATTGACATGCTCCTCAAGCTGAGCGCCGATATGGGTACGCAGCGATTCACCAACTTCTACGCCTTTACCGGAAACCTGAATTTGCATGATATGCCTGCTTTTGTAGTTGCTAAAATGTTAGGAAGGAGGCGGAGAATAATCCTTTGCCCGTGTCGCGTCAATGCCTGAATAAGGCAATGAAATACAAGCCATTACATCGTGATGTTTTTGGGAATTTTAATGCCGAGCGCTTTAGCGAGCCGGTCTAAGTCGCCGTAATAGGCCACGCGGCGCAGGCATTTGGGAATAATCCCCGTCCATTGATAATGGCCTTTTACTTTGCCGTCATCGCCGTCGCCTTCGGCTACGAACTTAAACAACTCGTTCATCGAAATCACGTCGCCTTCCATGCCCACGATTTCCGAGATGTGGGCGATACGGCGCACGCCGTCGCGCATGCGGCTGATCTGCACGGCAAGATGCACCGCCGAGACGATCTGCGAACGCAGCGCACGCGTGGGAATATTCACATTGGCCATACACAGCATGTTCTCCAAACGCGACAGCGCGTCGCGCGGATGGTTGGCGTGGATGGTCGTCAGCGATCCTTCATGGCCGGTGTTCATCGCCTGCATCATGTCGAACGCTTCGGCGCCGCGCACTTCGCCCACGA
Source organism: uncultured Rickettsiales bacterium (assembly GCA_964645205.1). Classification (GTDB taxonomy): domain Bacteria; phylum Pseudomonadota; class Alphaproteobacteria; order Rickettsiales; family SXRF01; genus CAZYBO01. The sequence continues at coordinate 78,195 of CAZYBO010000005.1, forward strand.
TAATGCGGTCAGGACGCATACGCAGCGCGTTGCGCACGAGGTCGCGGATGTTCACTTCCTCGCCGGGGTTGTTGTGCAGGCTGAACGGCTTGGTTTCAAGTCGCACCACGTGCGGCTGCTGTAATTGCAATTCCGCCGCGTCCTCAATGGTCACGATACGTTCCCAGTCCTCGATATGGCGCGACATGGCGTTGAGCAGCGTGGTTTTGCCCGAGCCGGTGCCCCCGCATACGATGATGTTCATGCGGCAGCGGCTGACGATTTTAAGGAACTCGCAAATGGCAGGCGACATATTGCCCTGCGTCGCCATATCTTCGAGCGATATTTTACGGCGTGAGAATTTGCGGATGGAAATCATGGTGCCGTCCACCGCCAGCGGCGGCGCGATGATGTTCACGCGGCTACCGTCGATAAGGCGCGCATCCACCAGCGGGCGGCTGCTGTCAAGCGTGCGACCCACGGCCTTCACGATGCATTCGGCCATCGCGAACAGCGCTTTTTCGTCGGGAAACGTAATCGGCGTTTTTTCCAGCTTGCCCGCGCGCTCGATGAAGATTTCGTTATGCCCGTTGATGAGGATGTCGTTCACCGTGTCGTCGTTGAGCAACGGCACGATAGGGCCAAGCCCGCTGATCGCATCCCAGCTTGTGGTCGCAAGTATTTCTTCGTTTGCGTCATATGCCATAACGCCAAGATTACAGGGTGCGACTTAATATTGAGTTATGAAGTGGTTAGGAATTGGTTTAGTTTCATGGCGAAAATAGCGCCTCGTAATCCGATTATTTATTATATTACATTATGTTATAAAATCTCATCTGTAATAAAATCTTCATAAATCCATTCTTTAGAAACCGGAGGCCGGCACGTATACTCAGGCATCAATAATGCCACACTCTCCACGGGGCGCCCATGACTGTCACAGCGAAACTACCCTTGACCGATTACCTTGTACATTTTGTAAACGAGGATAAGGATACCGTGCGCACGCCGACCAAGCTGAAACCGGACATGGTGCGCGCACTCAATGCTATCAGCAAGGAAATCAATGCTCTGGGCGATGCTATGGCCGTGGCAAGAACGCAGCTCAAAGAAGATGAAACGATCGAAAAAACGCTTAATACCTACCGCCCCATCGTTCAGGGCAGGCTGAACGATGTAAAAGTGGCGCTGAAAACCAAATATAAACTCGGCGAGAAAGAGGCGCACATCGTCACCAGCCATATCGCGCACACCGCCGCCGACTATTATTTTGACGACATAGCCAATAAGCTACCCAAAGGAATCCTGGCGATAGTTCCTGCCGTATATAAAGATGCCCCTCTTGAGGAGCGGAAAAATTCCTTTAAAAGTCTGGTCCGCGATGAAAGCGTATTTCCGCTTTTGGTCGGCTTCGCAGCGGCGGCAGTCGTACTGTTTGCAGCCAAAGACAAGATATTCCCGGATGCAGCTTCCGCCGGAGCAAAGGCATTGGAAGCCGCGCACCCAGAATATTTTAACGAGATTAACCTAAAATGGGCCGAGCAGTTCAAAGGCGTGGATATTTCCAACCTCTCCGACATGCAGCAGCGCTTCGGCGGTACGATTTCCATTCCCACACCTGATGACGTGCACCCCCGTAACGTGCAAACCATCACCACCCGCGAATTCGTGGAGCATGTCGCACCTGCGATGAATCTGCTGGAAGAAATCGGCAAGGGCACCACCAACATCGCCTCCCTGTTGCGCGAATCCGGCACGAAAAGCTGGATTCAAAATATCGAAACCAACCGGCTGGAAGCCGTCCCAAATACAGCTCCCGCGCGGTAAGCCATGGAAGAGACCGAAACCCAGGCCACGAAATTCCTGTTCAACGCCGCAAGAGATAAGAACCCGACGGCCATACGCGCTGCGATTGATGCGGGAGCGCTTATCGATGACTATGATATTACCGGCAGCACCCCGCTGATTTACGCCGTTTGCGGTAACGATCGCGCAAGCGTGGAAACCTTGCTTTCGCTCGGTGCGGACATCAACCAGCAGGCGAAAGCCTCCGGCGAAACGCCGCTTTTTTCCGCCGTGAGCCACGGCAATTATGAGATGGCAGAACTGCTGCTGAAACGCGGCGCCAAACCCGATATCGCTGACAAAATCCAGCAGACTCCCATGCACTACGCGGCGTTCAACGGCCTGACGGAGATAGCGCAACTGCTGCTGCACCATAAAGCCAACCCTGAAGCGTTAGATAACGGCCACCAGACGCCGCTGGAAATTGCGCGGGAAGAAGGCCATGCCGATATCATCAAACTGCTGGAACGGCACTCACACGCCGCAAAGAGCCGCCTGCGGGTGGACATCATGCGTGTAGCTCCTGCAAATAGCAGCCTGCGGGTCGATGTGATGCGCGTGGTTCCCGCCCAAAACGGCCACACGCACAAACTCCGTGACGCAAAGAACGGCACGCCCGCAAAGAACGGGCGTCACTAGCCTACAGCCCCTGCACCTTCAGCCGCTTGCGTTTGGGTGAGGACGGAATATGCAGCGCCTCGCGGTATTTCGCCACCGTCCTGCGCGCCACGGTGATATTGCGCTGCTTCAGCAGTTCCACGATTTCGTCGTCGGATAGGATATGCTGCACCGTCTCTTTTTCGATCAGCTCGCTGATATGATTTTTCACCGCCATGCTCGACACGTCGTCGCCGCCTTCGGCACGTTGCAATGCCGAGGTGAAGAAATATTTCAGCTCGAACGTACCGCGCGGGCAGACGAGGAACTTGCCGCTGGTGACGCGGCTGATGGTGCTTTCGTGGTAATTGGTTTCGGCGGCGATGTCTTTCAGCGTCATCGGCTTCAAATAACGCACGCCTAAGCGGAAGAACGCATCCTGCTGCTTCACCAGCTCGCCGCCCACTTTCAGCATGGTCTCCGCGCGTTGCTCCAGCGCGCGCACCAGCCAGTTGGCGGAGCCGAACTGCTCGCTGAAATACTGCTTGTCCTGCCGGTTGCGCGTCTCAGATGTAATTTTTTTATAATAGCGCTTATTGACCATCACCTTCGGGAAATTGGACATGTTCAACTCCACATGCCAGTTGCCGTCGGGTAAGCGGCGCACGAAAATATCCGGCTCCACGGCCTGCGACACTTCATGGTCGAAATCCGCGCCGGGCTTGGGGTTCAGCGCGCGAATCTCTGCGATCATCTGCTTCAAATCGTCCCTGTCCACACTGCAGCGCTTCTGCAATTCGTCGAACTTGCCCGCCGCCAGCAAATCGAGATGCGCAAGCAGCGCCTGCATCGCCGGGTCGAGCCGGTTTTTTTCCTTGAGTTGCAGCGCGAGGCATTCGCTTAAGTTGCGCGCGAACACGCCCGGCGGGTCGAAGCGCTGGAGTTGCAGCAGCACCTCCTCCACTTCCTGAATTTCAATGCCCAGCAGTTCCGCCAGCGGCTTTAAATCATCCTTGATATAGCCCGCGTCGTCGAGCATATCGATCAGGTGCGAGCCGACCAGCTTCTGCGCGGGCGCGGCAATATCAAGATGCAATTGCTCCAGCAGATGCTCGCGCAGACTGATGCCGCGCGAAGGATTGTCATCGATGTCGCGCGTGTCGGATTCCGGGTCGTAATCGCCCGCGCCCGATGATGAGCTTTGCACCGAACGCAAATAATCCGTTTCGATGTCGCCGCTATCGTCGCCCCACTCACCGCTTTCCATCTCGGAGGTGAAGCTGCTTTCTTCGCTGAAGTCCGCCTCGGCGGGCGCGCCGTCTTCGGAAGGCGCAACGGCCTCATCTGCACCCTGCGGTTCGCTTTCCGCGTCATCGGCGGTGAGGAATGGGTTTTTTTCGAGCTCCTGCTCTACGAATTCACGCAACTCCAGCGAGGTGCATTGCAGCAGCTTGATCGATTGCTGCAGCGCTTGCGTCATCACCAGCGACTGGCCTTGGCGGAGTTCTAGGCGGGGCGCGTTTGACATAGGTTACAAGCTGAAACGTTCACCCAGATAGACGCGGCGCACTTCCGCGTTTTTCACGATTTCCGACGGGGTGCCTTCCATCAGCACGCTGCCCTCATGGATAATGTAGGCGCGGTCGATGATGTCGAGCGTCTCGCGCACGTTATGGTCGGTGATCAACACGCCGATGCCACGGTCTTTCAGGTGTTTTACAAGGTTGCGTACGTCGTCCACCGCGATGGGGTCGATACCCGCCAGCGGCTCGTCGAGCAACATGAAGGACGGCTTACTGGCGAGTGCGCGCGCGATTTCCACGCGGCGGCGCTCACCGCCCGAAAGCGTGATGCCCTGCGCCATGCGCAAATGCGTGATGGAAAATTCCGCGAGCAGGTCATCGAGCATGATCTGTCGCAGCGAAGGATCCTGCTCCACGATCTCCAGCACGGAAAGAATATTCTGCTCCACCGTCAGCCCCCGGAAAATCGAGGCTTCCTGCGGCAGGTAGCCGATGCCCAGCCGCGCACGGCGATACATGGGCAGGCGCGTGATATCCTCGCCGTCGAGCAATATCTGGCCGACATCCGGCTGCACCAGCCCGGTGATCATATAAAAACACGTGGTTTTCCCCGCGCCGTTGGGCCCGAGGAGGCCGACCGCCTCGCCGCGCTGCAAGCGCAGCGCCACATCGCGCACCACGGGGCGGCCGTTATAGCGCTTGCCGATATGGTAGACTTCCAGCCCGTTATTAGCGGCCACCAGCGTCGGTTTCCCGCCCGCGCCGATCGCGTCGGTACCCTCGGCGGCCACCTGCGGCAATGTTTTGCGTTTGCTCAGCCACTCGATCATGGTTGCTTCCCAGCGTCTTTTTTATCCGGCACGAACAGGGCGCGCACGCGCTCCTTGCCCTTCGTTCCCGCCTGAGTTGCACTCGCACCGCCGGTCAGCTTGCTTTTACCGGTAGCGAAATCATACACCAGCGTGTCGCCCTTGAGCGTGTTTTTCTCCCGCGTAAGCACCACATGGTCGTAGAGATTGATCTTGCGATTCTCCACATCGTACACGCCGCGCGCGCCGCTGGCGGTTTCCTGCGGGGTTGACAAAAACACGTTGCCGGTCACTTCGATCTTTTTGATCGCATCCCCGTCCTCGGCTTTTTTCTCGCTGCCATCTTCGGCGGGCTTGCGGTAGAAAACGTTCATCTTCTCGGATTTCAGCCGCACATCGCCCTGAATGGCCACCACATGCCCGGTGAATATCGCCCGGTTTTCTTCCTGAAACACTTCAAGCTGGTCGGCGTTGATTTCGATCGGCGCATTGTTGGTTTTTTTGGAAGGCAGCAGCGACGGGCTTGCCGCCTGCGCCTGCTGAGCGAATATGACCGCGAATCCTATGAGGAGTGCTTTACGCATATGTGTATTTATTTGCGAGTATACAATTTCATTCTTACCGAACCGTTAAACCGTATCACTGCGCCGCGGTCAATCACTTCAAACCCTTTGGCGGTGATCGTGCCGCCGGGCGCCTGACCTTCTACCGGCGTTTCACCGTACGCCCTGCCCTTGTCCATGTCAACGTGCGCAAGCTCGCTGCGGAATTCGTAGCCACCGTCGTAAAATACCGTCACGCCGCCGGTCAGCTCCATCTTTTTTTCCGTGAGGTTGATCTCGCCGCTGCCTGCGTTGAGCGCAAGCCACGTGCCGTTATTCTGCTGCATCTCGGCGCGCACGTTTTGCAGGGTGACCGTATCCTTGTCCTTTTGCAGCGCGCTGTCGGCGATGATCGTGTACGGCTGGTTCTTCGCGTCCACGCCCTGATAGCGCGGGTTCGCCATCAGGTTCTGCGCGGGCAGGTTCTGCGGCATGTTGGAAAATACCATGCGCGCGCCTTCTTCGCCGGTATTGTTCGAGGCGATCCACACCACGGCGGCGATCATCGCGAAAATCAGCGCCCAGATAAAACGTTTGCCGAGGCTGACGAAGCGCGTATAGCGCGCCAGCTTGCTCATCAGGCGATGCCCGCGCGCAGGCAGTCGTGGATATGAAGTATCCCCACCGGCACGCCGCCATCGACGGCGAACAGGCTGGTGATGGAACGCTCGTTCATGATCAACAGCGCTTCCGCAGCCAGCGCGGACGAGCGAATGCCGACCGGGTTTTTCGTCATCACCTCGGAGGCTTTTTTATCGAGCAGTCCCGGTTCCATATGGCGGCGCAGGTCGCCGTCGGTGATCACGCCCACGAGCTTGCCTTTTTTATCGGTAACGCCAGCACAACCGAAACTCTTGGCGGTAATCACCAGCAGCACGTCGCGCATCGGCATATCCTCGGCAGCCAACGGCAATTGCTGGCCTCCGTGCATCAGGTCGGCCACGCGGATAAAAGCCTTTCCCAGCTTGCCGCCGGGATGATAGAGCGAGAAATCCTCACGGCTGAACCCTTTGCGTTCCAGCAACGCCACCGCCAACGCGTCGCCAAGCGCGAGCATCATGGTGGTGGATGTCGTGGGCGCGTCGGTGGGGGACGCCTCCGGTATCGGCGGCAGCACCATCGCGATGTCGGCAGCCTCCACCAGCATCGAACCTTGCCTGCGCACCATCGCCACCAGCGGAATGGAAAAGCGTTTGCAGTACGCAATAATATCGGCCAATTCCGCCGTTTCGCCGGAGTTGGACAGGGCAAGCACCGCATCGTCCTGCGTAATCATACCGAGATCGCCATGGCTGGCTTCGCCCGGATGCACGAAATGCGCGGGCGTGCCGGTAGATGCCATCGTCGCGGCGATCTTGCGCGCAATGTGTCCGCTCTTGCCCATGCCCGATACGATCACGCGCCCACGTATGGCGGAAATGCATGCCACCGCACGCGAAAACTCACCGTCGAGCGAATCCATCAACGCCTGCAGGCCGAGTATTTCCTGCTTGAGCACCGCCTTGCCGTGATCGACATCGGCATTCGCAGCGTTCGGTTGTTTGGATGCGCGCGTCATTTAACTATGCGCGAAAAGATCGTCGTTTTCCCAACCCGCAAGATCGAGTTCCGCACGCCATGGCAGGAAATCGCAACAGGCTTTGAGCAATTCGTCGCGGCCTTCGCGCCTGAGCATGCCGTCGAGCTTTTCGCGCAGCTTATGCAGGTGCAACACGTCCGACGCCGCGTAATCGATCTGCTCCTGAGACAGCGCAGGCGCGCCCCAGTCGGAGCTTTGCTGCTGTTTGGAAATGTCCACGCCGAGCAATTCCTTACAGATGTCTTTGTAACCGTGCTTGTCGGTGTAGGTGCGCGCCAGCCGCGATGCCGTGCGGGTACAATAGACCGGCGCTAGGCGCACGCCCAGATATTCGCGCATGATCGCAAGGTCGAACCGTGCGAAATGGAAGAGTTTTACACGCTTGGGATCGGTAAGCAGCTTGAGCAGATTCGGCGCGTTATACGCCCCCGGCTCGAACTTCACCAGATGCGCGTCGCCGCGCCCGTCGGAGATTTGCACCACGCACAGCCGGTCGCGCTTGTTGTTGAGCCCCATCGCCTCGGTATCCACGGCGATGTCGCCTTCAAACGTAAGCCCCGCGGGGAGATCGCCTTTATGCAGCGTATTCGTAATAACACTTCTCCATCGTTTTGTGGTATGATCCGACGTTGTAATGCAAATCCCGTTGGCGGAAAAGGATTTTATATGCGCGTCCCTTGAACGCGAGTCGTTCCTCGGACATATAAATATAGGCACATATATTAATTGACGTTTGGTTAATCTTCCCGGAAAGAGCGCCGTATCTTCGCAGGATAGTCGCTCTGCCGTTTCAGCCAATCGTTAACATAAGCCCCGCATAAGCATCCAAATTATAACCAAAATTTAATGACATCCCGCGTAATATAGTACCTGATTCAACACGACCAAGGATCCAGCGACCGCCGATGACCGTACGCCTCACCCGCCACACACTGCTACTGGCAAGCGCAATGACGCTGGCCGCCGCGTGGCATGCGCATGCGGCGCCGCTTCCATGGCTCAACGATCCGTGGAACGTGCGCAAGGACGTGGGACGTTACGGCGTCAATCTCCGCCCCGCCGCCTGCCCCGCCGACAACGAAGCGCTGGTGCAGCCGCTGAAACTCAACACGGTCGTTATCCGCGCCTTGTGCAATAACCCCACCAGCCGCGCCGCGTATCTGAGCTTGCTCGCACAGGGCGATTCCTACGGCAACAGCCATGCCGCTTACCTCCCCACCGTAACCGCCACGCTCAACCGTTCGCGCACCACCGAATTTGCCGATGGCGGCAAAAATACTTCGCAAGCAAAAGGCTCCGGCCTCACCGCCAGCATGCTGCTCTACGATTTCGGCCAGCGCGAAGCGTCGCTCGATGTCGCCGAGCAATCGCTCATCGCCGCCGGGCATAGTTACGATTCCAGTATGCAGGGCATGATCGCCGCCGCGCTGCAGGGCTATTACCGCCTGCTCACATCGCAGAACGCGGTGAAGGTCGCGGAAGAATCCGAACGTTTCGCCCGCGCCAGCTTCGAGGCCGCCGAGCTGAAGCACAGCATCGGCCAGGTCGCGCTCGCCGACAAGCTCCAGGCCAAAGGCTCCTATTCGCAGGCGCTGCTCTCCACCCAGCAGGCGCATAACCAGCTTGCGCTGAGCAAGTCCGCGCTGGCGCTGCTGATCGGCATACCGCCCACCGATGAGCTGGAAGTGAGCGAGATCGACGACCAATCACTCACCGTCGATCCGTTCGACGACAAGGTGCCGCAGTTGATGGAAGAGGCCAAACGCTTCCGCAACGACCTCGCCGCCCAGCGCGCGGCGGTAAAAGGTTCGGAAGCATCGCTGCGCGCACTGAAACGCTCGCAGCTCGCCACCATATCGGCAGGCGTGGACATGGGTTTCGACGACGCCGATATTTTTAATACCGCAACCACACGCACGCAGGCCATCGGCGTGTCAGTGAGCATCCCGATCTTCACCGGCTTTTCGCACACCTACACGCGCCACGCCACCCAGCGCAGGCTGGAAGCGCAACGCGAGCAACTCGCGCAGACGGAGCACAATGTCGAGCAAGACGTGTGGACGGCATGGCATAACTACCAAACCGCACGCCTGTCGTGGGACACCAGCTTCGACCAGCTCAATACCGCCACGCAGCTTAAGGACGTATCGCTCGGCCGTTACAAGGAAGGCATCGGCACCATCCTCGACGTGCTCAACGCGCAATCGCAATATAGCAGCGCGTTGCAAAGCCAGCTCCAGACGCGCTACAACCTGCTGACTACCCGCGTAGACCTTGTGCGCGCCGTGGGCGTGCTCGACCTCGACAGCATACGGCTGGAGGCGGTAGAGCCATGAAAAAGCATTTCACCCAGCCTTACGTGCTCGTCGCCACCGTGCTGCTGTTCGGCATCGGCTGGCTGATCCTTCAAAGCTCGGGAAACAACGCTCCCCGCTACCGCACGGCAATCGTCGAACGCGGCAATATCTCGCAGGTCATCTCCGCCACCGGCACGCTCAACCCCATACAGGTGGTCAATGTCGGCACGCAAGTGTCGGGGCAGATCAACGCCATCCACGTCAAGGTCAACGACAGGGTCAAAAAAGGCCAGCTCCTCGCCGAAGTCGATCCCGCCATCCCCCTTGCCCAACTCAAGCAGAGCCGCTCCTCCATGGAAACCGCACGCTCGGCCTATGAGCTGGCAACCCGCGACCTGGAACGCACCCGCATGCTGGTTAAAAAAGATTTCCTGGCGAAAGTAGATCTAGAGCGTGCCGAACAAGCGCAGCGCGCCGCGAAAAACAGCTACGAATCGCAGAAAACGCAAGTCGAGCGCGACGAGGTGAACCTCAACTACACCAAGGTCACCTCCCCCATCGACGGCGTGGTCATCACGCAGGAAGTCACCCCCGGCCAGACCGTCGCATCGAATTTCCAAACCCCCAACCTGTTCAAAATCGCAGGCGACCTGACGAAGATGAAAATCGAAGTCAATTTCTCCGAAGCGGACATCAGTAGCCTGAAAGAAGGTATGCCGATCACGTTTATCGTCTACGCCTATCCCAATAAAACCTTCAAGGGCGAGATACAAACCATCAACCTCAATGCGACCAACACCTCTGGCGTTGTAACTTACAATGTCATCATGCATGTGGAAAATGAGGAGCGCCTGCTGCTCCCCGGCATGACCGCCTATGTCAACGTTACCCTTTCCGAAAGCAAAGACGTGCTGCGAGTGCCGCTCGCGGCACTGCGCTTCCAGCCGCCGCCGGAGCAAAAAGGTGGGCTGCTGCAATTATTGAAATTCGGCACTACGCCAAAATTCGGTTCCCGGAGCACCAAGAAGAATTCCAAAGACACGTTCGTATACCTGCTTAAAGACGATGCGCCGGAAATGGTACAGGTTACTATCACGGACATGGATGAAAGTTTTGCCGCCGTACAAGGAGACCAGATAGCTGAAGGTGATACGGTAATCACAGGACTGCAATACGCCGGAGCAAAATAGCATGGGTGCGCCCCTTATTTTCATGGAAGATATCGTCAAGGACTATACGCTTGGCGGTAACGTTACCACGCGCATCCTGAAGTCCCTTGATCTCTCGATCAGTGAGGGGGAATTCGTATCCATCATGGGGCCATCCGGTTCCGGGAAATCTACGTTAATGAACCTGCTGGGCATACTTGACCGCCCGACCAGCGGCACCTACCGACTCGACGGCAATGATATCAACGCCTATGACGACGCCCGCCTCGCGCAGATACGCAACCGCACTATTGGCTTCGTGTTTCAGGGATTCAACTTGCTGCCGCGCCGCACGATCATTGATAATATCGCTCTTCCGCTGTTCTACCGCAATATGGAGCATGGCGCACGCATCAAGCAGGCGGAGGAATATCTGGAGATGGTAGGGCTTTCCAGCCACCGCGACTATTTACCCGCTCAACTTTCCGGCGGCCAGCAGCAGCGCATCGCCATCGCCCGCGCGCTGGCAGGCAAGCCTAAAATCATCCTCGCCGATGAACCCACCGGCAACCTGGACAGTAAAACCAGCGATGAAATCATGCGCTTGTTTTCTACCCTCAACGCACAGGGCATCACCATCATCCTCGTTACGCACGAGCAGGACGTCGCAAAGTTCGGCAAGCGCCTCGTACACGTCAAGGACGGGGAGGTCATTTATGACGGCCCGATGTATTAGGATCCGCATCCCATGAAAATCCTCGATCTCTCATATGAAGCATGGGTTTCAATCGGCGCAAGCAAGCTGCGAACCTTCCTCGCCGTACTCGGCATCGTATTCGGCGTCGGCTCGGTCGTGTTAATGGTTGCCATCGGCGGCGGCAGCAAGCGCTCGGTAGAGGAAGCTATGAGCAAGCTGGGCACGAACCTTTTGGTTGTGGTGGCAGGCGGCAGTAATGACAACGGATTAAAAAATTTCGGTAAGGGGACACTCTCTCTGAAGGAAGCGCGCACGCTGGCACAATTACCGACGGTCAAAATATTGGCACCTTCTACCGAGCCACGTCGCGAACAACTCGTAGCCGGGCAGCGGAATATAAAATCGTATGTAATAGGATCGACTCCCTCTTTTTTCCTCGTACGCAACTGGTCATTCAGCGAAGGTGATGCCTTCATCGAAGACGATATGAAAATGGCACGTAACGTTGTCGTTATTGGAAAAACCGTTTCCGATGCGCTTTTCCCCAACGAATCCCCCATCGGCAAAACCCTGCGTGTTGCCAACACACCGTTTCGCGTCGTTGGGCTTCTCGCGGCGAAAGGCACAGGCGTCGAGGGCAACGATCTCGATAACGTTATCATTATGCCCATCACCTCGGCAGGACGTGCGGTCTGGGGAGATGACCCTAATAAGTTAGTGAGCATTATTTTTATGGAAATCGTGTCGAAGGATTTGCTCGACACCGCCACCGAAGAAGTCATCTCTCTGTTGCGCGAGATACACAAATTACCTGATAATGCGCCCGACGATTTTTCTATCCTTAGCCTAAAAACCTTCAGCAAGGCGGCGACGGATACGTCGCAGGCGCTATCGCTTTTGTTGGGAGCGATCGCCTCGATTTCGCTGATTGTCGGCGGCATCGGCATCATGAATATCATGCTCGTCACCGTCACTGAACGCACGCGGGAAATCGGTATCCGTAAAGCGATCGGTGCGACACGTTACCACATACTTGTGCAGTTTCTTATGGAAGCCATATTTATTTCTATTTTAGGTAGCCTAATAGGTTTAGCGGCTGGATTCGTGGTTGCTATCACAGCACAACAAATGTTCGGAGTTCCTATTGCGTTAAGTATATGGCCCGCCCTACTATCATTAGTAATGGCCATCACTGTGGGTATATGTAGTGGCCTATATCCAGCTTATAAAGCATCGCGCCTTCAGCCGATCGAAGCATTGCGCACTACGTAATCGCCCACGATGAAATTAAATTATTGAAAAATATATTTAATTTTCATATTTAATGGCAATTGTCACAAATTCTTCACAAAAACGTCATAAAACCGTAACAATGAATTGATACCCTTAGCTTACTGAGCAAAGTCGAGTAATTAAATTTAATAATTATTAATTATCTCGTGCTAAATTATTAATACAATTAATTTTTTAAACTAATAAATTAATTGAATTCGAAAAAACAAAATTTGCAAATTTTTGTTTTTAACTTTAGGAAAGGCGAATGAACATGAAATCCACCTCTTTGTTTAATACCAGCTCGATCAGCACTGCTGTACTAGCCGTTACCTCCTTGCTCAGCGTGAACGCATACGCTGACACTGGAAAAGGCACGTGCAAATACGGCTCTGTTAACCTTGGAACTCTAACTCACGATGAGTGCGGAAAGGCCTGCGCAAAAAAGAAAGCTGAGGGCGGCGCCGCTCAAAAATGTTATTTCCGTTGCGAGATTCCTTTGGCCGGTGTCTCAGGCGCTACGTGCTCCGAAATAGTAGTCAGCGATACCCCATCAAACACCACGGCAGCTCCCCCGCCGCCTGTTTCCAACCCGTAACACCTGTCACAGGCAGGTTGCAAAAACCCGCCTGTGTCAGCTTCAGCTACTACGGAAAACTCCCGCCCTCACCGGCGGGAGTTTTTTTATGGCACAGCGCGGACAGCGCTACGGAAGTGTCGACCAACGACAGCGCGCGCAATGTGCTGAACTCGGTCTCCACCCTCTCCGGTCACTCCAAGCGATTGCAGGATGAGCGGCATAAAGCGAATTATTTTCGTTATGAGGATAGGTTTCGCGCGAAAGTTCTCCTGCCAGGCGCGAACGTAAGAGTGTATCTTCATCTTTGCCAGAAACGAGCGATAGGCCGAAGTCATCGTTAATATCCACGCTACCGGCATTTTCAGCATCCAACTTCGCCCATCCTGCCATGAGGCCAAACGCTTGCTGTACTGCATTTTCCAAGCGCCTAACCATAATTTCGAGGTCGCTTTTGATACTGCCCTCTACAATATGTGCCTGCGCGATTTGAACCCGTCGCATTATTACGGTCATGATTTCCTGCAGGTACGCGCCTCTAAATACTCCATTCGGGGCAATAATGAGGACACGACCAAAGCACTGGCAGCGAAAGCCAAGGAGCGCTTTGATGCGCTGCCGCTGGCGTGGTTGAATCATAAAGACGAGCTGGAACGCTATACGGCATTCTGTGCGCTCTCGACGGAGGACAAACATAAGTTGTTTGCCGCCTGCGTTGCCCGCGCGCTGACGCCGCAATTAAATGGCGAGGCCGGCAAGTCCAAGCTGTTCGATGCGGTAGGTAAACGCCTTGGCGTTGATATGGCCGCGCATTGGCGTCCGACCAAAGCCAACTATTTCGACCGGGTGACGAAGAAGCAAGCCCTGGCCTGCGCTGAGGAAGTGATCAGCGCGGAATGGGCGAAGCAATTGGCCATCCAGAATAACGCTGCGATGCGCAGTGGAGATTTTGGATTGAGAGTCATGCCACACCCAAGAATATGATTGGTAGCTCGCTTTTACCATTCTCAAAACACAGAAGCAACGGAGGCTCTATTCTCCGCATCCCTTATTTTTGTTCTTTCTGACCAAGCTCTTGAATCAATTGTCGAATATCCTCGGCTCTCCACGCCGTGCAGCGCTCTGAAAGTTTGACCGGCTTGGGAAACCGCCCCGTTTTGACGCCCTCCCACCAGCACGTCTTCCCTATGGGAATGACGCTCAACACTTGCGGCAATCGCACAAAACCGGTTTCGGGAATGGTATCCATAACAGCCTCCATCTGTTTCTAGGGAAGGCAGGTCGTTCCGCCTGCTTGCCTTCCCGCTTCACGTTCTCGCCGCCGGTAACACCTCAATGCGGCTTTGTCGTATCACTCATTTTTTCGGCTTCATCCATACTGCCGCCATCGTTCATCACAAGCTCGATAGACTCGATATACGGCGCTGTCGCGTCCTTGGGCTTCGGCCAGCGATCCGGGTCGAACTCCTGGATGAAATCCGCTGTATTGGTTTCGAGCGCGGTGATGACGAGTTGAAGATTCTTCCCCCGCACGAGCACCGTGAAGAAGGTGAAGGCGAGGACGAAGTTCGTACCGAACCCTCCATCGTAGGCGATGTCGAGCAGGTAGGCGTAACCCGGTGCGCGTGTCGGAGCTGACGCCCGCCGTATCTTCAGGCGGGACGTGCGGTCCTTCGTGCCGAATGCCAAATACTCTTCCTGCTCCTCTCCCGCTGTCGTTACGGCGCGGGATGCTGTGGGTTTCTTTCTGAACTGTGCCAATGGGTCATTCATAATCCCTCCCAAGGCGCTCTACGCGTTGTGTTCTCCCGGCATTGCGCTGCGCCATGCGCTGCCGGGCATCACGGTCCTGCTCACGGATGTGAGCCAGGTAGATGGCGATACCGGCGGTCATCTTGACCATCCCGATTTGCGCCACCGACTGAACATTTGAAACCGCGTCCATAAGCTGATGGAACGCTCCCACCACGTCGCCCCGACGCCTTGCTGTTTCACTTCCCCATGCTTGCGGATGGAATTCATCATCGGGCGTACGTCATTAAGGAGCTTCACCCGGCGCACGGCCTGAAACCGATCCGGGTCGGCCTCGACACCCCGGCGTTTCATGGCGGTAGCCGCTACGCCGATTTTCGGCTCCGGCTCGCGGTCGATGCCCCGGTCTTTAAGCGACCGGTGATCGACCCGCTCAGGGCGTCCCGCCTTCTCAAGGGAGGCATTGACGGAGTCCGCCCAGGACTCCCGCCATTGCACCAGAAGCCCCTTCTCGTTCCACTCCCTCGGCTTCTTGGCGCTGAACCCTTCGGGTTCTACTTTTCGCAAGGTGGCCAAGGCATGAACGTGGGGATTTTTACCGCTGCGCGTATGGTGGAGTGACAGCTCGACAACCATGCCTCGCGCCACCAGTTCTTTCTTCGCCCAATCGACCGCCGTCTGGAATTGGGCGTCAGGACTCAGCTCCGGGGGAACGGCCAGAATGAACTCTCTGGCCAATTGCGCGTCTACCCGCTTCTCCCCGGCTTCAACCCTGTTCCACAGACGCTCGGAATCATGCACCCATTCCGGCGCATTCTCCGGCGTCAGGATGGTGGTATTCACCACCCCCTTCATTCTGCGTGTGTAGTCGTAAACCTTGTCTGCCAGTGCATCTCGAAGTTTGCTTCCCGCACGGTAAGCCGCTGCCGCGATAACCGACCGTCCCCGTTTCTCGCGGCTGAAGATTTTTGCTTCGAGCCGATAGATCGCCATAACGAGACAACCACCTTTCTCTAAGTTCAATTGTATCACGGATGACATAGCGCTTGCATCAGGAGAACTAGAGCCACTGCGGGTTTTCGCTGATTCTGCTTCACAATGGAACAGTCGTCCGCTGGCGTCCGGATCGAACAAAAAAACTTTAAGGGCGAGGTTATACATCGCTTCGCGACGTTACCTCGCAGGGCCGCTCTAAAGCCGCGCCCTTGACCCAGGCTTATCAAAGGGCGTGCCGCCCTTGGGGTGCTTCTCTGGCGTTGAAGCTCCCAACCCTGCTCAATGGAGTGCCTCCCTTGAAACCCTGCTGCAAGGCGCTTAAGGCCACCCTTGCAGAACCCGGCCAACCAGTGGCGTGCCGCCCCTCGTAACCCCTGCCCAAAGACCTTCGCCTTTGGAATCCGCGTCAGGGACGAACCGCCCCTGACAACCCGTCATGTTTGAGAATTCCGCCAGCCCCACCATTTGACAGCATTACATCAATGTGGTGCTCGTGGTATGACACGTAAAATCGAACAATTCGGAGTTATCGCACGGGCCGAATACCCATCGGCCTCACGCTGGAAGAACGCCAAAAACTCAATGCCGTCGCCGCCGTGAAAGAACTCGAATCCCTACTTGATAAGCGCATCGCCTCCCAGCCGGGCAAGCGCACCGTCCGGCAGATAGGCGACGCTGAAGCCGCCGAGGACGTGAGAGCGCCTCACTGATCAGGATGACCGTGGAATGAGGTGCTTCTTACGGATGGCTTCGAGTGCTTCACGAGCCGGGCGATACTTACCCGCCGCCGCATCCGCCAGCCCCCGGCTGATACCAGCGATGGCGTCCTGCCGTTCGCGTTCGGCGTTATCGGAATACGGGAAATTGTCGTCGGGCGGCATGGGTGACTACTCCTTGGGCTCGTAGCGCTTTACGTCCTTGAACTTGTCGATGTCCCGGTCGAAGGACGCCACGGGAATCTCTCGTCCGGCTGCCAATGCCGCCACCAACGCATCAGGAAAATCCACCGGCTTTTCCTTGAACCGCGTGAGGGCGTCGCGCATCACCCGAGCATCGTCGCACATCACGCCCGGATTCTCGATGAGGTCAAGCAGCGCCTCGGCCACCCGTTCGCGTTTCAGGTCGTAAACCCCGGTCAGCACGAAAGTGACTTCGGCTACGATGGCATTATCCAGAAATAATTGAACGTCACCGTCCGCCGCATCGTTCAGGAGTTTCTTGGACGCCCGCCCCATTACGGGCGAGTCCTGAGTGAAGAACCGCACCAGGACGTTGGCGTCGAGGATATAGGATTTCATTGCTTGTAGGTCTTGGCGTAGTGGCGGCGCTTGGCTTCCGCAGTCGCCTTCTTCTCGGCTTCCACGCCAGCAAAAGGCACGTCGGATTTGAGGCAGCCGGCCAGTTCGTCGATGCTCCGCGCACGGCGGGCGACCAGCGCCCCGTTTTCCACCGACCAAGTCAGACGCATCCCGGCCTTCACCGGGAACTCTTTGTCCAGTTCCTTGGGGATGGTGATCTGCCGCTTCTCGGTAATGGTGGTTGTGAGCAATGCCATAATGACAGTATCATACCACAACTCTAAGGTATTACGCAATAGATTTGGTAATACTTTGACCTGACGCTATTTATTCTGGCAAACACACTCCCTTGCGGTAGCCAGCCCGCTTTAGCCGCCATGTTTTCCGCTTGCCTGCCCCATATCTCCTTGGCAACCCTCCATCTCCATGAGGGTGGAGACTGGGGAATGTGAGGAGTTTCATCCGCTGACGTTATTGCGGGACTGGGGCAACGGAGATGCCTTCCGCATCGCCGACGCCCTGACCGGCGTTGCCGTCTTCGGCGCGACCGGCAGCGGCAAGACTTCCGGCCCCGCCAAACACCTTGCCTACGGATACCTCGCCGCCGGGATGGGTGGTTTGGTGCTCTGCGCCAAAAAGGAAGAACGCCGCCAGTGGCAGCAATGGGCAGCCGAAACCGGGCGCACCGATGATTTGGTCATCGTGGACGCCAGCGGCAAATGGCGTTTCAATTTCCTCGAATGGGAGGCAGCACGTTCCGGCGAGGGAGCAGGACTCACCATCAACATCGTCGCCATTCTCTCCGAAATTGCCGGGGCAATTTCCGGCGCTTCCGCCAAGTCCTCGGGCAACAACAAATTCTGGGAGGATGCGCTTGGACAAATGCTCACCAACCTGGTTGACCTCGCCCTGTTTGCCAGTCTTCAAATTTCCCTGCCACTCCTGCGTTCAATCATGATTTCGGCTGCCAAGGACGAAGCGCAAGCGGAGGATGCGGAGTGGAAGGAGTCCAGCGTATGCGCCAGGACCATCGCCGAGGCCGATGCAGCCACTCTCAAAGCCGAGCCGGAGCTGCGTGCCGATTTTGAGGAATGCGCGAACTACTGGCTCAAGGAGTACCCGTGCCTCTCTGAGAAAACGCGCAGCATTATCGACCTCACGTTTTCGATCCTTGTCCGACCACTCGTCACCCGCCCTTTGCGCAAGCTCTTTTGCGCCGACACCAACATCAAACCGGAAGACACGTTCGCGGGCAAAATCATCATCGTCGATCTGCCGATTCAGGAATTCAGGCTGGTTGGCAGGATTGCCAAATCGCTTCCGCGAAGTTCTCGGGCTTCAGCAAGACTCAATACAGGATACGCCCCCAATGAGAGCAGCTTTTCTTTCCCAGCATATTGATATTTGAAACGCCAGTATTTGCCACCGTTGGTATTAACGAGGACGTAAAGGCCGTTAGCGTCACTCAGTTTGTACGGCTTAACTCTAGGCTTGGCGCTGCGTACCTTGACATCGGTAAGTGCCATTTGGGGTATCTCCTTTTCGACCGTTCCAGATACCCCATATGATACCCCGAAATATCTCCAAATGTCAACGCGGCGAGCCGGACGGCTGCGGTCATTGAATCCGCCGTCATCGGCTCTCACTCTTGGTTTTACGGACGTTCCCGGACGGTGCCGATCCTTAAAATGGTGCCCAGAAGAAGACTCGAACTTCCATGTTCTTGCGAACGCTAGCACCTGAAGCTAGTGCGTCTACCAATTCCGCCATCTGGGCACAGCATCATGCCGGGAAACTGCGTTGTAAACGCTTTCTTCCGCTTGTCAACCGAAGCTGCGGGCAACGTCGTTTTAGGGTTGAGTTTTGCGCGCTTTCGGTCTTTAATCGGGATGGCTCATTGAACAAGGTGGATAAGCGCTATGGAACAGAAGGTTATCACAATCATCGGCGGCACCGGGTTTCTCGGGCGCTATGTAGTTAAACGGCTGGCGCACGCGGGCTATACGCTGCGCATCATCGCCCGCAACCCCGATGCGGCGCGGCGCCTGAAAACGGCGGGCGACATCGGGCAGATCGTTATCGTGCGCGGCAACCTCAACGCGCCGGAGACGCTGGAAGGCAAGCTCGACGGCTCATGGGCGGTTATCAACCTCGTGGGCATCCTGTTTGAATCAGGCCGGCAGAATTTCTCGCAATTGCACGCGCAGGGCGCAGAAGCGCTGGCGAAAATGGCGAAAGCGGCCGGAGTCACGCGCTTCATCCATATGTCCTCGCTGGGCGCCGACAAAGCGGGAAGCTCGCAATATGCCCGCAGCAAGATTTCGGGCGAGAAAGCAGTGCGCGCCGCGTTCCCTGAGGCTACTATCCTGCGCCCCAGCATCCTTTTCGGGCCGGAAGATAATTTTTTCAACCAGTTCGCGGCGATGGCCTGCATCTCTCCCGCCCTGCCCCTGATCGGCGGCGGCGGCACGCGTTTCCAGCCCGTCTATGCGGGCGACGTGGCGGATATGGTCGAACGCTGCCTGCAGCGCCCCGACACCGCCGGGCAAACATTCGAGCTGGGCGGACCGCACACTTACACGTTCAAGGAAATTCTCGAATATATCCTGCGCACGACCGGCCGCGAGCGAAAATTGGTGAACGTACCGTTTTCCATGGCGAAGGCCGTAGGCGCGGTAGGTGAGCTACTCCCCCGCCCGCCGATCACACGCGACCAGGTGGCGTTGCTCAAATATGATAATCTCGTAAGTCCAAACGCGAAAACCTTCGCCAATCTCGGGCTTAAGCCCACGGCTGTTGACATCATCGTGCCCGGCTATCTCGCACGCTTCAGCAAGGGAGCTAAACTGGCCGCATGAACGATATGTTGCGCTTCGTCACTGCCGGACAGGAATATCCTGATGTTACGTCAGCCGACCAGCGCAAACATGATTTCAAGGAAATCTACAGCCTGTTCTCTCCCGAAAAAGCCGCGCAGCAAGCGTCGCGCTGCTCGCAGTGCGGCGTGCCGTTTTGCCAGATTCACTGCCCGCTTTCAAACAACATCCCCGACTGGCTGAAGCTCACCGCCGAAGGCCGCCTGAGGGAAGCCTACGAACTCTCCGCCGCTACCAATACCTTCCCCGAAATATGCGGCCGCATTTGCCCGCAGGATCGGTTGTGCGAAGGTAATTGCGTCATCGAAAAAGATTTCAAGGCGGTCACCATCGGCTCGGTGGAAAAATTCCTGACAGAAACCGCTTTCGCGGAAGGCTGGGTGGAACCGATCCGCGCTGCGCGCGAGAACGGTTTTTCGGTGGGTATCATCGGCGCGGGGCCTGCGGGACTTGCGGCTGCCGACGCGTTGCGCCGCAAAGGATATGAGGTGCATATCTACGACCGCTACGACCGCGCGGGCGGGCTGATGATCTACGGCATCCCCAATTTCAAGTTGGAAAAATCCGTGGTGCTGCGCCGCCACGCGCTGCTGGAGCAAGGCGGTATACATTTCCATTTCAACTGTGAGGTAGGACGCAACATCACGCTGGAAGAACTGCGCACGCGGCACGACGCGGTGCTCATCGCCACCGGCGTGTATAAGCCGCGCGACATCGAGTTGCCTGAATATAATTTGAACAACATCGTACCCGCCCTGCCCTACCTCGTAGCCAGCAACCGCGAGGGGCTTGGCGATAAGGTGAGCGATCAGGTGAACGCTTCCGGCAAAGATGTCGTCGTCATCGGCGGCGGCGACACGGCGATGGATTGCGTACGCACCGCCGTGCGTCAGGGCGCGGCCAGCGTCACCTGCCTCTACCGCCGCGACCGCGCCAACATGCCCGGCAGCCAGCGCGAAGTGAAAAACGCCGAGGAAGAAGGCGTGCAGTTCCACTGGATGGCCGCGCCTAAAGCGTTCGTAGGCAGTGGCGCGATTGAACAAATTTTAGTACAGCGCATGCGCTTCACCACGCACGACGCCTCCGGCCGCCAGTCCGTCGTACCTATCGACGGAGAAACCTACGCGCTTCCCGCAACACTTGCGATCAAGGCGCTGGGCTTCGACGCCGAAGCGCTGCCAACATTATGGAATGCCCCTGAACTAGGAGTGCGCGTAAACGGCACGATCGTCATCCACCCGCAAAGTTTCGCCACCAGCATGGAAGGTGTGTTCGCTGCGGGCGACATCGTGCGCGGCGCATCTCTCGTCGTATGGGCGATCCGCGACGGCCGCGACGCCGCCGATGCCATACACCGTTACATCCAATCAGGAAAAGCAGGAAGGAAAGCCGCATGAAGCACCTGATATTCGTATTTATCGCCTGTATAGCCGCGCACGACGCGATGGCCGCGCGCATGCGCGACATGTCGCTGTCGGTGGAAGATTCGATGCGCGAACCCGACATCACCACGACCAATCCACAAGACTATCTGAACCCCGGCGGATTCGGCAGCAACACGCAAGGCACGCTCAAAGCGCCAACAAAGCCAGGAGGCTACGGTTCTGCCTATAGCGGGGCGAACAACTACGACGCAACCGCCCTTCCCGCCGACTCCTACATGGTAGGCTACTGCGACCCCAATGTCGGCGTGCGTGCGGGCGCAATGCAGGACTGCATCGCGCAAGGCAAGAAACAAACCTGCGACATATTCGCGCAACTACCCAACGACGCGCAGCGCCTGCTCGACCGCACCATATCCTGCCTGAGCGACACCGCCGAATACGAAGACGATTATGACAGCGCGCGCAAGGATTGCGGCTACGAGCGCGCCCGCCTCGGCCTGCTGAAAAAATACTGGGAAGAGCAGCAAACCGCGTATGCGCTGGTGTTCCTGCCCGATATGGTCATGAACGCCGCCGCAAACTGCATGCCTAACCGCAGGGGGTACTAAGCGTGCATTATTCGTGGGATGAGGAATGGAACCGCCGTGCCGCAGCACTCGCCGCGCACGGTCTCTATGATCCCGCGAACGAACACGACGCGTGCGGCGTAGGCTTCGTCGCCGCTATCGACGGCAAACCACGCCGCAGCATCGTCGAAGCCGCTATCGAAGCGCTGAAAGCCGTCTACCATCGCGGCGCAGTTGATGCCGACGGCAAGACTGGCGACGGCGCGGGCATCCATATCCAGATTCCGTTCGCATTTTTCCGCGAGCATATCGAACGTTCGGGGCGTGCGCTTGCCAGCGATAAACTGGCCGTAGGCATGATGTTCCTACCCAAGAAAAATCTCGGCGCGCAGGAAACCTGCCGCGGCATCGTCGAAAGCGAAATCCTCTCATTCGGCTACCGAATATATGGTTGGCGGCAGGTTCCGGTGAAGGCCGAGCTGATCGGCGAAATCGCCAACGACTCGCGCCCGGAAATCGAACAGATCCTCATCGCAGGCAAAGAAGGCGCGGACGAAGAGCAATTCGAGCGCGACCTCTACATTATTCGCAAGCGTATCGAAAAAGCCGTTCGCGCCCGCGCCATCAATGATTTTTACGTCAGCTCGCTATCGTGCCGCTCCGTTATTTACAAGGGATTGTTCAAAGCCGAGCAGCTCACCGCCTTTTATCCCGACCTGCTCGACGAGCGCTTTGTCTCCGCCTTCGCTATTTTCCACCAGCGCTTCTCCACCAACACCGCCCCCGCATGGCACCTCGCGCAGCCCTTCCGCATGATCGCGCATAACGGCGAAATCAACACGCTGAAGGGCAACATCAATTTCATGCGCAGCCACGAATCCACCTTCCGCTGCGCCGCGTTTGACGGCTTCGAGCAGGACATCACCCCCGTCATTCCCGACAACACATCGGACACCGGCGCGCTCGACTCCGTGGTGGAAATCCTCACCCGCGCAGGCCGCCCGCTGCCGCTGACCAAACTGATTTTAATCCCGCCCGCATGGAGCGGCGTAGCCGACATGCCGCAGGCGCACAAGGACATGTTCAGCTGCTTAAACAGTATCTCCGAACAATGGGACGGCCCCGCCGCCATCGCTGCCACCGACGGCAAGTGGGTGATCGCAGGCATGGATCGCAACGGCCTGCGACCCATGCGCTACAGCGTCACCACCGACGGGATCGTGATTATTTGCTCCGAAAGCGGAATGGTCGAGCTTGCCGATTCGCAGATCATCGAGCGTGGTCGCTTAGGCCCCGGTGAAATTCTCGGCATCGACCTCGAAGCAGGCAGGCTCTATAAAGACCGCGAGTTAAAAGACCACCTCGCCGCACAGCACCCGTATGGGGAGTGGGTGGGGAATATTGTGCGGCTTAGTGATTTAGCGGTCAGCGTTCAGCGATCAGTGGCCGGTAAGGAAGAAAATATCCTGCTTACTGACCGCCGAACGCTGACCGCTGACCGCTTACACACGCTCCACCTCGCCACCGGTCTTACGCACGAAGACCTCGAAATCATCCTCCACCCCATGGCCGCCGACGGTAAGGAAGCCGTAGGCTCGATGGGAGACGACACGCCGATGGCGGTGCTGGCCGATGCGCATCGCGGCTTCCACCATTTCTTCCGCCAGAATTTCTCGCAAGTGACTAATCCGCCGATCGACAGCTTGCGCGAGCGCCGCGTGATGAGTTTGTTCACCCGTTTCGGCAATGACGGTAATTATCTGGCGCTCGATAATTCGCACAGCAAGATCCTGCTCGCCGAAACGCCCGTGCTGCTTGCGCGCGAAATGACCGCCATTCGCAACCACTTCCACGACCGCATCACTGAAATCGACACGCTGTTCGCGCTCGACGGCACGCTGCGCGAAGGCATAGAAGCCCTCATCCGCAAAGCCGAGGAATCCATCAAGAACGGCCGCAACTATCTGCTGCTCACCGACCTGCGCATGGATGAAACCCACGCCGCCATCCCGATAATCCTTGCGGTTTCCGCGCTGCACAGCCACCTCGTTAAAAACAAATTGCGCAAGCGCGTGTCCATTTTAGTCTCCACGTCTGAA
The DNA here is from genome assembly GCA_964645205.1 of uncultured Rickettsiales bacterium. Taxonomy (GTDB): domain Bacteria; phylum Pseudomonadota; class Alphaproteobacteria; order Rickettsiales; family SXRF01; genus CAZYBO01. The sequence continues at coordinate 102,092 of CAZYBO010000005.1, forward strand.
TGCATTGAGGTGCATTGCTGCGCCGTGTTGATCGGTGTAGGCGCTACCGTCGTGCATCCATACCTTGCTGAAGAAACGCTCCGTCAGCGTCATGCACAGGGGCTGTTCGCAGGCAAAGGGCTGCCCGATATGCTGGCGAATTACCGCGATGCGATGAGCAACGGCCTGCTCAAAGTCATGTCGAAAATGGGTATCGGCGTCATCAGCGCCTATCGTGGCGGCCTGAATTTCGAGGCGATCGGCCTTTCGCGCGCGCTCGCCGCCGAATTTTTCCCCGGCCTGCCCTCGCGCATTTCCGGCATCGGGCTGGACGGTATCGAGCGCCGCGTGCGCGAATTGCATGAAAGAGCGTTCAGTAACGTCGAGCAGCTTCCCATCGGCGGCTTTTACCGCTACCGCGCGAATGCAGAAAACCACGCGTGGGAAGGCAAGCAGATTCACATGCTGCAAACCGCGGTAACTACTGGTTCTTATCAGACCTTCAAGCAATACACGCAGTCTATCTACAGCCAGCAGCCGCTGCACCTGCGCGACCTGCTCGATTTCCGCCGTACGCAGCCTGCCGTCGCCATCGATGAGGTGGAATCCATCACCGAAATCCGCAAACGCTTCATCGCGCCCGCCATGTCGCTGGGCGCACTCTCGCCGGAAGCGCACGAAACGCTGGCGATTGCTATGAATCGCATGGGCGCGGCATCGAACTCCGGCGAAGGCGGCGAAGGCGCGGAGCGCTACAAGCCGTTGCCCAACGGCGACAACGCGAACTCCACCGTGAAGCAGGTAGCCTCGGCGCGTTTCGGCGTTACGGCGGAATATTTAAACAGCGCACAGGAATTGCAGATCAAGGTCGCCCAAGGCGCAAAACCCGGTGAAGGCGGCCAGCTTCCCGGCTTCAAAGTCACCACAGAAATCGCCCGGCTGCGCCACGCCACGCCCGGCGTCATGCTCATCTCCCCGCCGCCGCACCACGATATTTATTCCATCGAGGATTTAGCGCAGCTCATCTACGATTTGAAACAAATCAACCCGGATGCCATCGTGTCCGTCAAGCTCGTCGCGCAGTCGGGCATTGGCACCATCGCCAGCGGCGTGGCCAAGGCGATGGCGGATAAAATCGTGATCGCGGGGCATTCCGGCGGCACCGGCGCAAGCCCGTGGTCGTCCATCAAACATGCGGGCATCCCGTGGGAAATGGGGCTTTCTGAAGCTAATCAGGTGCTAACGCTCGGCCGACTGCGCCACCGCGTGAAGCTACAAACCGACGGCGGCCTTAAAACCGGGCGCGACATCGTCATCGCCGCCATGCTCGGCGCAGAGGAATATGCGCTGGGCACCGCGTCGCTGGTGGCTATGGGCTGCCTGCTCGTGCGCCAATGCCACAGCAACACCTGTCCGGTGGGGATCACCACGCAAGACCCGGCTTTACGCGCAAAATTCCATGGCACAGTGGAAAAAGTCGTGAATCTCTTTTCCTTCGTTGCCGAAGAAGTGCGCGAAATTCTTGCCTCGCTCGGCTTTACGAATTTGTACGATATTATCGGCCGCTCCGATTTACTGATGCAGGTAGGTCGCGGCAGCGAGGATTTAGTTGATCTCGACCTCAACAACCTCCTCGCGCAGGCCGACGCCGGCAGCCACAAGCGCTACTGCACCCTCACCTCGCGCAACGAAGTGCCCGACACGCTCGACGCGCAGATGCTCAAGGACGCGCACGACGCGCTGGAGCGCGGCCAGAAAATCCAGCTCGCCTACAATGTGCGCAACACCATGCGCGCCATCGGCACGCGCCTGTCGTCGATGATGGTGCGCCGCTTTGATACCGCCACGCTCCAGCCCGACCATATCACCCTGCGCCTGCGCGGGTCAGCGGGGCAATCGCTCGGCGCATTCGCCGTACGCGGCCTGAAAATCGAACTGCTGGGCGATGCGAATGATTATGTGGGCAAAGGCTTGTCGGGCGCAACCATCGTGGTCAAACCGCGCCCGTCCAGCACGCTCGTTCCACATGAGAACACCATCATCGGCAACACGGTGCTCTACGGCGCCACCGCCGGAAAATTATTCGCCAGCGGACAGGCGGGTGAGCGCTTCGCCGTGCGCAACTCCGGCGCTATTGCCGTCATCGAAGGCTGCGGCAGCAACGGCTGCGAATACATGACGGGCGGCACGGTAATCATTCTAGGCGGCACCGGCCACAATTTCGCCGCGGGCATGACCGGCGGCATGGCCTTCGTCTATGACGATAGCAACCATTTCGAGCCACGCGTGAATGCGGACACCGTGATTTACCAGCGCGTTGAAACCGCATACTGGCAGCAGGTGCTGCGCGATCTGCTTGCAGAGCACCTGCAGGAAACCGGCTCCCTGCGCGCCGAAAGCATCCTCGCCGGATTTGAGTGGGAGCTGCCGAAATTCTGGCAAATATGCCCGAAAGAAATGGTGGAACGCCTTGAACATCCTTTATCGGATACGGCGCAGAAAGCGAGGCGCGCATGACTCGCCAGCTTTACCACACGCACCTCTCCCCCTTCTGCCGCAAAATTCGCATGATGCTGAAGGAAAAAGACCTGCCGTTTGAACTCGTGCAGGAAAACCCGTGGGATCGTAATCTGGAATTTTTCGCGCTCAACCCGGCTGGCGAAGTGCCGGTGCTGGTGGAAGATAACGGCACGGTAGTGTCCGGCGCCTACGCTATCGGCGAATATCTGGAAGAAACCTACCCACAGATCACCCTGCTGGGAAAAACCGCTCCCGAACGCGCCGAAGTGCGCCGCCTGATCGACTGGTTCGACCATAAGTTTGATTATGAAGTCACGCAGAACGTGCTGTTTGAAAAAGTGTTCAAGCATTATTTCCAGTGCGGCGAGCCGAATTCCGGCGCCATCCGCACGGGAAAAACCAACATGCTCTACCATCTCGATTACATCGGCTACTTAGCAAACGAGCGCTATTTCCTCGCGGGCGACGCGCTCACGCTGGCCGATCTTGCGGCCGCCGCGCATTTATCCGCGCTCGATTATTTAGGCGATGTGCAGTGGGAATATAACCCCTGCGCGCGCAACTGGTACGCGCTGATGAAATCGCGCCCGTCGATGCGCAGCATCCTTACCGAACGCGTGCGCGGCGTGCGCCCGCCGGTTTATTATGAAAACCCGGATTTCTGAGGGAATCACCTCACAGGCTCGCGCGCTCGGCTTCGACACCGTAGGCTTCGCACGCCCCCAGCTCGCCGCGCGCTATGCCGCCGGGCTTGGGGAGTTTCTCGCACTCGGGCATCACGGCGACATGCAGTGGATGGAAGAAAAAGCCGACCGCCGCAGCGATCCGCTGACGCTATGGCCGGAGGCGAAAAGCGTCATCGTGCTCGGTCACAATTACGCACCCGAAACGAATCCGATGGAAAAACTCGCGCAGAAAAACATCGGCAATATTTCCTGCTACGCGCTGAACGAAGATTATCATGAGGTGATCAAGAAAAAACTGAAAGCGCTCGCGCGTTGGTTGGTGGCAACGTACGGCGGCGACGTCAAAGTATTCGTAGACACCGCGCCCGTAATGGAAAAGCCGTTGGCGGAAGCTGCGGGATTGGGTTGGGTGGGAAAGCACACTTGCTTAGTCAGCCGCGAATTCGGTTCGTGGCTGTTTATCGGCAGCGTGTTTACGACGCTGGATTACAATGTCATCCTGAGCGAAGCGAAGGATCTTGCCGGAGCAAAGAAAGATTCTTCACCTGCGGTTCAGAATGACATTGCGCACTGCGGCACCTGTACCAAATGTATCGACATTTGCCCCACACAGGCCTTCACCGCCGAACGCAAGCTGGATGCGCGGCGCTGCATTTCCTATCTTACCATCGAACATAAAGGGCAGATTCCGCTGGAATTCCGCAAAGCCATCGGCAACCGCATCTACGGGTGCGACGATTGCCTCGCCGTCTGCCCGTGGAATAAATTCGCGCAAGTTGCAAACGAGTCCGCTTATCATCCACGCAAAGAACTGGAGGCGCCGTTGCTACGCGAACTCGTGCTGCTCGACGATACCGCCTTCCGCGACTATTTTCGTAAATCCCCAGTTAAACGCATCGGACGCGACCGCTTCGTACGCAATGTGCTTATCGCCATCGGCAACAGCGGTGATCGTTCGCTAGCCGGAATTATTTCCCCGCTGCAAAATGACGCGTCATCGCTCGTCGCGGACATGGCGACATGGGCAGTTGAAGAATTACAACGAACCGTGCTATAAAAAAACATGCAGCCCATCACTATCTACAGCAAAGATTATTGCCCCTATTGCACGAAGGCGAAGCTCCTTCTGAAACGCAAGGGCAGAGCGGATATCACGGAGATCGACATCACGCACGATGAAGCGCTGCAGCAGGAGATGATCACAAAATCCGGCGGACGAAAAACCGTTCCGCAGATTTTTATCGGCGACACGCATGTCGGCGGATACGATGATTTACACGCACTCGATGTAAGCGGGAAACTCAACGCGATGTTAAACGCATGAACGGAAGTTTTTGTAGCGCATCTCGTTGCATCTTTGCAACATCACTAGGTTTTCTATTCTATTTAGATGCAGCCACCATATATTGTTCTGGCGAAGTCTAAATTTTTTGTAAATAATAGATAAAATTTTAGATAAATTGTATCCGACCTACTCGGATAAGACAGAAAAGAGAGCATAAACAGGGTGTTATACTGGAAATTGTGGTCATCGTTCTGGCAAGGTTGGGCCGAGGTTCTGCGGGATAACGCGGAAACCGATACTAACCAGCCGGTTAGCGAAAAACCTACAGAATCTTCCAGTGCTGATAATTGCCAATATTTGAGCGAGTATCTCATGCAGAAAACCGAAATTGCCCAACGTGCGCGCGCCGAACTCCTGTCGAACATGAATCACGATTTGCGCACGCCGCTCAATGCGGTGATCGGATTCGCGCAGATCATCGAGAGCGAAATTTTCGGCAAAGTCAGCCCGCAATATCTCGAATATGCGCGCCACATTCAAGAAAGCGGCTACGAGTTGCTCGACCGCATCGAAGACCTGCTCGACCATCCCTACCCCAAAGAAAACGAGCCGGTGATTGTGGCCAAGAAGGTCAAGAAGCTCGCCGTCGCGGATTAAATCCGCTATACTCCCCGCATGGATAAAGCACTCGCAGCACGCGACATCATCGCACACGCAGCCCCGCTCGCGTCATTCGACGGCTGGAACATAGCCACGCTCCAGCAGGCGGCGGTAGCGTGCGGCTACAAAAAAACCGACGTTATCCGCGTATTCCCGGGCGGCGCGATCGACGCGGTGAATGCATTTTTCGCACAGGCCGACGATGCCATGCTGAACACACTCGAAGGCTACAGCCTCGGCACCATGAAAATCCGCGAACGCATCGCCACCGCCGTGCGCATTCGCATCTGCGTACACGAAGATCACCCCGAAGCGCTGCGCCGCGCGCGCGCGCTGCAATCCCTGCCCTTCTTTTGCCACCATGCCATGAAAAGCCTGTACCGCACCGTGGACACGATTTGGTATGCCGCGGGCGACAGCTCTACCGATTTTAATTTCTATACCAAGCGCCTCATGCTGGCGGGCGTCTACGGCGCAACCCTTACGTTCTGGCTTGACGATAAAAGCCCCGGGAAATCGAATAGCTGGGCATTCCTGGATCGCCGTATCGAAGATGTGATGAAGATCGAAAGCGCGAAACACACGTTGAAACGCTGGTTCAAAACCGCCTGATTATTCCGTAGCGGAGCGTAAATCGACCCGCGTCTGGTACGTCACTATATCGTCAAACGAATCTTGCGGGCTGCCGGGCGTTTGCGTAGGCAATTTCTGCACGAAAATAATATCGAACAGCGCAGCGGCCGCGGCCTGCGTGCAATGGCAGTTTTGCAATTCATCCACGTTCACCGAGCCGGATGTGCCTTGCGCCGACTTTGCCTGCACGCGCGCAGTTCCACCTTTGCGTGGGAACGCACCGTGGCCGTTCTTTCCGTAGCTCAGCAATACGTAGACCGCCATAGTGGTTTTTGGATTCCCCGCGGCGTTGCGGACGGTGATAAGCGCGGTTCCGTCGGTGACAGGAATGGTAAGGAACGCGTTGGCGGCGACATAATTCGTATGTATGGTATAGACCATGCGCCTGCCCCAGCCGTCTAAAGCATACTCATCGGGAAGACCGAGGGTTTTGGTAGGCACCATGCCGCTCAGCACAGGGCCGCTGCCGTAAAGGTCGGGCGGAGCGCCGCCGCAGTTCTCCGTGCCGTACGCTGCCGCATCCGTGGCAGCCGTCTGAAAGGCCGGACACGGCAACCGGTTATAGGTGCGGCGATAATCGAGGATGGTTTTCTGCAGATGCGCCATCTTCGCCTTGGTTTCGTCAATCTGCTTCTGTTGCAGCGACTCCGTGAGCATGAAAGCGCCCGCCCCCACCACGACACCGATGATGAGCAGCACGATGCTCATCTCCAGTAGCGTAAACCCGTGGCGGCGCATGGTCATACGGACTCCTTACATGTGAATGACGCGCCCGTATGCGTCGAGCACCGATTCGTGCATCATTTCCGAAAGCGTCGGGTGCGGGAACACGGTGTGCATCAAATCAAGCTCCGTGCCCTCCATCTGGCGCGCGATCGCGTAGCCCTGAATCATTTCCGTGACTTCCGCACCGATCATGTGCGCGCCGAGCAGTTCGCCGGTTTTCGCGTCGAATACGGTTTTCACCAGCCCTTCCGGTTCGCCCAGCGCAATCGCCTTGCCGTTACCGATGAATTGGAAACGCCCCACTTTGACCGTGTGCCCCTTCTCTTTCGCGGCCTTTTCCGTCATGCCCACGCTTGCAACCTGCGGGTGGCAATAGGTGCAGCCGGGAATGTTCTTCACGTTCAGCGGATGCACATCTTTGCTTCCTGCTATTTTTTCCACGCAGATCACCCCTTCGTGGCTGGCCTTGTGTGCAAGCCACGGCGCGCCGGTTAAGTCACCGATGGCATATACGCCCGGCTCACCGGTAGCGCTCCATTTATCGACGACGATGTGGGTTTTTTCCACCTTTACCTTCGTGCCTTCCAACCCGAGATTTTCCACGTTACCGACGATACCTACCGCAAGAATTACACGATCCACCGTCACGTCGCTCGTCTTGCCGCCCACTTCCAGCGTAACGGTTACGTTGTCTTTGCCTTTTTTTAGCGCCTTCACGTTAGTCGCCGTGTGGATTTTCATGCCCTGCTTTTCAAACGCCTTGTGCGCGAATTTCGAGATTTCCTCGTCCTCCACCGGCAGGATGCGATCCATCACTTCCACCACGGTTACGTCCGCGCCCATTGAGCGGTAGAAGCTCGCGAACTCGATACCGATCGCGCCGCTACCTACTACCAGCAACGATTTCGGCATTTCGGTAGGCACCATCGCCTCGCGATATGTCCACACCAGCTTGCCGTCCGGCTCCATGCCCGGTAGCGTGCGCGCACGCGCGCCGGTTGCCAGCACGATATGTTTCGCGGTCAGCTCCGAGATTTTTTTGCCGTCTTTTTCTATCGACACTTTGCCTTTTCCGGCGAGCTTGCCGTGGCCGTCGATCACCGTGACTTTATTTTTCTTCATCAGCCCCGAAACGCCTTTCGACAATTGCGCCGCCACGCCACGCGAACGCTGCACGACTTTAGCAAGATCGAACGTGATGTTTTTCGCGCTGATGCCATACGCATCGAGATTATGCATCAGGTGATAGATTTCCGACGTGCGCAGCAGCGCTTTCGTCGGTATACAACCCCAGTTGAGGCAAATGCCGCCCATATGCTCGCGCTCGACGATAGCTGTTTTCATGCCGAGCTGCGCCGCGCGGATCGCGGCTACATACCCGCCCGGTCCGCCGCCTATAATCACGATGTCAAAATTAGTCTCGCTCATAATTCCCCTTATGCTTATCCGTTATCCGGCCTGAACCCGCGTACGAGCCACAGCCCGCCAAAGCCCACAACCAGCAAGAGCAGCGGCGGCAATACGACCAGCGCAGCCTGCTGCATTTTCACTTCGTTTTTATCCTGTTTGCGCATACCACCCGCGTCGATATGCAATTGCGTTTCGTCGTTCAGCGAAATGGTCAGGCTGCTATCGGCAGCTTCTTCGCTACGCTGGTAGAGGTGCCAGCTTGCACCCGCCATCCACACCACGCTTGCCACCACCCATAGGCGCAGCATACCGCGCCGCATATTCGCCCTCGCCGTCATCACTTCACCTCATCGGGAAGCGGTACGCGCGACGAGTGATGGTCCACAATCACCCATTTATTGCCCTTCAGGATGTACGCGAATGAAAACCGCGCGGGGATGGAAATCTGTTCGCCTTCCTGCGTGTAACTCAACGTATACAGCCCGCTATTGAGCGCAATATTGCCCGACGCGCGCGGGTGCGATTCGGTAACGTCTACCTTCACATCCGGCTCCGCCATCACTTTTTTGTAATAGGCCAAGCGCGACGCCTGCGTTTTCATCGGTGCGGTAGCGAAGGTCGAAAACATGATCGCATCCTTGTCGTACAACGCAACCACGCGCTCGGCCTTCCCGCCCTGCACAGCGTCCACCCACTCGGTAAGGGCGGCGGATACGTCGGGCGCAGCAAACGCGAACGTAGAAGATAGCGACACCAGCAACGCGCACAATCCAGCGGTAATATTGGTAATTTTCATGATGCGTTCCTTAGAGTAACAGCAAGCTCGGTTTTTCGACAAATCCCTTGAAGGCCTGCAGGAACTCCGCGCCTACCGCACCATCGACCACGCGGTGATCGACAGATAGCGTAACATCCATCACGTTGCGCACTACCATCTGACCGCCACGCACGACGACACGTTCTTCGCCCGCGCCCACCGCCAGTATGCAGCCCTGCGGCGGGTTGACGATGGCGGCGAAATTCTTCACGCCGTACATGCCGAGGTTGGAGATCGAGAAGCCGCCGCCCTGAAATTCTTCCGGCGCAAGTTTGTTGGTGCGCGCGCGTGCGGCTAGGTCTTTCATCTCGGACGAAATCGCCACCACGTTTTTTTGGTCGGCGTTTTTGACGATGGGTGTGATCAGCCCGCCGTCGATAGCCACCGCCACGGAAATATCGACATTGTTATATTGCAGAATCGCCTCATCCGACCACGACGCATTCGCCGCCGGGATTTTCTTCAGCGCAAGCGCAACGGCCTTGATGATGAAATCGTTCACCGACAATTTGTAGGCAGGTTTTTTATCCTTGCCCGCGGTGGTTTCGGCATCGAAATTGATGTCCTTGCGCACGTCGAGCAGCTTGTCCAGTTCGCACTCCACCGTGAGGTAGAAATGCGGCACCTGCTGTTTCGATTCCGTCAGGCGGCGCGCAATCACCTTACGCATCGACGTATTGGGGAGCTTCGTGAATTCCACGCTATTGCGCATCACGCGGCCTTTACCTGCGCCGCCGGAAGCCAGCGCCTTCAGCACGTCCTCTTTCACCACGCGCCCGTGCGGGCCGGTGCCTTGGATGAAGCCAATATCGATACCTTCATTGCCTGCGATGCGCTTGGCAAGCGGCGATGCGAATACGCGGCCACCGGCGCTGCTTGCTGCAGACGGCGCGGAAGCTACAGGCGCAGCAGAAGCAGCAGCGGCAGGAGCTTCCGGTTTTGCAGCGGCGGCGGGTGCTGCCGCTTTCGGCTTATAGCTTTCCAGCACTTTCTTATCCTCGCCGTCTTCCAGCAACAACGCGATGAGCTGATTGACCTTCACCCCTTCCGTGCCCGCGCCGATGGCGATTTTGCCGATGACGCCTTCGTCCACGGCTTCCACTTCCATCGTCGCCTTGTCGGTTTCGATTTCGGCGATCACCTGGCCGGATTTGATTTTATCGCCTTCCTTCACCAGCCATTTGGCGAGGTTGCCCTCGGTCATGGTGGGGGAAAGCGCGGGCATGAGAATTTCTATGGGCATAGGAAGTCCTTAGTATGTGTCATCCTGAACGAAGTGAAGGATCTTTCTTCCTGCGTACGGCGTTTAGACCCTTCGCGTGCGCTCAGGATGACAAATAAAGTTAGTTGTTACAGTTCCCCTGTTTATAGGAGTTGGAATTCAGGGTCACCTGGAATTTCTGGGTGGTGAGGAATTCGGCGAATTTGAACGCTTCGTCGGCATTACTCAGCATGTAGGATACGCTGCCGTTGAGCTGGTAGACGGGCTGGTTATATTCGTTCTGCGTGTAAATATTATAGTTCATATTCTGCTTCTCGAATTTTTTCAGCTCTTGCTGCTTGGCGAATTGCTCGATGGTGGCGGACTGCTCGTCGAATTTGGCTTTCGCTTCCTTGATAGTGGGAACCTTGTGGTTGAAATTGATGCCGACCGTCACGTTTTCCTTCATCGTGCAACCGGCGGGCAGCGGGGTTTCCGCGAATGCAGGCGCAGCAAACATTGCAGCCAGCGCCATAACCGTCATCATCGTCTTCATAACACCTCCAAAAGATTGATTATACATCGCCTTCACTGTCCTCAATAGGCACGCTTCCGAAGCAATTGCCGTCAGCGTGGCCGTTTACGTTCAGGTTCACCTTGTACTGTTTCGCTTCCAGAATTTCCGCGAGTTCCCATGCCGCTTTCGCGCTGCCGATATTGAATGACACGCTGGCCTGCCCGGAATACGTCATCTGCTGCGGTTGAGCATTGATGGTATAGTTCTGGTTGTTTATGACCAGCTTTTCTATGCCCTTGGTCAGTTCCTGCACTTCCTTGAGTTTCACGTCGAGCTGCGCCACCATCTCTTGTGGGCTTTTCGCCATGCCGCCGGGAACGGTCAGCGACAGCGTGGCGTTTTCGCGCAGCACACCGGCGCACGCACCGCCCGTCGCAATTAGTGATTTCGCCTGCGCGGGAACAGCCGCCAGCACGCATACCAGCATCACCACATAGTTGATTCTAGCCACCGCAACTCCCCCTCACATCGCTGATTTCCGCCTTATAATGATGGGCTTCTAACAGTTTGGCAAATGGTTCCGCAACCTCGGGAGTAAGCCGATACGTTACGTTGCCGCTGAGTGCGTAAATGTTGTCGCTCGAAGACAGGTAATAGTTTTTATTTTCCGGCGCGGGGAGCACGATAGCCTGCGCCTGCGCGAGCGTTTCGATCCGCTTGGTCTGCTCCTCGAAATAGGCCTTGCCTTCGGTCATCGTATCGAACCGAATATCGTTGAAAGTAATGGCGACATATTTATCGCCGGGCGCGATCGCTTCGATGATGGCAGGCGTAACTTTGCTCATGCCGGTTTGAGGGCTGTAGATCATCATCAGCGCCAGGACACATACCAGTATGCCGATGGCGCGTTTCATGGCTCTCAGACCTTATAGCAGACGCGTTTGACGGCCTCGACGATATGCGAGGCTTGCGGCAGCGCAAGTTTTTCAAGGTTGGCGGCGTAGGGCAACGGCACGTCCGCACCCGCCACGCGCACAACCGGCGCGTCGAGATAATCGAACGCATGCTCCATGATCTGCGCGGCGATTTCCGCGCCGATGCCGGCGCCCGGCCAGCCTTCTTCCACCGACACGCAGCGGTTGGTTTTCTTCACCGATTCGATGATGGTTTCCGTATCCAGCGGGCGCAGGGTGCGGAGGTCGATCACTTCGGCGCTGATGCCTTCAGCAGCCAGCTCTTCCGCCGCCTGCAGCGCTTTGCCCACCATGATCGAAAACGCGACGATGGTGACATCCGTGCCTTCGCGCACGATAGCGGCCTTGCCGATTTCCAGCACTTCATCCGGCTCCGGTGCATCGAAACTCTGGCCGTATAGCATTTCGTTCTCAAGGAAAACAATCGGATTCGGGTCGCGGATCGCGGCTTTCAGCAATCCCTTCGCGCTCGCTGCGTCCCACGGCGCGATCACTTTCAGCCCCGGCACGTGCGCATACCAGCTCGCATAGCACTGCGAATGCTGCGCGCCCACGCGCGAAGCCGCACCGTTAGGGCCGCGGAACACGATGGGGCAACGAATCTGCCCGCCCGACATGTAATTGGTTTTCGCCGCCGAGTTGATGAGATGATCCATCGCCTGCATCGCGAAATTGAACGTCATGAATTCCACCACCGGCTTCAGCCCCATCATCGCCGCGCCAACGCCAAGGCCTGCGAAACCGTGCTCGGTAATCGGCGTGTCCACTACGCGGCGCGCGCCGAATTCGGCCAGCAGCCCTTGCGTCACTTTGTACGCGCCCTGATATTCGGCGACTTCCTCGCCCATGACGAATACATCGGCATCGCGGCGCATTTCTTCCGCCATCGCATCGCGCAGTGCATCTCTTACGGTAATAGTAGCCACGTTATCATCCCCTCGATATTGTCATTCCTGCGAAAGCAGGAATCTTAATCTTGCCCTAAACCCAATCCTGTATTTCGTCGTACAAATCTTTCCATTCCGGATTCAGCTTTTCAATCAACTCTACTTTCCACTCCCGCTTCCAGCGCTTCAGGCATTTTTCGCGCTGAATAGCGCGGTCTACATAGTCGAAAACTTCAACATACACTAATTTTTTAATATGGTATTTCTTGCTATGCCCCTCTATCAATCCGTCCTTATGTTCCCTGACTCTTCTTACCAGATCCTTCGTCACTCCAATGTACAGTACGCCATATCTTTTGCTTGCCAGCACATACACATAGTATCTATGCGTTTTGCTCATTCAAGATCCCTGCTTTCGCAGGGATGACAACACAAAACCGTATCCATACTCAATCCGCCCTAGGCCCCACGCCGCTATTGTAGCCCGCGTTGCCTTTCTGCTTACTCGCTTCCGCCCAGCAGCCTTTGAAATAGGCCTTGTCGCCGACCGACTCGCCTTCCTCCGGCATGCAGTAACAGCCCGACAGAAGCAGCACGAGCGCAAGCGCGCGCATTATTCCACCACCACGTCCGTCCACAGCTCACCCTCGTCCGGTTCGGGGCTGGACTGTGCGAATTCCGCGGCTTCGTTGACGATAACTTTAATGTCCTTATCGATGTCCTTGAACGCATCCTCGTTGCCGAACCCCTGACGGATCATGTTGCCCTTCAGCCCTTCGATCGGGTCGCGCTGTTCCTTGTACTGCTCCACCTCTTCCTTGCTGCGGTATTTCGCAGGGTCGGACATGGAGTGGCCGCGATAGCGGTAGGTTTTCATTTCCAGCAGGAATGGGCCGTTGCCCTCGCGCACATATTGCACCGCCTCACGCCCCGCTTCGCGCACGGCCAGCACGTCCATGCCGTTGACCTGCTTTCCGGGAATGCCGAAACCCTCGCCGCGGCGGAACAGTTCGGTGGTGGAGTGCGAGCGCTTCACGCTCGTGCCCATCGCGTATTCATTGTTTTCGATGATGTAGATCACCGGCAGTTTCCACAGGCTCGCCATGTTGAACGATTCGTATACCTGCCCCTGATTCACCGAGCCGTCGCCGAAATAGGTGAGGCTCAGGCAACCGTTGTTACGGTATTTATGCGCGAACGCGATGCCGGTGCCGATGGGCACTTGCGCGCCGACGATGCCGTGGCCGCCGTAGAAATGTTTTTCCGTGGAGAACATGTGCATCGACCCGCCCTTGCCCTTGGAGAACCCGCCGATACGTCCGGTGAGTTCCGCCATGATGCCCTTGGGATCCATGCCGCAAGCGACCATGTGGCCGTGGTCGCGGTAGCTGGTGATGACGGCGTCGTTGGGCGTGATGCAATCTTGCATGCCGACGACCACCGCTTCCTGCCCGATATACAAATGGCAGAACCCGCCGATCAGCCCCATGCCGTAAAGCTGCCCGGCTTTTTCTTCAAAGCGGCGGATCAGCAGCATGTCGCGGTAGAGCTTGAACAGGAGTTCTTTGGAGACGGCGTTGGCGCCGCCTTTCTGGGCAGCGGTATTTTCGGGAAGTTTGCTCGCAGCTTTCGCCATGATCGCTCTCAAGGAAAGGGGTATGTGTGAGAGCTTTATAAACACTAAGAACGGGTGGTTATGCAAGCGTTTAATGCAGCATGCCTTGCTGCATTGCAGCGTAAGCGCGCGCCGTTACTGAGCCTGTTCGTTGAGGAAATACACCACCTCGTTTTTACCCGCCATGCCGAGCACCAGCCGCGCCTGCTCGTCGAGCAGGTCAAGGTCGAGCGAATCGCTACTCAGACCTTTCACTTTTTTCTCCAGCGCATCATGCTCGGCGTTCACTTCCGCAAGCTCGGCTTTAAGCTGTTCCAACTTGCGCGTTTCCTTGAATAAAGCCACCACGCCGCGTTCGCCGCTGATCGCATGAAAACCGAGGTAAAACAGCACCAGCACACACAAAAGCGATACGGCCGCCCGCTTAAAAAACGGTCGCCTTACTTCAGCATATGCCTGATTTCTTCTCATATAGCCGCTTAATCTACATAAAATTCAGGGATTTTGAAAGATAATTTAACAGTTGCGACTGGATTTATGCGCCCCATGCAGTTAAAATTAGCTTAACATTAAGGGCTGTATGGTCATGGCTGAACGGTCGTTCGATATCGCAACCGCAATCGCAAACACCGCCGTGTTCGCGTTGATGCAACGCGCCGTCTTGCAATTAAAGTCAAGCGATGAGGAGCGTATCGGCGGGGAAACGTTCGCGTCTACCTGCAGGATCATCGCGGCGCATTTTCATCAGGCCTGCCAGAAACTTGCGGGCAACGGCAGAATCGATGTCGTAACCTTGCTGGAAAAAACGCAGGCGATTTTCACCGCGATGCCGGACTGGGCGCGGTTACAGCCGGAAATCACCTTGGGCGAAGCCAAAGCAGAAGCCACACGCAGGCTGCATCTCAGGATGGAATTTACGGACAAGCCGACTGAGCAGGCCGCCGTCAAACTGGTCGAAGCGATTACCGAAGGCGTTTTCCGACAAGCGCAACCCTCGCGCTCACCGCGTTAGAAAACCGATTTACCCGCGTACCGCGCCATGCTGCCGAGCTGTTCTTCGATGCGGATCAGCTCGTTATATTTCGCGGTGCGGTCGGCGCGCGAGAGCGAGCCGGTTTTGATCTGGCCGCAATTCGTGCCCACGGCGAGATGCGCGATGGTGGTGTCTTCCGTTTCACCCGAGCGGTGCGAGAGCACGGCGCTGTAACCGGCACGCTGCGCCATTTGCACGGCGTTGAGCGTTTCGGTGAGCGTGCCGATCTGGTTGACTTTCACCAGCAAGGCGTTCGCTAATCCGTCCTCAATACCCTTCGCTAAAATCGCGGGGTTCGTAACGAATAAATCGTCGCCCACCAGCTGCACACGGTCGCCCAGCGCATCGGTAATTTCTTTCCAGCCCATATGATCGTCCTCTGCCATCGCATCTTCGATGGAGACGATGGGGAAATGCGCCACGAGGTTTTCGTAATAGCGCAGCAATTTGCTGCTATCGAGCGTCTTGCCCTCACCTTTGAGCGTGTATTTGCCGTTACTGTAAAATTCGGTGGCGGCCGCATCCAGCGCCAGCACTACGTCTTTGCCCGGCTTGTAACCCGCGCCTTCGATCGCACGCACGATATAGGCCAGCGCGTCTTCCGCCTTGCCGATATTCGGCGCGAAGCCGCCTTCATCGCCGATACTGGTGCTCAGTCCGTCTTTCGCGAGACGCGCTTTCAGCTCGTGGAAAATTTCCGCGCCCATGCGCACGGCGTCGGCGATGCTCGATGCCGACACCGGCATGATCATGAATTCCTGAATGTCGAGCGCATTATCCGCATGCTCGCCGCCGTTGATGATGTTCATCATCGGCACCGGCAGCGTATTCGCCGACACGCCGCCCACATAACGGAACAGCGGCATGTTCGCCGAGTCCGCCGCCGCTTTCGCCACGGCCAGCGACACGCCTAAAATCGCGTTCGCGCCGAGCTTCGATTTATTTTTCGTGCCGTCGAGCTCGATCATCGCTTCGTCGATCTTGATCTGATCTTCGGCATCCATGCCGAGCAGCGCGTCCGCGATCTCATTATTTACATGCGACACCGCTTTCAGCACGCCCTTGCCGCGATAGCGCTTTTTGTCGCCGTCGCGCAATTCAAGCGCCTCCAGCGAACCGGTGGACGCACCCGAGGGCACAGCCGCGCGACCCCATGCGCCGTCCTCCAGCGCCACGTCTACTTCAATGGTCGGGTTGCCTCGGCTGTCGATAATTTCGCGGGCGTGGATATGTTCGATGGCTGTCACGGGATGCTCACTTAAATTTAATACAAATTAACAGTTGAAATTTCATGCTGGGCTACCGGCTGCACATAGGCTATACTGGCTAGAGTGTGACCTTGAACGGGAGTAGCGTATGAGCATCTCTGTTGGCATGAAAGCACGCAAAAAGCAATCTTCTTTATCAGCCCCGCCCGAGGCGGGCAGCGCACCCCCGCTGGAGAAATCCATACTCGCGCTGGAAAGCGCCTGCCTGCGTATCCTCGAAAACCGCAACGCCACCGGTGTCCACGACACCGACCGGCTCTACTGGCAACAACGCCTGAAAAACATCGCCACCCCCGTATCGCTGGCGCTGCGCGAATGCCGCGGCCTGCGCCGCTTCCACAACCATTACCGCCACCGCGAGGACGACGAAGCCGTGCTGCGCCCCGTCATGGAACCCTGCCCCATCACCATGCTCGCACAGGTATGCGACCACGCGCTGGAAGCCTGCCGCTACGACCTGCTAGGCGTCCGCGACAACGGCCTCAACAGCCAACGCCGCGCACTGGAAGCCGCGTTGCAGGGATTTTTGATACGGCAGAGGAAAGCGTAAAATAACCTGCTTTAACCTTTGTCATTCCTGCGAAAGCAGGAATCTTGGGTTTAGCCGAAAAGCATAGATTCCTGCTTTCGCAGGAATGACAACATATGAAGTTACAATGCCTTCGTAATCTTATCGTGCTCTTTCAGCAGCACGAGCAGGCGCTCCATATCGTCGAGCCGCATCATGCAGGGCCCGTCGGACGGTGCGTTGTCGGGGTCTTGGTGCGTTTCCATGAATAATCCCGCCACGCCGACTGCCACCGCAGCTTTGGCGAGGATGGGCACATATTGCCGCTGGCCGCCAGATGCACCGCCCTGCCCGCCGGGTTGCTGCACGCTGTGCGTGGCGTCGAACACCACCGGGCAGCCGGTTTGCGCCATGATCGGCAATGCACGCATATCGGTAACCAGCGTGTTGTAACCGAAGCTGGCGCCGCGCTCGGTGAGGATGACATTCGGGTTGCCCGCGTAATCCATTTTATCCACCGCGTTTTTCATATCCCACGGCGCAAGGAACTGGCCTTTTTTGATGTTGATAACCTTGTCGGTGCGCGCAGCCGCCAGCAGCATATCCGTCTGGCGCGAAAGAAAGGCGGGAATCTGCAAAATGTCCACATGCGGCGCAACCACTTCGCACTGCTCCTCGGTGTGCACATCGGTAAGCACCGGACAGCCCAGCTCCTCGCGAATTTCGTCGAAAATCGGCAGCGCCTTCACCAGCCCCACGCCGCGCTTACCCGCGATGCTCGTGCGGTTCGCCTTATCGTACGACGATTTGTAGATGAACGGGATGTCGAGCGTGTTGGTGAGCTTGATCAGCGCCTCAGCCATGAACAGCGTGTGGTCGCGGTTTTCCACCTGACATGGCCCCGCGATAAGCACAAACGGCATGTCGTTGCCGATGGTGATGTTGCCGATGGTGATGTGGCGAATAGCGGTCATATCAGTCGTCATCCTGCGGGTTGCGAAGCAACAGCGCAGGATCTCTCCCCGGTGAGCCCGGAATAGAGATCAGCCCACGCAGGATTTTTTGTTTCGATAATAGATAGTTTCTTTTCACGATGAATATTCTTCAACTTTTTCTCCGCTTCAATAGCAGCCACAATCGTTTCGTGACATTCGAACCAAACCAGCCGCGTGAGATTATACCGTTTCGTGAAACCGGCAACCATCTTTTCTTTATGTTGCCATACACGTTTTACCAGATCGGATGTCACGCCAATGTAAATCGTCCCACGATAGCCATTAGACATCATGTAAACATACCCGCCAACCATCGCTTCGGATCCTGTGCTCTTGCCTGCGGCAAGCCACAGGATGACGATTTTTACGATTTCTTCTTAGCCATCGGAATGATCTTATCCTTACCCGCGCTGCCCGCCTGCGCGAGTGCGGATTTCACGAAGGACGCAAACAGCGGGTGCGGCGCGAACGGGCGCGATTTCAGTTCGGGGTGGAACTGCACGCCGACGAACCACGGATGGCCTTTCAACTCCACGATTTCCGGCAAATGGCCGGACGGCGACAAGCCGGAGAATACCAGCCCGGCTTTTTCGAGTTGCTCACGATACGCCATGTTCACTTCGTAGCGGTGGCGGTGGCGTTCGCTGATGCGCGTCGCGCCGTAGATTTCCGCAGCGAGGCTGCCTGCGGCGATGTCGCAATCATAGGCGCCGAGGCGCATGGTGCCGCCAAGGTCGCCGCCCTGCGCGCGGGTTTCCAGCACATTGCCGCGCATCCATTCCGTCATGAGGCCGACGAGCGGCCCCTTACCTTCCTTATCGTCATACTGGCCAAATTCGGTGGAGGCGGCGTCTTTCATGCCAAGCACGTCGCGCGCGAATTCGATCACGGCAAGCTGCATCCCGAAGCAAATGCCGAGATAGGGTTTTTTATGTTCACGAGCATAAGCGATAGCTGCGATCTTGCCGTTCACCCCACGCTCGCCGAACCCACCGGGAACGAGGATCGCATCGGCGTCGGCGAGTTTTTCCGCCGCGTCGTCTTTTGTGAAACCGCTGGCATCCACCCAGCGCACCTGCACGCGCGCCTGATTAGCGATACCCGCATGGTCGAGCGCTTCCGACAGCGATTTATACGCGTCGCCGATACCGGTATATTTGCCGACGATCGCCACCGTCACTTCACCCTTGGGATGGCGCACGCGGTCTAAGATCGTGTCCCACTTGCCGAGGTCGGGCGCCCGTTCGCTTTCGATGCGGAAATGGTTCAGCACCTGTGCATCGAAACCCTGTTCGCTGTAGCGCTTGGGCACTTCGTAAATCGAGCTGACGTCGAGCGCCTGAATCACCGAATCTTCGCGGATGTTGCAGAACAGCGCGATCTTGCGGCGTTCCGACAACGGAATTTCCCGGTCGGCGCGGCACAGCAATATATCGGGCTGGATACCGATGGAGCGCAGTTCTTTCACCGAGTGCTGCGTCGGTTTCGTTTTCAGTTCCTTTGC
This sequence comes from uncultured Rickettsiales bacterium, assembly GCA_964645205.1. Taxonomy (GTDB): domain Bacteria; phylum Pseudomonadota; class Alphaproteobacteria; order Rickettsiales; family SXRF01; genus CAZYBO01. The sequence goes on from CAZYBO010000005.1 coordinate 121,310, forward strand.
AGCGGCGATATAGGGAACCAGCGTGAGATGCACATACATCACGCGCTCGCGTCCAAGCTCATAACCGAGCTGGCGGATGGCTTCGAGGAACGGCAAGCCTTCGATGTCGCCCACCGTGCCGCCGATTTCGCAAAGGATAAAATCCTCGCCGTCCGTGTCTTTCAGGATGAATTCCTTGATAAGGTCGGTGACGTGCGGAATGACCTGCACCGTGCCGCCTAAATAATCGCCGCGGCGTTCTTTCGTAAGCAGGGTGGAATAAATCTGGCCGGTGGTAACCGAGTCGCTGCGGCGCGCGTTCACGCCGGTGAAGCGCTCGTAATGGCCGAGGTCGAGATCGGTTTCCGCGCCGTCGTCGGTGACGAACACTTCGCCGTGCTGATTCGGGTTCATCGTGCCGGGATCGACGTTGAGATACGGATCGAGCTTGCGCAGGCGCACCTTATAACCGCGCGCCTGAAGCAATGCGCCGAGCGATGCCGATGCCAATCCCTTGCCGAGTGAGGATACTACGCCGCCGGTGATGAAAATAAAACGTGCGGGCATAGGTGATCCTCCTGAATTATTCCGGTTTCGGCACGACGGGCGCGGGCGCTTTTTCTACGGGTTTTTCCTTGGTTTCCACAGGTGCGGATTGCTCCACCGGCACGCTGTCCACGATGGAGTGATCCGTCATACGGCTGGCGATAATGCCGAGCACGAGGCTGGTGAGCATGAAGCCCGCCGCCAGAAACGCCGTGGTGCGCGTCAGCAGGTTGGCCGCGCCGCGCCCGGTGAGAAACTGGTTTCCGCCGCCACCACCGCCGAGGCCGCCAAGACCGTCGCTGTCGGTGCGCTGGATCAGCACCATGACGATGAGGAACAATACGAGGATAGTGTGGGTAACAAGCAATACGGTATACATGTATTCTCCTAATGACCAAATATCATCGAGCCGCAGCGATGATCCTGCCGAATTCGTCCGCCTTCAGGCTCGCACCGCCTACCAGCACGCCGGAAACACCCGGCACGGCGAGGATGGATGCCGCGTTCGCCGCGTTAACCGAGCCGCCGTATAACACCGGGCGAGCTTTCACGATGCCGGTAATATAGTCGTGCATCGCGCGAATGTCACCCTCTGTCGGCGTACGGCCAGAACCAATAGCCCAAACCGGCTCATATGCAAGTATAAAATACCCGTCCGGCAGGGATTCGCGCAACTGCTCCCCGACAATTTCCCGTTCCTTGCCCGCTTCGCGCTGGGCGAGCGTTTCCCCTATGCATATAATCGGCGTCAAACCGGCCTTCAGCGCGGCCTGCGCCTTTTTTCGCACGTCTGCGCTGGTTTCGCCATGCAGCGTGCGGCGCTCGGAATGGCCGACGATCACATGCGTGCAGCCCACCGCTTTAAGCATCGGCGCGGAAATATCGCCGGTAAATGCGCCTTGCGCTTCCGCGTGGCAATCCTGCCCGCCTACTTTAACATGCGAACCGGCCAGCTCACCGCAAACCTGCGCCAGCAGAGGCGCGGGCGGGCATACCACCACCTGCACGCCCGGCGCGGGCGCGACCGCCGCCGCCGCATGGCAAAGCGCCGAGGCGAGCGCGGGGTCTCCGTGCATTTTCCAGTTACCGGCTATGATGGTTTCGCGTTGCGTCATGGGTCTTGTCTAAATCATCAAAAACCGTTTTACAATCTCCATTTGTCGTGCAATTCTGCTGGCTGGCAATTTTTCTGAACCTTTTTCAAGCGCTTATTTATGCTCAACCAAATACGTTCCCAAGCCGCCGGTATCGGCGCAAAGCTCCTGTTAGCCCTGCTGGTTCTCTCCTTTGCCGTATGGGGCATCGGCGACATGGCCGGCCAGTCCGGTCGTGGCGGGGCAGTCGCCACCGTGGGCAAGGAACGTATCTCCGTGGCCGCCTACCAGAATGCCGTGCGCCGGGAAACCGAGAACCTGCGCCGCGCGTTCGGCGATAAATATTCGCCGGAGCTGCTGAAAAGCCTGAACCTCGAAGTGCAGGCGCTCAACCCGATGATCAACCAGTCCCTGCTGGAGCAGGAAGGCCGCGCGCTGAAGCTGATTCCCTCCGACGCCGACATCGTGCGCCGTATCCGCAGCAACGCCAACTACCATGACAGCAAAGGCGCGTTCGACCGCAAGCTGTTCGACGCCATGCTGAAAAACGCCGGGCTGTCGGAAAAAACCTATGTTGAGCAACTGCGCCGCGAAATAGCCGCCGGCATATTGATGGATACGATTTCCGGGAATTACAGGCCGCTGGACATCGCCATCACCACCGTGCGCGAAACGCGGGAAGAACAGCGCGGCATCACACTCTACACGCTGAAACCCTCGCTGGTGAGCAACATGCTCGAGCCGGACAAGGCGACGCTTGAAGCCTATTACGCCGAACACGCCCGCGAATTCAGCGCGCCGGAAGCGCGCACGGCCAGCTACGTCACCCTCAAGAACGGCGACCTCCCCGACAAAGTGCAGGTTCCCGAAGCCGAGCTGCGCAAGGCGTATAACGAACATCTCGAAGAGTTCCGCCGCCCGGAACGCCGCGACCTCGAACAGTTGCTCTATAGCAGCGAGGATAACGCCAACAAAGCCTACGACCTGCTGAGGTCGGGCAAAACGGTGGCGCAGGCCGCCAAGCTGATCGGCGTTATCAATAAGGATTCCCTGTCGATGGACAAAGTCGAGCGCGGCCAGTTGATCGAAGCGGCGGAAGAGTTAGTGTTCTCGCTCAAAGCGGGTGAATATACCGAACCACTGAAAAGTCCGTTCGGATGGCATATTTTCCGCGTGAAGAAAATTATCGCGCCTTCCGTCACCCCTTTTGAGGAAGCGCGCGTCGTGCTGGAAAAAGACCTTGCGCAAAAGCTGGCCGATGAAGCGCTGGGCAAACTCGCCAACACGCTGGAAGATTCGCTGGCCGCCGGTAGCAGCCTGCAAGAAGCCGCGAAAGAACTCGGCTTGAAAGTGCATACCGTAGGCCCGGTGACCATGGAAGGAAAAACGCCTGAAGGCACGCTGTCCAAAGCCATTCCCGAACTTGATAAGTTCCTCGATACCGTGTTCAAGACCGATGAAAAAACCGAATCGTCGCTCATCACCTCGCGCGGCGGCGTATCGTATATCGTGCGCGTAGACAGCGTCACCCCTGAACGCACGCGCGAACTTTCCGAAGTGCGCGCCGCCGTGGTAGCCGCGTGGCAGATGGAGCATCGCGGCGAGCAACTGGCGAAACTCTCCGAAGAAATTGCAAAGAAAATGGCCGACCCCGCCACGCGCGGCGAAGCGATTGCGAAATACAACCTTAGCCCGAGCTATAACGGCGCGATCAAGCGTTCGTCGCGCAGCGCGGGCGACACGCAACTGCCGCCCGTGCTGGTGGCCGAGCTGTTCGCCGCGAAAAAAGGCGGCGGCACACGCGCCTATATGCTGAAATCCGGCGATTACGCGCTGGCGATTGCGGGCGCTGTCGTTCCCGCCGCGGCGACCGATAAAAGCAAAGCCGACAAAGCCGCGCTTGAAGAGATCGAACGTGAGTTGCGCACCAGTATGCGCAACGAGCTGGTCGAGCAATATCTGAATGCGCTGGGCAGAAAATATTCCGTCTCCATCGACCATGAACTCATAAAAGCCGCCGCCGAATAATGTCCGCTTCCGCAAAAGAGCCTACGATTTTCCCTGCGAAGGACGTATTCACGCAGCATTTCAACCACGCCATATCGCAACTCGTATGGGCGACCTGCCCTGCCGATCTTATCACGCCGGTAGCCGCCATGCTCCGGCTGATGGACGAGAAAAGCCCGTCCTTCCTGCTGGAGTCGGTTGAAAAAGGTGAAATACGCGGGCGTTATTCCGTCATCGGCCTCATGCCCGACCTCATCTGGCGCTGCAAGGGCGACAAGGCGGAAATCTGCTACCACGACCGCATCGATGATGCACGTTTCAAGCCGTGCGACGAGCCCGGCCTGCAATCGCTGCGCACGCTCTATGAAGCGTCCAAGATCGACATCCCCGACGGCCTGCCGCCTATGGCCGCCGGTCTCGTCGGCTATATGAGCTATGACATGGTGCGCCAGATGGAAAGCCTCGGAGAAGGGAAATCCGATAGTATCGGCGTGCCCGACGGCTGCTTCATCCGCCCCAAGCTGATGGTGATTTTCGACGCGGTGACCGACCGCATGTTCATCGTCACCGCAATCTGGGCGGATACGAAACGCGGCGACGCGAACGCCGCCTACGACGCCGCCGTCAAGCGCATCCACCATGTTATCGATACGCTCGCCGCACCCTTTGCGCTCCCCGAATCCAAAGGCGCCAAGGCGGTGAAGATGAGCGATTTCGTCTCCAACACCACGCGCCCCGAGTACGACAGGATGATCGACGACGCGAAGGAGCACATCCGCGCGGGCGATATTTTCCAGGTCGTGCTGTCGCAGCGTTTTTCCGCGCCGTTCAGCCTGCCCCCCTTCTCGCTCTACCGCGCACTGCGCCAGCTCAACCCGTCGCCGTTTTTGTTTTATTTGCATTTCGGCGAGTACACGCTGGTCGGCTCCAGCCCGGAAATCCTCGTGCGGTTGCGCGATGGCGAAGTCACCATCCGCCCCATCGCAGGCACGCGCAAACGCGGGCATGACCGGCATGAGGACGAATTGCTGGCGAAAGACCTGCTCTCCGATCCCAAGGAAATTTCCGAGCATCTCATGCTGCTCGATCTGGGCCGCAACGATGTCGGCCGCGTATCCAAAATCGGTTCGGTAAAAACCACGCAGCGCATGACGATTGAAAATTACAGCCACGTCATGCATATCGTCTCCAACGTCGTCGGCGAAATCGACCCGCGCTACGACGCACTGTCGGCGCTCATCGCAGGCTTCCCCGCAGGCACCGTATCCGGCGCGCCGAAAGTGCGCGCCATGCAGATCATCGACGAGTTGGAAAAAGAACGCCGCAGCTTCTACGGCGGCTGCATCGGCTATTTCTCCGGCAACGGGAATATGGACACCGCCATTGCACTACGCACCGGCCTGATCAAAGACGGCAAACTGCATGTGCAGGCCGGCGGCGGCATCGTCGCCGAAAGCGAAACCCAGGCCGAATTCGAGGAATCCACCAACAAAGCCCGCGCCTTGATGCGGGCGGCGGAAGAGGCTATAAAGTTCGTATGAAAATCCTCCTCCTCGATAATTACGACAGCTTTACTTACAACCTGCTGCATTATATCGGCGAGCTGGGCGCGGAAGTTGTCGTCTATCGCAATGATAAAATCAGCGTCGATGAGGTAATGAAAATAAAGCCAAACGGCATCGTCATCTCCCCCGGTCCAGGCGCGCCGAAGGAATCGGGCATCTGTTTAGACCTCATCAAAAAAGCCTCCGGCAGCATCCCGATTTTCGGGGTGTGCTTAGGCCAGCAAGCCATCGGTGAAGCGTTCGGCGGAAAAGTTATTCGCGCACCGAAGCCGATGCACGGCAAAGTCAGCGAGATTTACCACGAAGGCCGCACCCTGTTCAAAGGCCTGCCCGTGCCGTTCAAAGCCACGCGCTACCACTCGCTCATCGTCGAGCGCGAGTCGCTTCCCGATTGTTTAGAGGTCACGGCGATTACTGCCGAAGACGGTCTCATCATGGGGCTTTCGCACAAAACCCACAATACCCACGGCGTACAGTTCCACCCGGAATCCATCGCGTCGGAGCAAGGCCATGAGTTGATAAAGAATTTCCTCGACGGAGTATAAGCATGACCACCCCCATGCACGATATTCTCACCCTGCTCGCCGAACGCAAGAACCTGACGCAGGACGCGGCCGTGCGCGCGTTCCAGATCATCATGAACGGCGGCGCGACGCCAGCGCAGATGGCGGCATTTATGATGGGCTTGCGCATGAAGGGCGAAACGGCGGAGGAAATTACCGGCGGGGCGATCGCCCTGCGTGCGAAAGCGCCGCATGTGAAGGTGCCTGCAGGTGCGATCGACACATGCGGCACGGGCGGCGACGCCAAGGGCACGTACAATATTTCCACCGCCGTGGCGTTCGTGCTGGCGGCCTGCGGCGTACCGGTGGCCAAGCACGGCAACCGCTCGGTATCCTCGCAATCCGGCTCCGCCGACGTGTTGGCGATGCTCGGCGTGAATATCAATGCGGAAATCCCGGTGCTGCTGCGCTGCCTCGAGCAGTGCAATATCTGCTTCCTGATGGCGCCGCGCTTCCACACCGCCATGCGCCATGTCGCCCCGCTACGGCAGGAGCTTGGGCTGCGCACCGTATTCAACTTGCTTGGCCCCCTCTCCAACCCTGCCACGCCCGACTTTCAGTTACTCGGTGTTTATTCGGAAAACTGGCTGGAGCCGATGGCACATGCGCTGAAGTCGCTCGGCGTCAAAGCCGCTTGGGTCGTGCATGGCAGCGACGGGCTGGACGAACTTACGCTGTCGGGCACCTCGCAAGTCGCCGAACTGAAAGACGGCAACGTGCGCCGTTTCGACATCACCCCTGAAGATGCCGGCCTCGCGCGCGCGTCCATCGACGAGCTCAGGGGACAATCCCCCGAATACAACGCCAACGCCCTGCAACACGCGCTCTCCGGCGCCGACAGCGCCTACCGCCGCGCCGTACTGCTCAACGCGAGCGCCGGTTTGATCGTCGCGGGCAAAGCCGCCGACCTCAAAGCAGGCGTAGCACTCGCCGCCGCCGCCATCGATTCGGGTGATGCGTATAAGGTTCTCAAAAAGCTGGTCGATGTGAGCAATACTAAAGTGTCATCCTGAGCGTAGCGAAGGATCTGGCCGTTTATGCTAATCTACTACGTTTATATACTCACGAGCCCCAATAACAGGGTTATGTATATTGGCGTTACGAACAACCTTGAACGCCGTGTATGGGAGCATAAATCTAAAGCCGTATCTGGATTTACCCAAAAATATAATGTGACAAAATTGGTATATTTTGAAGAATGCTCCGATATTATGTCGGCGATTGCTCGCGAAAAACAGATTAAAGGCTGGCTACGAAAAAAGAAAGATGCGCTGGTAGAAGTCACCAACCCGGAATGGAAAGATATAAGCGTGGAATGGTACGCAAGTGAGATCCTTCGCTGCGCTCAGGATGACAAGTAACATGACAGACACCCTCGCCGCCATCTGTGCCGCCAAGCGTGAGCACATCGCCAAGCGCAAGGCCGCCGCACCGGAAGGCCGCATACTGGAGGAGGCGCAGCGCGCCTTGCCCGCACGCGGATTCAGACGGGCGTTGCAGGAAAAGCAAAACAACAAAAAATTCGGTCTCATCGCGGAAATCAAAAAGGCCTCACCGAGCAAGGGCATCATCCGCGCGGATTTCGACCCCGCGGCACTGGCGAAGGCATATGAAGAAGGCGGCGCGGCGTGCCTTTCCGTGCTCACCGACGAGCCGTATTTTCAGGGTAGCGATGCGTATCTCGCGCAGGCGCGAAACGCCGTGGGCCTGCCGGTGCTGCGCAAGGATTTTATGCTCGATCCGTACCAGATCATTGAATCGCGCGCGCTTGGAGCGGATTGTATCCTGCTCATCATGGCCGCCCTGTCCGACGCGCAGGCGAAAGAACTGGACGAAGCCGCCACAAAACTTGGTATGGACACGCTGGTCGAAGTACACGACGAATATGAGATGGAACGCGCGGTTATGCACCTGCGCCCTGCCCTGCTTGGCATCAATAACCGCAACCTGAAAACGCTGAAGGTAGACATCGAAACCTCGCGGCGGTTGGCAGCACGGCTCCCAAAGGACGTAACCGGCGTGTGCGAAAGCGGTATTGAAACGCACCGCGATCTGCTGTATCTCCGGGAAAGCGGTTTTACCTGTTTCCTCGTCGGCGAATCGCTGATGCGGCAGGCGGATGTGACGAAAGCGACTCGAACCCTGTTGGGAGGATAGCATGGATCAGATGATGGATGTGCAGGATTGCGCGGCGCTCGCATTTTTTCTCCTGTGCTGGATCGGCTACACGAAATATACCGAACTGCACGGCAACAGCGAGAACAGCCTGCTCGCCGCCACCAACCGCTACCGCCTGCAATGGATGCGTGAAATGCTCAAGCGCGACAACCGCACGATGGATTCCATCATGGTGGGAAATCTCCTGCGCAGCATTTCGTTTTTCGCCAACACCACGATCTTTATCCTGCTCGGCCTGATGACGATGCTCGGCTACCACGACCGTGCGGCAAGCATCCTCGGCACCATCCCGTTCGTGAAGCCGACTTACGGCTTCGTGTGGGAAATAAAAATCTTCCTGCTCATCATCATCTTTATCTATGCGTTCTTTAAATATACATGGTCGCTGCGCCAGTATAATTACGCAGGCATCTATATCGTGGCCGCACCGCCAAGCCGCGAACGCGTCGAGGAACACGACACGATCGCGGCCAAAGGCGCATACCTCGTAAGCAATGCGGCGGCGCATTTCAACAACGGCCTGCGCGCCTATTATTTCGGGCTGGCGGCGCTCGGCTGGTTTATCCACCCGCTGGTGCTGATGGCGGCTACCGCATGGGTCGTGTTCGTGACCTATCGTCGCGAATACCGCTCCGGCACCCTGAAAAACCTCAATCGCTAAATGGCAAAACGCCCGTGGGACGATTTCAGCTCCGTGCGCCTTGCGCCTCACGCGCGCGCCGTCGAACCTGCGGAATTGGTGGATATGGCCGATTACCGCAAGGCAGAGCGCATGGAGGCCTGCAACGGCTGTGACCCGATCCGCATCGTGCTCGCCTACGCGCAGGATGAATTGATCTATGACGGCGGCGATAACCCTGTCCCAGTAAGTGTGGCAGAATACGGCGTGACGCCGCGCGAACGACGCCTGAATAAATTCGGTCTCGCCTACCGCCGCGCGGCGAAATTTTACCTGCACCGGACACTTGCCGACATCGTAATCGGCGCCGCGATCCGCCTTTACAAAACGCAAGGCTGGACGACCGTGCTGTATGACGGGCTGCGCACGATGGAAGGCGCATACAAACTCTACTGCTTCGCCAGCGACGACGATATCAAAAACGGCCTGCTCGCCCTGCCCGGCCAGAGCGCGCACAATAAAGGCCTGGCGGTTGACAGCATGATGGAGCAAAACGGCCGCGAACTGGACATGGGGGGGCATTTCGACCATCTCGACATGTCCACCAACATTCGCACCTATAACGGCGCACGCATTACCGAAGAAGCGAAAAAAAATCGCCTCATCCGCGAGGCGGCGTTTTTATATTCCGCCTTCACGCAAGGCCTGCTGGTCGCACCGCTGCGCAACGAATTCTGGGACGACCGACTGCCGGAAAACCGCGAGGATTTATGGCGCGTGCTGGATTCCGCCGCGCGTTGCCTCGGCATCACGCTTTTATCGGAAGACGACGAAATCCTGCGCAAGGCCAACCGCCCAGCATTTTATGCGAAATGGGAATCGTGGGATTATGCGCGCTTCCTCGCCGAATGGAAAAAAACTTTTGCAGGCCGCGAAGCCACGTTAAGCGAACTGTTGGGCGTATCGCATCCCCCGCTTACGGAAAAACCGGAATTCTATCACGGGAACTATCACCCGATTTATGATCGGGATTTGAAGGACTACGGAAAAAACCTTACGACGGCATGAGCAGCCGCTTCACTTCCTGCGCCACGCGCGCCATTTCGTCGCTGGGCGGATAACTCCACGGCTCCAGCGGAATGCCTAGCGGCTTAGCGATACCGTCGCGCAGCAGGCGGTTGGAAAAGCGTACGGGCTTGGTTCCCGAATGCCCGGGCAACGGCAGCAGGAAAATCGGTTTGCCGGTGGCGTGCGCCTCGCTCATCATATTAACTGAATCATTACTCACCACAATGTAATCCGCGAGCGAAAGCAGGCCGAGATACGGATTTTCCTCGTGCCCGTAATAGATATACACGCGCGGATTCACGGCGAACGCCCCCGCCAGCGCCGCGATATTCATGTCACCCGTGCGTCGCGAGGGCGTGATAAGCAACGAACAGTCGCTCTGCTCAAGCATCGTCTCCAGCGCGTGCGTCACCGCCTTCATGCCTTCCAGCGTGAGTTTGTATTTGTTGGTGGTGCCGCCGAGAAGCACCGCCACGTACGGCCTCGGGAATTTCGCAAACCGCGCCTTGAAACGCTCGCCCGCCTCCGCCAGCGTCTCAGCCGTAATTGAATGCAGCGCGTAGCGCGTCTTGATGACGTTGCGGCCTTCGATAGTGTCGTGTGTCATCGCCACGATCACGTCGAAATTCCTGGGATCGACCATCGGATCCTGAATATGGATAAAGCGCGGCGGGTGACGCGTGTTCGCCCTCGTGATATGCGCCTTCAGCCCCATCGCCACAATCGCCGCGCGCCTGCCGCAGGTGATAATCAACTCCGGCCACGGTGCGCATAGCGTGTCGCTGGCGGCATTATCCACCAGCGCGGGGAAAATATACGGCTTTAAAAACAGCGCATGAAACCCGTTCGGCAACCACACATAGGGCGTGCGTATCTTCACCGTTTTCATGTCCGCTTCCACGCCAAGCGCAAGCGCAAGCGACTTGACCTGCGCGGCCATGCCTGCGCTGCCGTCGGTGATTCCCCACGCACGCATTTACATCAGCCCCTTCGACTTGAAGGAAAAATGTTTCTTCGCCCCGACGATGACATGGTCGTGCACTTCGATATTGAGTGCGCGCGCGGCCTCTACGATCTGGCGGGTGATGTCGATGTCGGCCTTGCTCGGGTTTACGTCGCCGCTGGGATGGTTGTGCACGAGGATGATGCTGGCCGCGCCAAGTTCCAGCGCGCGCTTGACCACCTCGCGCGGGTAGACCGGCGTGTGATCGACCGTACCGCGCTGCTGGCGTTCGTCGGCGAGAAGCTCCAGCTTGTTGTTGAGGAACAGCACGTGAAATTCCTCGTGCATGTTGTGGCCGATATGCAGGCGGCAATAATCGAGCAGTTGCGTCCAGCTTTTCACCACGGCGCGTGACGCCACTTCCTCGCGCAGCATGCGCTCGGCAGCGGATTTCACCACCTTGATCGCTACAATAGCCGCCTCGTTCACGCCTTCGACTTTTTTCAGCTCCGCACGCTCGGCAAGCATAACTTTTCCGAAACTGCCGAAATGCGCGATCAGATCCTTAGCCATCGGCTTCACGTCGCCCAGCGGACTGGCCGGAAACAAGATCATCTCCAGCAGTTCATAATCCGCCAGCGCTTCCGCACCGTGCTGCAGGAAACGCTCGCGCAGCCGCTTGCGGTGGCCGGTAGTATGGCGTTTTTCGAGCTGCAGCTCAACGGTCATGCGCCGCCTTCCTCCACGCGAGCGCGGACGCGAGCAGCATCATGCCGCCGACGAAGCACAGCAGGTAGCTGGCGTAATAAAACCGTTCGTCGCGCTGCGCGAACAGGATCGTTTTCACCGCCACATGCAGCCACGCCACCGCGATGAGTCCGACCGGCAGGATGGCATGGCGGCGTGAAGTAAAGTAATGCGCGGCCAGTACCAGCGCCGTCCATGCGAGCATGATCCACATCATCGGCGCCCGTACCACGAAATCGATCGCGCCCCTCATATGATGCAGATACTGATCCATCGTAATCGCCCCGGTGAGTTGCGCCGGATATTGCGCTTTGTTTATCAGCGCATATTCCATAAAAATTTTCCAGCCATAAAAACCGGTAAGATGCGACACCCATGCGTTCATCCCAAACAGGAACACCGCCGTAATCAGCGCATGTCGCCAAGGAAGCCGGAAATCCTCATGCAGCGCCGCCGAGGAACAGAACGCCACCATGCACATCACCGGTATCATATCGGGACGCGACAACGCGGTGAGCGCGGCGAACGCATACCATAACCCGATCGAACGCCACACCATCAGCGCGTAGATGCCCGCCATCATCAGCAGCGTGGAGATCATGTCGGGCGTGGAAAGCCGCGCCATGTAGACCGTATCGAGCGGCATATAAAACAGGAAGCCCGCGCAGGCCAGCCACCACGCGCCCCGGTGCAGCGCAGGCGATGGCGCAACCCAAAGCAACGCCGCCAGCAGCGCGAGCGAAGCCAGCGACACCAGCCACGTCGCCTTCGCCGTGGGCACGCCGGACGCATGCAGCGCATAGGCCGCGCCGACATAAAACGGCTTCACCGTGTAAAAAGGTAGGTTCTGCCGCAGCGCTTCGCTGTTGTTCCACAGCTTGCGCGTTTCCATGCGCTCCTGAAACGCTTCGTATTGCTTGGGAGAGACTTCTTTTTTGATCTCCTCCATAGTGCGCGCGTACCACTTTTCCTGATTCGGCTCCTCAAGCGCGAGCATCGCTCCCACATAGGGGATCATATCGTAATTATGGTAGGGATTCTGGTAGACCGTCCACAGTGCCTTGGCGCAGAGGATGAAATAGAGCGCCGCGCACAGCGCAAGCACGATACGGCTTGAGACGGTTTGTTCACGCATAGGGCGGATGGAGCTTTCCTGTAGGCGATGCGGTAAAGATTTCATACCCGTCGGCGGTAACGGCCACGGTATGCTCGAACTGCGCGGAGAGCGATTTGTCGCGCGTCGTCACCGTCCATCCGTCATGCCTGCTGAGCAGGGTTCCCCAGCCGCCCGCGTTGATCATCGGCTCGACGGTGAAAAACATACCTTCGCGCAGCACCGCGCCCTCGCCTATTTCACCGTAATGCAGAACGGACGGGGCGTTGTGGAATATTTTCCCGATACCGTGCCCGCAATAATCGCGCACCACGGAATAGCCGTGGCTTTCGGCGTAGCTCTGGATGGCATGGCCGATATGACCAAGCGTGTTACCCGGTTTCACCTGCTGGATGCCGAGCATGGTGGCATCATACGTCACCTGCGTCAGGCGTTTCGCCTTTATCGACGGTTCGCCCGCCCAGTACATGCGGCTGGTGTCGCCGTGCCAGCCGTCCACGATCACGGTGACGTCGATATTCACGATGTCGCCGTCTTTCAGCCTGAGATCGCCGGGAATGCCGTGGCACACCACATGGTTGACGGAGGTGCAGATGGATTTCGGGAATCCGCGATAGTTGAGCGGCGCGGGAATCGCCCCACGGCCTACAATCATCTCATGGCAGAGGTCATTCAGGTGTCCCGTGGTAACCCCCGGCTTCACATGCTCGCCGATCATGTCGAGCACCTCGGCGGCAAGCCTGCCCGCTTTGCGCATGCCCTCGTAATCTTCGGGCTTGTGGATAATGATCGGGCGGTGGTCGTCGTTCACATGGTCTCCTGAATGTAGAATTTCGCATTCCCGCAGCGGCGGTAATCCGCTATGGTTGGCAATTGTTTAGCGTACATTACAAGGAAGATGCCAATATGCAAGACAGCTCCGCAACCGCCTGCCTCATTATCGTAGGCAATGAAATCCTCTCCGGCCGCACGCAGGACACCAACCTCGCATGGCTGGCTAAGGCCTTGAACGAGGCGGGTATACGCATGGGGGAAGCGCGGGTGATCCCCGACCGCGAGGCGGTGATCGTGGAGACGGTCAACACCTGCCGCCGCCAGTTCACCTATGTATTCACCACCGGCGGCATCGGCCCCACCCATGACGACATTACCACCGCCTGCATCGCCAAGGCGTTCGGCGTGCCGGTCGAACGCAATAAGGAAGCCGAGGCGATTTTGGAAAAACACTACGGCCGCGAACAACTTAACGACGCGCGCTTGAAGATGGCCGACATCCCCAAGGGAGCGACCTTGATTTACAACCCCGTAAGCGCCGCGCCGGGGTTTCGCTTGGAAAACGTGTTCGTGCTGGCGGGCGTGCCGAGGATCATGCAGGCCATGTTCGACGGGCTAAAATCCCAACTCAAGGGCGGCCGAAAAACTTTATCAAAAACGCTTTCCTCTTATATAACTGAAGGTGTTATTGCTGATTCCTTAAGTAAAATACAAAGCAACAATCCCCTCACGGAAATCGGCAGCTACCCGTTCATCAGACAGGGAAAGCTGGGCGTAAGCCTCGTCGTCCGCGCCGGGGACGAGGCATTGTTGGATGCCGCTTGCCGCGAAGTAAAGACCATGCTGGTGGCACTGGGGCAAACCGTCGAAGAAGAACCTTAAAAAAGAAAAACCCCTTACCCCGGAAGGGATAAGGGGTTTTCCAATCTCTTAAAAACTAGAAGCGGAAGCGCGCGCCGATTTCTGCGCTGTGCGCCGTCAGGTCATCCACGCTGAGCGTGCCGCCGGCCACCTGGAATTTGGGGTCGGTAGCGGTGAAATAACGGTAGCCGAGGCTCCATTCCGTGTTCGGCAGGGTAACGGGTTTGTAGGCGATACCCGCGAGAAGCTGGTAAGAAAACACCGTATCGTTGTCGCCGGTGAGGTTCAGGCCGCTGCTCTTGCTGATCGTAACCTGCGAAACGCCCGCGCCCGCGCCGATATACGGCGTCATGCGGCTGGTGTTATGGAAATCGTAGTAGGCATTACCCATGTACGAGATCATCTTCGCATAGCCCTTCGAGGTGGCAGATGCCGCCGCGCCGAGCTGTACGGTGTCGATGCTGTTATAATGGTAGCCGAACTCCGCCTCGATGCGCATGTTGCTGAACGGCTGCATCGTGGAAGGCGGCAGATAGCCTAGGGAAGCCGTGCCCACGCCGCCCATGTCGAAATCGACATTGCCGGTGTTCGCGCCGCCGACATCGGCGTCGCTCAGGAAGTTCAGGCCGCCGCTTAAGCCCACATACCAGCGCGGCCAGCGCTCTTCCGCAGCCTGCGCAGCCGATACGGTCATGGCGATAACAATGGCGCTGGAGGCCAGTAACAGTTTATTCATGCGGTTTGTCTCCGTGCTAGTCAATGCGTGTTGCGTGTAAAAACCTCTGGATAAATACACCCCTGCACTGCTATACGCAAGTTCAATTGACACAAGCTCGCGTGGCGGAACTGGTAGACGCAACGGACTTAAAAGCCAATTGGAAACGGCATAAACATCACGTTTACATTGACTTAGACA
>CAZYBO010000006.1:0-134912 GCA_964645205.1 uncultured Rickettsiales bacterium
CTTCACCGAGCCCTTCACCGAGCCCGTCGCCAAGCCCGTCACCGAGCCCGTCGCCCAGCCCTTCACCGAGCCCGTCGCCCAGCCCTTCACCGAGCCCGTCACCGAGCCCGTCGCCAAGCCCGTCGCCAAGCCCTTCACCGAGCCCGTCGCCCAGCCCTTCACCGAGCCCGTCGCCAAGCCCGTCACCGAGCCCGTCGCCCAGCCCTTCACCGAGCCCGTCGCCCAGCCCTTCACCGAGCCCGTCACCGAGCCCGTCGCCAAGCCCGTCGCCAAGCCCTTCACCGAGCCCGTCGCCCAGCCCTTCACCGAGCCCGTCGCCAAGCCCGTCACCGAGCCCGTCGCCAAGCCCTTCACCGAGCCCGTCACCGAGCCCGTCGCCTAGCCCGTCACCGAGCCCGTCACCGAGCCCGTCGCCTAGCCCGTCACCGAGCCCGTCACCGAGCCCGTCGCCTAGCCCGTCACCTAGCCCGTCGCCATCACCGTGTCCATCGCCTTCTCCCGTACCGATATGGGATCCTGGGTACGTTCCGCCACGCCTTGCAGATCCCGGTTATCGTGCGGTGATGCCTATCGATAAACGTTACCGGGATATGTGTATTGCAGGCTCGATGCTGGGACCCGATGCGTTCGATCCATACACCGGTTTTCCGCTGGCACAGGATTTCAGAGTAGATTCGCTGCAGCCGTTCATCGGCGACACTACGCCCGACAGCCTGAGCGCCTTCGACGAAATGTATACCGGCCGAGTCATCGGCGCCAAGCCCACCATGGCCGCGTGCATGCCGATCAAGGATACACCGAAAATGAATCTCGGCGCCTATCGCACCGATGAGGATATGGCGTTTTCCTACTTCATCAATCTGGATGATGAGCCGTTTACAGGCCCCGACTTAGGCGTGGTCTATGGCGCATCTTCCGCTTTCAGTGATGCGTACAAAGGCAGCAACTATTACGCCAATAAAACCTTCTTTATCGGCGGCAAGCATGGCTGCCCTGATATACTGACGCCCAACACGTATGACCCCGATGCGCGTCCGCTTGATCCCACCACGGTTCCCCTGCGCGCGGATTTCCGGCGCAAACAGGCGGAGAATTGCTACGATTATTTTATCCTCAACCGCAGCACCAACCCGTGGCAGAACATCGAAATCCCCGGCGGCGGCACCGACGACCCGCTTTCCAATATCGACCCATGGGCGGCGTTCCTCGACAGTTGCCAGCCGCTGGTGCGCGGGGATGAAGCTGAAAATATAAAATTTGCCGGCTGGATGAAAGACCCCAACGTCTCGCAGATCGAAAAACGTGCAGGCTTTTCCCCCGTGTGGAAATCATGGCGGCCGGATGAGAACGAAGCGGAATACCTGATCAGCTCCTACCTGCACTCTGCATGGTACGTGAATTTTATCGCCAACCCCCTGCTGAAACCGGAAGCAGAACGTCCGCCCATACCGGACAATCCGTATGCAACATTCGCGGTCAGCCTGCCCTGCATCGAAGAAACCAACAGCCCGTTCCCGGCAGGCGGCGGCGGCTTCAGGCCACCACGCTGGCTCCCGCCAGATCCAACATCGCCCGTATGCAACCCAGCGACGCCATACCCATCGCCGTCACCTTCGCCTTGCGGCCCGCCGTATTTCGCCTTGCCGCCAGATGATTGGGGAAACCCGCCGGCACTCAAGCAGGATTACTGCCCTAACGTCGAAAAAATCGTCGAGCCGAGAAGTCCGTTCACGCCGCGCTGGGATATTCAGAACCTTGCAAGGCCTGGCTACCTGATCGATCGCGCTTACTCGAACGAAACCAGCCGGTGCATTCCGGAAGATTTATGCGAACCGGAATCACCGCAGCATCGCGGCTATACGACATATGTCGGCGGCGGCGTGCCGACCTTCTGTCATAATGATCCGTGGGGCGCAGAAGGCACGCCGATCACGACCTCACCTTACTACGATCCCAGCACGGGAGGAGCCCACCAGACCAATAATATTCTCTTCCCGCCGGTGATCTGCGCCGTGGTGCCTGTTGACATATTGTCGTTCCGTTCGCGCGCGTTCGATAGCTGTATCATGCAGCGCATCAACCATAATTATAACGACTGGATATTAAACGGGTTCCTAGACCCCTATGAAATGTCTGAAGATCCGGGCGGCTGGTGGGTCGCTCCCTGCTCAACGCGCTTCTACGAAAATGACTCCGGCGTATGCCCGACGCGCATGAGCATCCAGCAATGCTGCCGTATTCTGGTCAAGGATCTTGTACCGGCCAACTTCCTCAAAATGCGCATCGAGGAAGGGCTGGTTGAAACGCGCAAACTTTACTATGAATTCGGCTTCTTCGTCGACGATAACGCGCTCTTCGCCGACATCTTCGGTACATACGACGCGCTGGTAAATATTACCGACGACAGTTATTTCTGGATCGATGAAGACGCCTACCGCTGGGCGATCAAAGACAACATGACCCTCAACCAGCTACGCGGCGACAACACCGAACCTGCGGAATACCATTTCACCTACTGGGGTGTGCAGGGTTATTCCGCGCCAGACCTGTACGATTGCGACCCCACCGGCTTGTTCTGTCCGATGAAATTCGTCGGCTACCATATGCCCTACATGCGTTGGTGGGATACCGGCGTATCCGCAGGCAATCCGCGTCATGGCGGTAGCTTCCTGAACACGCTGGGTGCGTACGACACCATCATCGGCGTAGGCCGCGAAGAGCGCGATTTCTATGATAGCCGCGTGGAATGGATGCAGGCAAGGGATTGGGCGGAATTGCTCGACGATTTCAGCATGGATTCATCGGAGGCGTGGAATGCTTACTCCGAGTTGCACAATATTCAGAAGAGCCAGATGGGTCGCATCGGCGGCTGGGCGGAGTTGAAAGCGCACCAGATGTGGTCGATCCGCCGCTCCAACCTTTTCTGTGTCGGGCGCTATGAAAAACTGTTCAAGGCCACCGGCCCCGAGGATCTCGTGCTTTCAAAAGCGGGCGCGAGCTACAACAAGGTTGCCGGCGGTTCCAATCCCTGGAACCTAGGCTGGCGCGGCTATATCAGCGATTCAAGGGGTAGAAATCAGTTCGTCCAGAACGTGTTCGACGAAACCACTGATTACGGCTTCTACGGACTCGATAACGCGTTGCCGGGCGATATCATCATCTACTCCGTCGGCCCCTACGATCCGATGCCGCGCATCGCCTATGTCACCGCCGCATCGTCAAGCGATCCGCGCATGGCGACCGCACGCTGGGATTACACGCTGAACAAGAACGTAGCCGCCGACGGCACCGTGCTCACGCCCGATTACGTGAATATCGTCACCTTCGATCAGGGTAAGTTTCCCACCGCCACCGGCATGTCGATTGCATCGGGTATGGGACCGCAACGCACCATTTACAAGATGTTCGTGCCCGACACGTACCGCGACGAAATCTGTATCGATAAGGCGTTGCGCGCCATCACCGACACACGGCCGGGAGAGCGTGGCTGCCGCGAACCGTTCCCGCCGAATCTCTGCACCGTCATGGGTTCGGACGGCAAAGGCTGCCAGCCTTCGTGCGAAGATCCGAGCTATAAATTCTGCGTACTGGAGCCCAAAGACGGCGCGATTAAATTCCTGCCCGGCGGCGGCACAACCGTAGGCAAGCTGGGCTGGGAAGCTGTGCAGATTTACCGCCCGAGCAGGGATGTGCGCCGCTGTCCGTTCGGGGTGGTGCCTGCAACCGATCCGGCCTTCGGTACGTTCCACCTGCCCACCACCTACGACTGGACGGGCTGGACAGGGAATCCAGATGTACTGCCCAACAGAACCGTTTCCGGCTTTGTGCCGGACAATGGCGCGGGACATCCGGCATCCGACATCGACTATGTCGTGTTCCAGGATAAGACGGAATGGATATGGAGCAACATCTGGGCAACCTGCGTGAATTTCGGTTTCGACCCGCCGATCCACTTCAACAAGGAATATTCCGGCTCGCAGACCGGCGCCGTCACCGACCTGACCCACTGCGGCCCGGCATGGGCGGAATGCAGCTCCGCATCGGGAGCGGTAGACCGCATCTTCGCACCCAATACGCTTATGCAGGGCGTTCCGAGGTAACCAATCAGCGGGCTGCGAAGAACGCTTCGGCTTTTTTCAGCCCGTCGGGATCGCCCACATGTAGCCACGCCCCGTCATGTACGACTGCGCCTATCCGCGCCAACGTGCCGTCGTTGCCGATATTTCGGTCGTACAGCAGGTTCATAGAAAAAGCGCCCGCAGGCGCGGTGGCGAACATACGCGGATGCAGCAACTGCACGCCCGTGAACACATAAGGCGCCGAAGGATGTTTCGCCCGGCGGCGCAACGTGCCGCCGGCTTCAAAGAAAAAATCCCCCACCCCGTCATAGCCGATCGCACGCTCCACCGGATAGACCAGCAATAATGCGTCCAGCGCGGCATCGTCCCACTTCGCGCGCAGGCTTTCCAGCGCGGGTGTGTGCGTATCGACGCAAATCGAATCGCTGTTGACCACCACGAAAGGCTCCGCCCCCAGCAACGGTAGCGCATAAAAAATCCCGCCGCCCGTTTCCAGCAACTGCGCCTCGCGCGAAATGGAAATGACGGGCTGCGCGCGTGTTGCCAAATGCGCCTCCAGCA
Organism: uncultured Rickettsiales bacterium; assembly: GCA_964645205.1. GTDB lineage: Bacteria > Pseudomonadota > Alphaproteobacteria > Rickettsiales > SXRF01 > CAZYBO01. Next base: position 4,641 of record CAZYBO010000006.1, read on the forward strand.
TGTCGGCCTTGTAATGCGTGTTGACCACGGCCTCACGCACGCCGGACGCATGCAGCCAATCCAGCGTATGGTCAACCAGCTTCCTTCCCGCCACCGGCACCAGCGGCTTAGGCATCATGTCGGTCAGCGGCCGCATGCGTTTGCCAAGACCCGCCGCAAGCACCATCGCCTTGTTCGTCATGCGGAAAGCGCCAGATCGCGCGCGGTGTATTTCACTTCCACGCTGCCGCGCCAGTCTCGGGCGATATGCCTGTCCATCCATTGTTTCACCGGCGCCAGCGCAGGATGTGTACAGTCACGCTCCAGATGCCGCCACACGCGCGGCAAAAGATGCGTGTAATGATGCTTGTTGTCGCGCGCGGCAAGGCGCACGAAAATGCCCACGATCTTGCTGTTGCGCTGCGCACCCAGTATGGCGTAGGCAGCCATGAACCGCTCGCGTTCAAGCCCGGTAGCGGCGAGGAAACGTGCGATCATCGCGTCCACCAGCGCAGGCGGCACGTCGCGGCGCGCATCTTCCAGCAGCGACACTAAATCATACGCCGCATCGCCATACACGCCGTCTTGGAAATCGAGAAGCCCCACGCGCTGCACGCCCGCACGCTGCGGCAACCACATCAAATTGTCGGCGTGAAAATCGCGATGCACCCAGCAATCGGTGGCAAGCGGCGCGTTTTTTAGAATACCCTCCCACAGCCCGGCATATTCCGCGCCAAGCGCCGCGGCGTCTTTCATGCCCACCGCCTGCGGCAGGTACCAGTCCGAAAAGAGCCGCACCTCTTTCATCAACAGCGCGTGGCTATAGCTTTGCAACGGCAGCAACGCAGCGTCCGCTAGCGACCGGCGCTCATTATGCCATTTCACCAGCAGGTCGATCGCCGCTGCATACAGCTCGAACTCCAGCGCATCGCGCGTGGCGACGCCTGCATGTTTCAGCAGCAACGTAAACGAATCGTCGCCCAGATCCTCCAGCAGCAGGAAACCCTGCGCGTCATCGCTCGCCAGCACTGCGGGCACGCTATAGCCCCGGTCATAAAAATAACGCGCGACCGCGAGATACGGGCGCACATCTTCTTTTTCCGGCGGGGCATCCATCAGCATCGCCACCTGCGTCCCGTTGCGCACGCGGATATAACGCCGGAACGACGCATCCCCGGTCAACGGTTCCAGTGCAGCATCGGCAAATGCCGTACGCCCGAGAAAATCCTTGATCTGCTTCTGCCGTGGCAATTCCGTAGCGTTCATTCCTTATGCTCCTGCAATGCGTCAAGCCGCTCGCGCCACAAGCCGGGCGCACCGCTTACGTTAAAGATTCTCTGCCCCGGATGCGCGCCATAGTCAATGGCGATGTCCAGCGACGCATCGGGCAACATACCTTCGGCACGCTGCGGCCATTCGATGAGGGAAAGCCCGTCGGACAGCGCCTCCTCCAGCCCAAGCTCGCATATGTCCTGCCTATGCTCCAGCCGGTATAAATCGAAATGCCATAGCGCGCCGCCGGAGCGCATCGGATAGGTCTGCACCAGCGTAAAGGTAGGGCTTACCACCTCTTCGGCATCGTCGCACAAGGCGCCGACAAACCCTCGCGCAAATGCGGTTTTGCCCGCACCCAGATCGCCGCGCAGCAGAATACAGTCCCCCACTCGGCATCGCGCAGCCAGCGCTGCGGCGAAGCGGCCGGTATGTTCAGGGCTTTCGGTGGTGGTGGAAAAAAGCGGTTCTTTCACTGCGTAATCCGTGGGTTGATTAACGGCAATTTACCACACCTGTTGGCCGAAACAATCGCGAAGCCTGTTGAAACCGCACAAAAAATGAGGCATCCTGCCCCCATGAAAATTGGCAAGTTCCTCATATTGGCGATCGCGGCGACTGCGGGTGTTATTTATTACAACCGCTTCAGCGCGTTATCGAATATCACCGACGGGTTCAGCGGCGGTAGCAGCACCGGCGGCATGGAATATTCCAATAGCGAAAATAGCGGGCGCAACACCATGCTCGGCGCGGTCGGCGGCATACAGGGCGGCGACGGCTCCAGCGGCGGCGCGTTGATGGATATGCTGAACAACAAGCCTTCATCCCCGTCAAAAACCGTCGATAGTGAAGCGATAAGGCATGGCGTGGCGCTGCTTAAAGCCTCTGCCAAAGGCGACCTCAAAGAGGTGGAAACCCTTCTCGGCGGAAAAGTCAAAATCGACATGCGCGACAATGAAAAGCGTACGCCTCTGATCTACGCGAGTTGGAACGGCTACAACGATATTTGCGCGAAGCTGCTCTCGGCCGGTGCGAATATTCGCCTGCTGGATAAGAACGGTTTTTCCGCCTACGATTACGCCGCCGGGCGCGGATTGGCGGAAACGGTCGCGCTACTGCTCAAGCGCACGCAGGGTAGCGACGACAAGCACTACCAGCAATATGCAAAGCTGATGCAGGCAGCGTTGACGAGCGATATATCACGCCTGCCGCAGGAAAAAGGGCTGCTCGCCAGTATCAACCGTATCAGCCCAGAGGGGCAATCTCCCCTGCACCTTGCGGCGTCCAGCGGCTATATCGCGCTGGCGGAAGCGTTGGTAACTCACGGCGCGAACGTCAACCTTGAAAATCTCCAACGGCAGACGCCGCTGCACTGGGCGGCATGGAGCAACCAGGCGGCGATCATCGCATGGTTCGGCAGCAAGGGCGCCGACAGTTCATTGCGCGACGTAGCGGGGAACACTGCCCTGATGCTGGCTGCGGAGAATAACAGCACCGACGCCGCAAAAGCGCTGCTGCAATTGGGCGCGAAAAAAACCGCCACCAACAAACAAGGAAAAACCGCCGAGATTATCGCCGAAGATAAAGGCCACAAGGAACTGGCGGAACTGCTGCGCTAGGGCTTGGCTGTAGCGGCGGGCACAGGCTCGATGCCTGCGCTTTTGATTTCCGCCTGATAAGTGGTGATAAAGGTTTTGGTGTCGGCAAAGTATTTCAACAAGTCGTCGAAATTCGTCGTTGTCAGCCTTATATCGCCGCTAGTGATGAAATTGAACACAGACTTGTTGGGATTATTCACCATCAAGGGGTCGAAATAATCATGCAGATATTGTAACTGTACGGTGTCGTCCTGAAAAATATAAGCGAGCGCCAACTTGAGCAGGTACTCACTTTCGTCAATGGTGATGGGAGCCGCAACATCCTCGCGCTCCTTAAGCAGCGCTTCGATGCTTGCGGTAAGTTTCGCCCAGTCTTTTTCCGCCCAGTATACACTGATGCGAATACGCTCAGCCTCAGGGCTGGTATCCTGCCCAAGCGTTTCCAATGCCTTGTCCGATTGCCCTTGCACGACCATGGCCTCGGCGGTGATCCGGTTGCGTTGCAGGCGCAGCAACAGCGAGTTCTCGCCATACACCGAATCCTGCAGCGCCTGCAGCGCCTTGGCGGGCTGGTGATTCATGAGGTAGATGGAAGCGAGCTTGGCGCCGATCTCGCTGCGATGTTCTTTTTCCGCCTGCGAGCGCATCTGGCGGTCGAGTAGCACGATCGCCTGTTCCAGAAGGTCGAGCGACACCAGCTTGTCCGCCAGCCTGCTTACGATTTCATCGCCCGCGATGCCCGGCGGCGCGTAGTTGCGGTAATCGTTATAGATCGCGAGCGCATCCATGGTCGAAAGATTGCTGTCGCTGTTGAACAGCGTGATAAAGGCTTCCTGCATCCGCCGCGACATTTCCTGCGCGTAGGACGTATTGGGAAAACCGGTGACGATGCCGTGCCAAATGCGCATGGCGTTGATGTAATCTTTCTGCTCGACATACAGATCGCCCAGCAGTGTGGCGATATTCAATTCAAGGCTGTCGCCGTGCCACGCCAGCCGCAAGCGCTCGAAATTCTCGATCGCTTGCTCCTTGGTAATATTGCCCTTGTTCATGTTCCAGACGGTACGTGAAAATTCCGCACGTGAGCGCACGAACGGATGGTCATAATCCTCCGCCAGCTTGTCCCACATTTCGAGCGCCTCTTTCTCCTGCCCGGTTTCCAGCGAGATTTTCGCCAGCAGAAAATTGATGTAGGCGTGGATCGGATCGAGCTGGTTGCCGGATTCCATCGTGTCAAAAATCTTAAGCGCCGTGTTGTATTCCTTGGCGGCAATGCTGCGGTCAGCCGACACGATCGCAAGGCGCTGCCGCAACACGGGCGGGTATTTGCTGATGTAGTCTTGGTTGAGCGCGAGGTAATCGTAGATCTGGTCAGCGCTGCCGAGCAGGTCGGAAAGCATGCTGCGCCAGTAATCAATTTCCTTGTTATTGTTCAACTCGGCGGCCGCGAAATCGCGCGCGGCGTCGGGGAAACGGTACATGAGGAAATTGGCAGCGCCGCGCATGGCGCTGACCTTATTGCTGCGGTAGAAGGAAGGATTGGTGCGGTTGATGCCGTCGATATAGGCGAGCGCTTCCACCGCCATGCCTTCGCTGAGATAAAGCTGCGCCATGCGCAGGCGAGCTTCGTTGGATTCCTGAGAAGTCTCCGCGCCCACGATGCGCTGGAACAAATCGCTGACCTGCGCGGACATTTTTTTCGGATCTTCCGCCTTCCACTGCTCATGAGGAAACAATGTTACGATGCTCTGCGACGCACCCGCCTGTGTTTCCAGCTCCGCCTTGGGAAGGCCGGGCGTTAGCGTCGCGCCGTTCGGAAGCGAAATGCGCAGGCCGTTGCGCAGTTGCACCACCGACACATCGTCGGATTTTTTATTTACCGCCACGCCCTGCGCCGTCGCCAGCAGCGAAAACTCTACGAATTCGCGCGTCTGCGCGATACCCTCGCCGACGTTAAACAGCGGCGTCACGACCATCTCATCGCCGATAAGCGGGTCGGTAATGATCACAGGATCGGCAATCTCAAGGCTCGGTATGAACACATGCGGCGGCACGGGGGGATCGGTATTCACTGCCGCCACCAGCGCGTTGGCCAGCGGGCGCTTCTGCGGTGTGAGCAGCACCGCCCAGTCGTAGCTTTCTTCTTCCTTGGCCGTGCTGATGAACACCGTATCTTCCATCTGCATGCGCAGGATCGTGTGGGTTTTCGACGCCACCACTTCCGGCTTGCCGATAACCGTGCGCGGCATTGGTTCAAAATCCACGAGATCGACCGGCAGCGGACGGTTGAACACGATCCACAGCGTATGCGAACGCGCGAATACCGCCATCGCCGTGCGTTCGGCAAACGGGAAACGCAGCACCGCATTGTCGTTCCCGGCGGAAAGATTCACTCTGAGCTTGCCGGATTTATCAACGGTCGCTTCCTGCTGCGGCGCGCCTATGGCCTGACCGTCACCCACTTCCGCCGTGGCGGGTGGAAGTGTTATCTTAGGTTCCGCAGGCGCTTCCGCCTTTGCAGGCGCGGGGGCAGGAGTAACGGCGGGTTTTTCGACAGGTTTTTCCACTGCCGCTTCCGCAGGAGCCACCGGTATGGCGGGAGCAAGCGATTTTTCCAGCGGCGGCGTCACCACTTGCGGCACGGTGGCTTCTGCGGGTTCGGCGGGTTTTTCCGGCGCAGGTTCGGCAGGCGGCGTGCCCACGCTCAGCGTCTCCTGCTTTGCCTCCACGGGTTCTCCAGCCGCAGGCGCAAGCGCGGCGAATCGTTTCGCCTCCGCAACCATGGCGTCCTTAGGTTTCGCCGCGGGTTTGCCGTCAACCTTGAGCAAGTCGATACCGTTGATCGTATCGCTGACGAAGGTGCGGATGCGGTAGGCCTTATTGAGCGTCAACACAACGGTTTTACCGTCCGGCTTGCGCTCGGCACTGATAACATAGGGCGAAAGCTGTTGCAGCAATTGCTTGAAATCCGGCCTCGCCTTACGATCAAACGTAATAGAAACCTGCTTGCCGTTAGCCTTCACGGTGAAAAATACCGGCACCGGCCATTCAAACGTAATGCGCGCATGGTCGCGCATCATCGAGCCGTGCACCACCGGCACGTTGGATACCTGCGCGGACGGCGCCGCCACCGGCAGGCCGGGCGCAACCAGCGCGGCCGAAACCACGGAAAAACCTATCAGCTTGAACTTCATACGGCGTACGACCTGCGCTTACATAACGCGCATTGTACGACCTAAGCCGTCGAAAGGCAAAAAAAACTATGGAGAAAAAAGCGGGTGTTTACGCGGCTATTTCTTGCCGCCGATGCTGGCGAACAACGCGTCGATATCTTCCTGCGAAGATGCCTGCGCAGCCAGTTGGGGGCCGTTTAGCAGCGATGCGTCGTCCTCTACGGATACCAGCTTGGGCGCAGGAATCCCGGCGCCTTCGACCCCGAACAGGTCGTTGAGCTTGGTAATGCGCTCCTCAAGGTTAGTCAGCAGTTTGATGACTTTGGTGATGCGCTGGCCGGTTACGTCCTGGAAATTGCAGGCCTCGTAGATGCGCATGCTGGCATCCATGATCTGCTGTTCCTTTTCCCCGCCCACGCCGCCTGCTGCGGCCTGTATCTGGTCGGCGGCGTCCATGATCGTATTGGTGGCCGCTTCCGTCGATTTGATAACTTCGTCGAGATGCAGCGAAGCGTCGCTGATCGCCTGTTCCGACTGGTCGGTGGTGGAGATGGCGAAAATTTCTTTTTTTGCGCCTTCGATATAGGCGACCATGCGCGCGATCTCATCGTGCACCACGCGGTCGATGGCGGATTCCCTCGGGCTAAGCGTGGAAGCCAGTTGTATGAACATGGCGCCGACATCCTCCAGCGACATATCGCCTTTTTGCTGGCGCAATTCGCCGAGGCTCTTCAGCAGGGCATGGCCAAGTTTCGCTTGCATGTCGCTCATAGCGGACTCCGGGTTATGGTGTGGAGATGGTTAGAAATCGCCGATAACGCTGGTCAGCTTGCCCTTCAGCGTTTCCGCGTTGAACGGCTTGACCACGTAATTGCTCACGCCCGCCTGCTTTGCGGCGATCACGTTTTCCGGCTTGCTCTCGGCCGTCACCATGATGAACGGCATGTCTTTCAGTTTGGCGTCGGCGCGTACTTGCTTCAGCAACTCCATGCCGGTCATGGGTTCCATGTTCCAGTCGGAGATGATGAGGCCGTAGGATTTCTCCTGCATTTTCTTGAATGCTTCCCCACCGTCGGCGGCTTCGTCGACATTGTCGAATCCGAGTTGCTTCAGGAGATTCCTGATGATCCGGCGCATGGTGTTGTAATCGTCCACCACCAGAATCTGCATTGCTTTATCGACGGCCATAAAAATCCTCTCAACGTTATGCCCCTTACTGTAAAACAGAGTTTTTAAGGTAGCGTTAAAGCGGATACGGTGTTTTTTAAGCTCTCGTTAAGGCTTAACTAGGATAAATCGAAGAAAATCAACGTACTTGCTACTGAGGCGTGTACATTTAAGACATCTCCCGCATTGCTGAATGCCACCCCGTCGCCCTGCCGGAGCCGTGAGGTGCCGAGCGTCACCTCGCCCGACGCCACCTGCAGCCAACCATGGCGCGAAGGTGAAAACGGCAGCGGCAGCAGCGCGCCTTCATCCATCACCGCTACATACATCTTCGCATCCTGATGAATGCGGATGCTACCCTCCTCGCCCGTTTCGCTGGCAACCAGCGCCCATCCTTGCTTTTCGCGTCCGTCGGGTATCCATTCGCCATAGCTGGGCGTTACGTCCTTAGTGTGCGGCATGATCCATATCTGCAGCAGGTGCACCGGCGTATCCTGCGTGGCGTTGAACTCGCTATGCGTGATGCCCGTGCCCGCGCTCATGCCCTGCACTTCGCCAGCGCGGATTACACGGCCGTTGCCCATGCTGTCGCGATGCGCAAGCTCGCCCGACAATACGTAGGTGAGAATTTCCATGTCGTTATGCGGGTGCGTGCCGAAACCCTGGCCGGGCGCGACCGTATCTTCGTTGATCACGCGCAACGCGCGGAAATGCACATGTTCCGGGTCGCGGTATGTGGCGAAGGAAAAAGTGTGGTAGGTATCGAGCCAGCCGTGGTTGGCGTGCCCGCGTTCGTCGCTGCGCCGGATGGTTAACATAACATGCTCCTTTTCGTCCCGAAGTGATGCAAGCGTATGTAGGCGTTTTGTATGAAAAAACAAGGCGTCAACCGCTAAAGTTATCACAAAAAAAATAAAAGCCTTGACCCGTATTTCACATTGAACCTTCGGTCAAGGTTTTTTATAATCGGAAGCTGTGGGAAGGTCCCACACCATCCAGTAGGTTCAGAGGTTTTTGGAAAAGGAAGGATTAGTCCGCTTATGTCTATTCAGGCTCATATCGACTCTCTCGCCGCAAAACGCGCACATATCAAAGATCGTATTACTGAGGAATCCAGCCGTCCCTCCCCCGATTTCGTAGTAATCACCGACCTGAAAAAACAAAATCTCGTACTCAAGCAGGAAATGCAGCGCTACCTGATCGCTCTCAGACAACCCGTAAACGCGACCTCGTAGACACCTTATAACCTCCATCGGTTAGAAAAAACCCCCGTGCCTCACCGCCCGGGGGTTTTTCTTCACTTGTTTTCCGGCGTATAACATTATAATACCAGTGCCGTTGGCCGATGTGCCGTCTTAGCTCAGTTGGTAGAGCGACGCATTCGTAATGCGTAGGTCGTAGGTTCGATTCCTATAGACGGCACCACGCTTCGCCTTTGGTTACGCGTAGCGCGGCCGTGATGAAACGGTTTATCCTTTTTCCTCCAGCGTCTTCAGATTCCACCCGTCCACCAGTTGCCGCCACATGGCGAGGTCGCTTTGCGTTACGCCGATTTTAGGAATGAGGAACAGCGCGGTGACGAACGGCTCCTCATACAGCACCGTGACATGCCAGCCGCGCGGGTGCTTGTGTTTGGTGAGCCACAGGCCTTTTTGCGCCACCTGCACCGCGCCGCGCCTGCTGTCCGTGTCGGAGGCGGCGAGGAAAGCAGGGTTTTCCTGCATGGGACACTGCACGATACCGGCGGGGAAGCGGCGTGCGAATTCTTCAAACAACGCCTGCTTACCTTGTATTTCGCCGGGCGGCGTGCGGTGCAGGAACGCGCTGCGCGCGCGCGCATAGGCATCACGCCCGTTCTCGCCCGTCACGCTGTCTATCGCCGTCACATAGCCGAACCCGTGCAACGCCATGCGCGCATCGGGCGTATGGTCGCCCGCCACCAGCACCTGCATACCGTCCACGCAGGCGCTGCCTGAAGTCGCCGCAAGCGCGTAGGCCGCGTCGAAACGCGCCGCCGATTGTGCCGACGGGTGAAACGCCAGCCGCGTGATGACGGTCGCGCACGTACGGCGGCGTACCTTTGCCGCCCATGGAAAATACGATACGACCGCATCACCCGCCGCGTGCCACGGCTGCGCCAGCAACCGCCAACCGAGCCACGCGCACAGCAGCAACGGCGCGGGCAACGCAATGCACAACGGCGCCATTTTCATCAGCAGCCACAGCAGCGCATAATGCAGCGCACACAACAACGCCGTCGCACGGTAGCGCCTGCGCGAAAACAGGCTCACCAGCACGAAGCCGAGCGCAGGACTTGCGAGCATGGTGACAACCACCAGCGCCACATCCGCAGGCGCCGTGGGCGTGAACATTAGCAGGCACAGCGCCGCCAGCGCCGCAAACAGCAGCGCAAGCGCCATGGAAAAACGCAGGCCTTCACGTTCCATCATGTGCCGGAAACCGGCAAAAATATCCATGTGCGTGCGCGACAGGTCGAAATACATCGCCTGCGCCCACCCCATGCCCGCGCGTATCAGTGGCATCACCATATACATCGCGAACACCAGCTCCTGCGCGGCGGCAAGCTGCAACAAAAACACCACCAGCATATCGTGCATGCGGATACCGAGCGACGCCGCTGCAGGCAGCAGCAACGCGCGCGCGCGGTGATGCCGGAACACGCGCCGCACCATGCGCAGATCGTAGAGTTTCGCAGGCGTAACGCGCAGGTAATCCGTTACCCTGCGCACCGCGCGGAAACTGATCGACGCCACCACCGCGCTCGACGCGAGAATGCACAGCGGCACCGTCCATTCGCCGAGTTGCGCGTGCAACAGCATGCCTAGCATGAACACCGCGATTTCCGGGCCGAGTATATATTCCATCGGCAGGAACACGCGCTGGAGCGCGAACGCGCCGGAATGGTACGTTCGGCTGACGATCCGCACCGACGCCTGCACACCCATCGCCGCCACCAGCGCGGCAAACGGCAGCGACTGCGCGGCCACCATCCATGCCAGCAGCAACGCGCACAGCAAAAGCGCCGAGGAAACCAGCGCGGAGAGCGTTACCCAGCCCGCGATTTCCTGTTGGATGGCAGGCAGGTTCCGCTGCGCGCGCAGCAGGCGTATACGGTGGCGCATCGCATCGGTCGCGCCCCACCAGCTTCCTTCCAGCGCCAGCATGAGCAGGCGCAGCAGCATCGCATGGTACGCCACCGTGGGAAACGCCGCCAGCAACAGCATGAATTCCACGATATGCAGCGTGGCGCGCAGCAACGCCTGCACGACCACCGGTCGCGCACGGTGCAGGAAATAGGGCAGCGTATCGCCGGTAAATACGAGATCGGAAAGCGGCGCATGGCGCAGCGCACGCCGCCGCTGCCGCGCGAACCAGTTTTCCAGCTCCGGGTTAGCGGTTGCGTGCATAGGTCAACGAACGTAGGCGCCAGCGCGCGCGTATGGTGCGGTAGGGTATGCGTCGGAACCCTTTGACGCTACTGTCGTGCAGCATCACACGCAGCACCAACCGCGCCAGCCAGTAATCGAGGCGCTTCAATTGCGCGCGGTCGTTCACCAGATAATTGAGCAGCCCGGCGTAAGGATGCGCATGCGGCGCGTGCGGATCGATCGCGTTACTGAGTAAGCGGCAGAGCGCCTTCCCGCGTTCCTCGAACGGCAACGTCTGCATCGCTTTCGCACTGGCATGGGCGCGAGTGGAAAGGTCGCGCATCAGCAGCTTCAGCTTGTCCTGCTTGAGCGAGATCGCGCCGCGAAAATCCATGCTACAGCCGAGATAATCTATGCGCGTCGTGCCCGCAAATCCGCCTGCGTCCCTGCCCGCTCCGTTGAAAAACAGCGTTTTCGTTTTCTGCGCATTGCGCGTAAGCGAGAGCGCGGCAAGCACGTCGTCCACCGCCGCCACTGCGTTTTTAAAGCGCTGTGCATCCGGATGCGCGAATAGGATGTCGTCACCGTAGCGCGCATAAAATCCGCCTTCGGTTTCGCCCAGCAGCCTGTCGAGCGGCAACGCATAAAGGTTGAGCAGCAGCGCCGAGATGGGCGCGCCGTCGGGGATGCCGCGCAGCAACTGGTATTCCCCGCCGTCGGGATGCATGATAACCGGGCGGATCAGCTGCTCCAGCAACACACGCTCCTCAGGCGCCGGAGCGCACAACGCATCGAGCTGCGCCCAAAGCGGCGAACACGGCGCCACCGGGATCGACTCGCCATACGCCCTGATGTCGCAGCGCAGTACATACAGCCCGCGCGCTTTCGGATCCGCATATACCGCACGGTGGCGGCGAGCGAACGCGGCGAAGTCCTGCATCGCCTGCAAGCGATTGCGCCCCTTGACATAGGCGTAGAGCGTGCGCGGCAATTGCGGCAGCACATGCTCCGCCAGCATCCTGTAGACCGCGCCGTGCACGATGCGATCCATCAACGAAAAGCGGAACACCACGCGCTGCTTATCCAACAGGATCGTTCTGAGCGCGGCGGGCGAAAAGCGGTACGCGCTCCCCGCCACCGCTTTCGCCAGTATGCGCGAAAGCCTGCGTTGGTCGAAGAATGCCTGCGTGAAGCTGTAGCCTTCCGGCTGCGTCTGGTGCAGCGACGTCTGGAATTGGGTGGAGAATTTGTGGTGCAGATCGGCGATCGCCGCGCGGTAATAGCCCGCCTCAGCCGCCTGCCGTATCAGCGGCGCGGGCAACGACTCAGATGCCCAGCTCCGCCGAGAAGCTGCATATCTGGTTGCTGCTGTTGGAATATTGACCTCCGGGGGTGAAGCAGTCCGCATAACCTGTCTGGTTTCTGGCTCTTACCGTACCGCTGTCGGGAAGGCCGTCATCCATTTTTTCGTCGATATAGCGGGTTTCCAGCGCTGAAATCGCAGGCAAGGTGGCGATGGAATTGCCATCAAACCCGCCGAAGAAAAGCACGTTGATATTCGTGCCGCGGAATACGCCAACCGTCCATCCCGCGTTGGGCAGCGAGGTCGATGCGGGGATGTTGACCGTAGGCTGGGCGATGCAGCTCGCAGCGCAGCCGGTGATGTTGAATGGGCCGGAGCTGATAAACCCGGAAAGCTCCATTTCCTTCCACGCGCTCGGCCCTTCGGTGCGCCACAGGATCACGCTGTTGCCGTTACCTGCCAGCAGCGGCGGCGTGTTGGCCAGCCAGTAGGTTCCCGGGTTGCGCAGGTCGCCGGGAAGCTGATCGTATTTCAGGCGGAACTGGCCGAATCCCTGTTTGTATGCTTCGATTTCCTTGATGATATTGCGGTCGCGCGCGCTGATGTAAATATCACGGCCGATGAAAATACCGCCTACCGTCAGCGCGACGATCAACAGCACGACGGATATTTCCACGAGCGTGAAGCCCTTTTTCCAGCCGTCTTTCACAAGGCGCGTCCTTTCATACGGGGGAGCGGGATGGTAACTGTGTCTCTTTTTGGTTATCCGCCAAGACCGCGATCTCTGGCAGGATAGAAAGGCTGGCTTGCGCCAGTGCCGCTCCCCCGGCGCTAGTTATAAGATCGCGCCGGAGCGATTACAAGCGGAAACAAAAACGGGAGGTTAGAGTCGCGGCGATTGCTGCGGCGACGTATCGGCGGCCAGCGCTTTCGCCTGCCAGACGGGGGCGTCTTTTTGCAGCGGTGGCGTGGCAGCAGCCGCAAGCTGACGTGGCCGCGCCTGCGTCGCGCCCATCCACGGGTTGCTGCGCAGCGCGGCTACTTCCGTGCGCAGGCGCTCTTTCACTTCGCCGTCTTTCATCGCCAGCACGTCCGGGCGTCCCAGAAATACGGATAGGTATTCTATCAGATGCGGCTGGTATCGTTCGGGCTGTTTCACGATCAGGTCGGCAGCCAGCGCGATCACGCTTTTATCCACGCTCTCATCGCTCTTTACGCCTTCGCCATGTCCTTTGGACGACATCATGATCAGCATTTCCGCCGCGAGGTTAGTGGCCACGAACCATGCGCGATTCTTGATGGAATCAACCTTGTCAGGCAGGTTGAGCCGCTTATAGAGCCGGTATTCGATCACGCTGCTGACGGCGTGGCACAAGGTGCTGAGCATGAGCCCGGCTCCTGCGATCGCCAGCGGTTTTTCCTGCACCCATTCCAGAACGGCTTTTGCGCCCTCGGATTTCGGCTTGTCGGGATCGGCTACTTTTTCTTTCACCAGCCCGCCGATAGCGGTAGACGCCATAGTCAGCGTGCCGAGGCCGACATCGAGGAACCCGGCGTTTTTATAGATTTGCCTGTCACGCACCGTCACCTGCCCAGCCTTGAGGAAATCGGGCACGTTGATAACTTTGTGCCTGACCGCGGCGGCGGCAATACACGCGCCTGCCAGCCCCGTGAACAGGTTGAACATTTCCGACGGATAACGGCGGAACACGCCGTCCACTTTACCCAGCATGGATTGCGGCCCATGATCCGACTCATGCACCTGCAGGCAATCCGGCGGCAGTTTTTTTACTTCCCGGATAAGATGCTGCGTGATGCGTTTAGAAAGGTCTTTGACCTGAATATCGGATTGATCGTTACGCCCATATCCCACCAGCGACACGGTGCCGCCCGCATACATGATGCCCGCCATCATGTCTTCCCATGACGCGCCTTTCCTGCCGTAGGTGAAGAAATTATAGTCGCCGACGGCATAAAAAAGCCCGCTGGCCTGCAGCGTGCGCTTTTTCACCTTGTCCTTGAAACTGATTTTTTCGCTGGCAAGCGTGGTGACTTTCGGCTGCCCCTGCACCGCGCCGTCCTGCACGAGGCAAGCGAGCACTTCCACATCGCGCTTGAACCCGCGTACTTCCAGCGCCGGTTTTCCGGCATGCATGCAGGGAATACACTGGAACCCGGTTTTCTGCAGTCTGCAGGTAAGGTCGTGCAATTTCTGGACATCGGCCTGCGCGGTAGCGTGCAGATACGCGCGATGGGCGCCCTTCTCGGACGTCTCGAACATCGCTTGTTCAATCAGCTTGGCTTCCGGGTAGTGGTACGTACTCATGTGTTTTGTATAGGTAAAAGCAACATTTATCCACTTTCATGGTACTGACTTTACAGCACAAATTATATAGGAAAAATGTTACAATTACGCGTCAGCCGCCTGCCCCGGCTAGGGCTAGGCGGCTGACAGCGCATTGATGTTTAATACTTTTATTTCTGCAGCTTGCTATGGAAGCGGCTGTATCCGAAGTAAATTAACAGTCCGCAGATGAGGTAAGCGACGTAAAACTTCACCGTAACCGGGTTCGACAGCAGCCCGGAAATCAGGTAGCCGCAGAACAGGATGCCAAGGATCGGGAAATACGGCGAGAACGGCACGCGGAACGGGCGCGGCAGGTTCGGCTCCTTATGGCGCAGGTACAGCACACTGAAGCAGATGATGGCAAACGCGCAGAGCGTGCCCAGGCTCACCAAATCGCCAAGGATATCGATCGGCGTGGTCGCGGCAATCAGACCGATAACCGAGCCGACGATGAGTGTGTTGATCCACGGCGTCTGGAATTTAGGATGCACCTTGGAAAACACCGAAGGCATCAGCCCGTCGCGCGACATGGTGTAGAAGATGCGCGTCTGGCCATAGAGCAGCACCATCATCACCGAGGTAAGCCCGGCAATCGCACCGATTTTCACCACGAAGGTCAGCCACGGCAGACCAATCACATCCACCGCCTTGGCAATGGGATCGGGCACGCTGAGGGTAGAGTACGGAACCAATCCGGTCAGCACCAGCGACACGAGGATATACAGCACCGTGCACACGAACAGCGAACCGATAATCCCGATGGGAATGTCCCTCTGCGGGTTGCGCGCCTCTTGCGCCGCAGTCGATACCGCCTCGAACCCTACATAGGCGAAGAACACGATGCCTGCGCCGCGCAATATGCCATCCCATCCGTACTGCCCGGGAACGCCGGTGGGTTCGGGGATGAACGGGCTCCAGTTTTCAGGATTGACGTAAAACGCGCCGATACCGATGAACAGCAGCACCACGGTTACCTTGATCGCCACGATGATATTGTTCACGTTCACCGATTCCTTCACGCCGAGCACGAGCAGCAGGGTCATCATGCCGATACCCACCAGCGCGGGTAGGTTGAAACCACCGCTGGCCACCAATACGCCCGCCGCATGGTCCATATGCACGGTAGGCGTCGTCAGCTCGATAGGAATCACGATGCCGAAATTCTTGAGAAAACTCACGACATAGCCCGACCAGCCGACCGCAACCGTCGATGCCGCCACACCATATTCAAGCAGCAGCAGCCAGCCCATCGTCCACGCGAAAATCTCACCGAGCGAAGCATAGGAATAGGAATATGCGCTGCCCGAAACCGGCAGCATCGAAGCAAGTTCCGCATAGCACAGCGCGGCGAACGCACAGCACAGCCCGGCCAAAATAAAGGAGATGATAATCGCAGGCCCGGCATAATCCGCCGCCGCCTTGCCGGTCATCACGAAAATCCCCGCGCCGATGATACAGCCGATACCGAGGCTCACAAGGTTGGCTGCCGACAGCGTGCGCTTCAATTCGCCACCTTCTGATTCCTTCTGGATAACGCTGATAGGTTTTTTGACCAGTAACTTGGAGAGATTCATGCAGCCTCCTGTGCTAAAAATAATAACCGGCTATTTCTATACGGTTATGCGTTATTTGCAAGGCGGTTGTATAAGTCCGACTAACGCGCTAAACATTGCTCAAAACCCGCCGCCAGCCCTTCCAGCAGATCAAAATAGAGCGCGGCACCCGGCGCAAGCAGCGCGCCTTCGGGGTCGAGCACGGAGGCCTTCGCGCCGGTTTCCTCCACCAGCGCGTCCACCGCCCTGCGGTCGAACGACGGTTCCGCGAACACGCAGCGCGCACCGGTTTTGCGGATTCGGGCGCGTATCTCCTGCACATGCTTCACGCCCGGCGACTGCTCGGGATGGAGTGTGATCGCACCCAGCGCGCTCAATCCGAAATCTTTTTCAAAATACTGATATGCGTCATGGAACACCACGAAAGTTTTTCCTGAAAGCGCTTTCATGCGCGGCTTCAATGCAGCCTCCAGTGCATCCAGCTTCTTCTCCAGCGCCTTCGCATTGTCGGCATAACGCGCGGCATGTTCGGGATAGGTGGCAGACAGCGAGGCGGCAACCTGCCGCACCATCGCCTTGGCATTCGCAGGCGACAGCCAGAGATGCAGATCGTTCGCCTTCTCTCCTTCACGCTCATGATCGTGATCGTGCTCATGTTCGTGCGTTTCCCACATCGCAGTGTCGCGCACGGGATGGAGCCGCACCTGCGGCGCCTTATCCATCGCCTGCCACACGCCGGTAGAACCGCTTTTGCGGATTTTTTCGAGAAACAGCTCGAAGCCGTCGCCCATATAGAACACAAGATCGGCCTTCTCGATCGCCCGCATTTGCGATGGCAGCAGCGCGAACGTATGCACAGAGGCTTTGCCGTCCACCAGCAGCGACGGTTGCTGCGCGTCGCCTTCCATCACGGCGGCCACCAGCGAATGCAGCGGCTTGATCGTAACCACCACCCCGCCCGCATAGGCGGGCAGCGCGAAACATAGCGCGGCCAGCAAGGGAAAAAATGCACGAAACTTCATACCGGCTTGCATCGTTCATGGAGCCATGCGGCGGGCGCGTCATCCAGCAGCGGACGAAGCTGCGATTCCACCCATGCGTGGTAGGCGTTGAGCCACTGCTCCTCTTCCACCGTCAGCATCGACGCTTCCACCAGCCGCGTGTCGATCGGCACGCAGGTCAACGTGTCGAAGCCGAAATAGGCCTTGCCGTTTTCGCCTTTGCGACGCGGCGACACTGCCACCAGATTTTCGATACGTATGCCGTATTCCCCGCTCTTGTAATAGCCCGGCTCGTTGGATACCACCATGCCTACCGCAAGCTGCGCGTCGCCCCCGCGCTTGCTGATGCGCTGCGGGCCTTCATGCACGTTGAGAAAACAGCCGACGCCGTGGCCGGTGCCGTGATCGTAGTCCAGCCCCGCCTGCCATAAATACTGCCGCGCCAGCGCATCGATCTGCGAACCGCACGTACCTTCAGGGAACTGCGCGGCTGCAATAGCGATATGGCCTTTGAGCACGCGTGTGAAGCGATCCCTGTGCTCCTCCCCTGGTATGCCGATAGGCACCGTGCGCGTAATATCGGTCGTGCCTTCGGGATATTGCCCGCCGGAATCGAGCAGGAACAACTCACCCTTGCGCAGGATACGGTTGGTTGCATCCGTGGCGCGGTAATGCACGATCGCGCCATTGCCGCCGCTTCCGGAAATCGTGGAGAAGCTCGGCGAATGAAATTGTGAATCTTGCGCGCGGAACCGATGCAGCGCCTCGCACACCTCCAGTTCCGAAACATCGCGCCTGCTTGTTTCCGTATCAAGCCAGTGCAGCAGTTTCACCACCGCCGCACCGTCACGCGTATGCGCCGCTTCCATGCCCGCCAGCTCGGTAGCGTTCTTGATCGCCTTGGGCAGCACGCACGGGTCGGGCGCATTGACAAGTTTCGCGCCCGCCTTGGTCAGCGCTTCAGTATAGGCGATGGAGGTGGCGCGCTGGTCGCACAGCACCGCCGCTTTTTCTTTTCCCAACGCTGCAAGCGCAGCCTCCAGCGAAGCCGGATCGCACACCGTCACCTCATTACCCAGATGCCGCAGCACCTCCGCACCGCAACGCGAAGGCGACACGAAAAGCTGCGCGCGCCCGTTTGCGTCCAGCAGCGCCGCAGACAGCGCCAGTGGGGAATGCTCCGTGTCGTTGCCGCGTATGTTCAGCAGCCAGTTCACCGAATCGGGCGCCGTGATGAGCGCCGCCTGCGCGCCCGCTTTCCCGATAGTTTCCGCCACGCGCCTGCGTTTGCTCTCCGACGTTTCACCGCAATAGGCAATGGTATGAACGATAAGCGGGGAAGCGCAGGGTGCAGGCCTGTCGTGCCACAGCTCGTCTACAAAGTTTGGGCACGCTACCAGCGCAATGTTTGCATTATCGAGCGCCTGCTGCATCCGGCGTATGGTGTCCGGCGTGTAGAGCCGCGCATCGTACCCGATATGCGAGCGCGTGCCCGCATGCGCGGCAAGCCACGCTTCCGGCGTCAGCTCGCCGTTGTTATGCACGGAGAAAATCTGCGCATCGAGTTCCGCGGCGGCCTGCAGCGTATAGCGGCCGTCGGTAAAAAACGCGCACTTGTCCTCAAGCACCGCTACCGTCCCGGCCGATCCGGTGAAGCCCGTAAGCCATTCCAGCCTGCGGTTGCAGGCGGGGGGATATTCGTTCATGAATTCATCGTTGGCCGGCTGCAAAAATCCCTGAATGCCATGTTTATTAAGCATTTTTTGGATTTGCAGCACTCGCTCGCGCACATCCATCGCGACCCGTCTTTCTTTAAGGATATTTAATTGGTTACCTGTATGCTATCGGTAGTCGTGCGGTTGCTAACATAGGTTTAGTGTAATGCGCTTACAACCATCCGCATTCTTATGCATTGTAACATGGTTTGCAACTGCTTCCGTGGCCTTCGCCGCGTCATGGAATTTCCGGGACGATACGCGCAAGCCGGTTGCCGTCATTTACTTCAAATCGGAAGAAACGCGCGGCGGCAAATCGCTTAACACCGTGCGCCACATGATCGACCAGTCGAAAAGTGATTTCGCGCTTACCATCGAAGCCATCGAACTCGGCAACGAGTCCGACCTCGAATCACGCATTGAGCGCCTTGCGGAGGAACCGCCCGGCCTCATCGTTGTCATCTCCCCGCGCGACATGGAGCGGCTCACCAAAATCCCGAGCCTCTATCCCGACATACGTTTTTCTTTCGTCGACGTCCTCAAGCCGGTCTATCTCGCCAACACGCGCTCCGTGGTTTTCAAGGAACTGGAAGGTGCGTTCCTCATCGGCGCGCTGGCCGCCCTGCACTCCCCGCAGCAACGCATCGCATTTGTCAGCGCGAAAGACACGCCGCGCGCGCGCAATCTCGCCTATGGCTTCATGCAGGGCGCGAAATATATCAGCCCCGACATTGAAATCCCGCACCATATGGCGCAGAAAGCCATGCCCTACGACGACGTCACCGATATTTTCTTCCTGCTCGACAATGCGCTGCTGCCATCCGCCCTGCACCACGCGCGCCCCAAGGGACAGAAGCTCATCACCTATGACGACGACATGCGCGGCGGCGCGCCGGACACCATCCTCACCAGCCTGGTGAAGCGCCGCGACCTCGCATTATACGAAACGCTGAAAGCCTACCGGCAGGATTTATGGGCGCCGGGGAATATCGCCGTCGGCGTAAACGGCGGCTATCTCGATTATTCGCTGAATCCGCGTAATCCAGCGCAGCTATCGAAAGCCACCATCGACAAAGCGGAAACGATCAAAGACCTGATCTCGCAGCGCATCATCGAAGTGCTGCCCGCGACCCCCTGACATATGCTCCCTCGCCCCTTGCGTGAGAGGGAGAAAATTACCGCTTCAGCACCAGCGTGCACCATTCGCCCTGCACGAAACGCTTATGTAACGCCAGACCCTGCATCTGATGCGCCGAGCGCACCTGCGCCTCCTGCGAGGTAAGCAGCCCCGACAGCACCGCGAACCCGTTGCCCTGCAAATGCTGCGCCAGCGCGGGTGCGAACTGCACCAGAGGACGTGCGAGGATGTTGGAGATAATCAAATCGAACGGCGCAGCTTTCTTGATGCGCTCGCTGGCATAGCCGTCGGACACCACCGACACCACCTGCTGCTGCGCGCGGTTGATGGCCACGTTTTCCTGCGTCACCTTCACCGCAATGGGGTCGATATCGGCGGCCAGCACGCGCGCGTTCCACAGCTTCGCCGCCGCAATCGCGAGGATACCCGAACCACAGCCCATATCGAGCACGTTGGTAAAGCTGCGCTGCTTCGCCAGCCAGTCGAGCGCTTCCAGGCAGCAATGCGTGGTGCCGTGCTCGCCGGAGCCGAACGCCGCGCCCGCATCCACCTGAATAGGAATGCTCGCGGAAGGAATATTCTCCGCCGCGTGCGAGCCATGCACATAAAACCGCCCGATCGCCATCGGCGGGAAACTCCGCGCCACGTTCGCCAGCCAGTCTTTCTGCTCCACCTGCTGGATGTCGGGCTTCGGCGTGGGAATATCGCACACCGCCGACAGCACGAGCAGGCGCTGCTGGATTTCCGTGATGTCGGGCAGCGCGTCGTATAAAAGCTCGAACGTCCAGATCTGGTTTTTCTCATCCGTCTCGAAATTCGACACGGCGAGCGCCAATTCCTCAAACGAATTCTCCGCGATGCCCACCGCGTGCGCAGGCAGGGTGAAGGTCACTTTCCAGTAGATGGGCGCTTGCGCGAACGGGTTGGGAGTCGAGGTCATTTTTTGCTTTCAATGAGGGCGAGCCATTCGTCTTCCGACAGTATGGCGACACCGAGTTTCTTCGCGTCGTCGAGTTTCGAGCCGGCCTTTTCGCCCGCCACCACATAATCCGTTTTCGCCGACACGCTGCTGGCCACTTTCGCGCCGAGTGCTTCCGCGCGCGCCTTAGCCGCCTGCCGCGTGATGCGCGTGAGCGTGCCGGTGAACACCACGGTTTTGCCGGACACCGGTGAATCCGCCGCTACCGCCTCGGCGTCGCGGATGCGCAACTCCCTGCCCAGCGCATGCACGATCTCCACATTATGCGGCTCGCGGAAAAAATCCGCCAGCGCGGAAATCACCGCCTCGCCGATACCGTCGATCGTCTCCAACTGCGAAGCCGCTTCTCCGCTTTCCATGCCCGCGATCCACGCAGCATAGCTGCCGTAATATTGCGCCAGCGTCTTCGCCGTCACCTCACCCACATGGCGGATGCCGAGCGCGAAAATGAATTTATGCAACGCCACGTCGCGCGCTTTTTCAATCGCCGCGCACAGATTATCCGCCGATTTTTTTCCCCAGCCTTCGCGCACCGCAAGCACGTCCGCCTTCTGCGGCAACGCAAAAATATCAGCCGCGGTTTTAATCAGTCCGTCCTGCCAGAACGCGGTGATCTGCTTCTCACCCAGCCCCTCAATATCCATCGCCCCGCGCGACACGAAATGCCGCAGCCGCTCCACCAGCTGCGCCTCGCACAACAGCCCGCCCGTGCAGCGCCGCGCCACCTCGCCCTCCTCGCGCACGGCCATACTTCCGCACACCGGGCAATGATCGGGAAACACATACGCCAGCGACTGCGCCGGGCGTTTGCCCACATCGACTTCCACCACCTGCGGAATCACATCCCCCGCGCGCTGCACCACCACCGTATCGCCCTCGCGAATATCCTTGCGCGCGATCTCATCCTCGTTATGCAACGTGGCGTTCGATACCACCACCCCGCCCACCGTCACCGGCTTCAACCGCGCCACCGGCGTAAGCGACCCTGTGCGGCCTACTTGTATTTCGATTTTCTCCACGACAGTAATTGCACGCTCCGCCGGGAATTTATGCGCGATCGCCCAGCGCGGGGCGCGGCCTACGGAGCCGAGTTTTTCGCGCAACGCGAGGTCGTCGATTTTGTAGATAACACCATCAATATCGTGAGGTATTTGACTACGTTCTGATTCTAATCTTTTGTAATATTCTAGTGCCTTACCTAGTGACGCCATTATTAGCTGTTTTTCAGGAAAATGTGGAACAATCCGAAATCCCCAAGACTCTAATCTCAACAAAAATTTTGAATGGGTATCCCCTGTTCTAATATCATCACTTAATTCTCCCCAACTGTAGACAAAGTAAGTTAGGTTTCTTGATCGGGTTATTTCGGAATCTAATTGTCTGAGTGAACCCGCTGCTGCATTTCGAGGATTTGCAAACTCCGATTCACCCACTGCCCTGCGGTTTGCGTTCAATTCATCAAATATTTGATGAAGCATAAACACCTCCCCGCGCACCTCAAGTACAGACGGCCAGCCCGAACCCTTCAATGCTGATGGAAACCCTATTACCTGTTTTAAGTTGTCCGTGATTAGTTCACCAACTTCACCATCACCGCGTGTAGCGCCTTGCACCAACAACCCATGTTCATAGCGTGCAGAAAACGAAAGGCCGTCAATTTTTTGTTCACAAGTGTAGTAAAGTTCTTCACCATCCTTAAGCCCAAGGAATCGCCGAATACGCGCATCCCACTCCCTCACCTCCTCCTCATCAAACGCATTATTCAACGACAGCATCGGCACCGTATGCTTTACCTTCGCAAACTTCTCCAGCGGTGCGGCGCCTACTTTTTGCGTGGGGCTGTCGGGGGTTTGGAGTTCGGGGAATTTGGCTTCGAGGGATTCGAGTTTTTTGCGCAGCACATCATATTCCGCATCCGAAATGACCGGGGCGTCCTGCTGGTAGTAGAGCTTGTCGTGGTGGCGGATTTCGTTGGCGATTTTTTGCCATTCCTGCCGGGCTTCGCTTAGGCTCACGCCGCTTCCTCCAGCAGTTTCTGCGCGGCTTTGCGGGCTTCGGGAGTGACTTTCGCACCGGCTAACATGCGCGCCAGCTCTTCCTCGCGCGCGGCGGGCGAGAGGTCTTCTACAGACGTCACCACCTTGCGGCCTTTTTCCTGCTTTTTCACCAGCAGATGCTGCGTGCCGCGCGCGGCCACCTGCGGCAGATGCGTCACCACCAGCACCTGTGCGGATTTTCCGAGCAGGCCCAGACGCTGGCCGATGGCATCGGCGACCGCGCCGCCCGTGCCGGTATCGATCTCGTCGAAGATAAGCGTAGAAGCCTGCCGCACCGCCAGCAGCGCCACTTTCATCGCCAGCATGAAGCGCGACAATTCACCGCCGGACGCGATCTTGTTCAGCGGCACAGTGACGATGTTTTTATCGCCCTTGGTGACGTTGGTGGCGCATTCGAAATACACGCCGTCCATGCCGCCTTCCGACCATGCGTCCTCATCCAGCGTTTCGATACGCACACAGAAAAGCGTGTTGCCCATTTTCAGCGGCGTGAGTTCGCCTTGAATCGCTTTTTCGAGTTTCACCGCAGCTTTCTTGCGCGATTCCGATAGCTTTGCAGCGCTCGCGGAAAACTGCGCTTTCGCCTCGGCCACCGCCGTCTCCAGCTTGCCGAGAAGATGGCTTTGCGTATCCACCAGCTTGAGTTTGGTTTCCACCTCTTCGTAGAGCGTGGATAACTCATCCACCGGCAGGTTATATTTGCGTCCGGCGGCTTTCAGCGCGAACAGGCGCTCCTCGATCTGCTCCAGTTTTTCGGGGTTGTAATCGGCGCGGTAGCCGATGTCTTCCAGCATTTCCTGCGCATGATCGGCTTCAGTAGCGGCGCGGTCGAGCGCATCAATAGCGGCAGCAAACGCAGGCGACGATGTCAGCGGCGAGCGCGTAAGCTGGCGGTGCGCGGAACGCAGTGTGGCGGCAACGCCCTTGCCCTGCTTCATCTCGGCGATGACTTCGTTGATGACGGAAAAGAGTTTTTCGCTCTGCATCATGGTGGTGCGGCGTTCGGTGAGCGTTTCCTCTTCGCCCGCTTTCGGGGAGAGTTGTTTTAATTCGCCGCGCATGTGGCGCAAATAATCCTGCTCGCGCGCAGTTTGCGCGATCTCGGCTTGCAAGGTTTGCAGCGCATCAAGTTCTTTTTTCCAGGTGCGGTAATGGGCGGAAACGGTTTTTCGCGCGCTCGAAAGATTGGCGAAATCGTCGAGCAGCGTGCGGTGCAGCTGCATGTCCATCAGGCTGCGCTGGTCGTGCTGGCCGTGCACTTCCACCAGCAGGTCGCCTACTTTTTTAAGCGCGGTAACCGTCACTGGCTGGTCATTTGCGAGTGCACGCGTTTTACCATCGGCGCCGATGGTGCGGCAGATGATGAGCGTGTCGGTGGCTTCGATGCCGAGGTCGATGAGGATTTCGCGCAGTGCTACGTTGTCGGAAATATCGAATTCGGCGGAGACCATGCCCTGCGTTTCGCCGCTGCGCACCAGCGAACTATCGGCACGCGCGCCGAGCACGAGGCCGAGCGCGTCGAGCAAAATGGATTTACCCGCGCCGGTCTCACCGGAAAGCACGCACAGCCCAGGTTTCAGGCTTATGTCGCAGCTTTCGATCAATACGATATTGCGAATGGAAAGCTGTACGAGCATGGCATTCCCTATGGAATAATCGCGTCCCACCAGGAGTTGGACGATGCGCCCTTGGCAGGGGTGGATTCATTGCCCATCATGGCGTAGCTGTCCCGGTACCACGCGCTGGACGGATAGTTGTGGCCGAGTACGGCGGCGTAGCGACGCGCTTCTTCCGTCACCCCGAGCTTGAGGTAGCATTCGACAAGGCGGTGCAGCGCCTCGGGCACGTGCGTGGTGGTCTGGTAATTTTCGACGACAATGCGGAAACGGTTGATGGCGGCGAGGTAATCCTCGCGCGTCTGGTAGTAACGCCCGACCTGCATTTCCTTACCCGCGAGATGGTCAATCGTCAGATCGAGTTTGATTTTCGCATCGCGCGCATATTCGCTTTCAGGGAAACGGCGCACGACTTCGCGCAGCGCCTGCATCGCTTCCTCGGTGATTTTCTGGTCGCGCCCTACGTCGGAAATCTGGCCGTAATAGCACAGCGCGATAAGGTAGTACGCATAGGGCGTCGATTCATTGTCGGGATACAGTTTTACATAACGCTGGAGCGTGGCCACGGCTGCGTCGTAATCCTCCGCCTTGTAGCTGGCGTAACCGGACATGACTTCCGCATGCGGAGCCCACTGCGAATAGGGATGCTGGCGCTCGACTTCCTCGAAGGCTTT
This sequence comes from uncultured Rickettsiales bacterium, assembly GCA_964645205.1. Classification (GTDB taxonomy): domain Bacteria; phylum Pseudomonadota; class Alphaproteobacteria; order Rickettsiales; family SXRF01; genus CAZYBO01. The sequence goes on from CAZYBO010000006.1 coordinate 29,602, forward strand.
TACGGCGTCCTTGTAATCCTTTTCATCCACCAGCGCGCGCGCATCGCCATAGAGTTTTTCGGCGCTGTCGGGGGCTTTGACGGCGGGTTCGGAATCGCTGTCGCCGCAGGCGGAAAGCAGCAACAGTACAGCGGCGAGCGCGTAAGGGATACGTGTGATCATGCCTGATATATATCAGGCAAAATCAGGCCTGTACAACGGGAAAATGCAGCTTAGGCGTAAGCCGGTACAATGCCGCTGGCGGCAGGAAACGCGGCAGGTTGCGCCACATCCGCACGGGTGATGACGTAAGCCGACTCATCAGCCATCAGCGCGCGCAGCAGGGCGTTGTTGATCGCGTGGCCGGGGCGCAGGAAGGTGAAGTGCCCATCGATGCGGCAACCGGCGAGGAACAGATCGCCGACGCAATCAAGCGCCTTGTGGCGCACGAATTCATCGTCATAGCGAAGGCCGTCGGTGTTGAGAATCTTATCCTTGCCCACGACGATCGCGTTGTCGAGCGAGCCGCCGAGCGCAAGCCCCATCGAACGCATGGCGGTGACTTCGTGCTCGAACCCGAAGGTACGCGCGCGGGATAACGACTGTTTGAAGGTGGTTTCACGGAAGTCGTAATGCGAGGATTGGCGATCCACCACCGCGTTATTGTACTGAATTTCGATGCTGATGACGCAGCCTTCATCGCCTTCACGGTTCGGTTCGACGCGCGCAATGCAATTACCTTCGCGCACTTCCACGGGCTTGAGCACACGCAGGATGCGGCGCGCAGCGGCGGTTTCCACGATACCAGCGCAATCGATCATGAACATGAACGGCTCCGAGCTGCCGTCCATAATCGGCACTTCCGGCCCGTCGAGTTCGACCACAGCATTATCCACGCCCGCGCCCCACAGCGCAGCCATGAGATGCTCGATAGTGGCGACTGTCACGCCGAAGCGGTTACGGATGGTGGTGCCGAGGCGGGTTTCGCACACCGCGTCGAAACGCGCGGGCACCCATGCATGGTCGGCCGCCACGTCGAGGCGTTTGAACACGATGCCGCTGTCAGCTTCGGCGGGGTAAAGGCTGAGCTTCACCTGGCTGCCACTATGCAGGCCGATGCCTGAGCAGGAGACGGGATTGCGAAGCGTGGTCTGGCGGTTCATCGTAGGTATTTCCTTGGGTTTTTGATTCGAGCCAAGGGTACGTGGCAGGGACGCGCTTTTCAAATCACTGTTTGTTACAGTTTGTTGCAAGCCCTTGTTGGTAATGGTTTCTTAGGGATTGGAACGTGCCCCGATGCGGTTTCCAGCCTAGAAACACAAGCCTATGCATGCCATATCACGTATATATAAAACAAAAACAATAAGATAAACGAAAAATCGTGCCCCGATCCGCGCGATTTTTCGTCCGTTACGATATTTTTAACTAGTGCGGCGGGCGCTAGTTAGCCTGCCTACGCAGAAATGCGGGAATGTCGAGATACTGATCCTCGCTTTGCCCCCTCGCAGGTTTTTCGGATGTATCGGCGGCGGCGGGCGCTTTCTGCACGACATGCACACGCTCCATCACTTCCGTGCGCTGCGCTACACCTTCATTACGCGACGACAACGCGCGGCCCACATCGGCCATACGCTGGAAGAAGCCGCGGCCGTTATTTTCATCGCGCATCGGCTCACGATATTCGCGCCGAGGCGAGATCGCCGCGCCCATGACGGCACGTTCCTCTTCTTCATACGGCACCGCGGCCGAAGCGGGATCGCGGTGCACATGCAACGATTCCTGCTGCGGCGCCATGCGAATTTCGGGTTCCTGCGCATAGTCGGCGCGTGCGTGCGATACAGGCGCTTCCTGCATTTGAGGCATGCGCGATTCGGTTTCTACCGGGCGTTCGATGCGCACGGCGCCACCTGCACGTTGCTCTACAGGCGCACGCTGCGCGGGGGCAGGCTGCTGCGCTTCCTGCGGGGCATACGGGCGCGGCGCATCGTAAGTCGGCACGACACGGGCTGCGGGAGCGGCTTTCGGGGCTTCCTGCTTAGGCGTGGCGGATGCGAACGTATAGGGTTTTTTCGGTTCGGCGGCGGTGAATTTCTGGCCGCCGGAATTGGCCATCGCTTGCGCTTCGATACCGGTGGCGACCACCGATACGCGCATGCGGCCTTCCATGCCGTCGTTGAAGGTGGAGCCGAAAATGATATTAGCTTCAGGATCGACTTCCTCGCGCACGCGGTTGGCGGCTTCATCCACTTCAAACAATGTCATGTCGGGACCGCCGGTGATATTGATAAGCAACGCGCGCGCGCCTTTGAGCGACACGTCATCGAGGAGCGGGTTGGAAATCGCGGCTTCTGCGGCTTCGATGGCGCGACGATCGCCGGTGGCTTCGCCGGTTCCCATCATCGCTTTGCCCATCTCGCGCATGACGGTGCGGATGTCGGCGAAATCGAGGTTGATAAGGCCGGGCTTCACCATCAGGTCGGTCACGCCGCGCACGCCGGAATGCAGTACTTCATCAGCCATTTTGAACGCGTCGGCAAAGGTCGTGCGCTCGTTAGCGATACGGAACAAGTTCTGGTTGGGGATCATGATCAGCGTATCGACATAGTCCTGTAATTCTTTCAGGCCGTTTTCCGCAAGGCGCATGCGGTGCGAGCCTTCAAACTGGAACGGCTTGGTGACGACCGCCACCGTGAGCACGCCCATATCCTTGGCGATGCGCGCCACGACGGACGCCGCACCGGTGCCGGTGCCGCCGCCCATGCCGGCGGTGATGAACACCATGTTGCTGCCTTCGATATAGGCAGCGATCTCATCGCGCGCTTCTTCGGCTGCGGCGCGTCCTACTTCCGGGTTCGCACCCGCGCCGAGGCCTTTGGTAATGCCTGCGCCGAGCTGGATGGTGCGTTCGGTGAGCGAGTGGTCGAGCGCCTGCGCGTCCGTGTTCGCCACCACGAAGTTCACGCCTTCGAGATTAGAGGCAATCATGTTGTTGACGGCGTTGCCGCCTGCGCCGCCGACGCCAACGACCGTGATGGTGGGACGAAGCTGCTCGTTCTTCACCGGAATATGCAAATTGATTGTCATGAAAACCCCCTGCCCGTTTATGACGACTGTCACATATTGAACTATTTAATTACTTTTACCACTAGATTTTGTGGTTTGCATGTAAAAAATACTACGCGGGATAGGGAAATTATCGGCGGGGATGCAGCAGCGTCGAAGACGATTGCAGTGTTTGTGCCATCACCTCTGCTTCACGAAACGCTGCATCCGCCTTCGCTATAGAGGAAAGCGGCATGCTCGCTCGCCCTTCGGGTATCTCTTTAACGGCGATTGTCACGAGCTTCAGCAATTGTTGCGCATCTTCTACGGTGCCGGGGAGCGACTCAACGCTGTGGCGTGCAAGCGGCAGATCCACCGCCAACTCCGGCTCTCCCTTGTAATCTCCGCGCAGGAACGCTTCGATATCCTGCGGGATACGCGGTATCGGCCGCGTTTTGGCACGGGAATTCTGCGCGAGGTCGTCGAATGTCGCTCTAAGTTCGGTAGAGCTTTGCAAAAGGCGCTGAAATTCTTCCTTCAATCCCCCAAGCGACAAGAGGGTTGCAATCGCCTGCCCTTCGCGGCATGCAGACTCCATCGCGGAAAAACCCACCTGCATCTCCACCGTCATTTTCGCATGGTGTTCCCGTGCAGGATTTACGCGCCTGTCGGCTTCCGCTTCCGCATGAGATTCGGGTTTGGCGTCGGTGGGCTTTAATTTGAGGAACTGGAAAAAATTCATGAACCCAAGCCTAGCACGGAATTATGACAATCGCGTGACAAGCATACCGATTTTCAGGGAATTTTAGAAATTTTCCTTGAACCAGTTCACCACTTTTTCAAAGCCGGTGGTGAGCCCCCCGCGGTGGCGGTAATCGTCAAACATCTGTTCTTCCATGGGTTTCTTGACGATATATTCCAGCATCCCCAGCGCCGTGGAGAAGGCCGGGCCGCTGACGGACTCCGCCAGCCCCTGAAGCGGGCGCGGGCGGCCGATGCGCACCTGCTTGCCCAGGATATTCGACGCCATTTCGCGCACGCCGAGCAATTGGCTCGCGCCGCCGGTCAGCACCACACGCTTGCCCGCATAGGCGGATGCGCCGTTAATTTCGATTTTGCTGCGGATCATTTCAAAAATTTCCTCGATGCGCGGACGGATCACGCCGACCAGCATGGAGCGTGGCAAGGTATTGCTTTCGTCGGCATCCTCCTCTTCACCCAACGGCGGAACCTCGACCATCACCTGATCGTCACGCGCTGTGGCGATTGCACTACCATGCAGGGTTTTCAGGCGCTCGGCATGCGCAAGGCTGGTGGAAAGCCCGCGTGCGATGTCGTTGGTTACATGCGTGCCGCCGATAGGAATCGCGTCGGTGTACAGGTTGCGCCCGCCGCCGAAAATCGAGAAGCTCGTCACCCCGCCGCCCATATCGATCAGCGTGACGCCGAGTTGTTTTTCATCTTCTTCAAGGCAGCTTACGCCCGACGCATAGGGCGACGCGACATATTCTTCGACGTTCAGGTGGCAGCGGCCGACGCAATGCGACAGGTTGCGCGTCACGCTCGGCAGGCCGGTGATGATATGTAAATCGGCGCCGAGTTTCTTGCCGAACATTTTGCGCGGATCAACGATGCCGCGGGCGCCGTCGAGATAATACGACACGGGGATACAGTGGATGATGTCGCTTTCCTGATGCGTGATGGAAGCGCGTCCCTGCTCGATGATGTCCATAATGTCGCGGTCGGTGACTTCCTCGCCCAGCAGCGTCATTTCCACGGTGACGTTACGCGATACCAGATTGCCCCCCGACAGGCTCACCATCACGTTTTCCACCGTTTCGCCCGCCATCTGTTCTGCGGCATGCACGGCAGCGACGATCGACGCTTCCGCCTCCGCGAAATCGGTGATGATGCCGGAGCGTATACCCTTGGAAAGCTGGTGGCCGATGCCCACGATTTTTATTTCGCCCGCCGAGTCGATATGCGCGATGAAGCAGGCGATCTTGGTCGTGCCCACGTCGAGTACGGCGATGCTCGGGGTGTTGTTTTTAGTAGGGGTCTTGGGGCGCTTGATCATGTAACGTTATGTGTCCCTGGCGTTGGCGGATTTGCCCGGCATGTCTTCCGGCTCTATCTTAATAAACAACCTGCCCTCTATACGCAAGTCAATCACTTTCACGTCGCGGTCGAGCAGCTTTTCCTTCGCCTGCAGCCCGGCCAGCGAACGCCATGCCGCCAGCGGGTCGCGCTCGGGCAGTTTTACTTCCACGCCGTCACTGAGGCGGATATTCCAACGGCGCTCGCCCACGCGCACGGCGGCGGCGAAATGCCCGGCCAACTCAGGCTCGGAAGCAAGTATGGTCATCAACTCCGCCACATGCTTGGGCGCATCCTCGCCGACGATCAGCGGCAAATGGCGGTAGGCCTTGCTGTCGATGTCGCTCATCATCACGCCGTTATCGTCCACCAGCACCGTTTTGCCCTGATGCTGCCACAATGCCACCGGCTCACGCTCGACCACGCGCACATACAACGTATCCGGCAACGCGCGCTCCACGGCGGCCATGCGCACGCTCTCAATCTTCTCCAACCGCTGCCGCGCTTCATCGAGGCTGATACGCAGGATGGGGTCGCCTTTTTTGATGCCCAGCGCAGCGTCTATATCCTTCATCGCGGTGCGGCTGCGCCCTTCGAGATAGAGCGTGCGCACGGTAAAGCCCGCCTTGGCCGTCGTCCCGTACACGCTGTCGGATATGGCCTGCGCGAAGCGGCTCGGCGCCTGCGTTTTCCACATCCAGAACCCTGCCCCCACGACCGTGAGCGCGCCCACAGCGATGCAGGCGAACTGCGCCTTTCGCCACATATCCTTGCGTTTCTTGCGCGCTGCCTTTTCGCGCATGATGCGTTGCGACTGGCGCTGGCGGGGCGTCATCGAGTCGCTTTTCTTACCCATAGCCCGCCCCCTCGACCAGTTGCCTGACCAGCTCGTTGAAACCAATCCCCGCATGCGCCGCGATTTCCGGCGACAGCGACAGCGCCGTCATCCCCGGCTGCGTGTTGATCTCCAGCAAGTAAAACGTTTCGATCCCGGAACGGTCGTCGTAGCGGAAGTCGGAGCGCGACAGGCCGCGGCAGCCAAGCGCACGGTGCGCAGCTAGCGCCATCGCCATGACTTCGTCGTATTTGTTTCTGGGTAGCGGCGCGGGGCAAATATGTGTGCTGCCGCCGTCGGTATATTTGTTCGCGTAGTCGTAAAACCCGCTCTTGGGGCGGATTTCCGTGCAGCCGAGGGGCTTGTCGTTCAGCACCGCCACCGTGACTTCGCGGCCTTGTATGTATTCTTCCACAAGGTAGCGCGTGTCCTTGTCCGTATCGCTCATAATCAGCGAAAGCGGGCGGTTATCCTCGGCGGTGACGATATGCACGCCGACGCTGGAGCCTTCGCTCGCGGGCTTTACGACATAGGGGCGCTTCATCGGCTCGCCCTTCATCAACTCGTCACGGCTCATAGTAAGCCCCTTTGGGCAGCGAAGCCCTGCCTGCGCAAATACCTGCTTGGCCATCGGCTTATCCATCGCGACCGCCGACGCCAGCACCCCGGAATGGGTGTAGGGAATCTTCATAAGCTCCAGCAGCCCCTGCACGCAGCCATCCTCGCCATACTGCCCGTGCAGCGCGTTGAACACCACATCGGGCTTTACGCGCGCCAGCACCTCGGCGATGTCGCGCTGCATGTCGATCTCCGTGACCTGATAGCCCAGCTCGCGCAACGCCTTCGCGCACGCCGCGCCGCTATTGAGCGACACTTCCCGCTCTGCCGACTGGCCGCCTTTGAGAACCGCCACATGCTTCGTCATGACGGCCTCCTTCCTATCCGCTTGATTTCCCACTCCAGCGTGATGCCGGTTTTTTCTTTTACGCGCCGGATGACTTCGTCGCCGAGATTTTCGATGTCTGAAGCCGTTGCGTTACCGGAATTGATGAGGAAATTACAGTGTTTTTCGGATACTATCGCGCCGCCTATCGACAACCCGCGGCAACCGGCCTGATCGATCAACTCCCATGCCTTGTGGCCTGCGGGATTCTTGAACGTGCTGCCGCCCGTGCGCGTGCGCACGGGTTGCGTATCCTCGCGCGCGGCCTGTATCTCGGCGATACGGCGGGCGATTTCCGCGCGGTCGCCCGGCTGGGCGCGAAACACTGCGCGCGTGACCACCGCGCCTTCAGGCACGCCGCTGTTGCGGTAAGTAAAGGCGAGCTCCTTGTTGCTGAGCGTGCGAATATTTCCGTTGCGCTCGACGATCTCCGCTTCCACCAGCACCTGCGACACGTCGCTGCCATATGCGCCTGCGTTCATGCGCACCGCGCCGCCGATAGTACCGGGAATACCGCTTAAAAATTCCAGCCCGGCAATGCCGCGGTCGCAGGCGAATTGTGCGACATTGAGGTCGAGACAGGCAGCGCCCGCCGCCAACTTTCCACCAGAACTGGCCATATCCACAAACCCACGTCCGAGTTTGATCACCACGCCTTCGATACCGCCGTCGCGCACGATGATGTTAGAGCCGACACCCAGCACCGTCACCGGCGAGGAAAGCGGCCACTGCGCGAGAAAATCCGATAAATCCTGCGTATTTTCCGGCTTAAACAGATATTCCGCACAGCCGCCGACGCGGAACCAGTTGGTTTTGGAAAGATCAACATCGCGGCGCAGGCGACTGCTGTAATCCGTATCGGGTGCGGCTATACGGGCGGCAGCCATCATGAAGATGCTTTCTTCTTGCCGAGTTTCTGCAACTCACCGGGGAGCGCATACGCCCATTTGCTGATCGAGCCGGCGCCGAGGCAAACGATCATGTCGCCTTCCTGCCCGACGCCCGCGACGGTTTCCGCCAGCGCTTCGGAAGATTCCAGACGCACGACATGGCGGTGGCCTGCGCTGCGCAAGCCGTCGGCCAGCGCGTCGGCGGTGATGCCGTCGATGGGCTCTTCGCCCGCGTTGTAGATGTCGGCGACGATGACCGTGTCGGCGTCGTTGAAACAGGTGCAGAAATCGCTGAACAGGTCGCGCACGCGCGTGTAGCGATGCGGCTGCACCACGGCGACGACACGCCCGCCGGATTCCTGCTGCGCGGCGCGCGCGGCTTTCAGCGTGGCGGCGATCTCCACGGGATGGTGGCCGTAATCGTCGATGATCGTCATGCCGAGCGCGCTGCCGGTTTTAGTGAAGCGGCGTTTCACGCCTTCAAACCCGCGCAATCCTTCGATGATGGTCTGGTCGGAGAGTTTCAACTCCTGCGCGACGGCGATCGCGGCCAGCGCGTTGCGCACGTTGTGCTCGCCATGCATAGGCAGCATCACGCCCGCTACCGTGCGCGCATCGCCTGCGAAACGGCCGGAGATTTCGAGGTCAAAACGCTGGCCGTCGGCGGACGCGCGGATGTTCGTGGCGCGCACGTCGGCTTGCGGGTTCGTGCCGTAGGTGATGATACGACGGTCGGAAATGCGCGCCGCCAGCGCCTGCACTTCCGGATGGTCGATGCACAGCACCGCGAAGCCGTAAAACGGCAGGTTGGTGAGGAAGGTATGATACGCGCTTTTCGCCTGCTCGAACGTGCCGTAATGGTCGAGATGTTCAGGGTCGATATTGGTGACCACCGCGATGGTGGCGGGCAGTTTCGTAAAGCTACCGTCGGATTCGTCGGCCTCCACCACCATCCACTCGCCCGCGCCGAGATAGGCGTTGGTGCCGCGCGCGTTGATGATACCGCCGTTGATGACGGTAGGCTGGAGCCGCGCCGCTTCGAGCATGGCGGCGGTGAGCGCCGTCGTCGTGGTTTTTCCGTGCGTACCGGCAACCGCGATGGCGATTTTAAGCCGCATGAGTTCAGCAAGCATTTCCGCGCGCTTGACCACGGGAAGGCGAGCCGCGCGCGCGGCCAGCAATTCGGGATTGTCGGCACGGATGGCCGACGACACCACGACGACCGACGCATTTTCAACATGCGCCGCTTCGTGGCCGATAAAAATGCCGATGCCGCACTCACGCAGACGCTGCGTGTTGTAGCTGTCCGATGCATCGGAACCTTGCACCTTGTAGCCGAGATTATGCAGCACTTCCGCGATGCCGCTCATGCCGATGCCGCCGATGCCGATAAAATGCAACGTGCCGACATCCAGCGACATGCGGTGCGAGAGCGGGAGGATTTTGTTGGATGCGGTCATGCGGCGACTTCCTTGATAGCGGTGGGCTGTGGACGGTGGACAGTGGGCAAGGGTTGCTGCGTGTCCACTGTCCACCGTCCACCGTCCACACTTTTTAAAACCAGCGCCGCCAATTTTTCCGCGGCATCGGCAACACCGAGCTTCCTCGCGTTCTGCGCGGCTTTCGAGAGAACGTCCGGTGCGGTGAGAAACGCTTCGAGGCGCGCCGACAGCGAGGCGGATGTGAACCCGTCCTGCGCCATCACCCAGCCGCCGCCGACTTCTTCGAGCGCGTTGGCATTGTGGTATTGATGATTGTCCATCGCATGCGGCAGCGGCACCAAAATCGCAGGGCGCCCCGCCACGGCAAGCTCCGAAACGGTGGACGCGCCCGACCGTCCGATCACCAGATGGCATGACGCGAGCCGCGCAGGTAAATCGGCGAAGAAACTCGACAAATCGGCATTGATGCCCATGCGCTCGTACATCGCGCGCGCGGCGGGCAAATCCGCCTCGCGGCACTGCTGGTCGAGCCGCACGCGCGAGCGCAGGCTCATCGGCAGCGCGGCGATCGCCTCGGGCACGACATGGCTGAATACCGATGCGCCCTGACTGCCGCCGGTGACTAAAATGCGCATTTTCGCGTCCGACGTCATGGACGAATAGGGCACATCGCGCAGCGCGCGCACGCTGGCGCGCACGGGGTTGCCGGTCATCGTCACTTTCGCCGCGTCGCGTTCGGACAGCATCAGCGTGACGGGAAACGAGGTGGCGATTTTATCGACGCGCCCGGCTAGCAGACGGTTCGCACGTCCCAGCACGGAATTCTGCTCGTGAATGACGGTAGGAATGCCCATCCCCGCCGCCGCGAATACGGTCGGGAACGAAGGGTAGCCGCCGAAGCCGACCACCGCCTTGGGCGAAAGCTCGCCAAGCACGCCGCGTGCCTGCACAATGCCCAGCAGCAACCCGGCCGCACCAATGATTTTCTTATGCAGCGCGCCCGCCACCGTTCCGGCGCGGATAGTGCGTTTTTCCACCTGTGACAGCACACCGCTCTGGTAATGAGCGAAGCGCGGATCGGTGACCAGCACCACGCGCTCGCCAAGAGCGATCAGCGCTTCAGCCAGCGCTTCGGCGGGGAAAATATGCCCGCCCGTGCCGCCTGCGGCGAGCACGATGGGAGCGCGCGTATCTTGCTTTTCGTTCATGGCTGTGCGTCACCCCGGCGCGTTTTCAGGTACTTCCATATGCCGTATATACTAATCAATGCCCACGCTGCTTCAAGCATAAAAGCGGCAAAATTCCAATGCCAGAGCAATGAGATGCCGATCAATATCGCGCCGATCAGGTTCGTCAGCGGGTAGGCGAGTTGCTCTACGCGCAAGCGCCCGGTCTGCAACAGGAAATAGGCGGCGAGGAAACAGATCGCGCCAAACGTGCCGATAATATCGAAAAAAAGCCCGGCGGTTATCATCGCCGTGAGTCCGCCTTGCCGAAGCGCCTGCGTGTGAGCGCCAGCATCATGCCCATAGCGACTGCCATCGCCACCACCGACGAGCCGCCGTAACTGAGGAATGGCAGCGTCATGCCCTTGGCGGGCAGCAGGTTCACGGCCACGCCCATGTTGATGATCGACTGCACGCCGAATTCCGTGAGAAGCCCGGCCACCGCCAGCACCATGAACAAGTCGGTTTCCTTCCACACGCGTGACAGGCCGCGCAACACAATGAACGCGAATAGCCCGATAATCATCGTGCACACGATGATCCCGAACTCCTCGCCCGCGACGGAAAAAATAAAATCGGTATGCGAATCCGGCAGCGACTGCTTCACCTCGCCCTCACCCGGCCCACGCCCTAGAAGCCCGCCGTTGCGGAAGGCTTCCAGCGAGCGCGCCACCTGATAATTATCGCCCGCCGCCGGATCGAGGAATCCGTCGATGCGCGCCGCCACGTGCGGGAAAAAATGGTACGCGCCGAAAAGCCCGGCCACTACGAGCGCACCGATAACCATCACCAGCACCATCGGCAACCCGGCAAGGAAAAGTTGGATGCCCCACATGGCGGTCACCGTCAGCGTCATGCCGATGTCGGGCTGAATCGCCAGCAGAAACGCCACTAGCAGATACAGGCCGATCGCCAGCCGGTACCCGGGAAATCCCACACGGCGCTGGCTTTCCGCGCATATCCACGCGATCACCACCGCGAAGCACGGCTTCATGAATTCCGACGGCTGGATGGAAATACCCATCAAATCGATCCAGCGATGCGCGCCCTTAGTTTGCGCGCCGATGAATGGCACCAGCATCAGCAGCACGATACTCGCACAAAACCCGATCACCGCGAGGCGGCGTATCGCCACCGGCGGCAACATCGACACGAAGAGCATCGCCGCGATGCCGATGATCAGGAAAACCTGGTGGCGGTGCACAAAGTAAAACGCAGGCAAATCGAGCCGCTTAGCAACCGGCGGGCTGCCCGCCGTCACAAGGATCGAGCCGATGGCGATCAGCAGCAGCAGCGCACCGAGATTCAGCCGATCCACCGTCCACCACCAGCGCCCGAAAACGGTTTTATTCGTACGGTCAAGACGCATTATTGCACCAATCCTTCCCTAGCCGACAACGCATATGATTTCAGTTCCACCGGAATGGATGGGTTCCGCCGCAGGAAGACATCGATAATGGAGCATACACGTTCAGGATGGTAGGCATGCCAATGCCCAAGCCCATGCAACGCCGATTCGCGGCATGCAAGCGAATCGAGCTGTAACGTTTTATCCATCACATCAAGGCACAGCGCATCCGCTTTCGCATTATCCGGCATACCGGAAACACCACCCAGCGGCGCGGCATCCCACCACATGTAACAGACGCCGTTCAGCGGATTTTCATGTGCGTCCTTCGTCGCTGCCGATCTGTATTCCGCGCAGCGCTTTGCAAAACAATGCTCGAACAAAGGAACCATGGACAAGATCAGGCGCTCTTTTTCAGGCCACTCAACCGATATTTTCTTCCACGGCGTATCCCATAAAAAAAGATACCCTGAAGCAGTTCCCGAAATATAGCTCAGCCCTTCCGCTGCCTGCGCATCGGAAAAACGGCCAAGAAGCGTACCGGCATTTTCAAAGAGCCGCGCGACATATTCAAATTTTACGGGCGCCTGCAATTGCGCCTCTATTTCCTCCACGCGCGCGGTCTGTTCATCATCCCAGTAAGGCGCATTCCCTACCGCCTGATGCTCGAAAATCGCAGATACCCATGCGTCGAACGAAGAGCCGGTCATGCCGCTTTTTCCTTCGCCAGTATTTCCACCTGCGCACAGAACGCGTCGCCGCGCTCTTCGAAATTTTTCCACTGGTCGAACGACGCGCAGGCCGGCGACAGCAGCACGACTGCATCCTTTTTACCTTGCGCGAACGCCATCTGCGCGGCTTTTTCCACGGCGGTTTTCAGCGTGCCGCAGCGTGTATAGGGAACCTTGCCTTCGAGCGTGCGCGCAAATTCCTCTTCCGCCGCGCCGATTAAAAACGCATGCGCGATTTTCGGGAAATATTCCGCAAGCGGAACGATTCCGCCTTCTTTTTGTTTTCCGCCTGCGATCCAGTAAATGTTTTCATACGGCGTCAGCGCGTTGGCGGTAGCGTCGGCGTTGGTGGCCTTGCTGTCGTTGATGAAACGCACGCCATTGACGGTGGCGACCAGTTGCAGGCGGTGGCGCAGGCCTGCAAAACTTTGCATCGCCTTATAAATCGCTTCCGGCGCAAGCCCGATGGCGCGCGCGCAGCCATAGGCGATCGCGGCATTCTGCCAGTTATGACGACCGGGCAAGGTGGCGATGGTATTGAGGTCGAAACGCTTCCCGCCATCATGCAGCACGCCGTCTTTCACGAACACATCCGCCTGCGATTGCGCGGAGATTGTCACCGCATTACCAAGCCCTGACGCAACTTTGTACGAATACGTATCGTCAATCGCAACCACCGCGACATCGCCATCCTGCTGCCGCTCGAAAATATGTTTTTTCGCGGCGATATAACCTTCTATGTCGCCGTGACGATCAATATGATCGGGCGTGATATTGAGCCAAGCCGCAACATTGAAGCGCGTGGTTTTCACCAGATCGAGCTGGTACGATGAAAGCTCCAGCACATACACACCGCCCTTCCCCAGCGGCGCGAGCGACAATGCGGGCGTACCGAGATTACCGCCAATTTCGCAAGTAACGCCGCAGTTTTTCAGTATGTGTCCAATGAGCGTCGTCGTGGTCGATTTGCCGTTGGTACCGGTGATGGCGATGTATTTCGCCTCCGGGCAGGCGCGGTATAATAATTCAATATCGCCGATTACGGGGCAATTGTTTTGGTGCACGAGTGCGACAACCGGGTGCGGCACGGGATGCGTAAGCGGCACGCCTGGGCTGAGGATAAGCGCTTTCAGCGTAGACCACGGCCAATCCGCAAACGGCGCGAGTTTCACGGCGGGATATTTTGCGGCGACCGACGCACGCCCCGATTCGCCGTCATCCCACGCATACACTTCCGCACCACCTGCGAGTAGTGCAGCGATCGTAGATTCCCCGGCTTTGCCGAGACCGAACACGCCGACGCGCTGGCCTTTATATTCCGTAACGCTAATCATCTCAGTTTCAGCGTGGAAAGACCGAGCAGCGCGAAGATGCACGCGATGATCCAGAAGCGGATCACGATCGTCGCCTCCTGCCAGCCGAGTTTTTCAAAATGATGGTGGATCGGCGCCATGCGGAACACGCGCTTGCCGGTGAGCTTGAACGATGCCACCTGAATAATGACCGATACAGCCTCCAGCACGAATAGACCGCCGATCACCGCGAGTGCGAATTCATGCTTGGCGATAACGGAAATCGCGCCCAGCGAGCCGCCGAACGCGAGGCTGCCGGTATCGCCCATGAATACTTTTGCAGGCGGCGCGTTGAACCATAAAAACCCAAGGCTTGCGCCCACCAGTGCAGCGCAGAACACCGCCAGCTCGCCAGCGCCGGGCACGAAATGCAGTTGCAGATAATTGGCGAACACCGCGTTGCCCACGAGATAGGTGATGAGCGCAAAACATCCGGCGACGATCATGATCGGCACGATGGCAAGCCCGTCCAGCCCGTCGGTCAGGTTCACCGCGTTGGACGCGCCGACCATCACCACCAGCACGAAAGCGATATAGATCATGCCTGCGTCGAGCAAAATGTCCTTAAAGAACGGCACGGCGATATGGCTTGCAAGCGACGGCGGCGCGAACGCCTGAATCGCGAACGCGGCGACCAGCGAAATGACGATCTGTCCCAGCATTTTTTTGCGGCTGGAAAGGCCGCGCGAATTGCGCTTGGTGAGCTTCAGATAATCGTCCACGAACCCAATCGCACCGAAGCCGAGCGTCACCAGCAGCACAATCCACACATATGGATTGCTTAAATCCGCCCATAGCAGCGTAGACACGCTCACCGCCAGCAGGATCATCACCCCGCCCATGGTCGGCGTGCCTTTTTTGGTGACGAGGTGCGATTGCGGCCCGTCGAGACGGATAGGCTGGCCTTCCGCCTGCTTGGATTTTAGCCAGCGTATGATGCGCGGCCCGAAATAGAAGCTGATGAACAGCGCCGTGAACACCGCCGCGCCACTGCGGAACGTGAGATAGCGAAACAGGTTCAGCGGCGTGAAATACGGCACCAGCAGGATAGCGAGGTTATACAGCATTTTTTTTCTCCGTGGCGGGAAGCGTTTGGGCGAGTTCGTACATGCGGCTGCCGTGCGAGCCTTTGAGCAGCAGCACGTCGCCGTCGCGTAAATCCTTGCGCAGCAGCGGCAGCAGGTCGTATGCGGTTTTCACGTGGGCGGCACGCTGCGATTGCGGCAGAGCATCGTGCAGCGCCTGCATGTGGCTGCCTGCGGTATAGATCGCGGTGAAGGCGCGCATGTCGTCGGCAAGCGACGCATGCATCGCGGGCGCCTGCGCGCCAAGCTCCAGCATGTCGCCGAGCGCAGCGAGTAGCCTGCCCTTTTTCCCCAGCGTTTCCCATACTTCGACAGCCTTGGCGAAAGCGGCGCGCATGGAGGCGGGGCTGGCATTGTAGCTGTCGTCGATCAACGCGGCCACACCGCCGTTTACAGGAATAGGCACGGTGCGCCCGCGCCCTTCGGGTTCGCGGAAGCCTGCAAGTGCGCCGGCGCTTTTTTTAATGTCGAGTCCGAACGCGTGCGCGCACGCCAGCGCAAACAGGCTGGTGGTCGCCCAGTGCTGGCCGATGGCGGAGAGCGTGTAATGCAGCTCCTGCCCGCCGATATTCGCCTCAACCGCGCAACCCGACGCCGAAGGATGGTAGCCGAGCAGCAGGCAGCTATTGCCCGCGTTCGCTCCGCAGGTCACGATATGCGCGATGCCCAGACGCGACGCCTTGATTTTCAGCAATTCCCAATAGGCGTTGTCGCCGCCGATTATCGCCGTACCGCCGGCAGGCACGCCTTCAAAGATTTCCGCCTTGGCCGCGGCGATAGCCTCCACCGAATCGAAAAATTCTAGATGCACGGCTTCCACGCGCGTGACGATCGCCACGTGCGGCCTCACCATGCGCGTCAAATGCGCAATTTCGCCCGCATGGTTCATGCCCATCTCGAACACCGCGAACGGCGCATCCGGCGGCAGGTTTGCGAGCATCAGCGGCGTGCCGATATGGTTGTTGTAATTCCCCGCCGTGGCAAAAGCCGCCCCGTGCGCTGAAAGCGCAAGCCGCACCATTTCCTTCGTACTGGTCTTACCCACGCTGCCGGTGACGCCGACGATCTTCGCCAGCGAACGCGCGCGCCCATAATGCGCGAGCGCTTCCAGCCCTTTTTGCGTATCAGGCACCACGACGCAGTTTTTTCCTGCACATGATTTACTGACCAGCGCGGCGACCGCACCTTTGGCGAACGCTGCATCAAGAAAATCGTGCCCATCGAAACGGTCGCCCTTGAGCGCGACGAAGAGATCGCCCGGCTGCACGCGGCGGCTGTCGATTTCCACGCGCATGGCCTGCCACGCTTCGCCTTCGCAGGTGCCGCCCGTCGCTTCGCGCGCCGTTTTATCCGTCCATAATGCCATCATGTCGCCAACCGCAATTCTTTCACCGCATCACGTATCACCGCCGCATCGTCGAACGGGAAAATCTTATCGCCGACGATCTGCGTCTTTTCATGCCCCTTGCCCGCCACCACCAGTATGTCGCCCGCGCCAAGCCCGCGCAGCGCAACATAGATAGCTTCCTTGCGGTCCGCAACTTCTTTGCCGCGCGCGCAGGCCGCCATGATCGCAGTACGTATAACCGCGGGATTCTCGCTGCGCGGATTATCGTCGGTGACAATAGCGGCATCGGCGAGGCGGTCGGCTTCGCGCCCCATTTCCGGGCGTTTCCCGGCGTCGCGGTCGCCGCCGCAGCCGAATACGACATGCAGCTTCGCCTGCGTATGCGGGCGCAGCGTGGCGAGGATATTGGCCAACGCCATCGGCGTATGCGCGTAATCGATAAACACGGCAGCGCCGTTGCCAAGCGTCGCCACATGCTCCAACCTGCCAGGCACGCCGGTAAAATGCGCCACCGCCGAAAGCGCTTGCTCCAACCCGCCGCCGCTTGCCTCCACAAGTCCGAGCGCGGCCAGAATATTCATCACCTGAAACGCGCCGACCAGCGGCACGTCAAGTTCATAAGGCCTGCCGCGCAACTCCAGCTTTACATGCTGGCCGTGCGTGTTGGGCATGCTTTGCATAAGCCGGAAATCCCCGCCGCTTTTGCCGTAGCCGACGACGCGGATATGGCGTTTTTCGCACAGGTCGCGCAATGCGGAAAAGCTGCGGTCATCCTGATTGAGCACGGCGGTTTTACCTTCCGGCAGCAGCGTGGCGAACAGGCGCGCCTTGGCCGCGAAATAGGCTTCGTCGGTGATGTGGTAATCGAGATGGTCGCGCGTGAGGTTGGTAAACGCCGCGGCTTCCAGCCTCACACCGTCGAGCCGGTGCTGGTCGAGCCCGTGGCTGGATGCTTCCATGGCGACATGGGTGATGTGCTTTGCCGCCATATCCGCGAGCATGCGGTGCAATTCTACTGCATCAGGCGTGGTATGCGTGCCGGGATAAAGCACCGCGCCGCCGCCTGCAAGCACACCGAGCGTGCCGATGGAGGCGGAAGATGTGTTCATGCGATGCCAGAACTGGCGGTAAAAATCAGCGGTGGAGGTTTTACCGTCCGTCCCTGTGACGGCTACGATATGCGCAGGTTGTGCGCCGTAAAACGCCGCCGCCATATGCGCCAGCGCAAGGCGCGGGTTGCGCGCGCGCAGCACCGCCATGCCGGACGCTTCCACCTGCGTATCGTAATCGCACAGCACGGCAACCGCGCCTTGCTTGTGCGCCTGCACGATATAGGCCGCGCCATCGCCCTTTACGCCTTTGAGCGCGACGAATAGCGCACCGGGTATGACGGCGCGGGAATCGGAGGTGATGGCGGTGATGGGGAGGGAAGCGGAGTCGGGGGTACAACCGGTAGGTTCTGGAATAGTGCGGATCAGCTCAGTAAGTGGCAGCATGAAGGTATGGCTTCTCGTACGTGCGCCCTGCGGCGGGTTGTGGCTGGGGCTGGGGTCGTGCTTTCGGCTTGTCGTTTTCGACCCAGAATTTCTCCGCGTCGTCGCCGGGCGCATCATACACAGGTTTAATGCCAAGCAAAGGACCCATGCGCGTGATTACCGACCCTACCACCGGCGCGGAAATCCAGCCGCCCGTGGCATAGCCGAACGTCGCCTTGGTGCCTTTGGGCTCATCGACCATGGCGAGCACGACATAGCGGGGATTATCCACCGGGAATACGCCGATAAACGAGGCGAGCTTGGCGTTATCGTCATAGACGCCGCCCGCGCGCACTTTTTCCGCGGTGCCGGTTTTGCCACCGACGCGGTAGCCGGGCACATCCGCCTTGCTGCCCGTGCCGTGATCGACCACCAGCCGCATCAGGCGACGCACATGCTGCGAGGTTTGCTCCGAAATGACACGCTCGCCTTCGGCGCGCTCTTTATTCCCGTCCTTAAGCAGAGTGAGGCGTTCCATGCGCCCGCCCGCCACCAGCGTAGCGATACCGCGCACCAGGTGCAGCGGCGACACCGACATGCCGTGCCCGTAGGAAATCGTAACCGTGTTCAGCTCCTTCCAGTCGGAAGGGAAAAGCGGATAGGCTTTTTCCGGCAGCTCGATCTCCACCGGTTTGGTCATGCCGAGTTTTTCGAGAAAGGCTTTCTGCTTTTTTGCGCCCACGTCGAGCGCGATCTTGGCGGTGCCGATATTCGAGGAATAGGCGTAGATTTCCGGCACGGTAAGCCGTCCCGGTTTAGGATGCGTATCCTGAATGGTGAAGGTAGATATTTTCAGCGGATGACTGACATCGTAGCCGCTTTTCATGTTCACCACGCCGTATTCCAGCGCCATCGCCATGGTGAAGCTCTTGAAGGTGGAGCCCATCTCGTAACTGCCCTGCACGGCGCGGTTGAAGCGCGCGGCGTCCTCGCCTTTTGACGGTTTATGCGGGTCGAAATCCGGCAGCGACACCATCGATAGCAACTCACCGGTTTGTAAATCCATGATCACGCCCGTGCCGCCGATGGCGCGGTATTCCTCCATCGCTTTTTTCAGTTCCTCGCGCATGATCGCCTGCAGGCGCACGTCCACAGACAACGCGAACGACTCGCGGTTAAGCGCGGTGTCGCGCAGGCGACGGTCGAATTGTTTTTCGATACCTGCCAGCCCTTTGTTATCCACCCCCACATAGCCCACCGCATGCGAGAGCAAATTGCCATACGGATAGACGCGGCGCTCTTCCGGCAGGAAATAAATGCCGGGAATGCCCAGGCTATTGGCGGCCTGCTGTTCTTTCGGGCTCAGGTTGCGCTTGAGCCACACGAAACTCTTGCCGTTCTTGAAGCGCGCGAGCAGTTGCTTGGCGTCAAGGTGCAGCGCCTTTTCCAGCTTGGCGGCGACTTCCTCGTGGTTACGCACTTCCTGTGGGTTGGCAAAGATGGAGGCCGTCATCAGGCTGGTAGCCAGCAGCACGCCGTTGCGATCTACGATATTGCCGCGCTGGAGCGTAGGCTCGCTGGATTGGATCGATACCTGCTCGCCGCCGCCGTTATCAGGATCGCTTACCGTGATGGTGGTCGCGCGCTTGTTGAAAACCACTACTTCTACCATGCGGGCGCACACGCTGCCGAAACACAGCGTGAAGAACAGCCCGACGCACAGCAGGCGCACGCGGCTCTGCTCGATAAGCCGCTGGCCGGTGCTCTGCTTAACGATGACCTTGCGCTGGTTACGGCTCATCGCGCGGCTCCGGCGCGGCGCGCCTGTAGGGAAACGGGACGTACGCCTTCTTCAGTATCGAGATGCGCCTGCGACTGCTTGGGGAAAGGGATGGCTTCAATCTCCGCGATCTGGCTGACGGTTACGCCCGCCGCCGAAAGATATTTGCTCGACAATGCCTGCAACCGTTCAGGCCGGTTGAGATACGCCCATTCCGCAGCCACCACGTGCAAAGTTTGCTTACGCGTTTCCAGTTCGCGCGAGGTTTCGGCGATCTGCGTGCGCAGCGATTGCACCTCGTATTTCACGCGGTACAGCATGAAGGACGCAATGACGAACACCAGCATCCATATCACCAGCGATACTTTCCTCATAGGCGCGCCATCATGCGCATGGTGGCCGAGCGGGAACGCGGATTAGCCGCGCATTCCGCCTCGCTAGCCACGCGTTTATCGGGGCGGGGCAGGAAAAAGCGGGGAGCATCGCGCTCGTCCTGACGCTCAGGCATATGGCGCGACTGCTCCCCCAGTCTCCCGCAACGGGAACTCATAAAACGTTTGACGATTCGATCTTCCAGCGAATGGAAGCTCACCACCACCAGCCTGCCGCCGGGCGCGAGCAGCGATTCGGCGGCCTTCAACCCGCCTTCGATGGCTTCGAATTCCTGATTCACATGAATGCGCAATGCCTGAAAGCTGCGCGTGGCGGGGTCGGATTTCTGCGCCTTGCCGCCGATGGCGGCGCGAATGATTTCGGCAAGTTGGCGCGTGCGCGTAATCGGTGCGATGGCGCGGGCGGTGACGATGGCTTTGGCGATGCGGCGCGAGGCTTTTTCCTCGCCGTAATAATATAAAATATCGGCCAGCTCGCGCTCGGACGCTTCGTTGACCACGGTGGCGGCGTCGATGCCTTCGCTGGACATGCGCATATCGAGTACGCCGTCATGACGGAAGGCGAACCCGCGGTCGGGCTGGTCGAGCTGCATCGACGACATGCCGAGATCGAGCGCCACGCCGTCTACCGCGCTGACACCATGCGCGGCGACGAGCGCGCACATATCGGCGAAATTGCCGAGCAGCCACACAAAGCGGCCGGGAAACTGCTGTTCGAGATTGTTGGCGAAACTCCGGGTGGATGGGTCACGGTCGATGGCGAACACGCGGCAATCGGCGGCCTGCAATATCGCGCGGGAATAGCCGCCTGCGCCGAACGTGCCGTCGATATACACGCCGTCATTTTTCGGCGCGAGCCATTCGAGCATTTCCGGCAGCATCACGGGGATATGCGCGCTCATGCATCCCCTTTCAGTTGGAAGCGTTTTTCGCGCACCAGCTCGCGCGCGCGTTTTGCATGCGCATCGAACGCTTTCGGCTGCCAGATTTCAAACGTTTCGCCCTTGCCGACGATGGTGGCTTCGTCGGACAGTTTCGCCGCAGCAACCAGCGATTCAGGCAGCATGATGCGCCCTTCCGTGTCGAAGGAAAGCTGCACGCTTTCGCCGAACAGCGTGGTGGCGAACGCGTCGCGCTCTTCGGAATACGGGTCGAAGCGCTCCATGCGCTGGTTCATTTTCAGGATGCGGTTCATGCCGCACGCCTCGATGCACGGATGCAGCGGCGACACGGTGGCGACGACGCCGGGAAATTCCTGCAGCGCGAGCACGGCGCGAAACTGCGCGGGCACGGACAGGCGTCCCTTTTTGTCGATTTTGTTATGATAGGTCGAAAGAAACAACATCGCCGCGCCACGGTTGCTTGTTATGGGATTTTATGGGTATTCTTGGGAAATTATTGCTATTCCATGGGTAAGTCAAGCATAAACAGGGGAAATTCCCCACCCGTCACTTGCGCCAATAAATTGAAAAATTTGATTTTTATGCAACAAAAAACCGGCGCTCTTTCGAGGCCGGTTTTTTGTTTCCCCCTCGTTGCGAGGAAGGGTGCGCCTTAGCGCGAGTAATATTCGATGACGAAGTTCGGCTGCATCACGACCGGATACGGCACTTCCGCGAGCTTCGGCACGCGCACGAACTTGGCTTTCATCGCGGCGTTGTCGAACTCGATATATTCGGGAACGCTGCGTTCGGGGTTCTGGATCATTTCCAGCACCACCGTCATCTGCTTCGATTTTTCCTTCACTTCAATCACGTCGCCTTCGCTGACCTGATAGCTCGGCACGTTGACCTTGCGGCCGTTGACGCGCACGTGGCCGTGGCTTACGAACTGGCGCGACGCGAACGGCGTGGGCACCACGCCCATGCGGTAAACGACGGTGTCCAGACGGCTTTCCAGAATGCCGATCAGGTTTTCACCCGTGTCACCTTTGCGGCGCGACGCTTCCTGATAGATGCGGCGGAACTGGCGCTCGGTGATGTTGCCGTAATAGCCGCGCAGCTTCTGTTTTTCGCGCAGCTGCGTGCCGTAATCCGAGGTTTTCTTGCGCTTGGCCTGACCGTGCTGGCCGGGAGCGTATCCGCGCTTGTTGAACGGATCCTTGGAATTACCCCACAGGCTGAGCCCGAGGCGGCGGCTGATTTTATATTTGCAGTCAATACGTTTGGTCACGTCGTTTTCCTAATGGCAAAAAATTATAGGGATGTGGACTATACCGATAAAAATACGGCTGTCAAAGGATAAGTGATGGCTGCGGAAAACCGCTTTTAGCGGACGCTTCCGAGGTTCTGCACCGTGTTCTCCGGCACAACGTTCATCGCCGGGTTGACGTTCGCCCCGGCAGCGGGAGCCTGCCCGCGGGAAGCCAAAACCTGCTGGCGCCATGCGTTTTCAGCACGACCATCCGCCGGGCCGTCTACGGCCGGAAGAGCGGCCATTACAGCCTGTTCGCGCTGCGCCGCATCTTCCTGCGCCTGATCCGCCTTGCGCGATTTGCGCACTCTGGATGCGACATAGGCAACCCCACCCAGCACCGCTGCGGCGCCTGCGGCGATACCCAGCGCCATCATCGGGCCTGTGCGACCCAGCGCATAACCCACTTTTTCAGCCGTATACCCCAGCGCACTGCCGGCTTTTTCACCTACCGCGGCACGTGCCGCCTGCAACCCTTGACGACCTGAACCGTAACCGGTTGCCAGCCTGCTGCCTACGTTGCTAATTCCAGTAAAAATACCCATAGTGCTATCCTTGCCTTACTAAAAAATTACCCAACCTGCGGGCCGTTTGCAGCCTGCGCCTGGCGCTGTTTTGCAAGCGTTTCCACTTTAGAATCGCATTTCGTGCATTTGGCCGCGTGCGAACCGGCATTCTGCGCCATCTGCGCCTGCTGGATCTGGCCTACGATATCCATCTGGCCTTCCTGAAAACCCAGCGCGTAACCCTGCTGCATGCCCGCTTCGGCAATTGCGCGCTGCTGCAAAAGCGCCGTTTGGTTTTCGTGCGCCGCCTTATTCTCATAGGCGCGGTTTTCCGCACCGACGCGGCTCCTGCCCTTTACAAACCCCATGATCACGCCGAGCGCGCCACCTACCGTACCGCCGCCGACCAGGGACGCCGCGCCGCCGAGAACACCCGCCGCGCTGCCTAATACCACCGCCGGAACCACTGCCGCTGCCGCCGCGCCGAAAATCGCCGCTACGCCTACAATCGCACCGCCGACAAGCAAAGCGCTCGCGGCAGCACCGATCAAGCCCACGGCCAGTGCGCCGAGTATACCGCCCTTGGCGGTTTCCAGCCCGGTCGTAGCCAGTGACGTTGTTACGGAATGTTTGATCGCTTCAGCCATATGCCTACCCTATCGATTTACCTGCGTTACCTGGATTCCTGCCGGCGAACATGCCAGGCCCCATACCTACCTGCTGCGCTCTTTGCGCCAGCGCGATGCTCTGCTGCGCGCGCTGCATTTCCAGCGCGGCAAGGCGTTCATCGAGCACCTGACGACGCCCGTACTTCGAGATACGGTCTTCTTCTTCCTGTTCAACCGCCGCACCCGCGCCGGACATACCCTTGGCAAGACCGAAAGCTGCGCCCAAACCGCCGCCCACTAAAGCGCCGGGAAGCAGGAAGCTGGATACGACATTCGTCAGCAAGCCCGCGCCTGCCTTGGCTGAAAACATACTCAGCACGCCGGAAGGAATCACGGCGGCTACCGCAGGCACGAACGCCACGGCCGCGCCGACGATCAGCGCGCCCCACGCGGCGGACTTAATCACGCTCGCGGCGACATGCTTTATCGACTTCCACGTAGGGCTGAAGCCTTTAAGCGCCGGATGTTCTATGTTGTCGTCTTGTAACATTCGCTGACCTTATTATTTCACCTTCTCAGTATGTCATATATTTCATGCAATTGGCAAATTAAGCTTTTGTGACGAAAACGGCAACGGGAATGGGGTTGTCACAAAAGCGTCACAACCAAATCAACTTATTGATTTATTAAGATATTGCGTATCCCTGCTGCACTTCCAGCGCGCGGTTCTGCGCCGTGGCGGGCAGTCCGTGCTGCATATTAGTTCCCAGGTTGGCCATATCGTACGATACGCCCTGCCGTATATCTTCCGCTTTTAAACCGGGATAGCTGAAGCTGCCGAGCAAGTCGCCAAGCCCGATCTGCCCTCTTCCCACAGACGCCAGCACGCTGCCTTCCAGAATGTTGGTCTCCGAAATTTTGAAAAACTTGTCGTTCTTGTTTGAAATAAAACTGTCAATTCCGTCGGACGCGCTGCCTACCAGCGTCGCGATGCCGCCGACCGCTGCGGCGCCGCCGACGACAGCCTGCGTCATTTGCTTCATTTCCTGATCGTTGACCGTCATCGAAATGCGCGTGATCGTCGACGCATCGACAAGCTGTCCCATGCTCAACGAGTTGCGCGCGGCCTGCAAATCCTGCATCACCAGCATCTGCGCTTCCGGCGGCAGTTTCAGCATATACTGCTCCAGCGCGGCGACTTCCTGCCGCTGGCGGTTTATATCCACTGTAAGCGCGGGATCGAGTGTGCGGTAATCCGGCTCGGCATCCTGCGCGTTTTTATAGCTCGAAAACGGCGTCCACTCGCTCACGGATTCGGACTTATCGTCAGGCTTTAGCATAAAAAACACCCTTCCTGATTATGAGGATACGCCCTTTCACCCGGTTAAGACAAATGAATCTTTTGTGACAAGCGCATAAAATATCGCTATAGCAGCAGCATGGATACGCCTGTAAATCATAGCATTACCGCCACCGCCGACGATGCCGGGCAGCGCCTCGACAAGTTCCTCGCCGCTCGCCTCCCCGAATTATCACGCAGCCGCCTTCAGGCGCTGGTGACACAGGGCTGCGTATCGTGCGATGGAAAACCGCTGGACGATGTAAGCGGCAAGGTGAAGCCGGGCATGGCGTACCACGTCGTGATCCCGGAAATCGCGCCGTCGCATATCCTGCCGCAGGCGATGGCCCTGGATATTGTCTACGAAGACGAACACATGCTCATCCTCAACAAACCCGCCGGGCTTACGGTGCATCCCGCGCCGGGACACCCCGACCACACGCTGGTCAACGCGCTGCTCGCCCATTGCGGCGATTCGCTCTCGGGCATCGGCGGAGTGGCAAGGCCGGGCATCGTCCACCGCATCGACAAGGAAACCAGCGGGCTGCT
Source organism: uncultured Rickettsiales bacterium (assembly GCA_964645205.1). Taxonomy (GTDB): domain Bacteria; phylum Pseudomonadota; class Alphaproteobacteria; order Rickettsiales; family SXRF01; genus CAZYBO01. Next base: position 54,762 of record CAZYBO010000006.1, read on the forward strand.
GGCGGTCGCCAAACACGACGCCGCACACGCCGCGCTCTCCAAACAACTCTCGTCGCACACGATGGGACGCAGCTACATAGCGCTTGTGTGGGGCGCGCCGAAACCGGCAGCGGGCAGCATCACCGGTAATATCGGACGCTCCGCGCACAACCGCCAGAAAATGGCCGTAGTGGAAAAAGGCGGCAAACCCGCCACCACGCATTATAAAACGCTCCAGCATCTCGGCAGCGCTTCCTTACTCGAATGCAATCTCGAGACCGGACGCACGCACCAGATACGCGTGCACCTCACCCATATCGGCCACCCGCTGGTAGGCGACCCCGTTTACGGCGCGACCACGCAAAGCAGGCTGAACACCAATGCACTGAAACCGTTGCCGGATAAGGCAAAAGAGGCTTTACGTGCCTTCACGCGGCAGGCACTGCACGCCAGGGAATTGCGCCTGAACCATCCTGCAAGCGGCGAACCGATGCGCTTTTCCTGCGACCTTCCTGCGGATATGCAGGCGCTGATTGCTGCGCTGCAATAGCTAAAGCGCATGTTTTCGCTTGGAAATGCGCGCCTAAGCCGGTAGGTTGGCGCGTCATTTGATTAATTAAGAGGAGCCGCCATGCCCCCGTCATCGCACATCAAGCTACCGAAACCCGCCGCGCCCGCAAAAAAACCGTGGTACCGCGACTTGTTCGCGCAGGTGATGATCGCCGTCGTGCTCGGCGTGTCGCTCGGGCATTATTATCCCGAACACGGCGCGGATTTCAAACCGCTGGGCGACGCCTTCATCAACCTGATCAAAATGATGATCGGGCCGATTATTTTCTGCACCATCGTCACCGGCATCGCGGGCATCGGCAACATGAAACAGGCCGGGCGCGTGGGCATCAAGGCGCTGATCTATTTTGAGATCGTAACCACGTTAGCGCTTTTGATCGGCATCGTCGCCGTGCATATGTTCCAGCCCGGCAGCGGCATGGCGCTTTCGGGCAACGTTGATGCGGGCGCGCTCGCGGCCGTAAAAGCCAAAGCCGCCGAGCACATGACCACCACCACCGAATTTCTGATGAACATCATCCCGCACACCTTCATCTCCGCCTTCACCGAAGGCCAGATTTTGCAGGTGCTGCTGATCGCGCTCTTCTTCTCCGCGGGCGTATCCATGATGGGCGAAAAAGGCAAGCCGATCGTCGCCGGTATCGATTCCGTCTCGCACGTCATCTTCAACATCATCAGCCTCATCGTGAAGCTCGCCCCCATCGGCGTGTTCGGCGCGATGGCCTATTCGGTCAGCAAATTCGGCATCGGCTCACTCAAGGAACTTGGCAGCCTCATGGCGGTGTTCTTCGGCTCGTGCATTTTGTTCGTTATCATCGTGCTCGGCGGCATCATGAAATGCTATTGCCGCCTGCCCTTCTTCAAATTCCTGCGCTATATTCGCGAAGAACTCGTCATCAGTTTCGGCACCGCCTCGTCGGAAGTGGTGCTGCCGCGCATGATCGACAAAATGACCGCGCTCGGCTGCGCGCGCCCGGTCGTCGGCATGGTACTGCCCACCGGCTATTCGTTTAACTTAGATGGCACCACGCTCTATCTTTCGCTCGCCGCCATGTTCGTCTCCTACGCCACCGGCATCGAGCTTTCTATCGGCCAGCAGGCAACCCTCATCGCCGTGCTGCTCATCACCTCCAAGGGCGCAGCCGCCGTATATGGCGCGGCCTTCGTCGTACTCGCCGCCACGCTCAACACGTTGCAGGTATTCCCAGCGGAGCAGATGGCTATCGGCCTCGCGCTGCTGTTTTCCATCGACCGCATCATGGCACCCGGCCGCGTGCTCACCAACTTAATCGGCAACGGCATCGCCACCATCGTCATCGCAAAGTGGGAAAACGCGCTGGATCACGATAGAGCCAAAGCGATCCTCTCCGGCGAAGTCGTGCCGCATCTGGAATCGGATGAGGAATGGCCTGCGAACGGGAAGTAATTGCGTAGTTGAAAACGCAATGCCATAATCGCGGCATGACAAATCATACCGTTGGATCATTTCTTTTCGATTACTTGTATAACCAAGGCGTACACTACGCCTTCGGGATTCCCGGTGATTTCGCATTGCCGACATTCCGCTGGCTGGAAAAGTCTCCCATCGAGCTTTTAACGTTAACTCACGAGCCCTCCGTCGGCTTCGCTGCCGATGGCTATGCGCGCATTCAGGGGTTAGGTGTGGCGGTAGTGACCTATTGCGTCGGCGGGCTGAATTTACTGAATTCCATCGCCTGCGCCTATGCGGAAAAAAGCCCGGTGCTGGTGATCTCCGGCGGGCCTTCGCCGAACGACCGCAAGCTCGATCCCCTGTTGCACCACAAGGTCAAAACCTTTGACACGCAGAAGCGTATTTTCGATGAAGTCACCTGCGCGTCTGCCGTGCTGCTCGACCCGAAAACCGCCGCCGACGAAATCATCCGCGTGGTCACTACCATGCTGGCGCAATGCCGCCCGGGTTATATCGAAGTTCCGTACGACGTAGTGGACATGCCGATCACCCTGCCCACGCTGAAAAACGAAGCTGCGCCGGAATCAGATACAATGAATCTCGACGCGGCGATCGCAGAAGCCGCAAGCGTCATCAACGCGGCGAAAAAACCGGTGATCGTGGCGGACGTAGAACTTCACCGTCACGGACTGACCGATCTTGCCGTAGCCATTGCCGAAAAATTCAATATCCCGATCGCGTCCACGCTTTTATCTAAAAGCATCATCCCCGAAACCAGCCCGCTTTATATCGGCGTGTATAGCGGTGGGCTTTCGGAACCGGCGACGCAGGATTATGTGGAATCCAGCGATTGCGTGATTTTGCTCGGCGCGTTTTTGTCGGATGTATTCATGGGCATGAGCAACGCGCAGCTCGACCGCCGCCACACGATTCTTGCTAATACGGAAAAGCTGCGCATCGGCCTGCACGCCTATGAAAACGTGCTGATCAAAGACTTCCTCGAAGGCATGAGCAAAGCCAATATCGCGCGCAAAACTTTTACCAATCCCTACCACCGCAGCGACGAAAAACCGCTGACGGATGCAGAACGCACGCAGCCGCTCGATTCGGATTCCTTCTTCCGCATTCTGGGACTTACTATCGCCAAGGACGCCACGGTGGTGTGCGACACGGGCGATGCGCTGCTCGGCGCGATTGGGCTGCGCACCACACAGGAAAGTAATTTTCTTGCGGACGCCTACTACCTTTCGATGGGATTCGCGGTTCCGGCAAGCATCGGCGCGATGGCGGCAAAGCCTGAAAGCCGCGTGTATTGTTTAGTCGGCGACGGCGCGTTCCAGATGACGGGCATGGAGCTTTCCACCTGCGCGAAATACAATCTGCATCCCATCGTCTGCATCCTGAATAATGACGGCTACGGCACGCAACGCCACATCATCGACGGCCCATTCAACAACATCAACCGCTGGGATTACACGAAAGTACGCGACGTGCTGGGCTACGGCGTATCGATGCGCGTATCCACCAAAGGCGAGCTTGAAAAAACCCTAAAATCCGCTATGGCTACGAATGAAATGCACATCATCGAGGTGATGATCCCGCGCGACGATTGCAGCCGCAGCCTCCGCCGCATGGCCGGAAAGCTCGGCGAATTGCGCGATGCGGATAAGCGGCAATGATATGTCATCCTGAGCGTAGCGAAGGATCTAAGGCAACGCACTGGGAAAGAAAGATCCTTCGCTTTCGCTCAGGATGACAAAGAATAGTATAAAATTATAAGGAGTATATTCATGAAAATCACCACTCTCGCACTGCTACTTGCAGCCCTCGCGCTGTCCGCCTGCAACACCTTTCAGGGCATGGGCGAAGACATCGAAAGCGCCGGCGAAGCCATCAGCGGCTCGGCGGTGAAGACCAAGGAAAAGATGACGAAGTAATCAGGCAGCCTTGATGCCTTTTTCCGTGAGCAGCGTTTTCAGCTCGCCGGACTGGTACATTTCACGCACGATGTCGCAGCCGCCGATGAACTCGCCTTTAATGTAGAGCTGCGGGATGGTCGGCCAGTTGGCGAACTGCTTGATGCCTTCGCGGATTTCGGGGTCGGCGAGCACGTTGATGTCCTTATATTCGCTGATGCCCATGCGTTCCAGCACCTGCGCCACCGTCGACGAAAATCCACATTGCGGCATCTGCTTCGTGCCCTTCATGTAGAGCACGATGTCGTTATCGCTTAAGTCTTTTTTGATACGGTCGAATACGGGATTTTCCATGGTTAGCTTCTTCCTCTTGCTGGTTCAATTTGGTCGCACGGCGGTTTGCCCTTGCCGGAAAAATAATCCTCCAGCACTTCAATAATTTTTTTATCTTCATTCCTCTCGAAAATGGCATCGACGCTAGGATGTTTACGGCGTCGCTTTACCGACATCTCGCCTTCACGCGCCATTTTATCGAACCGTTTTCGATCAGCCCCTTCCAGATGTGGCAAGCCGGTGGGCTTCGCCTGATAATACGCATCCGGCTTTTCATTGGAAACCGAATAGCCAATTTCCTCCAGATCGACGAGGCCGCTTTGCATTAATATCAGTGCGTCTTTGCCTAATTTCTCCCTGAGCCGTATAGCAAGCGTAACCCCCGATTCCCAATTGAGACGGCGATCGAGAATAACCGCGTCGGGCTTGTTCCCTGACTTGATAAATGCCAAGGCTTTAGTCGACTCGCCAAAGCCTGTTGCTTTGCAGCCCAACTCATCCCTGAGCTTATCCGTCATCAGTTCAACCAGTGTAGAATTGTCATCCACGACGAGAACATGCTTATCTGAATATTTTTTCTTCATCGGCATATTTATTGACGCTTATGCAATTTTAGTTGTCACCGACAGCGCATGCAGCTTCGTGCCCATGCCGCCGCCAAGCGCGTTCATGACCATGCGGTGCTGTTCCACGCGCGATTTTCCTGCGAAAGCACCCGATGTCACGGTGACACTGTAATGGTCGTTATCGCCCGCAAGGTCGGTGATTTCGATCGCTGCGCCCTCGATGGCGGTTGCGATCATCGTGCGTATTTCATCGGCGCTCATGCCCATAGACGTGCCCTTTCGGGGGGAATGTAGGTAAATCGCAGCGCGGATGCAAGATAAAGCGCCGCCAAATTAGCAGTTGCGAATGATTATCAATCACGTATAATGGCGGGGATTCTATCATTACCTCATAAAGGATTTTATGCGTACCACCCTCGCCTGTGCATTGCTCGCCGCGCTTATTGCCTCCCCCGCCATCGCGGAGGTGAAAACCTACGATATATCGATCAAAGATCATAAATTTGAGCCGGAAACGCTCGAAATTCCTGCTGGCGTGAAGGTCAAGCTGCTCGTTAAAAACCTCGATAAAACGCCCGAGGAATTTGAAAGCCACGACCTCAACCGCGAAAAGATCATCACCGGCGGCGGGCAGGCTACCGTGCTTGTGGGACCGCTGAAACCGGGCGAATATACGTTCTTCGGGGAATTCAACCCGAAAACGGCGCAGGGAAAGATCATCGTAAAGTAACCCTATGTTCGCCGCATTCGTCATACTTTTCCGCGAAATTCTCGAGATTTCGCTTATCCTCGGCGTCATCGCCGCAGCCACCAGAGGCGTGGCCGGGCGCGGGCGCTGGATCGGCATTGGCATCGCAGGCGGCGTGGCAGGCTCCTGCGTAGTGGCATGGTTCGCAGACGGTATTTCGCAGGCGATGGAAGGCACGGGTCAAGAATTGTTCAACGCCGGCATTCTCTTCGTCGCCGTCGCCATGATCGGGTGGACAGTCATATGGATGCAGAAACACGGCCGTGAACTTTCACAGCGCATCAAGCGCGTGGGCGCCGCCGTCAGCAACGGCGAATTGCCGCTCTACGCGCTGGCAACCATCGTATGCCTCACCATGTGGCGCGAAGGCTCGGAAGTGGCGCTGTTCATGACCGGCATCCTCAGCACCTCTGAAGAATCGCTGGCTGCTATCCTCACAGGCGCAGCGCTTGGCGTGGCGGTGGCCGGAACAATCGGCACGCTGCTCTATCTCGGGCTGATTACGCTCTCCACCCGCCACCTGTTTGCCGCCACCAGTTGGCTGCTGATTTTACTCGCCTGCGGCATGAGCGCGCAAGCGGCGGGCTTCCTCACCAGTGCGGGCACGCTACCGGAACTGGTGCCGCAGGTATGGGATTCGTCGCACCTGCTTTCGCAATCGAGCGTATTCGGGCAGATGCTGCACGCGATGATCGGCTATACCGAGCGCCCCTCGGCCATGCAGCTGGTTTTTTATGCAGGCACGTTCGCGGTGATTTTTGGGCTACTGAAATGGACAACCCGCGCGCGCCAACCGGGTAAGCCCACGGCGGCGGCCACAGCAGCATAAATATTAATAAATATTGACTTTTTCGGCTATTTTCCCTATCATCTCGCCATACCGAGCCTGTATGTAAAAAGGAACGCGCGATGACGAATGAACCCCCGAAACCACCCAACGAAGCTGAATTGGAAGCGTCGAAACAATACATCAAAGACATCATTTCGGCAAAACGTGCCGCTGGCGACCCGCATAGCTTCGTCGCGGAAATCACTGGAAAAGAACACGGCCCTTCCCAGCACGCCCCGAACGGACGCCATCAGTAGCGAAAACCGTTGTCAATCTCGTGTGGGCTTGCTAACAAGTCCCCATGCATAATACCGCCGCCGCGAAAAAACCTGCCATCACCCCTGAAATCGTTGCCGAACACGGCCTGACGCCTGACGAATATCAGCGCGTGCTGAAAGTGATGGGGCGCGAACCGAACCTTGTCGAGCTGGGGATTTTCTCAGTGATGTGGAGCGAGCATTGCTCCTATAAAACTACGCGCAAACATCTGCGCGGATTGCCCACCGAAGCGCCGCACGTTATCTGCGGCCCCGGCGAAAATGCGGGCGTCATCGACATCGGCGACGGACAGGCGGCGATTTTCAAAATGGAATCGCACAACCACCCCTCTTTTATCGAACCGTTTCAGGGCGCGGCCACCGGCGTGGGCGGCATTTTGCGCGACGTGTTCACCATGGGCGCGCGCCCGATCGCCAACATGAACGCGCTGCGCTTCGGCTCGCCCGATCATCCGAAAACGAAATATCTGGTGTCGGGCGTCGTCGCAGGCATCGGCTCATACGGCAATTGCGTGGGCGTGCCCACCGTCGGCGGCGAATGCACGTTCCATCCGTCTTACAACGGCAATATTCTCGTCAACGCCATGACGGTGGGCATCGCCAACACCGACAAGATTTTTTATTCCGCCGCGGCAGGCATCGGCAACCCGGTGATCTATGTCGGCAGCAAAACCGGACGCGACGGTATTCACGGCGCGACGATGGCATCGGCGGAATTCGGCGAGGATTCGGAAGAAAAACGCCCCACCGTGCAGGTCGGCGACCCGTTCACCGAAAAACTGCTAATCGAAGCGTGCTTAGAATTGATGGCTACCGACGCGATCATCGCGATTCAGGATATGGGCGCGGCAGGCCTCACCAGCTCTTCGCTGGAGATGGCGGGCAAAGGCAATTGCGGCATCGAAATGCATCTCGACAAAGTGCCCATGCGCGAGGAAGGCATGACGCCGTACGAAATCATGCTCTCCGAATCGCAGGAGCGCATGCTCATGGTCATCAAGCCTGAAAAAGAAGCGCTCGCGCGCAGTATTTTCGAGAAGTGGGAACTCGCGTTCGCCACTATCGGCACCATTACCGATACCGGCCATATCGTGCTGAAGATGCACGGTGAAACAGTGGCCGATATGCCCATCGCGCCGGTTTCCACGGATGCGCCGGTCTATGACAGACCGTATGAGATTAAGCGGTCAGCGGTCATCGGTCAGCGGTCAGAAGAAGAGTTGCGCGACCTGATACTTGCTGAACGCCGACCGCTGACCGCTTCTCTCCTTACCCTCATCTCCTGCCCCGACCTCGCCTCTAAACGCTGGATCTGGGAACAGTACGATCACATGGTCGGTAACGACACCGTGGCGCGTCCCGGCGGTGATGCGGCGGTAGTGCGCGTACACGGCACGAACAAGGCGCTGGCGATCACCACTGACTGCACACCGCGCTATTGCTACGCCGACCCCATCGAAGGCGGAAAGCAGGCGGTAGCGGAGACATGGCGAAATTTGACGGCCGTGGGCGCGACGCCGCTTGCGATCACCAATTGCCTCAATTTCGGAAACCCCGAAAAACCGGAGATCATGGGACAGATCGTGGGCTGCTTGCAGGGCATGGGCGAAGCGTGCCGCGCGCTCGAATACCCGATCATCTCCGGCAACGTGTCGTTGTATAATGAAACCGGCGGCAAAGGTATCCTGCCTACTCCTGCCATCGGCGGCGTGGGTATATTGCGCGATCTGAGCAAGCGCGTGGGCAACAGCTTTGCCGCAAACGGCGAAACCATCCTGCTCATCGGCGAAACCAAAGGGCATCTCAGTTGCTCGCTCTACGCACGTGAAATTCTAGGCCGCGAAGACGGCGCACCACCACCGGTCGATCTCACCGCCGAAAAGAAAAACGGCGACTTCGTACGCGGATTGATCGAAAGCGGAATGATCACCGCCTGCCACGATATTTCCGACGGCGGGCTGCTCGTCGCACTCGCAGAAATGACGTATAAAAATGGCACAGGTGCGACACTGAGCGCAGAAGGCGATGCGGGATTCTGGTTCGGCGAAGATCAGGCGCGTTACATTGTAACCGCTTCCGCTTCGCAGGCAGATGCCATTTGCAAGCAAGCAAAAAACAAAGCGATTAGCGTAATCACGCTGGGCACCACCGGCGGAAATCAACTGCAGATAGCAAACAATACGACTATTGCTACCAGCGATTTGCATCGCGTGCATGAATCGTGGTTACCTGCTTACATGGCGTGATGTCATTCACATTTCTTTAATGCATATGGGCTAACGCTATATTCAAAGGCCGTTGTCATCACCTTTAATATAGGAATATTTCCGTGAATCTTACTCTTGCAAAAAAGATCCCCCTCGCCATCACAGCTACTGCGCTTATTACCAGCGGCATACTTGCTGCAATCTCAAATCGTGCGATGGAAAACGAAACGAAGCACGAAATCGCCTTAATGATGCAAGACGGCAGCGTTCAAAGAAAAAGAATGCTTGAGTTATATTTTGAGTCGATCGTAGGTGACTTGCATACGATTGCGGATAATCCGCTCGTTATCAATGCTGCCAAGGAATTCTCCAACGCCTACGCAGAAATCGGACCGAACGCCACGAGCTACCTGCAAAACGCATACATCGCAAAAAACCCTAACCCGACAGGTAAAAAGCATTTGCTCGACGCCGCCGATGACGGCAGCAAATATAGCGCGCTTCATGCAAAGTATCACCCGTATTTACGCGAATTCCTCGAAGAGCATAATTACTACGATGTCTTTATCGTGGATGCGCAGGGCGATGTCGTATACACCGTATTCAAAGAGCTCGACTACGCCACCAACCTGAAAAACGGGCAATGGAAAGATACCGATCTCGCTAAGGTTTATACCGCAATTATGGCGCAAAAAGATGCTGAAGAAATCTCGTATGTCGATTTCAAGCCTTACGCTCCCAGCGCCGATGTTCCCGCAAGTTTCATCGGCCGCCCGATCGAAGCTGAAGATGGAAAGTTTGTAGGCGCGCTGATCTACCAGATGCCTGTGGCTAAGGTGGACGCCATGCTTTCCGATACCAACGGCCTCGGGGAAACGGGCAAAATGATCGTCGTGGGCGAGGATTACCTTGCGCGCAATAACATTCGCTTCGCCAAGGAACCTACCCTGCTGAAGCTCAAGCTGGACAACAATGCCGTAAAAGAAGCGCTTGCAGGAAAAAGCGGCGTAGATATGGATGCCCGTAACGAAGTCGGCACCCCCGTTATTTATGCCTATTCCGCCCTTGAATTCAAGGGAGCTAAATTCGCTTTCATTATGGAAAAAGCACAGGAAGAAGTATTCGCTGCCGCAAATGCAGCGCGCAACGAGTTGCTCATCTATATTGCCGGAGTTGTCGTTATTTTAAGCGCGGGCGGTATTCTGTTCGCGCGTAGCATAAGCTCCCCGATTACCAGGCTTACCTCTGCAATGCGTAAAGTCGCTGACGGTGACCTTGCGCTTGCAATCCCTTCGCTTGATCGCAAGGATGAAATCGGCTCCATGGCGTCTGCGCTTCAGGTGTTCAAGGAAAACGCACTCCAGATTGAAAAAATGACTGAAGAACGCAAGCAGCAGGAACAGGCCGCCGCTGAACAAAAGCGCAAGGATATGCTCGCATTGGCCGGTAAATTTGAGGCTAACGTGAAAAACGTGGTGGATGTCGTGGCATCGGCCGCCACCGAGATGGACGCCACCTCGCGCTCCATGGGAAGCATTGCGGAAGGAAGCCAGCAGAAGCTCAACGTGCTGGTCGGGCAGATCGGGAATACCAGCAACAGCATGCAGATGGTCGCAGCCTCAACCGCCCAGCTTTCCAGCGCCATCAATGAAATCACGCAGCAGGTAGCTCGCTCGGCTTCTATTACCAACGACGCCGTACAGGAAGCGCAGAACGCCGATACCACCGTGCAAAGCCTCACCAGCGCCGCGCAGAAGATCGGCGAAGTGCTGGAGATGATCAACTCGATCGCGTCGCAGATCAATCTGCTCGCGCTCAACGCTACCATCGAAGCCGCGCGCGCAGGCGATGCGGGCAAGGGCTTCGCGGTCGTTGCGTCGGAAGTAAAAAACCTCGCCAACCAGACCACCAAAGCCACCGAGGAAATCGCGCAATACATCAATTCGATTCAGGGTGCGACCGGCGAAACCGTCAGCGCCATAAAGAATATCGGCGCGAAAATCCGCTCCATCAATGAAATCTCCACCACCATCGCCTCCGCCGTGGAAGAACAGGGTGCCGCCACGCGCGACATCGCTAAGAACGTGCAGGAAGCCTCCAACGGCACGCAGGTCGTCACCAACAATGCCAACGACGTATCCGCCGCCTCACGCGAAACCGGCGACTCCGCGCACCAGATGATGGCCGCCACGTCGGAACTTTCCCGCCAGTCGGAAACGCTGCGCCGCGAAGTGGATAGCTTCCTTACCGGAATGAAGCAGGGCTAAAGCGGCCTCAGGCCGCCAGCAATGCCTTGAACATCGCAACACCGTCCGTGCCGCCCAGCAGCGCTTCCGCGTGGCGTTCGGGGTGGGGCATCATGCCGAGCACGTTGCGCGCTTCGTTGCAGATGCCCGCGATGTTGAGCTGCGAGCCGTTGGGGTTGCTGTCGGCGGTGATCTCGCCTTTGGCGTCGCAATAGCGGAATACGATCTGATCGTTATCTTGCAGGGATTTCAGCGTGGCGTGGTCGGCGAAATAATTGCCGTCATGATGCGCCACCGGCACATTGACCACCTGCTCTTTTTTGTAGTGCGCAGTAAACGGCGTGTTCGTAGTTTCCACGCGCAGGAATACATCGCGGCACACGAATTTCAACTTGGCATTACGCAGCAATATACCCGGCAACAGACCGGCTTCGGTGAGCACCTGGAACCCGTTACAGATGCCGATGACCTTGCCGCCTTTGGCCGCGTGCGCCTTCACTTCGCGCATGATCGGCGACTGCGCCGCCATCGCGCCGGAACGCAGATAATCTCCGTAGGAAAAGCCGCCGGGACATACGACAAGATCAACGTTCGGAAGCTGGGAATCGCCATGCCATACCATGACGGGATTGAGGCCGGTGGCAGCTAAAACCGTTTTAGCGTCGCGGTCGCAATTGGAACCGGGGAATACGATGACTGCGGATTTCATTCCACCAATTCAAACTTGTAGTTTTCAACGACCGTATTCGCCAGCAAGCCCGCGCACATTTTTTCGACTTTCGCCTGCGCTTTCGCGCGGTCTTTTTCACTGAGTTCGACTTCGATATATTTGCCCTGACGGACTTCATCGACTTCCGCGAAGCCCATATTATGCAGCGCTCCGGCGATGGCGCGGCCTTGCGGGTCGAGCACGCCGTTTTTCAGGGTGATGTGGATTTTAGCTTTCATTTCTTTTTCTTCTTTGCAGGTTTCTTAGTGGTCGCTTGCGGTGAAGTTTTGCGCGGCATGGACACGACATCCTTGCGCTTGGATTCTTTTTCTTCCTGCGGCAACACACCGAGGCGGCGCGCCACTTCGCGGTAAGCATCTTCAATCTGGCCGAGATCCTGACGGAAGCGGTCCTTATCCAGCTTGCGGCCGGTTTTGGCGTCCCACAGGCGGCAATTATCGGGGCTGATTTCATCGGCGAGTACGAGATGCTCGCGCTCGTTTTCATACAGCCTGCCGAACTCCAGCTTGAAATCGACTAAGCGAATGCCGATGCCCATGAACAGGCCGCTTAAGAAATCGTTGATGCGGAAGGCGTACATGCGTATTTCGTCGATCTCCGCAGGTGTCGCCCAGCCGAACGCGAACACATGCTCTTCGCTCACGAACGGGTCGCCGAGCGCGTCGTTCTTGTAGCTATACTCGATCAGCGGATGGCCGAGCGCTTTGCCTTCGGTTACGCCAAAACGCTTTACGAGGCTGCCGGCGGCGTAGTTGCGCACGATCACTTCCAGCGGCACGATCTGCACCGCCTTGATGAGTTGCTCGCGCATGTTGAGCGAGCGGATGAAATGCGTGGGGATGCCCATGTCGTGCAGGCGCAGCATCAGGAATTCGGAGATGCGGTTATTGAGCACGCCCTTGCCGCTGATCGTCCCTTTTTTCAGGTTGTTGAAGGCGGTGGCATCGTCCTTGAAATGCTGGATAAGCGTTCCCGGCTCCGGGCCTTCAAACAATTGCTTGGCTTTGCCTTCATAGATGGGTTTACGGGTGACCATGGGGTATATCTTTCGAGAATGTATCATTCCTCCTCTGTAAAGCACTTTTAGCGACACTGCAATATTGCAGTACAAGAAAAAAACCCCTATATAGGGCACCTATCCACTTTTAAGGAACCAATATGAGCTCGTTTGACGACCGCGAAAAAGGCTTTGAGAATAAATACGCCCACGATGAGGAACTGGCTTTCAAAGCCAATGCCCGCCGCAATAAGCTGCTCGGCCTGTGGGCGGCGGAAAAGCTGGGTAAAACCGGCGCCGACGCCGAACAATACGCCAAGGACGTAGTGGCCTCCGACTTTGAGAGCATCGGCAGCGACGATGTGGTGGAAAAGCTGATGAAGGATTTCACCCATGCGGGCGTAGCGCTCACCGCGGCGGAAATCCACGCGCAGATGGAAATGCTGCTGCCGATCGCCCGCAAGCAGATCGAAGGCAAGGCCTAACACTAGCGCTTGTATCCGAAACAGGCAGGCGCTACACTCCCTTGCAGGGAGAATAGCCTGTGACATCGCCGAACGCCACCCTTGAAAAAACCCGCGCCAGAGCACTTACGCGCCCGTCGGGGTTGCTTTCAAATCTATGGTTCCGCGTCTATCGCTGGCAGGCGCCGCCTACTTCTTCCATGCCCGATACGCTTGCCCAGAGCCTCGCCCCCAAGGATGACGGATTCAAGAACCTGTCGTTTACGTTCGCGGTGATCGCGCTGTCGGCACGGGTGGCCTGCGCGGGCGGCACGGTCACCACCGAAAAATACCTCGCCTTCCGCGAATTGTTCCCGCTGCGCGGCGGCATGTGCGGCAAATTGCGCGCGCTCTTTACGTTGGCCTGCCAGAACACCGCGCCCATCGAGCATTATGCCAATCAGGTCAAGCATACGTTTCCCGGCCAGAACGCGTTATTCGTGTCGCTGGTGGGGCGGCTGTTCTGCATCGCGTCGGCAGGCGAATCCATCTCACCGCAGACGGAGCGGATGCTAGCGCGGATCGCGCACATACTGGAATTATCGCCCGCACAATATGCCGAGCTGCGCTACCTCTATGTCGACTCGCCAGACCCGCACGCCGTGCTCGGCACCACGCGCCGCACGCCCGCTTCCGGTATCAAAAAGCGCTACCGCGAGCTGATGCGTAACTGGCACCCCGACCGTTTTGCATCCGAGGATCTGTCGCCTGAGATCGCTATGTTGCTCAAGTTGAAAGCCTCCGAAATCAACGACGCGTACCGGCACCTTGCAAAGAATGCCGCGTAAAATCCTTTCATTTTATCCTTGTCATGACTCCTAAAAATATTTTCTTCGCCCTGCTCGTCTCCGCCATCTGGGGCAGCAATTTCGTCGCTGCGAAATACAGTCTCGCGCATTTTCCGCCGTTCCTCCTCACGGCGCTGCGCTTTGCGGCGGTGTCGGCGCTGCTCATCCCTTTTTCCACCATTCCTACGCGCGCGCAAATGGCGATGATCGTGCCGGTGGCGGTGCTAGCGGCATTGCAGTTCTCGCTATTTTTCGTATCACTGGATATGGGGCTGGATATTTCCACCAGCGCATTGGTGGGGCAGCTCGGCGTGCCGTTTTCGTGCATCCTCGGCGTGTTTTTCTATAAGGATAAAATCGGCATCTGGCGCGCAGGCGGCATCGCCACCGCGTTCCTCGGCATCGCGGTGATCGCGGGCACGCCCAATATCAGCAACCATATCGCGGCATTTTTCGTGGCAGTGGCCAGCGCGATTTTCTGGTCGGTGGGGAATATCATGGTGAAGCACTTGAAAGATGTGAAACCCATGTCGATGCTGGCGTGGATGTCGCTGTTTTCGGTACCGGTGCTGCTCGGGCTTTCACTCATGTTTGAAAATCCTTCATGGGCAATGCTCACGAGCGCAACGCCGGAAAGCCTTGCAGGGTTGGCGTATACGGTGGTGGCGTCCACCGTCGTCGCATACGGGCTGTGGTATTTTCTGCTGGCGAATAACGACGTGTCGCAGGTCACGCCGTTTTCGCTGCTCACACCCGTGTTTGCCATCCTCTGCGGCTATCTCGTTTTCGCGGAGCCGCTGACGGCGCGCATCTTAACCGGCGGGCTGCTCACCATTGCCGGGGTGGGCATCATCGTGGTAAGAAGGCCTAAACTCGCGATCAAGGGCGAAGCGACATGAACATCATCAGTCTTCCCTCCCCCAACCATGACAGTCGCGACGGGCATGCGATCGACATGCTCGTGCTGCACTATACCGGCATGAAAACCGCGCAGGATGCGCTGGATCGCTTATGCGACGCGAATGCGAAAGTCAGCGCGCATTATGTGGTAGACGAGGATGGAACGATATACAGACTCGTCGCGGAATCCGAACGCGCATGGCATGCAGGCGTGAGTTCATGGCGCGGCAATACGAATATCAACCAGCGCTCCATCGGCATCGAAATCGTCAATCCCGGCCATGAATTCGGGTATCGCCCGTTTCCGAAAGCGCAGATGGAATCGGTGGCGCAATTATGCAAAGGCATCCTCGCACGCCATCCTATACCGCCGCGCAACGTCGTCGCGCATTCGGATGTAGCGCCTGCGCGGAAGGACGATCCGGGTGAATTATTCGACTGGGCATGGCTTGCCGGCGAAGGCGTGGGAGTATTTCCCAGTTTTTCTTCTCCCTCTCCCCTTGTGGGAGAGGGCGGGGAGAGGGAGTTAGGGGTATATGGCTACGAAACCATCATCCCCGAAAAGACCATTCTCGCTTTCCAGCGTCATTTCCGGCCTAAAAACCTGTCGGGACAGTGGGATAATGAGTGCGAGCGCCTGCTTGCGTCACTGCTGGCGATGGTGTAGCTTTCGCTCGCCAGACAGCCGAATGATCGCAGGCGCAAGCCTGAGGAAAGTCCGGGCTCCACGGAACACGGTGGCGGGTAACGCCCGCCGGGAGCGATCCCAGGGACAGTGCCACAGAAAATATACCGCCTACGCAAGTGGGTAAGGGTGAAAAGGTGCGGCCAACCGGCGTAAGCCGGAAAGCTTAAAGTAAGAGCGCACCGCACCCCTGGCAACAGGGGTGGCAGGGAAAACCCCGCCGGGAGCAAGACCAAATAGGGGTGGCGCGCGTTCCGCGCTATGCCACCCGGGTAGGTCGCGTGAGGTGACGGGCGACCGTCATCCCAGATGAATGATCATTCTCGACAGAACCCGGCTTACAGGCTGTCTGGCAAACTATTGAAATATATCGATTAAAAATCTAAACCGCTGTAACAAAATCTTCATTATCGCCTGCCGGCCACCTGCGCTAAACTGTTAGCTGTTCAAACCGCTAGGAAATGCAGCGATGGAAGAAGAACATGTCATGAGCCGCAGTGAACTGCGCGAAACAGTCCAGAGGACTGCCCGACTCCGCGACATGCGCGGGCTGCAATTGCAAGCGCGCGAAGCGCATGAGCACACGCTGGCGAAACTTGTGCGGCTCACAAAAGCCGAAGCGCTCATGCAGGAACTACTGCAGTCCGATATCCATATGGGCACAAACGGCGTCCTCTACGAACACATGCCGCATTTCCGCGATCATGATGGCCAGAAGCACATGCGCCACGCCGGATTGAAATGGTGCGCTGAAGGCGAAGCCATCGACCCCGGCCAGCCGGAATTTTTTGAAAAACTCGTCAAAGCCGTCACCGAAAAACGCCTGGTCAAACGCCGCGCGGAAACTGAGCATAAAACCGGCACCGGTACCGGCCGCACGCTCGATGACATCATCCGCAAAGGCCTCGCCAAAGAAATCGAGAAAGAATTGTGGAACGGCGTCCCAACTGGGGAAAACAGCATCGCCCCTATGGGCGGCAACCACGATAATTACCGGTAAATAAACCTAAGCTCCCGTCAGCGCAGCCGGCACCACGAAATCCTGTAGCACGCCCGCCCGCGCCGTCACCTGCTTCCATGACGGCACTTCAAACGTGAATGTCGCCAGCGTGCAGGTGGGGAACGATACCGCCATCTGTGCCATCGCATCGCGTTCGCCGCTGCCTGCGAGCATCAGGCATAGTGAATGCATCCCCGGATTATGGCCGATCAGCATGGCGGATTGCGCATCGTCGGGCAGGTCGCGGATCAGTGCAAGAAGCTGTTTCGCAGAAGCGAGGTAGATGGCCTGCGTGTACTGGATACTAGCAGGCGCAAGCGGCAATGCTTCGCAGGTCTGGCGGGTGCGCGTCGAGGTGGAGCACAGCACATGCGAGGGGTGGAATTGCGCTTGTTTCAGGTAGGCTGCGATCATTCCGGCTTCGTGGATTCCATGCGCGGAAAGCGGCCGTTCATGGTCGCCCTGCCCGGAAACTGCGGGTTTTGCTTCGGCATGCCTTAGGATTGTAAGGGTTTTTTGCATAGCTGATTTTTTTAACATAGAATAAATCTTTGCCAAGCTATAATAATGGGTTATGTCCGCTAAGCACCCTGAACCCATCTCCGCCAGTTCCAAGCAGCGCTTCATCAACCGCGAATCGTCGTGGCTGGCGTTTAACCAGCGCGTGCTGGAAGAAGCGCAGAATACCGGCAACCCGCTGATGGAGCGCCTGAACTTCCTCGGCATCTCCGCGTCGAATCTCGATGAATTTACGATGGTGCGCGTGGCGGGCTTAAAAGATTACGTGCGGCAAGGCATCACCAAGCGCAGCCCCGACGGACTCACCCCTGCGGAAGAAATCGAACTGATCGACGCGCGCATCGCCAAGATGGTGCAGCAGCAGCATGAATGCTGGCTATCGCTGAAGCATGAGCTGAAAAAGCACGATGTCCTCGTTATCAAACCCGGCGAGATGAACGACAAGGATCACGCGTGGCTGGAGGAATATTTCATTGAGAATATTTTCCCGGTGCTCACGCCGATTGCTGTCGACCCCGCGCACCCCTTCCCGTTCCTGCCGAACCTCAGCCTCGCGCATGCGTTCCAGCTCGGCGTAGGCGATACGGCAAAGGAACAGATCGCCATCGTGCCGCTGCCCGCATTGCTGCCGCGTTTCATCCGCCTGCCCGGTAAAAAACTGCGCTTCGTGATGTTAGAGGACGCCATCGAACTTTATCTCACCACCCTTATGCCGGGTTTCCGCAAAATCAACTCCGCCCTGCTGCGCATCATCCGCGACAGCGAACTCGACGTGGAGGAGGAAGGCGAGGATTTCGTGCGCAATTTCGAGCGCGCGGTGAAACAGCGCAGGCGCGGCCGCGTGATCCAGATCAAGTTCGTGGCGCCGTCGCCGAAGCATTTGCTGCAATTCGTCGCCGAGCAGATGCAGGTGGATCTATCGGACGTGATCGAGGTGGACGGCATGGTGGGGCTATCCTCGCTGAAAGAACTCTACGCCTTTGCCCCGCCCGATCTGAAATACCCGCCGTTCAAGGCGCGGTTCCCCGAGCGCATCGACGATTTCGGCGGAGACTGCTTCGCGGCGATCGCGGCTAAGGACATCGTCATCCATCACCCGTTCGAGACGTTCGACGTGGTGGTGCAGTTTCTGCGTCAGGCCGCAGCCGACCCCAACGTAGTGTCTATCAAACAGATGCTCTACCGCACCAGCGACGACTCGCCCATCGCCAAGGCGCTGATCGCCGCAGCGGAGGCGGGCAAATCCGTGACCGCGCTGGTGGAGTTGAAAGCGCGCTTCGACGAAGAGGCCAATTTGAAATGGGCGCGCGATCTGGAACGTGCGGGCGTGCAGGTGGTCTACGGGTTCGTGTCGCTGAAAACCCACGCCAAAGTTACGCTGGTCACCCGGCGCGAGAACACGACGCTGGTATCCTACGTGCATTTCGGCACCGGCAACTACCACCCGAAAACCGCGCGCGCCTACACCGATTTGTCGTTCTTCACCTGCGACCACGACATCTGCCGCGACGCCGCCTATTTATTCAATTTCGTCACCGGCTACGCGCCACCCCGGGAATTCAAAAAACTTATCACCGCGCCCCGCGATTTGCGCAAGCAGTTGCTGCGGCTGATCGACCACGAGATCGCACATGTGAAAAAAGGCAACCCCGGCACCATCTGGGCGAAAATGAACGCGCTGGTGGACAGCGAGATCATCGACGCGCTCTACAAGGCGTCGCAGGCGGGTGTGCATATAGAGCTAGTGGTGCGCGGCATCTGTTGCCTGCGAGCAGGCGTAGCGGGATTATCGGACAATATCCGTGTGAAATCCATCGTCGGGCGGTTTCTGGAGCATGCGCGCATCTACTGCTTCGGCAACGGACATGCGCTGCCCTCTGCGCACGCGAAAGTCTATATCGGCTCTGCTGACTGGATGCCGCGCAATTTCGATTGGCGCGTGGAGGTCATGGTGCCGATAGAAAACCCCACCGTGCACGAGCAGATTTTAGGGCAGATCATGGTTGCTAATTTAAAAGACGAAAAGCAAAGCTGGGCGATGCAGCCAGACGGCGGCTACAAGCGGCTGGCCAATGTCGGCGAGGCGCTGTCGGCGCATGACTATTTCATGCAGAACCCAAGCCTGTCGGGTCGCGGCAAATCGCTGAACAACGCCAAGACGCAGCCGATTTTAAAATATAAGCCGACGAAGTAAGCTAGCGCGAACGCGGCTTGCCGTTGCTGTCGAGCCCCTTTAACTCATATCCGTTGAGGATCGCACGCTTGAGGAAACGCCCTTCCTCCGTGTCCGGATTTGCGGTGCGGCTGCTTCGGCGGCGGCGGGCTGCTGCGCAGGTTGTTCGTCGGTTTGTTTTGGTGCATTCGTGTCGGACATCGGCTTTCCTTTCATAGGCTTGGCAGGCCAGATTAGCACAGCGGAATAAATAGTAAACAACCGCGAACCATTCGCAAATCACTGATTTATATAGTTATTTATTGTCACTTGCACGCGGCGGGCGCATACGGTAAGCAATCGCCATGGCGAAGCTCACCCCCTCCTCCCACTCCTTCCTCGATGGCCGCATCGCCATCATCGACATCGGCTCCAACTCCATCCGCCTCGTAGTGTACGACCAACTCAAACGCGCGCCGGTTTCCATCTATAATGAAAAAGTGATGTGCGCGCTGGGCAAAGGCCTCGCGGCATCCGGCGTGCTCAACCCCGCCGGCGTAGAAATGGCGAAGGATACGCTGCGACGCTTTATAGGCATGGGGCGCAACATGGGCATCAGCGAGTTGCACGTCATGGCCACTGCCGCCATACGCGACGCGCAAGACGGCGACGCCTTCGCACGCTACCTCGAAGAAACCTACGATATAGAAGTGGACATCATCTCCGGCGAGATGGAAGCGCGGCTCGGCGCCTACGGCGTCTGCTCCGGCATACACAACCCGCGCGGCATCACCGGCGATCTGGGCGGCGGCAGCCTCGAGCTGGTGTGGGTCGATAACGGCGCGATCACCAGCCACACCAGCGTGCTGCTCGGATCGCTGCGCATGATCGACGAAACCAAGGGCGACCTTCCCAAGCTGCGCAAGCTCATCGACAAGCGCTTCGCGGATGTCAACTGGCTCGACGATAAGCCATGCGAGCATTTCTACGCTATCGGCGGCAGCTTCCGCGCGCTGGCGAAAATGCACCTGACCGCTACCGGCTATCCGCTGCGCATCCTGCATGAATATACGGTGGAAACCAAAAATTTCCTCGCCTTCGTGCACGACATCACCACCATGCCGCCCGAAAAGCTGGAAAAGTTCCCCGGTGTGGCAGCCAAGCGCGTTCCCGCCCTGCACGGCGCGGCGATGGTGCTGGAAAAAATCCTTGCCACCGCGAAGCCGGCGCAGATCGTGTTCAGCGCAAGCGGCATCCGCGAAGGCTATCTCTTTGAGAAGCTCTCCTCAGCCACGCGCAATCAAGACGGGTTGCTTGCCTCCTGCACCGAATTCGCCACCAAGAGCGGACGCACCACCACCTACGCCAACGAGCTGTTCGCATGGATCGCGCCGCTGATGGACGAGGAAACGCCGGAGCAGAAACGGCTGCGCTCCGCCTTCTGCCTCCTGTCGGACATCGCGTTGCACATCCATCCTGAATACCGTGCGGAATGGGCGTTCCAGCGCATCCTGTTTTCCGCGCTTACCAGCCTTACGCACCGTCAGCGCGTGGCGCTCGCACTCGCGCTCTACCACCGCTACCAGTTCAAGCTGAAAGTGGAATGGCCTGCGCTTACCCTGCTTACGGATGCCGACCGCAAATGGGCGAAATGTTTAGGCACCGCTGCAAACTTAGCCTACCACTTATCGGGCAGCATCGCGGGCAACCTGCCGCAATCGTCACTCCTGCTCAAAGGCGCTCACGTGCAATTGCAACTGTCGAATGCGATGAAAGACGTGGCGGGCGACGCGGTGGATAAGCGGATAAGCGGACTTGACGAAGCGTACAGGGCGTATTGCAAGAGGTAATATTTACTAGTCATCACGAGGAGGCGCAGCCGACGCGGTGATCCAGTCCAAACGCACACACAGAATCAACTGATAGCGCTGGATTGCTTCGCTTACGCTCGCAATGACGATTCTCACCACCCGCTACAAATACGGATCGTCCTTCACCAGATAATTCAGCACGTAATCACGAACCCCCGCTTCAAGCGGCGTGAATTCCTGCGTGTAGCCCGCAGCGCGCAAACGCTGCATGCCCGCTTCGGTAAAATACTGATACTTCTTCAGCAGATCGTCCGGCATGTCGATATAGTGAATGTTCGGCTTGCGGCCGAGCGCGGTAAAAATCGCATTCGCCATGTCGTTAAACGTGCTGGCCTTGCCGGTGCCTAAATTGAACAGGCCGGAGACATCCGGGTGATCGAGCAGCCACAGCATCACATGCACGCAATCCTTCACATACATCACGTCGCGCTTCTGCTCGCCGTCCTTGTATTGCGGATTATAGGAACGGAACAGGCGCATGATGCCGCCTTGGATCGCGTGCGGCGCAATCTTGGAGATCACGCTCTTCTGGTCTTCTTTATGGTATTCGTTGGGGCCGTAGGCGTTGAAGAATTTAAGCCCCACCCATTGCGGCAGCGCGATTTCCTTGCGCGCATGCGCGCCCGCCACATGCATATCGAATAGGTGCTTGCTCCAGCCATAGCAATTCAGCGGTTTGATCTTCGACATGTAGGCCATGTCGATATTATCGTCGAAGCCCTGGCTGCCGTCGCCATAGGTCGCAGCCGAGGATGCGTAAATCAAACGCACGCCGCGCGCGTTGCACCAGCGCCATAGTTTCAGTGACAACCCGAAATTATGTTTGAGCATGATGTCGATATTTTTTTCCACCGTCGAGGAAACGCCGCCCATGTGGTAGACCATGTCGATCTGCTGGCGGTTGACTTCGAGCCACTCGAACATCTGCTCGGGTGTAATGATTTCAAAAACGGGATGCTTGCTCAAATTGCGCCATTTATCGCCGACGCCGAAAATATCGCACACTACTATATGGTGCGTGCCGCGCGCGACCAGCGCCGCCACGAGATTCGACCCGATAAACCCGCCGCCACCCGTTACCAGAATAGTTTTCATGTTGTTTATCAATATTTTAATAAAATTTGCACTCAGGGATTAGTATACTATACTGCCATTAAGAAAACGTAAAATCGGAGCCTGTGGACAACCCTATGCAAAAAGATAGTAAGTTTTTGGATGATATTGCTAAAATTGCCAGCGGCACCGCCGGTGGAATCCTTGAAATGAAGCGTGAAATGGACACCGCAATACACGCGCAGGTTGAAAAATGGCTGCAAAGTATGAATCTCGTCACCCGCGAGGAGTTTGACGCGGTACAGGCGATGCTGGCTAAAGCACGGGCGGAACAGGAACAATTAAAAGCCCGCCTTCAGGCGCTGGAAACGTTAATTTCCGGGCAAAGCAAGGGCTAATAAACCCCTCCCCCAATTCGTCATTACAACATATTGAATTTGATTAATAAAATTAATTTTATTAATCATTTCTAAAGTAATAGCTTTTTGTCCCGTGGCATGTAAATATGGAGGGGTAGTTTCCACTTCTCATCCAACACAGCCAACGATTTCAGAGGAATGACGATGACTTCGATGATGACAAAAACCGATGCGGTATATAACCCACTCGATATTGCAGAGCTGGTGATCATGGATCGCGACTGGGTGTTCGATCGTCCAGGCGAAGGTGAGTTGATCGCGGAAGTAGCAGGCACGTGGTGCCGCTATCGCATCTGGTTCAACTGGCAGGAAGATTCAGGCGGGCTTACCATGTCGTGCTCGCTGGAAACAAAATTCCCCAAGCAAATGACCACGAAGGTTCACTCGCTGCTCGCGCTGGTGAATGAGAAAATGTGGCTCGGCCATTTCGACATTACGTCGGAAGATATGTCGATCACCTTCCGCCACTCGCTGCTCGTGCGCGATCAGGTGGGCACGTCGGCGGAGCACCTGCAGGATTTGCTCGACATCGCGATCGAAGAATGCGAACGCTTCTACCCTGCATTCCAGGCGATGATCTGGGGTGGAAAGACGCCTGCCGAAGCGCTGGAGCTTTCACTGTTTGAAACCGTAGGGGAAGCGTAAGCACTCCTGTCATTCCAAGCGAAGCGAAGAATCTTATATGCTTCGCCGCGTTCAGGATGACAAAAGCGGATTGTTTCGCTACGCTGCGAAGAACATACGGCAGAAACCATGCACACCACCCTTCTCATCGGCCACGGTAAAATGGGCGGCGCGCTTTTGTCGCGCTGGCGGCAATCGCTTGGCGGCGATTTTGCGGTCATTGACCCGCAGGATCACGCACCCGGCATCCATCCCGACCTTGCATCGCTGCCTGAAACCGTTCATCCCGACGTGATCGTGTTTGCTGTCAAGCCACAAGAGCTTGCATCGATTCTCCCTGCTTACAAGGCACGTTTCGGAAGCTCACCTCTATATCTTTCCATCGCCGCAGGAAAATCGCTCGCGTTCTTTGCACAAAATTTAGGCAACACCGCGCAGATCGTGCGCGCGATGCCCAACACGCCTGCGCTGGTCGGCAAAGGCATCACCGTGCTATGCGCATCCGACACCGTATCGGCGGCAAACCGAGACAAGGCCGAATCGCTGATGCGCGAAGCGGGCGCGGTGCAGTGGCTGGACAATGAATCGCACATGGATGCCGTCACCGCGCTTTCCGGCAGCGGCCCCGCCTATACGTTTTTATTTCTGGACGGCCTGACCAAGGCAGGCGTGAGCGCCGGACTTTCGCCGGAAATGTCCCGCGCGCTTGCCCTGCAGACGGTCGCAGGAAGCTGCGCGCTCGCCGAGCACAGCGCCGACAGTTTCGCGCAGTTGCGCAGGAATGTTACCAGTCCCGGCGGCACCACCGAGGCCGCGCTCGCCGTGCTGATGAAAGACGACCGGCTGGAAGCGCTGGTGGACGAAGCGGTACAGGCCGCCGCCAAACGCTCGCGCGAACTGGCATAGAGGAGAACGGCATGGGAAAGATCATAAAAAATATTGCAGTCGCGGCGACGACCATGTTCATCGTCGGCGCATTGCTGGCGCTGGCCGCGCCGGTATTGGCGGATATAGCGGGCGTCGCGGTAGGTGGCCACACGGTCGATCCGCTATGGACGGGATTGTTCTTCGGCGCGTTCGGCGGCATCCATGCGGCGGTGCAGCCCGCCATGGATAAAATGTTTCGCCGCAACCCGCCGCAGGTAAGCGAACGCGTGATCGTCGAAGAAAAAACCGTCACCCCGCAAATCGCGCAGGATGTGCAGCCGGAGCAGGCGGCGACGAAGGGCAGCTATTGCCATTACGTCGAGAAGGAACGCACGACGACCGCAAGCGAGCCGCAACGCACCTTTTAATGTAAGTATGTTTAGCTTGTCATTCCTGCGAAAGCAGGAATCTCTGGCTGGCGCGAGGCAAGGATAGATTCCTGCTTTCGCAGGAATGACAAAAATTGATAGTGGAAATATCCTAATGCTCGACTGGGACAAGCTACGCATCTTCCACGCCGCCGCCACCGCACGCAGCTTCACCCATGCGGGCAACGTGCTGGGCATGAGCCAGTCGGCGCTGAGCCGCCAGGTCGCCGCACTGGAAGAAAGCCTGCAGGTCGAGCTGTTCCATCGCCACGCACGCGGCCTGTTGCTCACCGAGCAGGGCGAAATTTTATTCAAAACCGTAAGCGATATTTACGCACGCCTGTCGGCGGCGGAAAATGCGTTGCTGGAAAGCAGGGAGCGTCCGCGCGGCCCGCTGAAGATCACTGCTCCAGTGGCGATAGGCACGTCGTGGCTCACCCCGCACATGCGCGAATTCACCGAACTGTATCCTGAAATCACGGTGACGCTGCTGGTGGACGACCGCGAGTTGGATTTGTCGATGCGCGAAGCGGATGTAGCAATTCGATTGTTCCCCGCACGCCATCCCGATCTCATCCAGAAGAAACTCACCTCGCTGAATAACGCCGCCTATGCGTCGAACGATTATTTACGCACGCACGGCGTGCCGAAAAAACCGCAGGATTTGCAGCAGCACAAGCTGGTGGCATACGGCGAAGATACGCGCCTTCCGTTCGCGGGTGCAAACTGGTTGCTGCATGCGAACCTCGCCAAGGGCGAAGAGCGCCGCGCTGCATTCAAAATCAACAGCCTGCCGGGAATGCTCAAAGCCGTAGAAAGCGGCATCGGCATCGCTGGCCTGCCGGATTATATGGCGCAGGGGGTGGCGGGCATCAGCCCGGTACTGCCGGAATTGAAGGGGCCGGTGACGGATGTGTATTTCGTCTATTCCACCGAACTGCGAAATTCAAAAAGAATCAATATATTCAAAGAGTTTCTTCTGCGGAAATTAGCGGAAAGCGGTATCGCCAAGGCGAGCTGAGCTATGCATATTTAGCATAACAATCCTGTAAATTATGCTGTACCAATCCTAGAAAACATAGCTATTATGGGGTCTTCATATAGACACTGCGTCTGTTGAATTGGACGAAAGTCCAAATCCTCCCTGTAAGACTTAGCCGGGCTTTCGAGCCCGGCTTTTTTTATGAGGAAAAATCTACACACGTCACCCCGGCCTACGCCGGGATGACGGGATCAAATCAGCTCAGCGCATCGCACGCGGCCTTGATGCGGCGGATCGCTTCGTCGAGGATTTTGTCCGACGTGGCGTAGGAGATGCGGAAATATCCGCCGAGGCCGAACGCGCTGCCGGGTACGGCGGCAACCAGCGCTTCTTCCAGCAGGTAGGTGCAGAACTGCGTGCAGCTTTCGATGGTCTCGCCTTTCGGCGTTTTTTTGCCGAGAAGTTTTTTCATGTTGGGGAATACGTAGAACGCGCCTTCGGGCTTCAGGCAGGAAATGCCCTCGATCGCGTTCAGCCCGTTGACCACGAGATTGCGACGATTGGCGAAACTGCCGCGCCAGCTATTGAGAAAATCCTGCGGGCCGTTGAGCGCGGAGATAGACGCCGCCTGACTGATCGAGCACGGGTTGGATGTGCTGTGCGACTGGATGTCGGCGATCGCCGCGATCACTTCGCGCGAACCGCCCGCATAGCCGATGCGCCAGCCGGTCATCGAATAGGCTTTCGACACGCCGTTGACGGTGAGCGTGCGGTCATAGAGCTTCGGTTCAATCTGCGCAGGCGTGGTAAAGACAAAACCGTCATAAGCGAGATGCTCGTAAATATCGTCGGCGAGAATCCACACATGCGGGTGTTTCAGCAGCACATCGCACAGCGCGCGCATTTCCGCCTCGGTATAAGCCGCGCCGGTGGGGTTGGAGGGCGAGTTCAAAATCAGCCAGCGCGTTTTCGGCGTGATCGCCGCTTCCAGCGTTTCGGGTTTCAGCTTGAAGCCATCTTCCTCGCGGCATTTGGCGATGACCGGCGTGCCCTCGGCGAACTGCACCATGTCGGGATAGGATACCCAGTAGGGCGCGGGGATAACGACCTCGTCGCCGGGATTGAGGGTGGCGAGCATGGCGTTGAAAATCACCTGCTTCGCACCGCAGCTCACGATGATCTGGTTGGGCGCATAGGTCAGCCCGTTCTCACGCTTGAATTTGTCGCAGATGGCTTTCTTCAGCGCCACCGTACCCGATACCGGCGTGTATTTGGTTTCGCCGCGGCGGATCGCTTCCATCGCCGCCTGCTTGATGTGGTCGGGCGTATCGAAATCCGGCTCACCCGCGCCGAGGCCGATAACGTCCTTGCCCGCGGCTTTCATCTCTGCGGCTTTTGCAGTGACGGCAAGCGTAGGCGATGGCTTGATACGGGAGAGACGGTCGGCGACGAGAGACATATACGATCCTGAAAAATGTGAGAGGCAGTAATCTACGGCACGGATTCAATATCGACAAGCACCGTTTTCGTAAGCGGCAAGGGAATTGCGATTTCTGGTTCATCCCCGGTTAGCGTACGTTGGAATGTCGGCGGCACCACCAGCATGCGCATACCGCCCGCATTCATGCCGATCACCCCCTGCTCAAGCCCAAGGAATACTTGCGATTTACCGGGTGTGAAGGCAACCGGCGCGCCGTCATTATCCCTGCTGGAATAGAGTTTCTTGCCCTCCGTATCCCATACCGCCACGTGCAGCTTGGTGGGCTGGCCGCAGATAAACATCTCGCCCTGCCCCATCGCCACTTCCGCGATGCGGTACGGCGTCGATTCGATTCCGGCGAATTCCGGCGACACGTCGAGCAGCTCGATTTCAAAGCGCACCGGCGCGTCTTCCGGCAAGCCTTCACGCGCAAATTGCGGCAAGCCGTACGACATGGAAAGCGGCGACAGCAGGCTGCGCTTGCCGCCTTTCTGCATCCCGATCACGCCCTGCTCGAATACAGGCATCGCCGTGCCGCCGCCGGTATTGAACACCAACGGCGCCTCTTTGGTGGCGGCGTCGCCAAGCGGCTTGCCATCGGCAAGGAATGTCTCATAAGCGAGCGTAACCTTCTGCCCGCAGATAACCGGATTCCCCGCGCCCGGCGCAACCTCGCGAATTTGCAGCGCGGCGCTGTAGGCAGGAAATATCTTGCTGGTGAAGGCGGAAAAATCGAGCGGCTTCACCGTCGCAAGCTCGTCGGATGCTTTTTCCAGAATCTGGTGCGCCGTATCCGTGCTTTTATTCTTGCTGCTGACGATCAGCCCATAGGCAAGAAACACGACCAGCAGCCACTTCAACCATGACGGCATCGGCTCGCGGGTAGGCGGTTGCTTCTTCTTGCGGAATCGGAACATGGCCTACAGATCAGTTGTTGAAGCGGAAATGCAGTACGTCTCCGTCTTGTACTACATATTCCTTCCCTTCCAAACGGAATTTTCCTGCTTCCTTGGAGCCCGCTTCGCCGTTGAACCCGACATAATCAGGGTACGCGATGGTTTCGGCGCGGATAAACCCTTTTTCAAAATCGGTATGGATAACGCCCGCCGCCTGCGGTGCATTCGTACCTTTGGTTACCGTCCACGCGCGCGCTTCCTTCGGCCCCACGGTAAAGTACGTAATAAGATCAAGCAGCGAATAACCTGCGCGGATGATGCGCGTCAACCCGGTTTCGTCCAGCCCGATGGAAGCGAGGAATTCCTGCTTCTCCGCATCGGATGCAAGCATGGCGATCTCGGCTTCGATGCGCGCGGAAATCACCACGCACGGCGCGCCGCGTTTGGCGGCCATTTCGGAGACTTTTTTCGACAGGGCGTTGCCGTCTTTCGCCGCGTCCTCATCGACGTTGCACACATACATCACCGGCTTGGAGGTAAGCAGTTGCAGTAACGCGAACTGGCGGCGCTCGGCGGCGTCGCGCAATTCGGTGGTGCGCGCGGGCGAACCTTCGGACACGACTTTCAACACGCGCTCGGCAATTGCCGCCTGTTCAGCAGCTTCCTTGTCGCCGCCCTTGCCTTTTTTCTGCAAATTAGGCAGGCGTTTTTCCAGACTTTCGAGATCGGCAAGTACCAGCTCGGTTTCCACTATGTCGGCATCGCGCAGCGGATCAATCGCGCCTTCCACATGCGTGATGTTACCGTCTTCAAAACAGCGCAGCACATAGATGATCGCATCGACTTCGCGAATATGTGAAAGGAACTGGTTGCCAAGCCCCTCGCCCTTGCTCGCGCCGCGCACGAGACCGGCGATATCCACGAACTCAAGCTGCGTGGGGATGATTTGTTGCGAACCGGCGATGCCCGCGAGCTTGGCAAGCCGCGTATCCGGCACGCCCACGCGCCCCACGTTCGGCTCGATGGTGCAGAACGGATAGTTCGCCGCTTCCGCCTGCGCGGTGGACAGCAGCGCGTTGAACAGCGTGGATTTGCCGACGTTAGGCAGGCCGACGATACCGCATTTGAATCCCATATTTTCTCCTTTTATGTCATCCTGAACGAAGTGAAGGATCTAAGCTGCAAAGAAAGATCCTTCGCTATGCTCAGGATGACAATATTTTTACGACGGCATTTTCATCGCCAGCGCCACATTATTCAAAAATCCTGCCCCATCTCCTGCAACCAGCAATTCCGCGTGGCGCGAAATTTCGGCGAGCAGCATCGGCAGACGCAGCATTTCTTCCTTGCTGAAATCCGACAGCACATAATCCGAAACCAGATCTTTATCACCCGGATGGCCGATGCCGAAACGCAACCGCGCATAGTCCGCCCCCAGATGAGCATCCAGGCTTTTCAGGCCGTTATGCCCGCCATTGCCGCCGCCGGTTTTGGTGCGCAATTTGCCGAAGGCGAGGTCGAGATCGTCGTGGATCACGGTGATGGCTTCCGGCGGGATTTTGTAGAAGCGCGCCAGTTCACCCGCGGCCACGCCGGAAGTATTCATGTAGCCCATCGGCTTGAACGCGTAGCATTTTCGCGCACCTATCATACCTTCGCACACGATACCGCCGAACGCCTTCTTCGGCGCGGAAAACCGCCAGTCGCTCGTGACGCGGTCGAGCGCCATGAAGCCGACATTGTGGCGGTTGCCCGAGTAAGACGAGCCGGGATTGCCGAGACCGATGAGGAGATGGTGCATAGGTGCTCCTACGCGCCGCCATCAACTAGACTACTTCTTCTTTTCGTCCTTCTTGCCGGCGTCTTTCTTCGCGTCAGCAGCCGGGGCAGCGGCAGCAGCACCTGCAGCAGGCGCGGCGGCATCACCCGTTGCAGCAGCAGCGGTTGCGGGCTTCTCTTCTTCTTCCGCACGGCGGCCGGCGATGGTGGCGATGGTGAAGTTGCGCTTGATCACCGGCACGACACCCTTGGGCAGATCGACGTTTTTAATATGCACGTTGCCGCCAATATCGAGATCCTGAATGTTGATTTCGATATGGGTGGGGATCGCTTCCGGCGAGCATGCGAATTCGATTTCGTGGCGCACGATATTGAGTACGCCGCCGCGCTTGAGGCCGATGGATTTTTCCTGACCGGCGAATTTCACCGGCACCATCACGCGCAGCGCAACGCCGGGTTCAACGCGGATGAAATCCACGTGCTCGATCACGTCGCTTACGGGGTGGAACTGCAGGTCTTTCGGCAGCGCCTTTACGATCTTGTTGCCGTCCAGCTTGATGTCGATCAGGCGGCTGCGGAAACGGCCGCGTGTGTATTCAAGCGTGACATCTTTCAGGCCGAGCGCGATGCTCATCGGCGCCTGACCCTTGCTGTAAATAACAGCGGGGATTTTACCTTCGCGGCGAAGCGCGCGGGCGACGCCCTTGCCTTGGCCTTCACGCACGTTGGCGTTTAAGGTAGCGGTGGTTGCGGTTGCTTTAGTCATAACATACTCCTGTTGAATAAATAAAAATTAGTCGAATAAACTTGATACGGACGTTTCGTCGCTGATGCGCTTGACGGCTTCGCCAAGCAGCGGGGCGACGGAAACGACCCGGATATTGGTGGATTTCTTGACCGCGTCGGTAGTCATGATCGTGTCGGTGATGACGAGCGAGGTCAGTTCCGAATTTTCCACGCGCTCAATGGCCTTGCCCGAGAGCACGCCGTGCGTGACGTATGCGGCGACCGATGACGCGCCGCGTTTTTTCAGTTCCGCGGCGGCGTTGCACAAGGTGCCTGCCGAATCGACGATGTCGTCGAACAGGATGCAATCGCGCCCATCCACGTCGCCGATGATATGCATGACTTCCGACTCACCTGCGCGCTCGCGGCGTTTATCGACGATGGCAAGGTCGGCGCGCAGGCGATTGGCGATGCCACGCGCACGCACCACGCCGCCCACGTCGGGCGACACGATCATTATATTGTCAGGGTTGGTGTAATGCTGGCGGATGTCGTTCACGATAACCGGCGCGGCATATAAGTGGTCGAGCGGAATATCGAAAAAGCCCTGTATCTGTCCGGCATGCAGATCGACGGTAAGCACGCGGTTTGCGCCCGCCGCCGTAATCAAATTCGCCACCAGTTTAGCGGAGATCGGCGTGCGCGAGCCCATCTTGCGATCCTGCCGTGCATAGCCGAAATAGGGAATCACCGCCGTCACGCGCTTGGCGGAGGCGCGCTTGAGCGCATCGAGGCACACCAGCAGTTCCATGATATGGTCGTTGGCGGGGTACGAGGTGGACTGGATGAGGAACACGTCCTCGCCGCGCACGTTCTCGTTGATTTCCACGAAAATTTCCATGTCGGCGAAGCGCTTGACGCTGGCGTTGGCAAGCGGCAGGCCGAGATAGTCGCCCATGGATTTCGCCAGGGGAATATTGCTGTTGCAGGCGATCAGTTTCATAGTTTCACCCTACCGTTTACACCAAAATTAAAGTCAGCAAAAACCTTCATTTGCTTTGCACCAAATGAATCGAGCGCCATGAGTCGGGGCGTGCCGCCTTTAATCTAAATTAAGGCGGGCAATCTAGCAGGTCAGGTGGGAATGTAAATAGTTAATTCTAATGCGCCGGCTCGCGTTCGGCCGAGCGGGTCAGCATGTAGTTCTCGGCGCGGAACATGTCTATTATCCTGCTGATTTCATAGTCATTTATGCCGATGGACTTGAGCAGCGCCCCGCCCAGTTGCAGGCTGCTTTCAAACATTTCGGCCACCGCTATATCCGCCCCCGCTGCCTCCAGCTTCTGCACCTGCTCGAAATTCTTGGCGCGGGCGATAATCGGAATATCGCGGTTCAGCTCGCGTACCACCGCGATGGTTTGCAGCGCCACACGCGTATCGTTATGGGTGATGATAAGCGCACGCGCACGCTGGATGCCCAGCGCGTTGAGCACATGCTTGCGCGTGGTGTCGCCGTAGAACACGGGCGTGCCGCGCTTGCGTTCACGGGCGACAAGGAACGAATCCATATCGATAGCCACGAAGCGCGCGTTCTCCACTTCCAGCAGCCGCGCCGCCGTATGGCCGACGCGCCCGAACCCGCTGATGATCACGTGATGGCTGAGGTCGAGCGTTTCCTCCATCATCGTCTCCGGCCGCGAGATCGCGTATTTTTCCAACGCCGTGGCCGCACGTTTACCGAGCTGCGCGATCATCGGTGTGAGCGCCATGCTCACGGTGACCACCACCAGCAGCGTTTGCGAAATATCGGCATTGATGACGCCGAGCGAACCCGCCAAGCCGAACAGCACGAAGGCGAATTCGCCGCCCTGCGAGAGCAGCAGGCCGGTATGCAGCGCCGTACTCAGCGAAAACCCGAACACGCGGCACAGCGCCATGATGATAAGCGCCTTGCTCAGCATGAGCGCCACGGAAAGCCCGATGATGCTGGGAAAGCGGTCATAGAGCATATCGAGGTTGAGCGACATGCCGACCGTCATAAAGAACAGACCCAGAAACAACCCCTTATACGGCAGTATATCGGATTCCACCTGCGGCTTGAATTCGGTTTCCGCGATGAGCAAGCCCGCCATGAACGCGCCGAGCGCAGGCGACAATCCGGCCATGCTGGTGAGCCACGACACGCCAAGCACCACCAGCAGCGTCGTCGCCGAAAATAATTCCGTATGATCGAGCGAGGCGATGAAACGAAACAGCGGACGCAGCAGGAGGTAACCCGAAATGAAAATCACCGCAAGGCAGATGCTTGCTTTGAACACCGCGTCGAGGATGGCATAGGTCAGCGATTTTTCCGGCTCGTTGAGCAGGATCACCAATACCAAAAGCGGGATCACCGCAAGATCCTGAAGGATCAAAATCGCCAGCGAAAGTCGTCCCACTTGCGACGAGCGCTCACCTTGCTCTTGAATCACCTGCAATACGATAGCTGTAGATGACAGCGCAAGCCCGCCGCCGATGATGATCGCCGCGCCGCCGCTACCACCGTTCAGTCCTATAAAGAATAAGGAGTATAGCAGGATGGTCACCAGCACTTGCGCGCTGCCGAAACCAAACACATGCTTGCGCATGCTCTTGAGCCGCTCGACCGACAGCTCTAAACCGATAAGGAAGAGCAGCAAGATCACGCCGAATTCAGCAATGCCCGCCGTGGTTTCCACGTCTTTGATAAGGGCAAGCCCGAACGGACCGATCATCGCACCCGCAGCAAGATACCCGAGCACCGGGCTTAAGCGGATCACGCGAAAGCTGGCGACGATCAGCACCGCTGCACAGAGTAAGATGACGACTTCAGTGAGGTGAATGGAGGTGTGCATGTATCATCATTGCCTCACACAGGTTGCGCATGCAAGCGTGAAGGTGTTTCCACGGATACACATGTTGCTTTCCTGCATCCCGATCTGTATCCGCAATAAAAAAAATTCATCCGGCGCAAAATAAATAGGTTGTAAAATATCCATAAGCGCTGTAGGTAATTTTTACCTATATTGGATATATTTCCAATTTCCCCCGCGCATTTTGTACACAGCGAATCCAATGCTGTACCATTGTGGTAAAGAATCCATTAAGCCCTTCGTTTGCGCGTTTAGGAATAAAATTAAATTTATATATTTCAATCTATTAAATAGATGCCTATTTTTTGAGCAAACCGCGCTCGCGCTAGGATTCGCTTGAGATTTTTTTTCTAAATGCAGGGTTACGAACACACTTATCCACAGGATCGGTGGATTACTCAGAACCATTGAAAACATCTCAATAAAAACTACATTGCTTTTCTATGTCCGATTCCCCCACCCCACTCGCAGACGGTCGCGCCGTTATCAAACGATACGCTGAAACCATGTCGCATAACCCCGGCGTCTACCGCATGCTGGATAAGGACGGCACCGCGCTCTATGTCGGCAAAGCAAAAAATTTAAAGCTGCGGGTGCAGTCGTATCTCAACGTCGAAGCACTCGGAAAGCGCCTGCAAAGCATGGTGTCGCAGACGGCGGCGATGGAGATCGTCATCACGCGCTCGGAGGCGGAAGCGCTGCTGCTGGAAGCCAACCTCGTCAAGAAACTTGCCCCACGCTACAATATATTACTCAAGGACGACAAATCTTTCCCCTACATATTCTTCTCCGGCGACCACGATTACAGCCGCATCAGCAAACATCGCGGCGCGAAAACCAAAAAGGGAAAATATTTCGGCCCCTTCACCTCGGCGCATGCAGTGGATGAAACCATCACGCTGTTGCAGAAAGCGTTCCTGCTGCGCCCCTGCTCCGACAACATCTTCAAAAACCGCACGCGCCCCTGCCTGCAATACCAGATCAAACGTTGCTCCGCCCCTTGCGTGAACAAGATCAGCACGGAAGATTACGCCCGGCTCGTCGAACAGGCCAAAGACTTTATGAGCGGCAAAAGCCGCCAGATACAAGACGAGCTGGTCAAGGAGATGCAGGAACTCAGCCTCGACATGCAATATGAAAAAGCACGCGTCATCCGCGACCGCATACGCGCCATCGCGCACGTGCAACAGCACGGCATGACCACCCAGACGGTAGGCGACGCCGACATCATCGCCCTCGCCCGCGACGGCAGGCATTGCTGCATCCAGCTTTTCAGCTTTCGCGGCGGGCGCAATTACGGCAACGACGTCTGGTTCCCGCAGCACACTATGCCGTTTTCTGACGCAGAAATCATTTCCACCTTCATCGGCCGCATTTACCAGACGCAGCCGCCGCCCGCCCTTATCCTCACCAGCCATTTCCTCGAAGAAACGCCGGTGCTGGAAGAAGCGCTGCGGATGAACAGCGACTACAAGATCGAGATCGCCCATCCCGTGCGCGGCGAAAAACGTGAGCTGGTCGAGCAGGCGCTGCGCAACGCGCGTGAGGCGCTGGTACGGCATATGTCCATGCAGGTCGCCACGCGTGAAATTCTGGAGCATGTGCGCACGCTGTTTAATCTCGAAGACATGCCTACGCGCATCGAAGTATACGACAACAGCCACATCAGCGGCACGAACGCGGTGGGCGCGATGATCGTGGTCGGGCAGGACGGGTTCCAGAAATCCGAATACCGCCGCTTCGACATCAAGGATGAAAACACAACGCCGGGCGACGACTACGCCATGCTGCGCGAAGTGTTGACGCGCCGCTTCAAGCGCCTGCAGGAAGAAGCAGACCGGGACGACAAAAAACCCGGCCTCGTGCTGGTAGACGGCGGAGCGGGGCAACTATCGGTTGCCATGCAGGTGTTCGAGGATTTAGGCGTGCAGGGCGTGGTGCTGGCGGGCATCGCCAAAGGCCCAGACCGCAATGCCGGGCGCGAGCAGTTTTTCCTGCCGGGGCAAGAGCCGTTCCAGTTGCCCGTCGAGCACCCTACCCTGCATTTCCTGCAGCGCATCCGCGACGAAGCGCACCGCTTCGCTATCGGTGCTCACCGTGACAAGCGCGCTAAAACCATGCACAGCTCGCAGCTCGACGACATCCCCTTCATCGGCGCGGCGCGCAAGAAAGCACTGCTGTTGCATTTCGGCTCCGCCAAGGCGGTGGCTGCCGCCAGCATGGAGGAAATCGCCAAAGTGGAAGGTATCAGCCACAGCACGGCGAAGATTATCTACGGTCATTTCCACGGGGATGAATAGTTCCCCTTATTGCAGACTAGAAATGACACTAATAAAGAAGCCCCCGGGCGTGTCTACCCGGGGGCTTCTTAGAAATGAAGCGACCGCTTACGAAGATTTCTTTTTCGCGGTAGTGCTGGAAGCCTTGCTGATTTCTTCCATGCTTTCAGCAGCGCGCTTGTTGAGTACTTCAAACGCTTCGAAGCCGGATTTGGTTACGGTTTCAGTGATCTCACGCAGGTTGGACAGCGTGGTTTCAAAGATCGACTTTGCGAAATCGGCTTGCTTGGCAAGGCCGGTTTCCGGCGAGCCGCCCGACATGATGTCTTTCGACGCCTTCAGCACGTTTTCCACGCCGTTGCGAACCGCTTCGGCCTGCACGCGGGAAACCGCCTGCGCGCCTTCTACGAATACCTGATTGGCGGCAGAAATCGCTTCGATGTTACGACGCTGGGTCGAGAAGATCTGGTTGAAATCGAACGCGCCCTTGAAAAAGTCATTAAACGCAAAATTCTGAGACATAAAAGCTCCTATCTATCTGATTTTAATCTACATTTACTAGCCTCCGACCGGAGGCTTCTTCCCTATTGGGGCGGAGAGTGCCAGAGCTTTGGGCACAAGTCAAGAAAAATGTTGCATTGCACAATAATGGGACGGGCGCGTTTTTCAGTGTCCGGCGAGGAACCGCTCGGCTTCCAGCGCCGCCATGCATCCCGTGCCCGCCGCGGTTACGGCCTGACGGAAAATCTTGTCCTGCACGTCGCCGGCTGCGAACACACCCGGTATATTGGTTTTCGTGCTGCCCGGCGTGGTAACGATATAGTTGTCGGTATCCATCGCCACCTGCCCCTTGAACAAATCCGTGCTGGGCGTATGGCCGATAGCGATGAAGGCGCCTTCGGCTTTCACTTCGGTAATCACGCCGGTTTTGACGTTTTTCAGCTTCACGCCGGTAAGCGAATTGGGATTTTCCGTGCCGGTGAATTCATCCACCACGCTGTCCCAGATCACCGAAATTTTCGGATGTTTGAACAGGCGTTCCTGCCCGATTTTTTCCGCTTTCAGCGTATCGCGGCGATGGATGAGCGTAACCTTGGTGGCATGGTTGGTGAGGTATAGCGCCTCTTCCACCGCGCTGTTGCCGCCGCCGAATACCAGCACTTCCTTGCCCTTGAAGAAAAACCCGTCACACGTAGCGCAGGCCGAAATGCCGAAACCGCGGAACTTCTCTTCGCTAGGAATGTTGAGCCAGCGAGCGGTGGCGCCGGTAGCGATCACCACGGAATCCGCAGTGTAGGTATCGCCCGATTCGCCCACGGCGGTAAATGGACGTTTGGAAAAATCAACGCTGGCAATATGGTCATCCACGATCTGCGTGCCGACATGCGCGGCCTGCTTTTCCATTTGCTCCATCAGCCACGGCCCTTGCACTGCATGCTCGAAGCCGGGGAAATTCTCCACGTCGGTGGTGATGGTAAGCTGGCCGCCCGGCTGCATTCCGCGCACCAGAAGCGGCTTCAGCGAGGCACGCGCCGCATAGATTGCTGCGGTGCAACCGGCAGCGCCGGAGCCGATGATAAGAACCTTAGTGTGATGCGTGGTGGCCATGTTTTCCGTGTTTTTTGTGTTTCTTATGTTTCTTGTGTTTGGAATGCTTGTGCCCGTGCTTGCCGCAACTATGCCCCTTCGCTTTCAACGCAGGCTCGGCAGGAAGGCCTTTCTGCGCCAGCCAGCCGCGCATCAGTGCGATTTCCTGCTGCTGGCTGCGGACAATATCGGCAGCAATGTCGCGCAGTTCAGGATCTTCACCCCACGCGATTTGCACGTCGGCCATCTCGATTGCGCCCTGATGATGCGGAATCATACCATAGACGAAATCCGCGTCGGCATCGTTGCTGTAGACGATATTCATCTGCTCATGCATGCGGTGCATGGCGTCACGGTACCCTTTCACCGTGCGATCCTGCTCAAGCGCCTGCTGCGCTTCCGGCTCCGGCAACCCACGGCGCGTAAGCCAGCGCTTCATGATACCGATTTCTTGCTTCTGCGCGACGATGATGCGCGAAGCCAGCTTGCGCAGCACGGGGTCGTCGCCATGCGCCAGCAGCACTTCCGCCATATCGACAGCGCCCTGATGGTGCGGCACCATGCCGCGCGCGAAATCGGTATCGGAATCGCCGGTATAGGTGATACGCATGCCATCATGCATCACCTCCATCGCCTTTTCATAATCGGCGGTAGCGGCTTCGTCGCCCGCACGCGCGGGTAGTGTTGCCAGCGTCAGCGCGACAGCAAGGATAGTACGGCAAAATGCGGCCATGGGAATCCCCTTAAGATTAGAGTTTTTTTGCGTTGCCTTTGAGGTATTTCGCCACGCCTTCAGCGGTGGCTTTCATGCCTTCGTCGCCGCGTTCCCAACCTGCAGGGCACACTTCGCCGTGTTCTTCGTGGAATTGCAGCGCGTCAACCATGCGCAGCGCTTCATCGACGTTGCGACCAAGCGGCAGGTCGTTCACCACTTGATGGCGCACGACACCGTTGCCATCGATCATGAACGTGCCGCGGAACGCAACCGCGTCACCGAGCAATACGTCATAGCTGCGCGCGATGCTCTTGGTCAGATCCGCGACGATGGGGAACTGCACGTTGCCAATGCCGCCCTTTTCCACCGGCGTCTGTTTCCATGCGAGGTGGGTGAAATGCGAATCGACCGACACGGCGATCACTTCCGCCTTGCGCAGCTTGAATTCCTTCAGGCGATTGTTGAAGGCGATGATTTCCGACGGGCACACGAAGGTGAAATCGAGCGGGTAGAAGAACAGGATACCGATCTTGCCTTTTTTCGTCACCTTGCCGCTGGCGTCTTTTTTGATGCCAAGATAGGAAAGCAGGTTGAAGCTTTCGTCGAAGCTGTTGTCGGGCATTACGGCTTTCGCGGTAAAATCGGGTGCGTTCTTGCCTACCAGTACGCTCATAGGGGGTCTCCTGAAAAAGAATGGAACATAAACTCAGGAACTATATATAGTGGGTGAATTCGCAGGTTCAAGCGCTCATCTGAACCCGGTAAAAAGCTGAAAAACAACTATTAATAAAAATTAATTGTTATCTGCCGGACGGTTTGCTACAATGCAGCCCATAACCGGAACCTGTAATTAAGGACGATAAATCATGACTGTTGACGTATCTGCAGAACGCATCGAAGAAAAAGCCGCGAAGCTACATGAAGCGGTGAATGCGGGCAATATCGAAGCCCTGAAGCCCATACTGGCCAACCCTGAAGTTATGGACTTCATCAATTGGCCGGACGCGAACGGGAACTCCCCCTTGCGCAACGCGGTTGCCAACGATGTTCCGAACCAGATGCGGGTGATGAAAGCCTTGCTGAATGCAGGCGCAGAACCTAACATCACAAGGGAAGATGAAACCGTGCGCCAGGTTGCCAAAGGTTCAAGGAACGCCAGCCTGATCAGCGACCTGCTGAATAAAGAAGCACGCGGCCATAACGGTATCGTACTCCCCGAAGGACGCGGCGGCCGCTAAATCCCCGCTTTAATTTCCGCACGCGATGCGCTACATACGCTCCATGCGTGTGCGTGCGATATTTCCTCACATCCCCTTACTATTCACCATCGCGGCGGTTGCCGTATGCGGCACGCTCGGCGCGTGGCAGGTGCAGCGGTTGGTGTGGAAAGAAAAATTGATCGCCGACATGACGGCAGCGCGCGCGGAAGCACCACTGACTACGCTGCCTGACGATATATCCGGCCTGCTCTACCGTCGCGTCGAAGTGCCGGGCGAATATCTCAACGAGCACAATTTCCATTTCGTCGGCCGCATGAAGGGCGACACGGTGGGGTTCTTCATACACGCCCCCTTTAAGATGGATGATGGCCGCACGATCCTCGTCAACCGCGGCTATGCGCCCAAGAACACGGAAACCCGGCTTCCGGGCAGGCAGACGGTAAGCGGCATCCTGCGCCCGCTGCGCGCAAAACGCTATTTCTCGCCGGAAAACCAGCCGGAAAAGAACGTATGGTTCTATGAGGATTTGCCCGCCCTGTCGCAGGCATCGGGCGAAAAGCTGCTGCCGTTGGCGGTGGAAGCCACGGGTGAATATAAAAGCGGCGTATTCCCTATTCCCAACGACGGTGTCATCCCCATCCGCAACGACCATCTTGGCTACGCCGTCACCTGGTTCGCCATGAGCCTGATTGCGCTGGTGATGTATGGCTTCTGGCGGCGTTCCGCAAAGCCTTGATAAGCGCCGCAGGGCGGTATATACAGTCGCATCATGACCATTCGCTATATTTCCACGCGCGGTAACGCGCCCGACCTGTCGTTTGAAGATGTCGTCCTCGCAGGGCTTGCGGGCGATGGTGGGTTGTATGTTCCCGACAAGCTCCCGGTGTTTTCCATGGCAGAGATCGCCGCGATGCAGGCGCTGTCTTACCCGGAACTTGCGTTCGCCATCATCTCTCGCTTCACCGAAGGCAGCGTCGAACCCGAAGCGCTGGAGCGCATCATCGCAGACT
Organism: uncultured Rickettsiales bacterium; assembly: GCA_964645205.1. Taxonomy (GTDB): domain Bacteria; phylum Pseudomonadota; class Alphaproteobacteria; order Rickettsiales; family SXRF01; genus CAZYBO01. The sequence goes on from CAZYBO010000006.1 coordinate 94,967, forward strand.
CGTATAAGACATTCCGCCACAGTGCGATTGCTCCGCTGAAGCAACTCGACGCGCATACGTTCCTGCTGGAACTTTTCCACGGCCCCACGCTGGCTTTCAAGGATTTCGCGCTGCAATTCCTGGGGCGCCTGCTCGACCATATTTTAGAAAAACGCAAAGAAAACGTCGTCATCATCGGCGCCACCTCCGGCGACACCGGCTCTGCGGCGATCGCAGGCTGCGCAGGGCGCGCATCGATGCAGACCTTCATCCTCCACCCCAAGGGGCGCGTATCCGATGTGCAGCGCCGCCAGATGACCACCGTTCTCGACGACAACGTGCACAACATCGCGCTCGAAGGCACGTTCGACGATTGCCAGGACATCGTGAAAGCGTTGTTCGGCGATGTGGCATTCCGCGATCGTTATAAGCTCACCGCGGTCAACTCGATCAACTGGGCGCGTATCCTCGCGCAGGTCGTGTATTATTTCTACGCGGCGCTCGCGCTGGGCGCACCGGCGCGCAGCGTCAGTTTCGCCGTGCCCACCGGTAATTTCGGGGATATTTACGCAGGCACCATCGCCAAGCGCATGGGGCTGCCTATTTCGCAACTCATCATCGCCACCAATCGCAACGACATCCTGCCGCGCTGCCTAAAAACCGGCACCTACGGCATGGAAAAAGTCGTCTCCACCATCAGCCCGAGCATGGATATCCAGGTGTCGAGCAATTTCGAGCGCCTGCTGTTCGACCTCTATAACCGCGACGGCAAAGCCATCAACGAGCTGATGACGCGCTTCAAGGCGGACAAAAAATTCACACTGTCGCCGTCGGCGTTCAAGCGCCTGCAGGCGGAGTTTACCGGTGCGTCGGTGAGCGACGCCGATACGATGAAAACCATATCCGACATGTATAAAGCCACCGGCGAGTTGTTAGACCCGCACACCGCCATCGGCCTCGCCGCAGGCCTGCGCTGCCGTGACAATACCGCCTCGCCGCTGGTAGTGCTCGCCACCGCGCACGCCGCCAAATTCCCCGATGCGGTGAAGAAAGCCACAGGCATGCACCCCGCCCTGCCCGCGCACCTGCACGACCTTGCCGAACGCAAGGAGCGCATGACGCCGTTGGCGAGCGACGTGAAGATCGTCAAAGACTTCATCACCCAGCACGCCAAATGACCTACCAGCTTACCACGCTGAAAAACGGCCTGCGCGTGGCCAGCGAAACGCTTACCGGCGTGGAGAGCGTCGCTGTCATCGTAAGCGTCGGCGTGGGCGCGCGCTATGAGAGCGAAGAAGAAAACGGCATCTCGCACTTGCTGGAACACATGGCGTTCAAAGGCACGAAAACCCGCAGCGCGCGCGACATCGCAGAGGCGTTCGACATGATCGGCGGCCAGCTCAACGCCTACACCTCGATGGAAATGACGGTGTATTACGCCAAGGTGCTGAAGCAGGATGTGGAAATCGCGATGGATATACTCGGCGATATTTTACAAAACTCCATCTTCGACGAAGAAGAGCTGAAGCGTGAAAAAGGCGTGATCATTCAGGAAATCGCGATGCACCACGATACGCCGGACGACCTCATCGTCGATTATTTCGACGAAACCGCGTTCCCAAATCAGCCGCTCGGACGCTCGATCCTAAGCACGGAAGCGCGCGTATCCTCACATAGCCGCGACGATTTGATCCGCTATATGGATACGCATTACCGCACGCCGCGCATCGTGCTGTCGGCCGCAGGCAATATCGACCATGCGAAATTCGTTTCGCTGGCGGAACGTTATTTCAACCTCCCGGCGAGCGCCGCCCCCGCCCCCTGCCCCGTGGCCACCTATGCGGGCGGCGATACGCGCACCCCGCGCGACCTTGAGCAGCTTCACCTGATCTTGGGATTGCCTGCGGTGTCGTTCCACACGCCCGAATACCACACGCTGCAGGTCTATGCGAGCATACTGGGCGGCGGCATGTCGTCGCGCCTATTCCAGGAAGTGCGCGAAAAGCGCGGGCTGGCCTATACGGTGTATGCGATGGGCTCATCTTATGAGGATTGCGGCATCATGAGCATCTACGCCGCCACCTCGCCGGACAAGGGCGGCGAGCTTTCCGGCGTACTGTGCGAGCAGGTAGCCGGCATGGTGAAGATCACCGCACTGGAATTGCAACGCGCGAAAAACCAGCTCAAGGCCGATATTTTAATGTCGCGCGAGAATCCCCAATCCATCGCGTCGTGGATCGGCCGTCATTTGCTGATGTTCGGGCACTACCGGCAGGTCAATGAAATCATCGCAAAAATCGACGCCGTCACGCTCGAAGGCGTGCAGCAGCTCGCGGAGAAACTGGCGCAGGGAAAACTCACCGTCGCCGCGCTCGGCGATATAGGCGGCGTGCTGCCGTACGATTCGCTGGCAGCAAAGCTGGCGGCTTAAATCCCATCCCCACCGCTGCCGGTGTCGTAATCTTCGCGTGCGGCTGCCAGCGCAGCGAGCGCGGCGACGATACCGAATGAACGGAAATTGCAATCGTTCACTTTTTTCCATTCGCCGCAGATGTCTTCCACCTCGTCGCACATGCCGGTAAATTCCATCCCGGCGGCGTTTAAATTATTGAACGCGTCGCGCTGGCCGTTCACGCGGTACATGCCGCCCACCGGCACGCCGTCGATGAGATACACCATCGGTTCGGCGGGTTTGCCGTCCACCGTGTCGATAGTGGCGATGCCTTCCTGAATGATGACTTCGCTGACCTGCGCGCCTTCCTTGACGCTCTGCATTTTGTTGCGCGTTTTTTTATTCAGCTCCAACAGCTCGTCGCCCGAGCGGGCAATCATGATGCCCATACCGTACGTGCCGCTATCTGCCTTGATGAATACATAGGGTTCGTCCTTGATGCCGTACTGCGCGTATTTTTCGCGCACGCGTGCAAGCACGGCGTCTACGCCCTTGGCCACGCAATTCATGCCGACGCTTTCCTTGAAATCCACCTTGCCGCAGGAATGGAATTCCGCTGCAAGCACCCACGGGTCAAGAGAAAATTCGGCGCTAAACGCATTCACCAGCGCGCGGTACGCAGCGAAATGCACGCTTTTGCGGCGGCGGTACCAGCCCATGCCGGTGGACGGGATCATCGGCTGGCGCACATGGGTAAGGATGGGCGGCACACCGGACGTCATATCGTTATTGAGCACGATCAAATCGGGCGTAAATCCATTTTCCAGCGAAAGCGTATCACCGCGCTTCACCAACGGATATTCCGTCAACGCCGCACCTGAGCGCGACACCAGCTCGATCGGCTGACCGGGCTGCGCGGCGAGGCTGCCAAGTTGCACTTCTACGCCTGCCTGCGTAAACAGCGTAAGCAGCGACGCGAGATTGTCGAGATAGGCAAGGTTGCGCGTATGGTTTTCAGGGATGATGAGTACGCGCTTCGCCGTGGGGTGGCTTTCGCCCAGATAGCGCCTGATAAACCGCGTAGCGCGGAAAAGCCCTGCGGGAGAAAGATTGTTAAAACCCGCAGGAAACAGGTTGGTATCCACCGGCACAAGTCGGCTTCCGTTATGGCGCAAATCCACCGAGCTGTAGAAATACGGCGCGGCCTGCGTGCGTTTCGCCGCCAGCCAGCGCTCAATCTCATCGCCACGCGTATCGTAGAGCGACTTCAGCGTCGCCAGTATATCCTGCATATTATTCCTTTGCTGCGAATGACGGGAGCTGTTCCCAGTCGCCGAGCGCCGCCTGCACGCAGGCCAGCGCCGCGATCGCGGCGGTATCGGCACGCAGGATGCGCGCGCCCATCGAAAACGGTTTTACGAACGGCGACATTTTGAGCATATAGTGCTCATCCGCGGAAAAGCCACCCTCCGGGCCTATCAGCACCGCATATTTTCCCTTAGGCAACCCGGAAAGCAGGGTTTTGATCGGCACGCCGCCGCCCGATTCATCGCCATACAGTAACGTGCGATCTTTCGGCCAGAAAGACAGCATCTCGCCTAAATCCTTGGAAGTGGCGATCTCGGGCACGTCATGGCGCTCGCACTGTTCGGCGGCTTCGATGACATTGGCGAGTAATTTTTCCTGATTGATGCTTTTGACCACTGCGTGGCGAGTGAACACCACCAGCAGTTTCGACACGCCAAGCTCAACCGCCTTTTCCGCCACCAACTCGGTTTTCGCTTTAATCGGCGCGAAGGCAAGCCAGAGATCGGGACACGGCGCATACGCAACGCGCCGCCTGACCAGCTCGACGGTGACCTGCTTCTTGCCGATGGTCGCCACGCGCGCCAGCCATTCGCCGTCGCTGCCGTTGAACACCGCAATCATATCGCCGGTTTCCGCGCGCATGACATGTGCGGCATAGTGCGCCTGCCCGCCTTCGAGCGTGAGCATTCCGCCCTCCGCGTAAGGTTCGGGCACAAAGAGCCGGATTTTGGGTTTCGCTTGCGTCATGATGCGGCAAAAGCTAGAGGGTTGAAGAAGGAAAGTAAATATCTATGCGCTACACGGCTTTTTTCCGCTTAATGCGCCTGCACCAGCCGGTGGGTATCTGGCTGCTGCTGTGGCCGTGCTGGTGGTCGGTGAGCATGGCGTCGGGCGGGTCGCCTCCGCTTTCGCTGCTCGCCCTGTTTGCCGCAGGCGCGGTATTCATGCGCTCGGCGGGTTGCATTATCAACGACATCTGCGACCGCGAATTCGACCGGCAAGTGGAACGCACGCGCAACAGGCCGCTGGCCAGCGGAGAAGTGTCGGTAGCGCAGGCAATTATGCTTCTGGGTATTTTACTCGCACTTGCGCTGCTGGTAGCGATAGCGCTCGGACAAGCCGTCATGGTGTGGGCAATATTATCGCTTCCGCTGGTGGCGGCGTATCCGCTGATGAAACGCGTAAGCTGGTGGCCGCAACTTTTCCTTGGCCTCACTTTCAACTGGGGCGCGTTGATGGGCTGGGCTGCCGTTGGCGGCACCGTGCAGTGGCCTGCGTTCGCCCTGTATCTCGGCGGCATGTTCTGGACGCTGGGCTACGACACCATCTACGCGCATCAAGATATGATCGACGACGCGAAGATCGGCGTGAAATCCTCCGCGCTGCGTTTGGGCAACCACACCAAAACCGCCGTGACGATTTTCTACGCGCTGGCGGTTTTGTGCTGGGCGTTCGCAGGCTACGGCGCGGGGGCGGGTTTGTGGTTTTACGCCGCGCTGCTTTTCGTGCAATTCCACCTGTTCTGGCAGGTAATCCACGTGCGGCTTAACAGCCCGGATTCCTGCAAATCCGTCTTTAAATCGAACATCTGGCTTGGCGCCATCCTGTTCGTTGGCACTTTAATATACTGATAAATAATTCAATTCCTCCAATTCGAGGACGTTCCGCCAGCGGTAAGAATCCCGGCTTTTTAGATGGGATTTTAACAAATATTTACCTTTCTGTGAGAGAGTTAGTAGAGAACTCATAGGTTTGCGCGCGGGACTATGCACGCCTGCCTACTGGATGTTGCAAAGGACAGGATGCTGCCACAGGACGAAACACCCTCACAGGAGCCACGCGCCGCCTCGATCGCCCGAAGCGACCTCGTGGGCATGCAGCCTGCGTCTACGCTCGCCGTGCCGCCGGAGATGCTGCGCTATCCGGGTTGCAATTTCTATCCCGACGATTTCATCAAGGCGCTGGAACGCGCGATACAGACGGTGATCGACGAACATACGTCTGGTGCGCTACTGCTGGTATCGATCAGCAACCTGTCGATGATCATCAATGCCTACGGCCACGACACGTCGGAAATCGTCATGCACGATTTGATCTCCATGATTCAGGCCATCTGCCCGGAAGGGGATACGGTACAACGCCTGCAACGCGACCAGATCGGCATCATCCTCACCAACAGCTATCCCGAGGACAGCCAGACGGCTGCTGTCCGCATCAATAACATCATCCAGAATTTCGGCCGTGACAGCTTCGCCACCGCGTCGCTGCATTTGATCGGAGCGATCGGCACCGTAAGCGTCCCGCTGGAGAGCACCAACGCGCACGACGCGCTGGATAAGGCCTATGTCGCCGTCAACAGCATGCAAAGCGTGCCCATCCGCACCTATGAGATGACCCGCGCCGAGGCCGACCAGAGCCGTCAGCAAATGGGGCTTGCCAATTACCTGCTTAAAGCCTTCAAGGAAAAACGCCTGCGGCTGGCCTACCAACCCGTCATCAACAGCAAAACCGGCAAGACCGCACACTATGAAGCGCTGCTGCGGCTGGTCAACCAGAGCGGCAAGATAAGCTCCGGCGGCGCGCTGATCCCGGTGGCGGAAAAAATGGGGCTGATCGACATCATCGATACGATGGTGATGGAAATGACGATTCAGGAATTGCGCAATTCGCCCAACGTGACGCTCGCCTTCAACGTCTCGAATCTCACCACGGAAAACGCCGTGTGGCTCGACCATATCGGCCAGCTCCTGCGCGAAACGCCGGAAATCGCCTCGCGCCTGATCGTGGAGTTGACCGAAACCGCGATACACCGCGATTTGCGCCGCACCGCTTTTTTCGTCGCCTCGCTGCAATCGATGGGATGCCAGGTGGCGCTCGACGATTTCGGTTCCGGATACACGTCGTTCCGCCAGCTTAAAGCGCTGTCGGTGGACATGGTGAAAATCGACGGCATCTTTATCAAAGACCTCGCGCACAGCGCCGATAATTGCTTCTTCGTGAAAACGCTACTGGATTTCGCGCAGGGCTTCGGCCTGCAAACCATCGCCGAGTTTGTAGAAACCGGCGAGATCACCAAAATCCTGCTCGATATGGGCGTGGATTACATGCAAGGCTACTATTTCGGCAAGCCCGACAATCACCGCGCATGGCTCAACGAAGGCGAATACGGCAGCGAATAGCCGCCTACGGATTGCACAGGTCGGTAAGTGTGAACTGACGCGGCTTGTACACGGCAACTTTATATAATTTCTGCGCCTGAATCGCCGTAATGATCCTTCCCGCCGCCGCGCCGAGCATGGGGGAATAGTCCATATACACTTCCGCCACGATCAGGTTATGCCCCGGCGACACGCTATAGCCTCCAGGCAATAGCGCATCCTTGCCGCTATCGCCGATTTTACTCACATCTCCGCCCAAGGGTTTGTACTGCCATGTGATGCAGGCGCCGGTCGTACCGGTGCAGGGCGGCGGCGGCGAGGCCGTCGCGAATTCGATGGAGCTGAAAATCACGGTGCCGGTAAAACCGAACGGCTTCACGATCTGCGGAATAGCGGTGGCGAACGCATCGAGATCCCTCCTGCACACTTTTTCGGACTGTGTGAGGAAATCGGCCATCGCGGTGGCGGCCTTGTCGAGCTTGATATGGATGATCGCCAGGCGCGCGAATTCCGTGGTGCCGACAAACACGATCAGGAGTATCGGCAGCATGAAGGCGAATTCAAGCAGCGCAACCCCTGCATTGTCGCGCGAAAAGCGGTGTCTGGAAAAGAGTCTGCGAAACATTATATATCCGGCTCGTTGCGCACCGTCGATATGGCGCTGAGGTTGAGCTTGCCGTTTTCATCGCCGATGAAGCGCCCGATAAGCGGTGTGAATACGTACCACGGATAGGTCACCTTGTACAACACGATAGCCCCGCTCCTGCCCGCGCCGGAAGCGCCCTGATCCGCATCCCACGTGCCGTTGCCATTCACATCGGTAAAGCCTTCTCCAGCATCGTAAGACCCGTTGCGGTTGGTATCGTTAAAATCTTCCGGCTGCCCGACCTTGTCGAACGAATTATAGGACAGTATCTCGATAGTGAGCTTGGTCGGGTCGAGATACCCGGCGGAAAGGTCGCTGACGCGGCCGCGTATGTAATCCTCGCGCGACAAACCGGTATAATAACCGGTTTTACCGATGCGCGAGCCGACCGTGGTGGAACCCTCGAGCACCGACATGGCGAAGAAAATCAGCCCGAACTCGATAATCCCCATCATCAGCATGAAAAGGGCGAAGGAAACGAATGCGAATTCAATAAGCGTGGTACCTTGGTTGCACCGCCTGAAATGGCGCATCCGCGAACGCGATGTCGTTTTTACTTTGTCCATACAGTCGTTTGCATTCCCTGCCGCCAGGCCGCGACACACCTGAAAAGGTTTAAGCCTTATTGGATTGTAACGTAATTTTCATAAAAAGATAAAGGCAATAATGCACAATAGCTGTTAGAATCATAACTGTTATGCTATATCGGGGATAAAAGCTAACCAGAGGTTCGTAAAGCTATTATGACGCGCAAAAAATCTATATTTTCCTGTAATGAAGGCGCCTCGATCGTCTTGGTGGGCTTAAGCCTCATGCTGCTGCTTCTGGTCACGGGCGTGGCAGTGGATATCGGCCGTATCTACGCCGTGCAGGAAAAAGCGCAAAGCGCCGCCGATGCCGCGCTCCTCGGCGCCGTCGCAACGTTAAGCACCAACGTCCCCGATTACCAAACCGAAGTCCGCAGCCTCTTCGACGCGAATTACCCCGCCAGCTACATGGGCTCCACGATCCAGAATTTCACGGCGGTGAGTAGCCCAGACAACACGGTATTCGACGTAAGTTTCGATGTCGTGCTGCCCATGGCGATCATGCAGCTTTTCGGGGACACCGACAATACGATCCGTATCGCCGCGCAGGTGACGAAGCCGCCCTCCGAACTACCGCGCACCGAAGTAGCGCTGGTCGTCGATAATACCGGCTCCATGGCAGGCTCGAAAATCGCCGGGCTGAAAACGGCGGCGCACAAGATGATGGAGATATTGTTCGCGGGTAAACCCTCGCTTCCGAACCTGCACGTATCGTTCGTGCCCTACGATGTCGCCGTCAATATCGGGACTGCCCGCCGTGATTGGATCCAACCCGATTTCCAGGCGGGATATGATGCGATGGTAGCTGGCGTGCCGTCAGGCGGATGGGTCGCCAATCGCAAGAACGATTACACACCCAACGCCTTCGTTGACGTCAGCGACGAGCCGCCCACCACGGCAACCGGCCTCTTCCGCATTCCGACCAGCAACCCCGTGCGGGGCTGCCCGGCCGATCTTCCCGTTAAAAACCTCGCTCCCATGAAGTTCGGTATGAACGTCAAAAGCGATATCGACGACGCAATCGACGCGATGGTCATTTCCGGCTGCACGCGTATCAATGTCGGCCTGATGTGGGGCTGGTTCACCCTCTCCCCCAAATGGCAGGGCGTGTGGGACGGTAGCATCCGCCCCGAACCCGCAGGCCCCGGCGTGGACAAGTTCATGGTATTGATGACCGACGGTGAAAACACCGTGTATGCCACGGATGATGCTACCGTCTCGGCGCTGTGCAGCGCGATCAAGGGACAGGGCATCAAGCTGTATACGATCGGGTTCGGTGCAGCGGGTCAGTTCGACGCTGTGGTACTCAGCAACTGCGCGAGTCCCAACAGCTACTTCCACGCACCGACTTCCGCGCAGCTAGAAACCGTGTTCAAGGCGATCAGCGACGACATCCTGATCCGGGCGATGCGCCTGAGCAAATAAGCGGTCGCTAATCCCTGTGTATCATCGTACCTGCACCGTATTTGGTGAAGGTTTCCAGCAACAGCACGTGCGGCAGGCGTCCGTCTAAGATGTGGGCGGATTCGCAGTCGTTTTCCAGCGCGTGAATGCAGGTTTCGATCTTGGGGATCATGCCGCCGGTGATGATCTTGTCCTTGCCCAGCTTGCGCGCTTCTTTGATCGACAGTTCGCTGATAAGTTCGCCGTCTTTATTCAGTACGCCCGGCACATCGGTCAGCACCATGAGTTTTGCTGCGGCAAGCGCACCGGCAAGCGCACCGGCGACCGTGTCGGCGTTGATGTTGAACGTCTCGCCGTTCGCCCCGATGCCAATCGGCGCGATGACGGGGATGATGTTCGATTCCGCGAATTCCTGCAAGATGGTGGGATTGATGCGCACAGGTTCGCCGACGAAGCCGAGATCGAGAATTTTTTCGATGTTGGAATCCGTATCGCGTACCGTGCGGCGTAATTTACGCGCTTCGATGAGTTGGCCGTCCTTGCCGGAAATACCGATGGCCATGCCGCCCGCCGCGTTGATCTCAGACACGATCTGCTTGTTGATCGAACCGGACAATACCATCTCCACGATTTCCACCGCCGCCGCATCGGTCACGCGTAAGCCGTCGATGAACGAGCTTTGGATTTTCAACCGCTCCAGCATTTTGCCGATCTGCGGCCCGCCGCCATGCACTACGATGGGATTGATGCCCACCTGTTTCAGCAGCACGACATCCTCGGCGAACTGGCGCGACAGCGTCGCGTCACCCATCGCGTGGCCACCGTATTTGATGACGAAGGTTTCGTCCGCGAACTGGCGCATATACGGCAGCGCCTCGGAAAGGGTAGCTACGGTTTTCAACCAGGTATCCGGCGTTTCGACTTTTCTTGTTTTCATATGGTGCCTGCTGCGAAGGGAATAAGTTGTTCCTGTAACTGGTCGATACCCAGCGATTCGGTGGCGCTCGTCGCCACCACCAGCGGATGCGCGGCCGGGTGGGATTTTATCGTGTTCTCTAGACTTTGCAATACGTTATTAAGCTCTTTCTGCGATACGGCGTCGATTTTGGTCAGTACCAGCTGGTAGATGACGGCGGTTTCATCCAGCAATTCCATGAATTGCTCGTCCGGCTTCATCACGCCCCGGCGCGCGTCCAACAGCAGGCACACGCGCTGCAAGGTCGGCCGCCCGGCGAGATAGCCTTTAATCAGCGCGTCCCACTCCCCTTTGCGCTCCTTGGAAACCGGCGCGAACCCATAGCCCGGCATATCGACCAGCACCAGCCGGTCGCCCAGCGAATAGAAATTGAGCTGCTTGGTCATGCCCGGGTTCTGCGACGTGCGCGCCAGCGAACGCTTGCCGACCAGCGCGTTGATGAGGCTGGATTTACCCGCGTTGGAACGTCCGATAAACGCCACTTCAGGATAGGTAAACTCCGGCAGCGATGCCAACGTTGCCGCGCCCGCGATGAATTCGCAGGGCTGTTTAAACAACGTCATGCGGCCAGACTGCCTCTTTTGGGGACTTATGCTTGCGCGTAATGTACCACGACTGAAGGATCGACAGCACGTTGCTCCACGACCAGTAGAGCACCAGCCCGGCGGGGAATGTAGCGAAGAACACCAGCATGACGTACGGCATGTATTTGATGACCTTCGCCTGCATGGGATCGGCCGGTGCGGGTTGCTGGCGCATCTGGATCACCATCGTCGCGCACATCAGCATCGGCAACACGCCCAGATGCAGGTAGCTCGGCGTATCCCAATTGATGAGTCCGAACAGCGTGAAGATGTTCGACGGATCCGGCTCCGACAGATCCTTGATCCACGCGAAGAACGGCGCGTGGCGCATTTCGATGGTCACGTAGAGCACTTTATACAGCGCAAAGAACACCGGCATCTGGATCAGCACCGGCAGGCAGCCCGAGGCGGGGTTGACCTTCTCGCGCTTGTAGAGCGCCATCATCTCTTTCTGCAATTGCATCTGGTCGCTGCCGTGGCGCTCGCGCAGTTTGAGCATCTCCGGCTGCAACTCGCGTATCTTCGCCATCGAGATGTAGGATTTGTTGGCAAGCGGGTACATGGCGAGCTTCACCACGATGGTCAGCATCATGATCGCCAGCCCGAAATTCCCGATTGTGTCGAAGAAGAAATTGAGCACAACGAACATCGGCTTGGTCATGAAATAGAGCGAGCCGAAATCCACCGCCCGGTCGAACAGCGGAATCGGCGCCGTGGTGGTTACGCCCGCTTCGCCGGTAGCGTAGGCATCCAGCACGTCAAGTTCCTTGGCGCCCGCGAATAGCCGCAGCCACTCCTCGCCGGACGCGCCCGGCTCGATCGTCACCGGCGCGCCGAGATAATCGGCCTGATAACGGTGCTGCTTGTTTTTTTCATAATGGCTGAAGGTGGTCTTGAAGCCGCCCTTGGACGGAATCAACGCACTCAGCCAGTATTTGTCGGTAATGCCGAACCAGCCCATGGCGTTTTCAAACACCTTGTTGCCTTTGTTGAGCAGGCGGTCGTAGCTGATTTCTTCCAGCGCCCCTTCCATCACGCCCAGCGGCCCTTCGTGGAGAATGATGTTTTCCGTTTCAGGCGCAGTGTAGGCGCGGTTGATGAACGCATAGGGCGCAACGCTGATCGCATGCGGCGCCGTGTTTTCCACGCGCTGACGGATGGTGAACATGTAATTCGCATCCAGCGCGATCTCCAGCACGAAAATCTGTCCTTCGCCGTTGTTCCAGCGCAGCGTCACGCCTTCGCCCGCGGCGAGCTGTTTCTTGTCGGCCTGCCAGACCGTATCCTGCGTCGGCACTTTGGTTTTTCCGTCCGACGCCACCCAGCCCGCCTGCGCGAAATATGCATGTTGCTCGCCGTTGGGCGAGAACAGCGTCACGTCGGGACTGTTGGGGGAAAGGTCAACGCTGTATTTTGCCAGCGTGAGATCGTCGAAACGCGCGCCTTTGAGCGCGATCGAACCGTGCAGCGTATCGGAGCGAATCGGCAGGCGCGGCGACAGCTTGAGGCGCTCGTCGCGCGTCAGCGTCGCGTTCTCGTCTGCACTGCCTACCGCCGGTGCGTTCTGCTCGACGTAGAGTTTCTGCTCCTTCTGCTTTTTCTGCATCTGCTGCTGGTGGAATTGCGCAAGCTGCTGTCTGCGCGGCCACTCGACCAGCGCCTGCCACGAAAACAGCACCAGCGCGGCAATCAGCACGGTGACGAACAGGCGTTTATAATCGGATTCTTCGTGTTGCATGGCGTTTTTTTTAAGCGTTAGGATGTTTGACGGGAACGGGATCGAGACCCGACTTGGCGAAGGGGTTGCAGCGCAATACGCGCTTGGCCGCAAGCAGGCTGCCTTTAAACGCCCCATGTTGGGTCACGGCAGCGGCGGCATAGTGCGAGCAGCTCGGCGTAAACCGGCAGCAATGGCCGAGGAACGGCGCAAGGCAGCACTGGTACAGCCGAATCATGGCAAGCAGCAGGCGGGTGGCAACGTGGCTCATGGTTTCTCGATCCTGTTGGGCACGCCTTTATTAGCGTGTATTCGCGAAAATGCAAACGCGATATCGCGCAGTAATTCGGCATACGGGCAGTCTGCAGCTTTCACGCGGGAAATCATCACGAAGTCGAAATTGTCGCGCATGGGCGGTTTCGCGTTGGCAAGCGCGGCGCGCAACCTGCGTTTGATGCGGTTGCGCATCACGGCATTGCCCATTTTCTTGGTGACAGTATAGCCTACGCGTGGCGCAGGCTCGGCGGGATGGTCGGATGAGCGTGCGGAAGCTAATAATATGAAAGTGCCGGTAGCGACGCGCGCGCCTCCCGACGAAGCGGCCAGGAAATCCCTGCGGCGCTTGATGGTGGCGACGGCCAATTTACGCGGAAAGGCGCTTGCGGCCTTTGGAACGGCGGGAAGCGACGACTTTGCGGCCACCCACGGTAGCCATGCGCGCGCGGAACCCGTGACGGCGTTTGCGTACTAAGTTACTGGGCTGAAATGTTCTTTTCATGGCTTACATCCTCAAATTACAGTCATTTTTCATTAAAGGTTAAGCGTTATAGCGACTCCGCCGCCCCATGTCAACAGAATAGGAAATTGAATTTTCCATTAAATTCCTACGGTTAACCTTTGCCGCTTTCAACCATTTGTTAATCCACAAACGCTACACTGGGAACTCTCGATTCAAGGCTCATTGGGTTTCTCTGGGATTTATGTTCAACTACCTGCGTGTATTTTCCGTTCTGAGTTTGCTGACGGTGGTCATCATCGCGCTGATGACGGGCATGCATGTGCGCTACCTCGCGGTGGATGAAATCGTCAGCGCCACCGAGAAGCAAGACGTCAACATCGCGCAGAACTACGTCAACACCATCTGGAAAAAATACCGCGAGGCGATAATCGCCCTGCCCACGCAGAGCGAGGAAGAACAGAAGGACACCACGCAGATCAACGCCTTCGCGCAGGAAACCGTGGCGTATTTCCAGCGCATGAATCTCATCCGCGTGAACCTGTATAACGGCAGCGGCCAGCTGCTCATGACCATCAACAGCCTCGGCAACAAAATACAATTCCTCAACAACGCGGCGTCCATCGACAATGTATTCGTCAGCAAGCAGATGAAGCGCGCCGTGGCGGGCAGTAAAATCGCGCGCGACGTGGAACTCGAGGGCGGCGGCACGCTCATCGGCATGCAGGCCGTCATCCCCATCCGCTCTCAAGACGGCACGCCGCGCAACGAAGGCGCGCTGGAAATCCTGCACGACATCAGCGTGCCGTGGGGTAAATTCGTCAACCTGCAGATTTACGGCACCATCGGCGTCATCCTGATGTTCCTTGTGTTCATGGCGGTGTGGTTCGTATCGTCTAACCGCGCGGAAGCCATCATCTCCAAGCAATATGAAATCAACCTCGAACTTGCCGCCGCCGCCGCCGCTGCGCAGGCAGAAAACCGCGATAAGTCACAGTTCCTCGCCAATGTCAGCCATGAATTGCGCACGCCGCTTAACGCCATCATCGGCTTCTCGGAAATCATCAAGAGCGAAGTGATCGCCATGCTGCAGGAGCGCAAGTACCACGATTACATCAACGACATCCACTCCTCTGGCGTCCACCTGCTCAGCCTCATCAACGACATTCTGGAATATTCCAAGGCCGAAGCGGGTAAGCTCGAACTCGAAGTATCGGAAATCAACGCGACCAAGATGATCCAGAACAGCATGCGCCTGCTCGCCCCGCGCGCAGAATCCGCGCAGGTGATCCTCACCGAGGCGCTGCCGAAAGAACAGATCATCCTTGTGATCGACGGCAAGAAATTCAAGCAGATCCTGCTCAACCTTCTCTCCAACGCCGTAAAATTCACTCCGCCCAACGGCGAGGTGCGCGTAAGCGCATGGCGCAACATCAGCGACGATACGTACTCGTTTGAAGTAAAAGATTCCGGCATCGGCATCGCGGCGAAGGACATTTCCCGCGCCATGTCGCCGTTCGGCCAGGTGGATAACAAGCTCAGCCGCAAATATGAAGGCACCGGCCTCGGCCTGCCGCTCACCAAGAAATTCGTCGAGTTGATGGGCGGGAAGTTCAGCATCCAGAGCGAGGTGAACGTAGGCACCACCGTCACCTTCACCCTGCCCCGCCAGCTCACCGAGCGCGAGGGCATCATCATTAAACAGTTGGCCTAAGGCCGCGAAACCCCGTATTATGCGCCCCGTATGAATAAACGCCTCTCCATACCCGACCTCCGCGCACGTAAAAATGCCACGCCCATCGTCGTGCTCACCGCCTACACCGCGCCGATGGCGCGGCTGCTCGACCCGCACGTGGATATGCTGCTGGTCGGCGATTCGCTCGGCATGGTGGTGTATGGCATGGACAGCACGCTTCCCGTGTCGCTGGAGATGATGATCCGCCACGGCGAGGCGGTGGTGAAATCCTCCGCGCAGGCGATGGTGGTGGTCGACATGCCGTTCGGCAGCTATCAGGCATCGACGGAACAGGCTTACATAAACTGCGCGCGCGTGATGGCCGAAACCGGCTGTCAGGCGATCAAGCTCGAAGGCGGCGCGGAAATGGCCACGACCATCCGCTTTCTCACCGAGCGCGGTATCCCCGTAGTCGGCCATGTGGCGCTCATGCCGCAGCATGTTCATGCGCTCGGCGGCTACCGCTATCAGGGGCGCACGGAAGCCGAAGCGGAGCGTATCTTGCAGGACGCGCTCGCCGTGGAGCAGGCGGGCGCATTCGCCATCGTGCTGGAAGCGGTGAAAGAAACCGTGGCGCGAACCATTACCCAGAAACTTAAAATTCCCACCATCGGCATCGGCGCATCCCCCGCGTGCGACGGGCAGGTGCTGGTGTGCGACGACATGCTGGGCATCACCGCGCACACGGCGAGCTTCGTGAAAACCTACGCGCAGATCGGCGCACAGATCGACGACGCGGCGAAGGCCTACGCAAGCGAAGTGCGCAGTCGCGCCTTCCCCACCGACGACTATTGCTTCCCGCAGAAAAAGAAACCGTAACCCCGGCGTCCATAAACAGTACAGTACGCAGCCATGACGCACATTTCATTTGAAACCGCGCGTATGCTTGCGGTATCTCTACGCCATAGCCTTGAGGAGTAGTTGTGGCCGCACCGGAAACAGAAATCGCTTCACCCAAGCGCGGCACGCTCAGCATCATCATCCCGGTGCATAACGAGGCGTGGGCGCTGCCGGAATTGCTGCCGCACATCAACCAGGCCGCCGGCATGATGAGCGGCGTGGATGTGGAATGCATCATCGTCGATGACGGCAGCACCGACGGCACCTACCGTTTCCTCGATTCCGCGCGCAAAGCCTTCACCTTTTTAAAACCCGTCCGGCTGCACAAGCGCGCGGGTAAATCGGCGGCGATGAAAGCGGGCATCGAAGCCGCCACCGGCAATATTATCGCCACGCTCGACGGCGATTTGCAGAACGACCCGCTCGACCTTCCTTCTATGCTGCGCATACTGGAAGCCTCATCGCTCGACCTGCTTAACGGCTGGCGCACCACGCGCCGTGATAACTGGTTCAAGCGCACGGAATCAGCCTGCTACAATCGCATCGTCAACCGGCTGTTCCACATGCACCTGCACGACCATAATTGCGGCATAAAGATTTTCCGCCGCAGCGCGCTTGAAGGCGTGCGGCTGCGCGGCGAGTGGCACCATTTCCTGACCGTGCTTTCGCACCGCGCCGGGCACCGCGTCGGCGAGTTGCACGTATCGCACCGCCAGCGCAAATACGGAAGGTCACGCTACGGCCTCGACCGTTATTTCTCGTTCGCCGCCGACCTCATCCGCACCTATCGCGGCACGCCCGTTAGAAATCAGCCCTGACGCCGGTATATACCGACACGCCCGGCTGCCCGTAGGCGAAAACCTCCTGATAGCGCTTGTCGAGCAGATTCTCGATGCGCCCATACATCGTTATCGCCGGGCTGATGCGGTAATTCGTGTTGATGCCGACGGTAGTGAAGGATTTCACGTTCACCCTGCCGTACGGATAGTTGATGTCGATGTCGCTGCGCTTGCCCGAATAGCGCACATCCAGCCCGACATCGCCGCTGGCGCTGTAATCGTATTTTACGCCGAGCGTGCCCTGATGACGCGGCCTGCGCACCAGATCGATGTCGCGCGTGCGATCCTGCGACAGCGTGTACACGTGCGTCGCGCTGATCGCCCATCCCTCCGCCGGATAAAACGCCGCGACATTTTCCACTCCCTGCGTGCGCGCCTTGCCGGTATTTTTGGTGCGAAACGGCGGCGCGCTGTCGTTGCCGATAAGCTGGCGGATCGTGTTGCGGAAGAAGGTCGATCCGAACGTGATATTACCGTGCCAAAGCGATTGCTCGAACCCCATATCCCAGCCGCGACTGCTTTCCGGGCTCAGGTTCACATTGCCGTACGAAGGATCGTAAAGCTGCGTCAGCGACGGCGCCTTGAAACCGGTTCCGTAGCTGGTTTTCAACCGCGTGCCGGTGCTGCGTATGGCGTAGCCGGGCGCGATTTTCCATGTGAACTGCCTGCCGAACGCCTGGTGGAAATCAAGGCGCGAGCCCGCGTTGACGAACAGGTTGCGCCCGATATTGAACTGGTCGTCGGCGAACACGGCCATCGTATCGACGTTCACCTCGCGCAGCGTATTGGTTTTGTAGTGGTCGCTCCACGCCTCGGCGCCGAATGTCAACTGGTGGAACGGCGCGATGCGTACGCGGTGAATCCAATCCACCGTATCCCTGCGCCCGAAATATTGCTGGCGGCCGAAGAACGGGTTGCCGATAGAATCGAAATATTCGGTGATCTGCGCACGGTTCAGGTGCAGCGTCGCCACCCCCAGCTCCTGCGTCCACCGCCCGCCGAACAGCGACCATTCGCCGGCGGCGCGCGCGTTGATCTGGCGGCTGTCATTTTCGGGATACGCATCGTCGGCCGGGCGCATGAATCCGCCGGGACTGTCGAATTCCGTGTTGGTGCGGTTATAGCGCATGGCAAATTTCGCCGTGAACGCATCCGTCAATTTGCCCGCCATGTTTGCAGCCAGCGTGTAGGTGCGGCTGCCGTCCTTTTCCGTGCCGCCGAGCGATTTGTCGTAGGAGGAAATGCCTTCGGTCGCGCTGGTGCTGGCATGGATGCTATAGGACGTGCGCCCGATCTCGCCGGAATTGCCCGCGCCGATCCTCGCGCTGCTGCGGCTGCCATATTCGGCAAACGCGGTGTTGGACGGTGTGCCGCTGCCTTTTCGCGTGATGACGCTGATGACGCCGCCGATCGCCTGCGAACCATACAGCGTGCTTTGCGCGCCGCGCAGCACTTCGATACGTTCGACATTATCGGTGGTGAGGTTGGAGAAATCGAACGCGTCGCCGGGATCGGACGGATCGTTGACCGCCATACCGTCCACCAGCACGAGCACGTGGTTGGAATTCGTGCCGCGCATGAACACGCGCGATGTCTGCCCTGCCCCGCCGTTATTAGCAACGGTGATCCCCGGCACTTCGCGCAGCAACTCCACCACGGTGGGTTTGTTCTTGCGCTTGATTTCCTCGGCGGTAATCACCGTCATGCTGCTGGCGACGCGATTGAGCGGCAACGGCGAGCGCGTCGCGGAAATCACGATCTGCGGCACGGTCGCTGCCACCTCATCGGCGGCAAACGCGGGTAAAGATAAAGGGGATAGGGCGACGGTGGCGACTAAAAGCCGGTGGCAACGAAACATAAAACGCTCCTTACGTTGTGTGGGTGACCAATTGCACCGCGCGGATGTCCGCTGCGAAACAATGTCACCACGTAAGGAAGAACCCATCGCAAACCTGTAAAAACAGGGGAACAACGGGAACCGACATCCAAGAGATACGCCGTCTCTTAAAAAGCGCGTGACACTCAAGCGGCAGGTCTCCTGGCTCGCGGGTCGCCGCTATTTTCCGCCTTCCCGGTTTCCCAGTGACATACACGAAAACAGCTCGCCGCTTACAGTTGCGGGTACAGCCGAAGATTCGCCGGAATACGGCTCACTTCGTTCCCTTTTCATCCACTACGTGTGGAAACCACTTGGCTTCATTGGATAATCTTCCGCGCGTAAAGATCAAGCGCTAAATCGCATTAACGCTAATATCCGCTCTGGAAGCCATGGAGGAGCGTATGCGACGACTAGCCCCATTGAGGGGCGCAGCCTGCGTGGCGCCTGAACGCAATGTAATATTACTCTGTTTTACAAGGGAATATATATCCTAGACAAGTAGGCGGGCTTCTTTTATAAACCAATGCTCTTTACGCCTCCACCCAATATGCCCCGATAGCTCAGTTGGTAGAGCAAGGGATTGAAAATCCCTGTGTCGCTGGTTCGATTCCGGCTCGGGGCACCACCCTTCGCCTACGGCTTCGGGTGGCGCAGCCATGCGGAGGTTGGCATCCTCAGCAAGCATAGAAGCGTTCGTGTTTCCGGTTTGCATCCGCATTGATGCGTTAATAAAGGGTACTTTTATTTATATTTCAATGAACTTATCTCTGTAACACCGAGGAGGTATCTATGAAAGTTGGTCAGTTAGGATTTGGTAAAACTGGAAAATCTGTTGCTTCTGTTTTGTTAGAATCCAAGAAAAGCAATCTGCAATGGGTACTAAGGAAATCCCACAAGCTTGAACACCGCTCAGTGCCTGAATTCTTAGGTGTCGAATCAGACGAACCCGGTCACATTCATTGCATCGAAGAATTTAGCGCCGCTGAATTGTTGGATAAATATCCTGTTGATGTCATTGTGGATTTTTCATCACAAGATGGCATTTTTTATTATGGCGAAGAAGCAAAACAGAGAGGAATTACGATCATTTCCGCTGTTTCCGAATACCCAGAATCCACCTCTGAATATATAACCAAATTATCCAGGCACACGAAGGTAATGCACTCACCTAACATTACGCTTGGCATCAACTTTCTGCTAATTGCGGCAAAAATTCTAAAGAACATAGCGCCATATACTGACATCGAAATCATAGAAGAGCACTTCAAAAAGAAACCAGAAATCTCTGGCACGGCGCGCATTCTTGCTAATGGCCTTGGTATTAATCATGAAGACATAAAATCAGTACGCGCTGGTGGAATCATAGGTGTGCATGAGATTCTATTCGGCTTTCCATATCAGACTGTACGTTTGAAGCATGAGTCTATCGCAAGAGAAGCATTTGGTAACGGCATCTTATTCGCGATTGAAAACCTGCCGAACGATAAAAACGGATTCTTCACCATGGAAGATTTGCTTTTACCACACTTTAATCTCAACAAGACTGAAGAAGAATACGCCCAGCAACAGAAAAATCCATGGTGGAAACTATGGTAAGTTGCTTTTTCCTGTGATTGTAATGCCTCTATAATGTACCATAGGCTTGCCTCCCACTAGTGAATCCTGAGCATGGCCGAGCCAATATAAGCAAGCTGATTAACGCAGGGAACCCCGCGCGATGGATAATTCCTTCCTCTCCAACATCTTCGTGTTTCTCGCGGCCGTGTGCGTCGTCGTGCCGCTGGCGGGGAAGCTGCGGCTGGGGTCGGTACTGGGGTATCTTGCGGCGGGGCTATTGATCGGCCCCTTCGGGTTCGCGCTGATTGAAAACCCGGAAGACGTGATGAAATTCGCCGAGTTCGGCGTGGTGATGATGCTGTTCCTCATCGGGCTGGAGCTGGAACCGCCGACGCTGTGGCGGCTGCGCAAGATCATCCTTGGATTGGGCGGATTACAAGTGGCGCTGACCAGCGTGGTTTTCGCGCTGGTGGGCATCGCGCTGGGGTATGAGTGGCGCCTGAGTGTGGTCGTGGGCATGGCGCTGTCGCTATCGTCCACCGCGCTGGTGTTGCAGATGCTGGAGGAAAAAGGATTGTTGCAAACGTCGGCGGGGGAATCGTCGTTCGCCGTGCTGCTGTTTCAGGATCTTGCCGTCATCCCCATCCTCATCGCATTGCCGCTGCTGGCGGATCATACTGGCGACGCGACGCTGCACGCGAACCTGCTGTCCGCATTGCCCGCATGGTTGCGCACCATCGTGATCGCGGGCGTCATCACCGCCATCGTGTTCGGCGGGCGCCTGTTCTCGCGGCACATCCTTCCCTTCATCGCAAAGACGCGGCTGCGCGAAGTGTTCACGGCAACGTCGCTGGCGCTCGTCGTCGGCGTGGCGCTGCTCATGCATGCTATCGGCGTATCGCCTGCGCTGGGTGCGTTCGTCGCGGGCGTGGTGCTGGCGAATTCGGAATACCGCCACACGCTGGAAGCCGACATCCAGCCGTTCAAGGGGCTGCTGCTCGGCTTGTTTTTCATCTCCGTAGGCATGGGCATGAATCTCGCGCTGCTTGCTGCGCAGCCGGTGAACGTCCTGTTGCTGGTTGGCACGCTGATCGCCGTCAAACTTTCGCTGCTCTATGCGCTTGGCCGCGTGTTCGGCTTACGCAGCGGGCAGCAGATGTTGTTCGCGCTCGCGCTTGCGCAGGGCGGGGAATTCGCGTTCGTGCTGTTCCAATATGCGGGCGAGCTTGCCATTATCGGCACGCAGCAACAGGCGTTGCTTACGCTTGCGGTGGCGCTGTCGATGGCGATGACGCCACTGATGATGATCGCCAATGAGCGCCTTGTCGTGCCGCGCTTCATGAGCCGCCTGCCGGAGCCGGATTACGACGCGATTGAAAGCCACAACCCGGTCATCATCGCGGGCTACGGGCGCTTCGGGCAGATTATCGGGCGCTTCCTCACTGCGCAGGGCGTGAAAATCACCATCCTCGAAAAAGACCCCAACCAGATCGAGCTACTGCGCAGGTTCGGCAATCAGGGTTATTTCGGCGACGCCTCCCGCCTCGACCTGCTCGAAAGCGCGGGCGCAAAAACGGCGCGCATGCTGGTAGTCGCGGTGGACGACGCTGATAGCTGCATCGACATCGTAAAACTCGCGCGCCAGCATTTCCCCAACCTGAAAATCCTCGCCCGCGCACGCAACCGCCGCCATGCCTACGAGCTGCACAAAGCCGGCGCGGATTATTTCCGCCGCGAGACGTTCGATTCCTCGCTCGCGATGGCGCGCGAAGCGATGGCGATACTCGGCGCCAGCCCGGAGGACACGCTGGCGAAAGCCACGCGCTTCACGAAGCACGACGAGGAAACGCTGCACACTTCGTTCGCTTTCTTCGAGCGCGAGCCGGAACTCATCAGCTTCGCGCGCCAGGCGTCGGGCGAGCTGGAACGCATCCTGCGCGAGGACGTGCGCACGGAGGAGCCGCCTAAGGCCTGATCTCCATCCATCCCACCAGTTGCTCTACCGTCATCGGCGGCACCGTAAGGAATCCCTGCACCACGTCGCACGCATGCGCCCTGAGCGCTTGCGCCTGCTGCTGCGTCTCAACGCCCACCGCGCCCGCCTTGATGCCCAGATGGTGCGCAAGCATGATCGCCGCGCTGATCAGCACGTTTTCCTCAATATTGTCGCTCATGCTATCAACCAGTGAGCGATCAAGTTTGAGCAACGAAAACGGCAGCGAGCAAAGCGTCGTCATCGGCAGAACGCTGCACCCGAAATGGTCAAGATGCAGTTCGATACCCATTTCATAAATCTTCGCCAGCGTCATGAAGCGCGTGCCGGAAATCGGCGCCACCGCCGCTTCCGGCACTTCCACCGCCAGGCGGTGATGGCCGAGAAAATCCTCCTGCGCGATGGGTAACAGCCACTGCAGAAGGTCGGGCGCGTCGAGCTGCGACACCGACAGGTTGACCGCGACGCACAGGGGCGGAAGCGCATGCGCGTTCCACACCGCGATGTCGTGGCGCACCTGCGAGCACATCCATTGGCCGATCTCCGGCATCAGCCGCGCTTCCTCGGCGGCGGGCAGGAATTCGTGCGCATTGAGAATGCCGCGCTCGGGATGCAGCCAGCGCAGCAGCGCTTCCACGCCCAGCACCGCCTCGCCTTCCGGATTCACCCACGGCTGGTAGTGCAAGCGCAACTCCCCCATCGCCAGCGCCGTGCGCAAATCTTCTTCAAGGGTAAGCCGCGCCGCCGCCTCGTCATGCATGTCGGCGGCATAGAAACGGTAGGTGCCGCCGCCATCGTCTTTCGCATGGTACATGGCGACATCGGCATGCTGCAGCAACACTTCCGGCGTAACCTGCGCATCGGAGAACGCGATGCCGATGCTCACGCCCACGTCAAGGTAATGCGCATGGTAGGGAATGGGGGTAGATAGCGTTTTGATGATCTTGCGCGCGATATTCGCCGCATTGCGCGGACTGGGTATGCCCTCCAGCAGCACCGCGAATTCATCTCCGCCGAAACGCGCGGGCGTATCGTAGGCGCGCAACGCCGACCTGATGCGCTGCGCGACGGTTTTCAACACTTCGTCGCCTGCGTCGTGACCGTGCGTATCGTTGATCGGCTTGAAGCCGTCGAGATCGATGAACAGCACGGCGATATTGCCACCGGAACGGTCAGCGCGCGCCATCGCCATATGCAGGCGGCTGGTAAACATATCGCGGTTCGCCAACCCCGTGAGCGTATCGAAATTGGCGCGCTGGAACAGCCCTTTTTCCACATGCTTGCGCTCCATCGCATAATCGATGGCGCGCGACAGGCGGGCAAGCTCCAACTCATCCTTCAGCAGATAGTCCTGCGCACCGCGCCCCACGGTGCGCTTGGCCAGCGTCGCATCGCGCGTGCCGGTGAGGATCAGCACCGGCATGTCGGGCGCTTTTTCCTGAATGTCGATGAGCGCGCTGAACCCGCTGGCGTCGGGCAGCGTGAGATCGAGCAGGCAAACGTCGAACGATTGCCTGGCAAGCGTGGCGACCGCCTCCGACTGGCTCCTGACATGGCATGGCGTAAACGCCGTCTGCGTGCTTTCCCCCAGCAGGTTGCCTACGACGAAAGCATCGCTCGGGTTATCCTCCACCAGCAGCACGTGCACGGCGGGAAGTGACGATTGCACCAGCGCAGGTTTAGGCATGAGCGACTTTCCTTTCCTCTATAGGGATTGCTTCCGCGGGAGCGAGATCGAATGAAAACAGCGACCCCGCGCCCGGCGACGACTCGACGTTTATGCTGCCTCCGTGACGCTTGACGACGCGTTCGCATATCGCAAGCCCAAGCCCGATGCCGGGATATTCGTCCGCATGGTGCAGGCGGCGGAAAATGGCGAATACCTGGCGATGCTGCCCTGCAGGAATACCGATGCCGTTATCCTTCACCCCGATGCGCCAGCGATTGCCATCATGCACAGCGCTTACATGCACCTGCGGGGTGTCGTTGCAGTATTTGATCGCGTTGGCGATAAGATTCTGCAGCAATTGGGCAAGCAGCACGGGATCGCCCTGTACTTCGGGCAGCGGGTCGCAGGTAATGCGCACGCTGCGTTCCTCGATGACGGCAGACAGATCGCGCTTCGTCTGCTCCATCAGAGCTTCCAACTTAACCGTGCCGAAGCTCGGCTCACAAAATCCCAGCCTGGCATAATCGAACAACGCTTCGATCAGGCAACGCATACGTGTCGCCCCCTCCACGGCGAATTCCACGGAACGCCGCGATTTTTCATCAAGCACATCCTTGTTTTTCTCACTGACCAGCGCAAGGTGCTGCGTGATGGCGCGCAGCGGCGCCTTGAGGTCGTGCGCGACGATATTGGCAAACTGTTCGAGATCATTGTTGCTGCGTTCGAGATCGGCGCGATAGCGCTCCATCTGCACCAGCATCTCGGTGCGCTCCACTGCACGCTCCACCGCACGCTTCAGTGCCGATGGGGTCAGTATTCGCTTTGGGATGTAATCCTGCGAGCCGAGCTTCATCGCCGTCACCGCCACGAACTCATCCCCCTCACCCGTCATCATGATCACCGGCACGATCTTGTCCTCGGCGGTCAGTTGCCTGAGCACCTCAAGCCCGTCATTGCCGGGCATGCGGTAATCCAGCAGCACGCAATCGATATTGTCGCGCGCGTGGTATTGCTCGACGCCCTCCTTCGCGCTGTACGCATGGAAGAATTCGTAATCCCCTCCCGTATCCTTCAGGCATTCGACGGCGATGTCGTGGTCGGCCTGCGTGTCGTCGATGATAAGCACGCGCATACGTTCAATCCTTGTTTTTTTGGCGTGGCGGCAGCTTCGCGGCCTCGAACCAGAAACGCTCCACCACCTCCACCACTTCCACGAAGCGCGGGAAATCCACGGGCTTCACCACATAGGCGTTGGCGTGCAGCTTGTAGCTCCTGAGAATATCCTGCTCGGCCTCCGAGCTGGTCAGCACGATCACCGGGATGTCTTTCAGCGACTCGTCCTCCTTGATAATCGCCAGCACTTCCTTACCGCCCTTGCGCGGCATATTGAGGTCGAGCAGCAGCAGGTCGGGACGCACGGCGCCTGCGTGACTGCCGCGCCGGTACAGGAAATCGAGCGCCTCCTCGCCGTCGCGCGCGATATGGATGCGGTGCGGGAATTTCGTATCGCTGAACGCTTCCTGGGTCAGCTCAATATCGCCCGGGTTATCCTCCACGAGGAATATCTCCATGGGTGTTCCTGCTGGAATAACGGTCATGCGATTCTCCTTCACGGGTATCATGCGGCTTCACTTCTATGCGAGAGGGCGGCAGGCAGCGTAAAATAGAAGCGGCTGCCTTTTCCCGGTTCCGACTCCACCCAGATGCTGCCGCCGTATTTCTGCACCACCTTCTTGCACAGCGCGAGCCCGATGCCCGTGCCGGGATAACGATCGCGGCTGTGCAGGCGCTGGAAGATGGAGAATATCTTATGCATATGTTCCTTGGCGATACCGATGCCGTTGTCGCGCACGCAGAATCGCCACATCGTCCCGTCCTGCTCGGCGCTGACATGGATATGCGGTTTTTCCGCGCAGAATTTGAGCGCGTTGCCGACAAGGTTCTGCAGAAGCTGTCGCATATGCGTGGATTGCATATATACCGACGGCAGCGGATCGTGCGTTACGCGCGCGCCTGTTTCCTCGATGCGCGCGCTCAAGTCGCGCATCACGTTATGCATCGCGATGTCGCCATCCACGTTGGTCAGTAACTCGGTTTCGTGATCGACACGCGCATAGTTGAGCACATCGCTTATGAGCTGGCGCGCCTGCGTCGCCCCGTCGGTGACATAGCGCATGTAATGGCGGCTCTTGTCGTCCAGCGAGTCGCCCATATATTTCTCCAGCCGCTGGCTGAAATTGGAAATCATCCGCAGCGGTTCCTGCAGATCGTGCGAGCAGACATACGCGAAGCGCTCCAGCTCGGAGTTGGATTCCGTGAGTTTCTCGATCAGCTTCCTGCGCTCGCTGATATTGTTCACCGAGCCGACCATGCGCACCGGCTTGCCGTGCTCATCCCACTTCGCCTGCCCGCACGCGTGAACCCACACATACTGCCCGCTATTGCTCCTCAAACGGTACTCCACGTTGAACGGCGCGCGCTGTTCGAGATGTTCACGGATCGCACTGTTTGTCACCTCGGCGTCCTCGGGATGCAGCCTGTCGGCAAATTCGCTGTAATGGGGGCGGAAATTTTCGTCGCTGATGCCGAGTATGTCCTTGAACTGCTTGGACCAGTACAACTCGTTGGTGCGTATATCCCAATCCCACAACCCGACGCTCATGCCCTGCACGGCAAGCTCGTAGCGTTCCTCGCTGATCTTGAGCGCCTCTTCCGCTTTCTTGCGCTCCGAAATATCGCGCACCGTGCCCACGAACATGCGCATGCCGTCAACCTGCATTTCGTTGATACCGAGATCCATCGGGAAGGTGCTGCCGTCTTTACGCCTGCCCGACACTTCGCGGCCGATGCCGATGACTTTGGCCTCGCCGGTCGCAAGGTAATTGTCCAGGTAACCGTCATGTTCCGTGTGGTAGGGATCGGGCATGAGCATCTTGACGTTGCGGCCGATCACCTCTTCCGGCTGGTAGCCGAAAATACGCACCGAAGCGGGATTGAACGTCTGCACCGTGCCTTTGGCGTCGATGGTGATCAGCCCATCGAGCACCGTGTTCATGACGGCCTGCAAATATTCGCCGTCCGCCTTCGCGCCCTCGGCGACGACGGCTTTTTGCGATCCAAACGGTGCGAAGCTACATGCCATAACGCCCACCCTTACCGCCTGATTGTCAGATCGTTTTTATGACTAGCTCCGTAAAAACTATACAATCTATAATTGAAGTCAAATACTAAAAAGCAATTTTTAGGAGATATAGCTATTCCCAAAATGGCACATAACATTATGATAAATAAATGATCTTGGATGGAGGATAGTTAAAATTTTAACTGTATTTTAAGATAATTGCCTAATAATGATCCTATAGTCGGATTAGCAAGCGGGGAGATAGGATCATGCATATGTCATCGCTCATGGCTCGCAGGGAATTGGCTGCCCGGGCACCGGCGCGCGTTGTGCGCATCCTGCTGGTGGAAGATTGCAAAAGCGACGTGTTCCTGCTGGAACGCATGCTGGAGAACGTATCCGTCAACTGCTTCTATGAAATCACCGACGTGCCGCGCCTCGTCGACGCCTTTTATAAAATCGATCAGGAAAAATACGATCTGGTAATGCTCGACCTCAACCTGCTGGATATTGACGGCATCGCGTCGGTGGCGGCGCTTCGCGCGCAGGTTCCCACCCTCCCCATCATCGTCTATAGCGGCATGGACGACGCCAAGACCAAGGAGAAAGCGCTGATGTGCGGCGCCACCCATTATCTGGTCAAAGGCCGCGAAAGCGGCTTCGGACTCAAATGCATGATCGAGCGCGCTATCGCCTGACGCACGCCGTTTTTCTCACCTTCACACGGAGGTCACCATGTCTTTCGCCGCGATGAAGCCGATCCATGCGCAAACACTCCAGCTCTTGCTCGTCGAGGACGATCCCAGCGACACCGCCCTCACCAAGATCGCGCTCGACGCAAGCGGCACCGCCTACAAGCTGCACACACTTTCCAGCGGCGCGGACGTGTTACCCTACATGACCGAATGGCGCAAACCCGATATATTGTTGCTCGACCTGAGTCTGCCCGGCAAGGACGGATTTGAAGTGCTGGCGGAACTGTCCTCACAACCCTCGCGCTTCGGCAGCGTTTCGATCGTCATCCTGACCGGCGACACCCACTGCGCATTCCTCACCCATTCCTACGGCCTGAATATCGCCGCCTACCTCACTAAGCCCTGCACGTGCGATAAAATCCGCAGCGCGCTGGTAGCGGTAAACCGGCAGAAGAACCACCCCACAGGCCACCAGCCCAAACACGTTTGAGCGCACGGCACAATCGCACCGAGCCATATTTTCGATTTTGCAATGAACGCTTGGTGCCCAGGAAAAGACTCGAACTTTCATGTTCTTGCGAACGCTAGCACCTGAAGCTAGTGCGTCTACCAATTCCGCCACCTGGGCACAGGTAGGAGAGCATCGGGTTATAAATCACTCATTGGTAAAGACAAGTAATTTTGCGCTTTTCTTAGTAGCGCCTAGCATACCCGAACAA
Source organism: uncultured Rickettsiales bacterium (assembly GCA_964645205.1). GTDB lineage: Bacteria > Pseudomonadota > Alphaproteobacteria > Rickettsiales > SXRF01 > CAZYBO01. The sequence goes on from CAZYBO010000006.1 coordinate 123,501, forward strand.
ACACGGTATTTTGCCCTAACTCCTGATTTGAAGCGAGACAATGAATCTCGGATAAGCCTATGAAGGCGTTTGATTTTGCAGCTTGCTGGGACGGCATGAAATCATGTGGTCGGTGCGGGGCGCGATTTAGCTCAAACTTTAACACCGAACTGCACCCGCGCGGTTAAGATTTCTTACAGGTATCGCAAACCCAACATTCTGAAAAACAGTGTATAAATATTGCTTAGTACGCACTATAATCCGCAACAATAATGGATTATTCCTATGCGCATACTGGTTATAGAAGATGATGTGAAAATAGTCTCCTACCTTGGGAAGAGCTTGAAGGAGGCTGGGCATAGTCTTGACCATGCAAAAGATGGGGAAGCTGGGCTACATCTTGCAAGCTCGCAGCGCTATGACGCGCTGGTGGTCGATCGCATGCTGCCGAAAATCGATGGGCTGACGGTGATAAAAACCCTGCGCGCCAACGGCAATCTTGTGCCCGTTCTCATTTTAAGCTCACTGGGCGATGTCGATGACCGGGTGCTGGGCTTGCGTTCGGGTAGCGACGATTACCTGGTCAAGCCGTTCGCATTCGCTGAATTGCTGGCGCGGGTGGAGGCGCTGGGAAAACGCAATATCCCCTCTTCTTCCCAAAGCACAATGCTGGCAGCGGGCGAGCTTGAGATGGATCTGCTGGCAAGAAAGGTGCGGCTTTCCGGCAAAGTCATAGACCTGCAAACGCGCGAATTCCGGTTGCTGGAATATTTGCTGAAATTCAAAGGTCAGTTGGTGACGCGCACGATGCTGCTGGAAGCGGTGTGGGACTATCATTTTGATCCGCAGACGGGCGTGATCGACGTGCATATCAGCCGCCTGCGCAAGAAGATTGGCGACGCAAACAACAAACTCATCAAAACGGTACGCGGTGCAGGATACATCATCGAAGACAGCCCTTAGGCGCTACTGGAACAGCTCCAGTTTTAAAATGGCATTGCTGTTTACCGTGCTGCTCGGGGTATCGGTAGCGCTCGTCGTCTATTTCCTATTCGGGTTTGGCAGTGAAGATTACATCCGTGAAGCCCGGACGATCGGGGCGGCAAAAATCGCGGGCATCGTCATTATCGTGCTGATGTCCATCGTGGTGCTGGTGAGTTTCATCATCAGCCGGTTTGTGGTCAGCCGCATCAATACTATTGCTGCCACAGCCCATGACATCATGAACACAGGCGATTTGTCGCGGCGGATTTCCATCGAGACGAAATGGGACGACCTGAGCAATTTGGCGCAACTACTCAACCGCTTTCTGGCGCGTAACGAATTGTTGATGGAAGGTATCCGCGAGGTGAGCAACAATATCGCGCATGACCTTCGCACGCCGCTAACCCACCTGCGCAACCAAATCGAAGAGCTGAAATCAAAACCGGCTACCGAAACAGATATCGATGCGCTGCTTGCCGAGGCCGACCATATACTCGCGATTTTCCACTCGCTGCTGCGCATCGCCAATATTGAAAAAGGCAAGCGCCATCAGGCTTTCGACGAGATAGAGCTTACAGGCCTGCTGCACGATGTGGCCGAGTTGTATGAACCGGTGGCGGAAGAAAAAAACATTCATCTCAGCCTTGATTTTGCAGGCAATCAGCGCATTGCGGGCGATCGCCATTTGCTATTCCAGCTTTTTGCCAACCTACTTGATAACGCCATTAAATTCTCGCCGCGAGGCGGAAAAGTAAAAGTCGCTGTCATTCCTGCCAAGGACATGATTTTCATCTGCATTGACGATCAGGGGCCGGGCATCGCGGGCAACGAGAAGGAGCATGTGTTCCGACGTTTTTACCGTGGCGATGCCAGCCGCAGCACGCAGGGCAATGGGCTGGGTCTGAGCCTTGCCAAAGCTATTATCGATCTGCATCAAGGTAATATCGCGCTGGAGGACGGCAATCCAGGCCTGCGCGTAAAGGTGCAGATCAAACCTTACCAATAGTTCAGATGCATAAGCAGGCTTTACGCAGTAGGCTTGCTCCATGACACAATTGCAGAAACAAAAAATCGCCATTATCGGCAGCGGCATTTCGGGGCTGGCTGCGGCATCGCTGCTCAATGGGCAGCATGACATTACAGTATATGAAAAAAACGCCGTCCCCGGCGGGCACAGCCGCACCGTCGACGTAAAAACGCCTGAAGGGATAGTGCCGGTCGATACCGGATTCATTGTGTTCAACTACCGTAATTACCCGTTGCTATCTAAATTATTTGCGCATCTCGACGTGCCGGTTGCCAAAAGCGATATGTCTTTCGGCGCCAGCATCAACAATGGCTGGCTGGAATACGGCACCCAGCACCCGCACAATGTGTTCACTCAGAAACGCAACCTGCTGCGCCCGCAATTTTGGGGCATGATCCGCGACGTGCTGCGCTTCAATAAGCAGGCTAAAACCTATCTCGAGTGCGATCCGTCCGTTACACTCCGGCAATGCTTCGACGCGCTGGGTATGGGCGAGTGGTACCAGAAATATTTCTTGCTGCCGATGGGTGCGGCCATATGGAGCACGCCGCTAGCACAGATGCTCGAATTCCCGGCAAAGAGCTTTATTCGCTTCTTCGACAATCACGGCCTACTCACACTCAATGACCAGCCGCAATGGTATACGGTGGCAGGCGGAAGCCGTGAGTATGTAAAGCGGCTTATCGCGCCTTTTTCATCGCGTATACGGCTTCAGTGCGGCGTCGCATCGGTTGTGCGCATGGAAACGGGTGTTGATGTGACGGATGCACGGGGGCACAGTGAACGGTTTGATCAGGTGGTATTCGCCTGCCATGCTGACCAGGCGCTAGCGATGATTGCAAACCCGACACAAGAAGAAAAACAGACGCTCGGCCAGTTCCGCTACCAGCCCAACCGCATGGTGCTGCACAGCGACACCAGCTTCATGCCAAAACACAAAGGCGCATGGGCAAGCTGGGTCTATTTATCGGAGGGACGAGAAGATAACAGCCCGGCAGTTTCGCTTAGCTACTGGATGAACCGGCTGCAGCCGCTGGCAACGGACACGCCGCTGATCGTCACCCTCAATCCCGGCCGCGAACCGCGTGCAGATCTGGTGCATGACGAAGCCATGTTCGAGCACCCGGTGTTTGACGAAGGCGCTATTCGCAGCCAGCAGCAAATAGCGACGATACAAGGCAAGAAGCGCTTATGGTTCTGTGGAGCCTATCAGCGCTACGGCTTTCACGAGGACGGTCTGGGCAGCGCGGTAGAGATGGTGCGGCAGATGGGTATTGAACCGCCATGGAAATAACGCCGCACATCTATACTGCGAAGGTAATGCACAAGCGCCTTTTTCCAAAGGTGAATCAGTTTACGTATGGCGTATATTATCTTGCGTTGCCCCTGCCTGCTGAACCGCTTCCCAGCCGCCTGCTCAGTTTCCGCAATAAAGACCACGGCGCGCGCGATGGCAGCGAGGTAGGCGCTTGGGCAAAAGACGTGTTGATAACCTATGGTCTTGATGCGCTGGCGGAACATATGATGCTCATTACCATGCCGCGTGTATTGGGGTTCGTATTCAACCCGGTCAGTTTTTTCCTCTGTCTCGATCAGCAGAAGCAGTTGCGCGCCGTCATTTGCGAAGTGCATAACACGTTTGGTGAGCAGCATAGTTACCTGTGCGCCCGCCCCGATCGAGAACCGATAACGCCCGATGAATGGCTGGAGGCGGACAAGCTGTTCCATGTCTCGCCGTTTCTGCCGCGCGAGGGGCATTATAAATTTCGTTTCGCGCTTGCAGGTAAGGCGCTTGGTATCTGGATCGATTACTATGACGTGCGGCAGGACAAGCAGCTCATCACGTCGTTGGCCGGAATATTATCGCCGCTGGATGCGGCCTCGCTGAGGCGGGCTTTCTGGAGCCATCCGCTGGTAACGCTCAAGGTGATTGGGCTGATTCACTGGCAGGCGGCCAAACTTTTCAGCAAGGGGATACGCTATATAGTCAAACCCTTACAGATGCAGGAGAAATTATCCGCCACCCGCAACCTTACCAAACGGTAAGTACAGCTTCGCACGGCAATGCGCTAAGTTGCAAGAATACGTTAAACAAGCACGGACACCTTATGTTTGAGAAATCGATCACCCATCAGTTTTTGAAAGCGCTGGAACATCTCGAATATGGCGCGATGGATGTCACCACGCCCGATGGAAAGCGTCACTGTTTCAAAGGCTCGCTCGAAGCCCCGCACTCGACACTGTACTTGCATGACTGGCGCGCCATCGAGCGTTTCGCGAGCAAAGGCGATACCGGCTTCGCCGAAGCATACCGCGACGGCTGGTGGGACAGCGACGATCTTGTCGCGCTCTTTACCGTCGGCCTGCTAAATGAAAAAGCGTTGAACGGCTACATTTACGGCAGCCTGATAGGTCGTATCGCCTCGCGCATTTCGTACTTATTCACGCGCAATACAATGAACGGCAGCAAAAAAAACGTTCAGGCGCATTATGACCTCGGGAATGATTTCTATGCACTCTGGCTTGATAAGAGCATGACCTATTCTTCCGCAATATTTAGCGATCCGCAGCAGAATCTTCTGGAAGCGCAGCATCGAAAATACGACCGCATCATCGAGCGGCTTGGCGCTTCGGGAAGCCTGCTTGAGATTGGCTGCGGCTGGGGAGGCTTTGCCGAGCGCGCGCTGAATAAGAAAGATTTCGACCTTAAGGGACTTACCATTTCACAGGCGCAGCACGATTATGCCGCCCGGCGGCTCGGCAGCAGCGCAAAAATTGCGCTTGAAGATTACCGCCTACAGGAAGGACGCTACGATAATATCGTTTCGATCGAAATGTTCGAAGCGGTAGGGGAAAAATTCTGGCCGGTCTATTTCAGCAAATTGAAATCGCTGCTTGCTGACAAAGGTAAAGCGATGATCCAGACCATCACCATCCGCGATGACTATTTTGAAAGCTACCGCAAAGGCGGCGATATGATCCGCACCTATATTTTTCCGGGCGGCATGCTGCCGTCGCAGTTGCGGTTCGAGGAAGAGAGCCAAAAAGCCGGGCTACGCCTGACCGACAGCCATGCGTTCGGCCAGGATTATGCGCGCACTATCGAGCACTGGCTGGCGCGCTTTGAAAGTAAACTGTACGAAGTGAAGGCGCTGGGTTTCGACGAGAAATTCATCCGCCTGTGGCGTTTTTATCTGACCTGCTGCATCGCGAGTTTCAAAGTTGGTCGCACCGATGTGATGCAGTTGGAGCTGGCGCATGCGTAAGCTGGGAATGCTGCTTGTAGTTTTTTCCATGGTTTCGCCTGCAGCCTTTGCCACAGAAGCGGCGCTAAAACATGTGCCCAATGCGCAGGAAGTAGGCACCGGAAGGCTTTCAATGGTCTTCTGGGATGTGTATTACGCCACACTCTATGCGCCGGGCGGGAAGTGGGATCCTGAAGCATCCTATGCCCTCAAGATACATTATTTCCGCGAGATCGAGGGCTCTGATATCGCCGATCGCACCGTGGAAGAAATACGAAAACAGGGGTTCGGCGATGAAGAAAAGCTCGCAGAGTGGCAAGCGCAGTTGCGCAACATTTTTCCGCTGGTGACGAAGGGATCGCAGCTTACCGCCGTGGCGGAACCCGGAAAACCTACACGGTTTTATTTCAACGATAAGCCCATCGGCAGTATCGCGGACGAAAAGTTTGGTTCGTATTTCTTCGCCATATGGCTTGGTGAAAAAACATCGGAGCCGGCGCTTCGCAAAAAATTACTGGGTTTTTCGTGAGCGCAAACCGCATTTCCTCACGGCAGCTTGCGCAGTATGGCTTCCTTGCCATGCCCGTGGCGTTTGCCGGTTATCCGCTATATGTGCTGGCGCCTGATTTTTATGCGGCCAATCACGGCGTATCGCTGGCGCTGCTGGGTCTGCTATTACTCGGCCTGCGCGTGTTCGATGCGGTGCAGGATCCTTTCATCGGATGGGCAAGCGACCGTTTTTCGAGCCGGATATTCCCGGTATTGATGGTATCGGCGTTGGTACTTGTGGGATCCATCTATGCATTGTTCCACCCGTCCGGTTCCAACGCCGCGTTATGGTTTTGCCTGTGCATGTTGCTCGCCGTCACCGCTTACAGCGTGCTTAGCATCAACTTAAGCGCGCTCGGTGCGTTATGGACCAAAGACCCGGGCGATCAGACGCGCATTGCCGGACTCAGAGAAGCATTCGGGCTGGTGGGGCTGCTCATTGCGGTGACGCTGCCGACATTACTGTTAAAACAATTTTCTACCAGTGCGGCCTATGGTTGGTTCGCTGCCATACTCGGCGCGTTGATGCTGCTTGGGCTGCTGGCTTTCCACCGATGGATTTCCCACGCAGCCCTTATTAAGCGGTGCGAAGGCGCACGGCAAAAACTGGGCGCAACGCTTAAGTCGCTCTCGTCGCCGACACGAAAACTTTTTCTGGTCTATGCGATCAGCATGCTGGCATCAAGCATTCCGGCGGTACTGGTATTGTTTTTTATCCGCGATCTCCTAAACGTCGAACCCTATACCGGCCTGTTCCTGCTTCTATATTTTCTCTCGGGCGCGCTTGCCATGCCTTTCTGGAAGCGCGTGAGTGTGCGTTATGGAAAGCATCAGGCGTGGCTGACTTCCATGCTGCTGGCTGTGGCAAGTTTCATCTGGGCGTTTTTCCTTGGCGCCGGCGATGCATGGCAATATGCGGCTATTTGTATCACTTCCGGCATAGCGCTGGGAGCCGACCTTTCACTGCCGCCTTCTATACTCTCCGATCACATGCATGCCGAAGGGTCGCAGTCGAGCGCCGCCACGCAATTTTCATTGCTGGCGCTGATTGCAAAAGCGGCGCTTGCCATCGGTTCCGCACTCGCGCTTCCCATACTGGATGCAAGCGGTTTCGTCCCCGCCGGCGCCAACGATGCCGCCGCCCTTGCTACCTTAAGTTTTTCCTACGCATTGCTGCCATGCCTTATCAAGATTTTTGCCGCTTTTTTACTTTATCGTTTTTTCACCCTTACGCATGGAAGGACACACAATGAAATCTCTCTGGGTCGCGATATTACTGGGGGGCACCATCATGCTTAGCAGCTGCGGCGGCCATTCGCTGGATCACTATAAAGACACTGCGCCCAAGGCCGACATCAAGGAATATTTCAACGGGCATATCAAGGCCTGGGGCGTTGTGCAGGATTGGCGCGGCCGTGTCGTCAACCGCTTCAACATCGACATGGTAGGCAAATGGGATGGCGATACCGGCACGCTTACCGAACGTTTCACTTACTACGAAGGCAAAAAGCAGGAACGCGTCTGGACGATTACAAAGCTCGCCGATGGCAGTTACGAGGGCACCGCTTCGGATATTATCGGCAAGGCTTCCGGCAATGTGCAAGGCGGCGCTGCACGCTGGAGCTATGTGATGGATCTGCCGGTCGATGACACCACTTACCGCATTACCTTCGACGACTGGATGTGGCAAATGCATGACGGCGTACTCATCAACCGTTCCTATCTCAGAAAATTTGGTATCACGGTAAGCGAACTCACTATCTTCATGCAGAAGCAGAAACCATGAGCTTTAAAGGCCATATTGTCTGGATAATCGGCGCAAGCAGCGGCATCGGCCGCGCGCTGGCTGTCGAAATAGCAGCAGGCGGCGCGATACTGGCGCTCTCAGCGCGCCGCAAAGAAGAGCTTGAGGTTCTGCGGTCTGAACTGGGGCAGCAGCACATGATTTACCCGCTCGATGTCACCGACAGCGATCTGACGTTTCGCACCGCGCAAGCGATCCGTGCTGGCCTTGGTCGCATCGACCGCGTTATCTTCATGTCGGCCAGCTATACGCCGATGCAACTTGATGCATTGAATATGCAGGTTTCCAAACACATGCTCGATGTAAACCTGTTCGGCGCGCTTGGCGTGGTGAACGCCGTGCTGCCGATCATGAAGGAACAGAAATCAGGGCAGATTGCGCTGTGCGGGAGTGTAGCTGGATATGTCGGATTGCCGGGCGGTCAACCTTACAGCGCTACCAAAGCGGCCATTATCAACCTGGCGGAAACGCTGCGCGCCGAATGCCCGAAGAGCATCGATGTAAAATTGATCAGCCCCGGTTTCGTGCGCACGCCGCTTACCGATAAAAATGATTTTTCCATGCCGATGATCATCACGCCCGAAGCGGCGGCCAAGGCGATAGCAAGCGGCCTGCAATCAAAAGCGTTTGAGATTCACTTCCCAAAGAAATTCACGTTGCTACTCAAATTCCTTCGCTTGCTGCCTTACAGTTTGGCTTTGCCCCTTATCAGAAAATTCTAACCGCAGGAGATGCTATGACGAGCTTATTTGACCCTCTTTCCCTTGGCGATCTGACACTTTCTAACCGCGTCATCATGGCTCCCCTCACCCGCATGCGCAGCAGGCAGCCGGGCAATATCCCGCATGCGCTCAATGTCGAATATTACGCGCAGCGTGCGAGTGCCGGGCTGATTATTTCCGAAGCAACGCAAATAAGCCAGCAGGGACAGGGCTATCCGGGAACACCCGGCATCCATTCGCCTGAACAGGTTGAGGGCTGGAAGCTGGTGACCGATGCGGTGCATAAAAAGAACGGGAAAATCTTCCTGCAGCTCTGGCATGTCGGGCGTATTTCGCATTCCTCGCATCAGCCGGGCGGCGCCTTGCCGGTGGCGCCATCTTCTATCACGCCGACCGGAAAGGTTTTTACCGCCGACTGGAAACAGGCGGATTATGAAACGCCTCGGGCGCTCGAGACACCTGAAATTTCTGGCATCGTCGCAGACTATAAAAAAGCCGCCGAGAACGCAAAAGCCGCAGGTTTCGACGGCGTGGAGGTGCATGGCGCGAATGGCTACCTGCTCGACCAGTTTTTGCAAGACGGAAGCAACAAACGCATGGATAATTATGGCGGTTCCATTGAAAACCGCGCACGTTTCCTGCTCGAAACCGTCGATGCCGCCATCAGCGTTTGGGGCAAAGATCGCGTGGGCGTGCGCCTTTCGCCTTATGGCACCTTCAACGATATGAGCGATAGCGATCCCGTCGCCTTATTTACGTATGTCCTCGAGCAACTCAGCAAGCGCGGCATCGCTTATGTTCACATGATCGAACCGCGCGCCACCAGCGCTGGCGGCAGCGATGCCGTGGCAAAAGATGCGCCCTCCACGTCGCAACTCTTCCGCAAATCTTTCAAGGGAGTGTTCATTTCCGCCGGTGGCTATGATCCGCAAAGCGCGAAAAATGCCGTGAAAAACAACAACGTCGATGCGGTTGCGTTTGGCCGCCATTTCATTGCCAATCCGGATTTGCCCGAGCGCATTAAAATCGCTGCGCCGCTCAATGAATATAACCGCGCAACCTTTTATGGAGGGACTGAAAAGGGCTACACGGACTATCCTTTCCTGTCTCAGGATCAGAGGGCGAGCGCATGAAAAAAATCATAGGAACGTTGCTGATGCCGTTATTATTTTCTGCCTGTGCCGGTAAGGAAGAAGCAGGAACCTACAGGGGTTATGAGCTGCCCTCCTACACGGTGCTGGCAAAGCAAGACCAGGCGGAGATCCGCGAGTATGCACCGCAGCTGGTGGCGGAAGTGACGGTTGAAGGCGAACGCAAAAAGGCCGTCAACGACGGGTTCCGCATCCTCGCCGCCTATATATTCGGCGACAATGAAACATCTGACAAAGTGGCGATGACCACGCCCGTCACACAAGCGCCCGTTTCAGAGAAAATCGCCATGACAACACCGGTGACACAGGAAAAATCCGGCGATGCGTGGGTGGTGCGGTTCGGCATGCCACAAAAATACACCAAAGAGACCTTGCCTAAAACCAAGGATAGCCGAATTCGCTTTACGACCACCCCGCCAACCAAGCGCGCCGCCATTCGTTTTTCCGGCTTCGTAGATGAGAAAACGATCGCTGAGTATACGCGTAGCCTCGAAGCATTTATCGCAAGCCAGAACCTCAAACAGTCCGGCGCACCGGTAATTGCATATTACGATGACCCCTTCACATTCCCATGGAACCGCCGAAACGAAATGCTGGTGGAGGTAAAATAGCCGGTTTCGTTTTAAACCCTCATCCCTACAGAAAACCAATCATCAGCTTCATCAAGAAAAAGGATTTTGCTCATTTCATATCCACTTAGATAAAAGCAACTCTATCGTGTGCTTTGGAATATGAGAATAGTTTTATAACAATTAAGTTTGGTTGCGGGGGCCGTTGCCTAGATTTTCCGCTAACCTGTTTGATTCAAAACAAGAACCACGAGTTCAAATAACTCAGATATTATATATCTGGTTATAGATATAGATGCTAAGGCGTATGGCCAAGTATTTGCCCAAGCGACTGCATAGTATTTGCTTTGGCGTCTGCCTTACCATTCGCTTGAGCGTTTGCTAGAGTGGAATTCATATTTTTGATACGATTAAGACCGCCACGCTGCCCATTACGCTTATTAGTTTCGGATTTTTCATAAGCGCGGCCTAGGTCATCCAAAGTCCGCTCGTGCGTGAAAAGACCTTTGTCTTTTTCATAATAAAATTTATTTCCAATGTTCCTTTTTAGCTTTTTCCATTTAACTGGGGTTATGCGTAATAATCTGGCAATCTTAACATCATCATCAGGCAACCATCCTTCATAAAGCCATAAATAATCTAATAGCGTCCTGAATGCGCCGCGCTCCTCAATCTTTTGCAAGGCATCTAAGACATCCAGTCGGCTTATTTGGCTAACGGGCTTATTCCCAAAGCAAGGGAAAATATCTTTTTCCAAGCGACTGATGATATTCAATGCGTGCTTTTCAACCCAATTCTGTTTGCTGTGCCACTCCCTGGCTAAAGCTTCAAAGCTGTTCTTGTGTTCATATTCGCGTTTTAGTTTTTCTGCCTTTTTGTGTTCAGACGGGTCTATGCCACCCTGACGTAGCTTTTTAAGGCCATCACGCATTTCACGGGCTTCTGTGCTGCCAACAAGGGGATATTGACCAACAGTGTAGGTTTTCCATTTACCCATGAATTGGTAATCGTATTGCCACGTCTTAGAGCCAGTAGGCCGCACAATTAGGCTAAGTCCCTCGCCATCACTTAAAGTGTAGGCTTGCGCCTTAATCGGGGCGTTACGAATTTTTGTTTCGGCGAGTCGTTTGATAATTTTTGGCATGGTTCAGTTCCTATCAATTCCGGTTCGTACCCTGTCCCGTACCCTAAAAGATAGGGTATTTCCCGGATAACACCGGAAATCAGTGGGACAACGAATTTCGGATAAGCCCTGAAAATATCTGGGTTTTGGAACTCTGTGGGATGCTTTGAAAAAACTAGGTTGGTTGCGGGGGCAGGATTTGAACCTGCGGCCTTCAGGTTATGAGCCTGACGAGCTACCGGGCTGCTCCACCCCGCGA
>CAZYBO010000007.1:0-100678 GCA_964645205.1 uncultured Rickettsiales bacterium
CCAGCGACATCGCCAAAACCGCCGGCACCGACGCCAGCCTCACGCTCACCGCGCACCGCGACATCAACATCAATAGCAACGTCGATATTGCTTCAAGCAGCAACAAGCTCAATGTGACGTTGAATGCAGATTCTGATGCAACGGGAGGTGGCAGAATCTACATGGCGTCAAGCTCCTCTATCCAGACCAACGGCGGCAATATCGTGCTCGGTGGTGGTGCGGATCCCACGACGACAGCCGCCATCGGCCGCGCGGGCGCGGATGAAGGTGTCAGGCTCTCCAATGCGACCATCAACGCAGGCGGCGGTAACATCGTGATCCGCGGCGAAGGCGATACGGCGGGCACCGACAATTACGGTGTGCGCATCGATAACAGCAGCTCCGTCACCACCAGCGGCACCGGTACGATCAGCATCACCGGCACTGGCGGTAATTCCAGCGGCAACCTGAACCGCGGTGTTTATATTGCCTCTGCGACGGTAAGCGCTACGGGCAGCGGCGCTGTAACCGTGACCGGCACCGGCAACGGAAACACCAACAGCGGGTTCAACCTTGGTGTTTACCTGTTTACCGGCGGCGTGATTTCTTCGGCGGACGGCAACGTGACTGTGACCGGCACCGGCGGCGGCGCAGGCAGCGGCAGCACGAATTACGGTGTGCTGGTAAGTGGCGTGGGCAGCTCTATCAAGAGCACGGGGAGCGGCAACGTGTCTGTCACCGGCCAAGGCGGTGCGGGTGGTGGCAATAACAATCACGGTATCAACGTCGATTCCGAAAACGGCTTCCAAACTACCGGTACGGGTAGTATCACGCTTTCCGGCACCGGCGGTGGTGCAGGCGATTATAGTTACGGTGTGTATCTGGGTGGTGCGGGTACAAACGTCGTGAATGCCTGTACGAACTGCAATATCACTATCACGGGTACTGGCGGAAATAGTACGGGCGCACACAACTATGGTATCAATATTATCGGTACCGTGAGCACAACCGGCACCGGCACGATCACGCTCACCGGCACCGGCGGCGGATCGGGCAACAGCGGCAGTGATTATGGTATTTACCTCAATAACACCGGCATCCTCACCGCCGCCAACGGTAACGTCACGCTCACCGGCACGGGCGGCGGCGCGGGTAGCGGCACCCAGAATTACGGCGTGTACCTGAACGGCTCCGGCTCGTATATCACCACCACCGGAGGCGCGATCAGCGTAACCGGCAACGGCGGCGCAAGCACCGCCAACAGCAACGTGGGTATCTATTTCATTAACGGTGCGGATATATATACGAGCTCCGGCAATATCACGCTGGCGGGCACCGGCGGCGCAAGCAGCGCGGGCTTTGCGCACGGTATCGTGGTGTCGGGCAGCGGCAGCAGCGTGTATTCGGCCACCGGCAACATCGCCGCAACCGGCGTGGCGCAGGGCGCAAGCACACGCTACGGCGTTGACATCGACACCAGCGGCGCGATCTACACCACCGGCGCAGGCACCGTGACCTTAACCGGCACCGGTGCTACGGCGGATATTTACTGCTCGACCTGCACCATCGGCGGTGGCTCGCAAACAGGTAACATCACGCTGGAAGCCGATCTGCTGAGCCTGACCAGTTACACCGCGCAAACTACCGGCACGGTGTGGTTCAAACCGCGCAGCGCGGGCACCACGGTGGGCGTGGCGGGCGCGGCGGGTTCGCTCGCCGTTACCAGCGCGATTATCGCCGCGACCACCGCAGGCACTATACAAATAGGCCGCACGGATGGCAGCGGCCTGCTGAGCCTTTCGGCCTATACGACATGGGCGTCGAGCGTGACGCTCCTCAACGGCAGCGCCAACATCACCATCAACGGCAACCAGACACTTTCTTCCGGCAGTAATTTCAGCGCCAGCAACACCAGCGGTGACATTATCGACGGCGGGGCATATACCGTTACCACCTCAGGCGCGGGCACGCAGCTCTGGAGCGCGGGTAACGACCTCACGTTCGACAGTGATTTCGACCTTACTTCGGCCACTGGTGCGATTACCCTGCGCGCGAATCGCGATATCACCTATACCGGCTTAGGCGATATCACCACCGGCGGTGGGCATGTGGTGCTGAACTCCGACCGAGATGCGGGTGGCGACGGGCGCATACGTTACAGCACCGGCAGCAATATCACCACCTCCGGCGGCAACATCACGCTGGGCGGCGGCGCAGACCCGACGGCGGCCAACGCCGTGGGGCGCACAGGCGCGGTGGAAGGCGTTATTCTCACCGGCGGTACGCTCGATGCAGGCGGCGGCAATATCGTGGTTCGCGGTACGGGCTTCGCGGGCGTGAACAGCAACCTCGGCGTGACTGTTCAGACGCAGACGATCACCACGTCGGGTACCGGCACGATTACCATGACGGGCGTGGGCGGCGCGGGCAGCGGCAGCACCAACGCAGGCCTTTACTTAAACAGCAATACCGCGATCAACACGGCCACCGGCGCGATCAGCCTGACCGGCACGGGCGGCGCGGGCACCAGCACCACCAGTAACTACGGTGTCTATTTCGCCAGCACCGCGGCCATCTCATCGACCAGCGGCAACATCAGCGTCACCGGCACCGGCGGCGCGGGCAGCGGCGCCAGCAATCATGGTATCTACATCAATAGCGGTGCGATCACCGCCGGTGGTGTGGGTACTCTCGGCATTACCGGCACCGGCGGCGGAACGGGAAATAGCGGTGGCAACTACGGTATCTATAATTCTTCGGGCACGGTGTCCACTGTGGACGGCAACCTCACCGTAAGCGGTACCGGCGGCGGCGCGGGCACGGGCACCGGCAATATCGGTGTCAGCGTGGCCAACGCAGGAAGTACGTTCCGCACCACCGGCGCGGGCAATATCAGCATTACCGGCCAAGGCGGCAACGAGGCAGGCAGCTACGGTGTGCAGGTGGCGATCGCTAACGGCGTGCAGACCGCCGGCACCGGCGACATCACCATCAACGGCACGGCGGGCGGTAGCACCGACGCGGGTGGCACTTATAATATAGGTGTGGCCGTGACCGGTAGCGTGGTGGCGGCGGCGAACCGCAACATCACCATCACTGGGCAGGGCGGCAGCGGCATCAATGATGTCAATATCGGCGTGGCGGTGTACGGTGCGTCGGCACTGGTAAGCGCCACCGGAACCGGCGTCATCACCATTAACGGCACCGGCGGTGGCAGCGGATCTTCGGGGGAAAGCACCGGCATGGGGCTGTGGAGCGGCGGCCGCGTGACGGCGGTGGATGGCGACATCAACATCACGCTGACCGGCGGTAACAACGCGGGGGGCACGGGTGGCGCGAACTACGGCATGTGGCTGGAAAGCGGCACCACCGGCATTGCCACCAGCGGCGCGGGCGACATCAACATTACGGCCACCGGTGGCGGCGCGGGCGGCAGCGGGAACAACAACTACGGCGTCAATCTGCAAGCCGCCAATTCGCTGGTGACGACCGGCACAGGTAATATCACCGTGAACGCCACCGGCGGCGGCGCGGGCGGCACGGGCACCGGGCAGTATGGTTTCGTGCTTTCGGGCGGCATTACTGGCTGCTCCGGCTGCGACATCACCATCATCGGCACCGGCGGGAATTCCAGCGGCGCGACGAACCATACGGGTATCAGCAGCAGTGGGATAATCACTGCCACAGGCAGCGGTAATATCACCATGACCGGCACCGGCTCGGGCAGCGGCAACGCGGGCAGCGGGCGCGGTATTATCATAGGGACGAGCGGCATTGTAACGGCAGCAGACGGTACCATCACCATGACCGGTACCGGCGGCGGCGCGGGCACCGGCGCGGATAATCATGGTATTCAGGTGGCTTCATCGAACGCTGCAGTCTATACCACCGGCACCGGTGCGATCGTGATGACCGGTACTGGCGGCGTAGGGTCGGGAACCGGCAATTACGGCGTATATGTAGCGTCAACGGGTAACGTTTATACCACCAGCGGCAATATCACTGTCACCGGTACCGGCGGCGCGAACAGCAGCAATACCGGCTACGGTGTGTACGTCAACAACGCCACCGGCAGTTATATCTACTCCAATACAGGTAATATCTCCATCACTGGCACGGCGCAGGGCGCGGGCACGCGCTACGGCGTCAGCTTCCAGAACGGCGCCGCCGGGACATACACTACCGGCAGCGGTACCGTGACCATCACCGGTACGGGGGCCACGGCGGATATTCACGCTACTTCAAGCGGCGTAATCGGCCATGCCTCGCAGACCGGCGATATCACGCTGATCGCCGATACGTTGTCGCTTAGTTATGTGGGACGCACGGCTGGCACCTTCTGGTTCCGCCCGCGCACGGATTCCACCACCGTAAGCGTGGCAGGCACAGCCAATACGTTGGACGTGACCACCGGCATCCTCGCCGCGACCACGGCAGGCACTATCCAGATAGGTCGCACGGACGGTACGGGCGTGATGGACGTAAGCGCCTATGATTACGCCACCAACACCCGCGACAGCCATATCGTGTACCTCACCGGCAGCGGCCAGATGAACATCAACGGCGCGCAGACGCTGTTTGCGGGCAGGAACCTGACGCTTTCTACCGACAGCGACTTGCTCATCGGCGCGAACCTAACCGGCACGGGCAACATATATATAAGGAACTCCGCTGCCGCGACCACCATCGGCGTGGCCGACACCGCGGCAGGCACACTGGCGCTTTCCAACACCGAGCTTGGCCGCATCATGGATGGATGGAGCCTGATTACCATCGGCAACAGCGCAGGCAGCGGCCTGCTGACGGCGGCGGCGTATACCGCATGGAACGATTCGCTTACCTTCCAGAATGGATCAGGCAACATCACTATCAACGGTAACCAGACGCTGGCATCGGGCAATAATTTTGCCGCTACTACTGCCTCGGGCGACATTATCGACGGCGGTGCGTACACGATCACGACAGCAGGCGCGGGCACGATCTCGCTTACTTCGGGCAATGATATTACATTTGATGCGGATTTCGACCTGACATCCGCCACGGGTGCGATCACGCTGCGCGCCAACCGCGACATCAACATCACCGGCGCGGGCGACATTACTACCAGCAACGCGGCGATTACGCTCAATTCCGACCGCGATGCGGCAGGCGGCGGGCGTATTTATCTTTACAGCGATACCGACCTTGTATCGGGCGGCGGCAATATCACGCTCGGCGGCGGCGCTGACCCAACGACGACTGCCGCCATCGGCCGTGCGGGTGCGGTGGAAGGTATCCTGACCGGCTCGGGCTATGGGGGTGGTGAACCGATCATCAATGCCGGTGGCGGCAATATTAGCATACGCGGCCAGGGTTATGGCAATGCCGCTACCGACTGGCAATATGGTGTCGCCCTGAACTCTATCGCTGTAAGCACTACCGGCACGGGTAGCATCAGCATTATCGGCGTGGCGGGCGCAGGTGCATCCGGCAACCGCGGCGTGGCCATCGACAACGTAACCATGACCACGCAGAACGGCGACATCACCATCACCGGCACCGGCGCAGGCACCGGTGACAGCAACTACGGCGTCTATATTTATTCCGACAATACCGCGACCGATATCAGCGCAACCGGCACCGGCAGCATCACCATCACCGGCACGGGCGCGGCAGGCAATAGCGAAAATTACGGGGTGATTCTCAACCACGCCACCACCGTCGTGCACACGAACAGCGGTAACCTGAACATCAGCGGCACCGCGCAAGGCACCTTCGGTGTCTACGGGTATGTGCAGCAATCCGCTACCGTCTATTCGACCACCGGCACGGTTACTTTGGTCGGTAGCGGCACCACCGCAGATATTTATTGCATCTCCTGTATCATCGGCGACGCTACCGATAATGGCGACATCGTACTCGAAGCCAACACCTTGCTCTTCTCCGGCACCAATGTCATCCAGACCGCGCAGGATGTGTGGTTCCGCAACCGCACGGCGGCCACTACCGTCGGTGTCGGCGGCGGTACGGGCACGTTGCAGGTCACCGATGCGATTCTCGATATCGTAGATGCAAGCACGATTACCATAGGCCGTACGGACGGTTCGGGGCTTATTAATATGGATGCCTATGTGGGTTGGGATGCGGATGTACTGGTGCAGAACGGCAGCGCCAATATCAGCTTCAACGGAAACCATACCTTGACCAGCGGCCATAATTTCAGCGCGACGACTGCTAGCGGTGACATCGTGGACGGTGGGGCGGGCACGCTGACGACTGCGGGTGCGGGCACGATCCTGCTCTCCAGCGGCAACGACCTTATCCTCGACGCCAACTACGATCTCGTATCCGGCACGGGCGCGATTGACCTGCGCGCCAACCGTAACATCGCGCTTTCCGGCGGCAGCACCGTTACTTCCAGCGGTGGCGCGATTACACTGAATTCCGACCGCGATGATAATTCGGACGGATACATCAATATCGCGGGCGCGATCACTTCGGGCGACGGCAATATCAATCTCGTCGGCGGTAGCACGGGCGCTGGCAGCGCGTGGGGTAACGCGGGGCAGGCGTATGGCGTATATGTGAACAACGTCGCAGTGAATGCAGGTACGGGCGCGCTCACCGTGCGCGGTCATGGGTATAATAACGCGGCCGGAAGCAATAATTTCGGCGTGATAGTGGGCAGCGGGACATCCGGCAAATTGCAGACCACCAGCGGCAACATCACCGTCACGGGTGTTGGTGGTAACGGCATTGACGATAATTATGGCGTTGCCGTGAGCGGCGGCGCGGATATCACCACCACCAGCGGTACGATCAACGTCACCGGCACTGGCGGCGCTGGCGGAACCACGGCGAGCTACACGGATAACGACGGCGTCTTTGTCGGCGGCAGCGGCAGCACGATTTCCTCGACCGGCACCGGTGCCGTGGGCACCGTCACCGTCACCGGTACCGGCGCAAACGGCCATAGTTACAACAAGGGCGTCTGGGTCTACAACACCGGTGAAATCTCCACGGTGGACGCCAACCTGAGCGTCACCGGCACCGGCGGCAACGGCAGCAGTACCGATAATTACGGTGTGTATGTCCATACCAACAGCGCTGTTATCAGGAGCACCGGCACGGGTAACGTGGCCGTCACCGGCACGGGTGGCCTCGGCACGGGCAACAACCACGGCGTATCCCTCAACACCGGTATTATCACCGTTAACAGCGGCACGCTGGGTGTGACCGGCACCGGCAATGCGTCTAACAATATCAACGGATACAGCAACAACTGGGGCGTTTACGTGCGCTCGGGCAGCACGATCGGCTCTACAGCCGCCGGTGCCGCAGGCGCAGTGACGGTCACCGGCACAGGTGGCGCGGGTTATGCCTCGAACTACGGCATTAATATTTTCCAGAGCGCGATTACGACCGTGGACGCTACGCTTAACGTGATCGGCAACGGCGGAGCCGGTTCGAACAGCAATAACTACGGCATTTATACGTCAGGCGCTACGGCTAACATAACTTCCACCGGCTCTGGCGCCATTAACATTACGACTACCGGTCACAACACTACCGATTTAGTCGTCTCATCCACCGCTGCCACCATCGGCGGCGCGTCGGCCACCGGCAACATCACTCTTTCACAAAATACCGCTGCGTGGGGCGCGGCCACCATCCAGACTACCGGCGACGTGTGGTTCCGCAACCGCACGGATTCCACCACCATCGGCGTGGCGAGCACCGCCAATACGCTGGACATCACCACCACCATCCTCGATGCCACCATCGCTGGCCGCATTATCGTAGGCCGCACCGATGGCACGGGCATCATCAACCTCGCCGCCTACACCGGTTGGGGCGAGGACGTGCTGATCCAGAACGGCAGCGGCAATATCAGCTTAGACGGCAACCAGACGCTGGCATCGGGCTATGATTTCGCTGCGACCACTGCCACCGGTGATATTATCGACGGCGGCGTGGGCACGATTACTACCGCGGGTGCGGGTACCATTTCACTGACTTCCGGCAACGACATTACCTTCGATGCCGATTTCGACATCGTAAGCAATACAGGAGCTGTTACCCTGCGTGCCAACCGCGATATCAATATTACGGGGGCGGGCGACATTACCGCTAGCAACGCAGCCATCGTCCTCAATTCCGACCGTGACGCGGCGGGCGGCGGGCGCATTAATCTTGGTTCTGGCACGGCATTCACCAGCGGTGGCGGCAATATCACGCTTGGCGGCGGTTCCGGCGACCCGGCGGTGAACGGTTATGCCACTGGCCGCAGTGGTGCGGTGGAGGGTATATTGACCTCGGCGACAACCCTTAATGCAGGTGGTGGCAATATCGTTATCCGTGGCCAGGGCTATGACGGCACCATTGATAATTACGGCGTCCAGATCGCCGCCGGATCTAATTTCAGCACCACGGGTACGGGCACTATCAGCCTGACAGGGCTTGGCGGCAACGGTACGGATAATAATGGTGGTCTTGCGCTGAACGGCGTCCTTTCCACGGTCAACGGCGATATTAACGTTACCGGAACCGGGCAGGGCAACGGCGCTGGCAACTACGGTATTTTCATGCAGGGGAACAATCTGGTGAGCACCAGCGGAACCGGTAACGTAACGTTCACCGGCACTGGCAGTAGCAATGGCGTCAGCAGCAACGTGGGTATTACCATAAACTATGCGGATGATGGCATCAGCACGGCTAACGGTAATATCACGCTTAACGGTACTGGCGGTGGCAACGGCACCGGCTTCCAGAATTTCGGCATGGCGTTTACGTTCATGAACCTTCGCACTACCGGCACGGGGGATATTACGCTGAACGGCACCGGCGGCAGCGGTGTTGCTTCCGGACGCGGTATTCGTTTCGCGCTCGACAGCGGCATGAACACGGTGAACGGGGATATTATCGTTACCGGTACGGGTATTTCGTCACCGGCAAACGGCTACGGTGAAGGCGTGGTGTTTGAAAACGGGTCATGGCTTACGTCCACCGGCTCCGGCAATATCAGCGTCACCGGCACGGGCAGCGCGACGGGCACCAACAACCTTGCCGGTATCAGCATAGACGGTAGCGGCGGCGCCAACAGCATCACGGCGAATACCGGCAATATCACGATTGCAGGCACGTCGAATTCAGCGCTTGGCAATGGCGTTGATATTGCCCTCAGCACGGTTGCGACCACCGGCAGCGGCACCATTGATATTACGGGTACATCCCCCGCCACCGATGTGTATTTTGCCACGGCCACCATCGGCGGCGCGTCTGACACCGGACTTATCAAAATCAACGCGAATACGTTGACGCATGACAACGCGGGTACGTTCCAGACTACCGGAAACGTATGGTTCAACCCGCGCAGCGCGGCCACTACCGTAGGCGTTGCAGGCGCAGCCGGAACGCTGGCGATTACGACAGGGCTTCTGGCGGATATTACGGCCGGTACCATCACCATCGGCCGCACGGACGGTTCAGGCGCGGTTACGGCCAACGCGTATACGTGGGGCGAAAACGCCGTGATCCAAAGCGGCAACGGCAATATCAGCTTTAACGGCGCGCAGGCGATGGGCACGAATACGATGCTTGCGCGCACGCACGGTACCGGCGACATCATCATCGGCGCGTCGGGCGGCATCACCAGCTCTGCTGCGGGAGACGCCATAGTGCTATCATCGAACGACCGCTTTACCAATGGCTCGGGCGCGGACGCGCTGGATGCAACGGTAGGACGCTGGGTGGTCTATTCGGCCAATGCCGCTAACGATACGCGCGACGGGCTTATCTCTCCGCAAGTAGTATTCGGCAATAGCTACGGCACGCTGGCGCCGTCGGCGATAGTTCCCGCTACTTACAGCGCCACGCAGGATACATGGGTGTATGCGGCGGCATCTGCCGGTACGATTACGTTTACGGCAGAGGATAAGAGCAAGGATTACGGTGCCGCGGTTCCCGCGCTGACCTATAATTTCACCTGCTCCACTGCCTGCACGGAAGGCGCAGCAGTGAGCAGCGGCGCGTTGTCGCTGACGACCAGCGGCACCTCATCGAGCAATGCGGGCAGCTATGCGATCGACGCCGCTTACGGCACGCTGGCGTTCGCCGATGTGTATAACGGCTACACCATTAACTATGTGGACGGCACGCTGACGGTGAATCCGGTGGCGCTTAACGTGACGGCGGATGCGAACAGCAAGAGCAGCGGCGTTGCCGATCCTGTGTTCACCTACCAGTATAGCGGGCTGGTGAACGGGGACAATGATTCCGTGTTCTCAGGCGCGCTGAGCCGCGCGGCGGGTGAGAGCGAAGGCACGTATGCGATTACGCAAGGCACGCTGTCGGCAGGTGGCAACTATACGATAAGCTATACGGGCGCATTGCTGACGATTACTGCCGGCGTGTCGTCCGGCAGCGGGGTGACGTTGTCGCACGATGTGCAGAAAGAAATCAACGGCAAACGCGAAGAAGACGAGGGCGAAAACGCCAGCCCGCTGCCGTTCCTGTGCAATCAGGGTGGCGGTAAAGATAAGGCCGGCGGCTCGAATGACTGTTTGCTCAGCGTGAGTAGTGCGGCAAATTAAGCATTTCAGTGACGATAGATTTCCTTTTGACGCGCATGCCTATGGGTATATACCCAGAAGCGAAGCAATGTTTATAAGGGAGTGCCGTTATGAAGAAAATATTCGCTGCGGTTGCATTTATGATTGCCGTTACGGGATGTACGCCGGTTGCTCCTCCGGCTCAGGGCACGCATGAAGGCATGCAATGCAAATGTTGCCAGGAAATGATGAAAGAAGGCGGGGAATGCTGCTGTAAAGGCATGATGGGCGACGCGATGGGTAAGGATGGCAAGCCTATGATGTGCGATAAGATGCATCATAAGAGCATGTCGAAAGCAAAGCCCCCGGTGAAAAAACCTGCGACTACTGACAAGCATGAGCAACATCACTGATGCGCCTTGCTATCGCATGCGCCTATTGAGTATATAAAACAAAGGCTTTATCCGTCGAAATCGATTTCTGGTTAAATATTTGTGATCGTGATACAACTCCAGATATGAAAAGGGACCATGAATACATGAAGTATTCTTGAGTTATCCCGGTTTTCGCGTTTTTATATCCTTATGCATGAAAAGAAAAATACCATACTGGTGGTAGACGATGAGCCGCCGATCCAGAAGATGCTTGGCATCCTGCTCGACGCCGAAAATTTCAAGGTTGCCGAAAGCACCTCCGGTAAGCAGGCGGTGCGCATGTGCGCATCTATCAAGCCCGACCTGATATTGCTCGATCTTGGCCTGCCGGATATGGATGGCAAGGATGTGGTCGCCGCTATTCGCGAATGGTCGCAGGTGCCGATTATCGTCCTATCTGCCCGCTCTAACGATGAGGAAGTGACCGCCGCCCTCAATATAGGGGCGAACGATTATGTGACAAAGCCGTTCAATGTTGAAGTGCTGATGGCGCGTATCAACGCTGCCCTACGTACCGGCGCGGTGCGTGAGGCGGGCGAGCCGGAATTATGCAACGGCGCCCTGCGTTTGGATCTAGTGCGGCACAAGGCCTTCCTGAACGACGAGCCGATCGCATTCACGCCCAAGGAATATGACCTGTTGCGGTATTTCATCGTCAACCGTGGAAAGATGCTCACCCATAAAGACATACTGAAAACGGTATGGGGCGCCGCGCATGTGGACGATACCACGTACCTGCGCGTCTATATCGGGCAACTGCGCGAAAAGATCGAAACCGATCCCAGAGCGCCTGTCTATATCGTCACCGAACCGGGCATCGGCTACCGCATGGAGGTGATAGCCGATAGCACGGTGGTACAGGGCGCAGCAGGCAAGGTGCTTACAGCGGCGGATTAGGCCTGCGGCCGGTAATCGAGCTGTATACCAGACTGGCTATGAATAGGATCACGAATACCGCTGCCAGAAATCTTGCGATTTCCGCGAAGTCGGCAGCTAGGCCGCCAAAACCCAGAATGCTGGCGATCACTGCCAGAATGAAAAATGTGACCATGTAGTTTAACATAACGATTCTCCCAAGTGCGTGGTTGTACCGGCGGCTAGTTGAATCGAACGGAAACAGGCTTCCCGCCGGAAATGGTAACGGCCTGTTTATGGCTTAAGCCCTCACTGGTTCCTTCGACGATATAACGGCCATCCGGAAGGTTGGCGTAGAAGAGGGGGCCTCCCATCGCGTCGAGCCGTATGTTGTTTTGCCGGTCGGTTATCACGATATGGACATCCCCGGCATAGCGACCGGTTTTGTCGGCGCTGGTGATGCGAAGATTATAGTTGCGTTTTACCGCTTCCAACGCATCGATCTCCTCCTGGCCTACGCCGCCGGACACATAGGAGACGTCGTTCTGCTGCTGAACCTGCAGCATGTCGTCATCTGCCCATGCGGGAGCCGTGTGCAACGCAACGGCAGCAATTGCAGCCAGTGCGCAGCGTAGAAATGATGATCGTGTCATAACGCCCCTTATTTCCAGATGGGTTTGCCGAGATCGATGTCTTTTTCCTTCGTCAGGCCACCGGCTGCAGCACCGACGGCGCCGCCTACGACAGCGCCCGTCACCGGATCGCCACCCATAATAGCACCGCCTACGGCGCCGACGCCCGCACCGATACCAGCGCCACTGAGCGCGCGTTCTCCCGGCCTGTCACCGCATGCAGAAAGCAACGCTATGGTTGCAAAGGCTAGTGTCGTCGTGTGGAATGTATTCATAAAAATTCTCCGTTGTTGGAATGGACGCATTATCACGTCTATTTTTCTTCAAGAATCTGCTCAGATTCTTTCGTAGTAGTTTTGTTCAGCAGGCCTTTGGGGTCGCTGGTCGTCTTTGACTTTATCACCGCCTTTTTATTGCCGGCATTATCGACGGATACGTCGGTGGAACTTTGTGTTTTGGTAGTGGTTCCCTTGGCGTCCGTGGAACTGGTCGTCTTTTCATAATTTCCCGGCGGCGCGTCCAGCGCGGTGCGTTCCGGTGAGCAGGCGGAGAGTGCCAGTGCTGCTGCGGATACGGTAAAAAATGCAATGCGGTATTTTGTCATAAGAGGCTCCGTTGTGGTGTTCACTTTCAGTAAAACCAACCTAACGGAGGACGCATAAAAAATATGCAGGGCAAAGGGAATCGGACGTAAAGGGAGCGTAAAGTTTACGCGGCCGCTTTCGGGCTGCCGTTTTTTCCCAGATGCTTAACCAATAGGGCCTGCAACTGGTGAGGGTTGAAAGGCTTGGCGATGTAGTCGTCCATTCCTGCCGCGATACATTTCTCGCGGTCGCCTTTCATGGCGTGCGCGGTCATGGCGATGATGGCGATCGGGGCGGATTCCCCGGCCTTCTCGAAGCCGCGGATATGGCGCGTGGTTTCATAACCGTCCATTACCGGCATCTCGACGTCCATCAGGACAATGGAATATTTGTTGGGCGTGAAACGTTCTATCGCTTCCTGTCCGTTATGCGCCACTTCGTAACGATAGCCGAAATTCTTGAAGATCATGGTGGCTACGAGCACGTTAGGCTCATAATCCTCGACCAGCAGAATAGGCTTGATTTTTGCATTGGCCTGCATATCGAGGTAAATGATGTTTTCCTGATAATGTTTTTTGCTATCGCTGTCGGTGGCTTCCACCGGCAGGCTGAGCGTAAGGACGAACGAGGAACCTTGCCCGGCCACGCTGGTAACGCTGATATTGCCGCCCATGCGGTTTGCCAGCGCCTGCGAAATGGCGAGGCCAAGCCCTGTGCCGCCGTATTTGCGCGTGATGGAAGAATCGGCCTGTACGAATTTACCGAAGATAAGGTCGATTTTGTTCGGCGGGATGCCGATGCCGGTGTCGGTTACCGTCACGGTAACCTGTTTTTTCCCGTTGCCTTTTCCGCCGTTGGCAAAAAATACGGATACGCTGCCGCCGCTTTCGGTGAACTTAACGGCGTTGCCGACGAGATTGAGCAATATCTGGCGAATGCGCCCGCTATCTCCGATATAGGTTTTGTAAAGCCCGGATTCGTAATGGACGACGAGGTTGACGTCCTTCTGCTTCGCTCGCACTGACATAACGCTAATGACCTGATCGAGCAGCGACGTCATGCTGAACGGCGCGTTTTCCAGCTCTATGTCGTGGGATTCCATCTTGTCGATGTCGAGCAGGTCGTTTATCAGCCGCATGAGTGATTCCGAGCTGGTCTGCAGGACGTCCACGCATTGTTTCTGCTGCTCGTCGAGCTTGGTGGTGCGCAATATATGGGTGAGGCCGATTACCGCGTTCATCGGCGTTCTGATCTCATGGCTCATATTGGCGAGAAAATCGGACTTCGCTTTATTGGCTTTTTCCGCGACGAGTGTGGCAGCTTCTGCGGTGAGGGTAGCGGCTTCCGCAGTATCTTTGGCTTTTTCAGTGAATTCCTGCTTGGCCGTGGCGGTGGTTTTAAGTTTCTCTGCGGCCATTAAGCGATCTTCTTCCGTGCGTTGCAATGCTATCGCCTGCTTCGTAGCATGGGCGACTGCCGCTTTTCTCGCACTTTGATGCAAGCCTATGCACGCCAACACTAACCCCAAACCTATTGCCGTAAGCAGGATGGAGCCGTAAAAATGCGCGCCCTGCGTATAGGACAGGTGAAACAGTAGGCTCAGCAGAAGCAATGCATACAGCGCATAGTGCAGGGGCAGTTTTTTAATAGTGAGTATAGGCTTTATTATTGCGGCACTATTGCCGGGCTTAGCCGTGTCGAGGATATTCGTGATATAAAGGTTGAGGCGGTGCGCTTCCTGCAGGGCGGTTTTGAGGAGTGCGTCCTTATTATCGTTGGTAAGCATGTCTTTAGTGCGCTGGTACACCTCGAGCGATCCGATAATACATGCCAGCGGCGTTTTCAGATCGTGCGAAAAAGCGTTGAAAGCGCTGCGCAGCAGGCGTTCGCGTTCCTGCTCAAATTCATTGTTTTGCTTCGTTTTCATACGGCACTATGCGCTCATTGGCCGAAATAGATAGCTGCAAATCACTATTCCCTTAGGGATAGCGCAGTATCTTTACTGGTTGGTGGCCTTTTTGAGGTTATCGCCCGCGTCTTCCACTGCATCTTCGAGTTTTTCTCCCGGTGTGCGATCCTGCAATTGACGTGCTGCCTTATCCACGCCTTTGGGTAACTCGTCGATGGCATCACCGATCTTGTCTCCGGCGCTGCGTTGATCGGGGGCATTCAGCACGTAATAGCCTAGAATGCCGATGATGACGGCTAATGCGGCCATAGCCAGAAACTTGCCTTGGGGTTGTGTAGTCATAGAATGTTTCCTTAAAAATAGGGTGGATTACAGAGTTCGTTCACTGGTTTTTTCGGAGGGTGAGGTTCCCATCAGCCCATCCATAAAACTTTCGGTTATATCATTCAGGTGCGAAGAGATCGGCGACTGCATTTTCAAGAGGCTCACCACGGAGTTTTGCAGGCGCTGTATTCTTACATTGAGAACGCCATATAAGAGAATGGTGATAAGCAATGCGATGGCGCCCGTAGTTAGCCGTGCGATTGTGGGTTCCAACCCGTTGAGCAGCAGGGTGTGATAGACCATGCATATGCCGGCTATCACCAGCGCGCCCGCCAGCACACCAAGGATAACGCCTAATACCATAAACATCGCTACTCCCCATAGCACCTGCCGGAACAGCGCGGTTCTGGACAATGTCCGGGGAACCATCGCTATTCCGAGCAGTTTTGCTAAAGCGAACATGGACATTTCTTATAAGCGGCGAAGCAACGTCGCCAGCAGGAATCCGGTTCCAAGCGCAATCATGCTTGATTGCACGGGCTTCTTGCGGATCTGCGAGGTCACGATGTCAATGTCGCTGCTGATTTCTTCGCTGGCGGCGTTGTACAAATCGCGTACTTTGCGTCCCGCCTTATTCGCGACGCTATGCATGTCGATAGCGTTGCCCTGTCCATCGGGGCGCGAATTTGAAGAAAGGTTCTTTACGTCTGCAAGGGCTGCTTCTTTGGTCGCTGTAAACATAGGATAGTCTCCTTGTTGAGGTTGATGGTGGGTAGTTTAGGTGAGTAATAATTCCGGCTTAGCCGCCGTAAATCACGTAAGCTCCTGCTGGTACACGCGAACGGATGTTGGTGCAGGATTCAATGCCGGGCTGCCTGGAGGGAACGCGGTCGGTGAACCATACACGGCACATGCCGCGTGGCGGGAACATGTCTTCGGGCACATTCAGCTCGTCATTTCCGTCGATATAATATCCGTTGTCATCATAGTAGCCGCGGCGTTCGTAGTTGTATGGCTTGCCGTTTCCATGGCGCTTATGCGGGTGGCGCTCACGGTAATAGTCGCCGGAGGATTGTCCGGGGCTGGGTGAATGCACGCGCTGGGCGTCGGTGGTGGCGTTTGGCGGCGCTATATAATTGCCGTTGTTATCGTAATAGCCATCCTGTCCGCCGCAGGCGGCGAGCAGTGATAAGGCGGAGATGCAGGCAAGCGAGGGTATAATACGCATAAAGACTCCTGTTGGTTAAAGTGGATCAGATGCGTCCCATCAGCATCAGGATAAGTAGAATGATTAAGATCGTTCCCAGTCCGCCGCTCGGTGCATAGCCCCATTTTCGGCTATGTGGCCATGCGGGTAATGCGCCGACGAGAAACAGTATGAGTACGACGAGCAGAATGGTTGAAGTGGTCATAATTAGTGTGCGCCTTTCTGAATTAACGCTTGATGGGGGTAATTTTCGTTCCCTCAATGCTCACGCCTGCCATCAAACCCTGCTGACTGAAGATAAAGGCGTAGGCATCGTCCTTTAGCGAAGAGGAGGAGAGATTTTTTGCTATACCTTCGTCAACCAGGACGACGGTCGGGCCGACGCCGATTTCCCATCCATGTGTTTCGTTAAGGTATTTCATGGCTTTATCGGTCATCAGGAATACGGCGTAGGCGTAAGACTGGGCGCCTGCCTGAAGACCCCATGAGCCGGTGACGGAATTATAATAGCCGCTGACCGTTCCGTCTTTTATCAACTCGCCTTCACCATAAGCGCCGCCGAATACAAGGCCGGCCTTCACAACATTAGGAAATATGAGCACGCCCTTGGCGCTCTTCGAGATGGTTCTGGCGAACGGATGAAGCTCGTAGAGCTTTTCCAGCGCCTGCTTCGCATCTTTGTCGAGATCCTCGGCGGTGGCAGCGTATGCATACTGCACCGCCATCACTGGGGCGATAGATGTGGTTGCAAGTGCGAGTGTAAGAAAAATGCTGCGTATGGTTTTCATGGTATGCGTTCCTTATGAGTGTGGATTCGTCGGCGTCTTGCAATGTTTAGCGGTCTTGCCGTTACTTTTCGATGCGAAGGCGAGCGATAGTCGTAAGGAAACAGTAAGTTTGTCTATCCTTCGGGATCGAAGCCGTCGTGATAGAATGCGGCGGCCTCTACTTCACGCAGGCTGGCGTCCAGTTCGTGACTCAATTCAAAACGGTCAAATTCCGCATCGATTACGGGGATAGAGTAATCATCGTTTGGCGTACGGATAACGGGGGACGGATACATAATGCCTCCTTCGGATTACGGGTTTAACAGTATCGGCCTGCTTTACTTCCGGGGGCGGCGTTACGGTAATGCCGCCTTCGTTTTCCAGGCGTTGTAACGCATCTTTGACGCTGGCTGTCTTGGGTTTTTGGGGTTTGTCTGTGATGACGCGTTTCATATCGCCTCCTTGTTTGTGAGTGCGATCAAAACACCGTATCCATAAAGATACAGCAGGCAAAAAACCCGATAGTATAAAAGGACGGTAAAACTTCTGTTTAGAAGCGGGTGGAGAGCGTTAGCACGCCGAATTGCTCGGGCGTTTCCTGCTGCGCGAACTCGCGGGTCATAAAGACCTGCGTGTAGGAAAGGCGGGCATCGCCATAGGTCATCGCCAGTCCCACCTGCGCGCTGCCGACGAAAGGTTTCTTTTTGACATGCGCGCTGCTGGCAAAGGTATTGCCGTCGAGGAAAATGTTGCGCACCACGCCCCTGCCTTCAAACCCGGCGAAGAGATAACCGCCAAACGCGTGGGTGGGAATAAAGAAATCCGATCCGGGCAGGCTGGGGCGCACGCGCGGCGGGCCGTAATCCGCCGGCAGGTCGTAGCCGACCCTGAACATGCTGCCGATGATGGCGTCCGTCTCGATATTGCCGAGATTAACCCCGGCCGCGGGAGTGGCGTCCACCTCTATATCGAGCGTGGAAAATTGATATAGCGAACGCCATTTGCGCTCATAGGTCAGGATTATTCCCGGCTCGGTTTTGAGCTGGTTGCGCCAGCCTTTTGGGTCGGGGCTGTCGGTGATATTCTTGTGGACGAATTTCTGGGTTTGCTTCGCGTATGAATAAGGGCCGACGATACCGACGGTGAGCATGACGTTATCGAGCGTTTTGCCGGTATCGGATACTACGCCCACGGAACCGTAGAGCCATCCGGCGTAAGGGCGGTCGCCGCGGATCAGGTCGCGCCTGCTTAGGTCGGAGGGTGTGAACATGCTCTGGCCTAGCGAAGCGCTTAAGCGCTTATCGCCATCGGGAGCCAGCGGCAGGAAATGGTCAGCCGACCATTTTACCCAGAGCGGCGCGGACGCTTCGGAGGAAAGCCAACCCGCCCGTACGCCGTTGGTATAGCCGCGGTCGGTGCTGGCGAAAATGTCGTTCTCGTATACGAGGGTGAGGATGCCCTTATCGTCCTCGGTTTTAAATGACGGGTCGCTTGCGTGCGCCGCGAACGCGAGCAGCAGTCCGGAGACTGCTGCTGCGTAAATCCATGGGGAAGCGTGCTTGTGCATGGGGCTAATGTACAACGGGAAAAAGAAACACGCCAGCACCGCCGGCGTGTTTCTGGTTAGATCAGCGTGCGGGAGACGTGTATTTCGACTGATCCACTACTTCGCCGTCCACCTTTTTTTCATGGGTGATGACGGTTCCGTCTTCCGTAACTTTTTTGGTATCGGTTACTTTTTCAGTCGTTTTATTGCCGAGGCCTTTGGGATCGGTTGTCTTTTCCGAGGTGGTGGTTTTCTTGACGTTGCCCTTGGAATCGATCTTCACGCTTTCTTTTTTCTCTGAGCTGCGCACAGTGCCTGAGGCATCGGTGCGGGTGATGGTGTCTTTTCTTTCGTAATTGCCGTTAGCGTCTTTTTCAAAGCTGCTGTCGGACTTCACCGATTTGCCATTCACGGTAGCTTCGTGCGTGGAACTGACAACGCCGTCTTTTTTCGTTTCGGAATCGAGAGTCGTCGTTACGTGTTTGTTGCCGAGTCCCTTGGGATCGGAAATTGCTTCCGTGGTTACGGTTTTTTCGGTGTTGCCTTTATCATCTACCGAGATTTTGACGTTTTTCTCGTAGTTGTTGGTGGTGCCGTCCATTTCCGTTTTGGAGGTGGTGCTCTTTTCGGTGAAATTACCATCCACGTCTTTTTCGATCTTTGTGTTTGTCTGGTACGTTTCCGTGCCGGTGGCATAAGCGGGGGCACTCAGGGCAAGCATGGCCGTGGATGCCAGTAATATGGATTTGATATGCATAATGATATTCTTTCTAAAATGGTTGGTTTGCGTCTGGTTTGCAAAGTCATACGAAAATCGCCCGGCTGGGAAAAAAGCCGGGCGATTCTCGGTCAGGCGCGTGAAGGTGAGTTACGCTGCTTTGGAAGCGTTGTAGGCATCTTCAATCGCTTTGACTTTCTTTTCGGCTTCTTCCTTGGCAAGGCCGTAATATTCTTTCAGCTTGCCTAAGAACTGCTCGCGCTGGCCGTTATAGAGCGCGATGTCGTTATCGCTCAGCTTGCCCCAGGTTTCCTTGAGCTTGCCTTTGAGCTGCTCAGCTTTGCCTTCGATTCGTTCCTTGTTCATAATAATGCTCCTTCTTGGTTGCCACTGCCTAAGACAGTGTTGACCATTCATGCTACGACAGCCGTAAGGATGCGATGCGACATATCAGCGGTTTTATAAGGAACGCATTTATATGGGGTGAAATTTCCAGCGTGAGCGGTGCTAAGCGACTGGTTTGAGAAGTAGTGGCGTGCCCAGCAGGAGTCGAACCTGCGACCTGCAGCTTAGAAGGCTGCTGCTCTATCCAACTGAGCTATGGGCACGTACAGGGCGGATGGCGCACAATGTATAGATAGGCGCGCGGGATGCAATCCTTATCCGCCGGTTTCAGCGAAATCAGCCGTTTATTCGCCCCTGCGCCCCGTGTTCATGGCGGTTGACAATCGACTCCGCCCAGATTCGCTGCGCTGGCGGCGGCGTGCCGAGTTTTCCGGCTTCGCTCAGCTTTCTTTCCAGTATTTCTGCATGGTCGCGCTTAAAGAGTAGGTAGTGATGGTCTTCAATGCCGCGGTAATTGATGGTTGCGCGCTGGTCGAGCGCATCCAGCTTTTCCAGAAGCACGATGGCCTGTTGAGAGGTGAACCCCGTCATGTCCAGCGCGATACATTCTACGCCCGACTTCAGGCAGAAATGGTTCTTGGTGCTGGTGACGATCGACCAGTTGCCTTTTTTTAGATACTCCTCCAGCGACGGGGTGAGGTCGCGCCCCATCGTTTCGAGCTTCGGCAGGAATCGTTCTTTGAACACCGGCCACAGCTCAGGGTAATCGGCTTGCATGCGCGCATCCGCGCTGGCCGGGGTCTTGGTTAGGTGGCCGACATAGTCCGTGAGTATTTTTGCAAACGCTTCGGTCGGATACTGGTTTAGCTTATAGTTGCCATCTACCGTTAACTGCCAGGTGAGCTTATCGCGGCGATTCTTTTTTGTGATAACGCTTTGTACGCGATCGCGCCAGTCATCGTCGTTTGAAGTCGCGCCGCCATATTCGTGATGAACCGGCCTGATATAGCGGTGCTGGATCAGCAGGCGGTCGGCGCGGTGCGAGATTTCTTCCGTCAGCGTTTCTATGTCGTGGTAGTGGTGGGTTTTCAACTTCGGCTTGTGCGTTCTCCTGTCGCTTTCCACATAATAGCCTTTAGTGCCTGTCACAAAGGCGCCAAGAAGAGCGGGTATGTATGGCATTGCGCTGGTTTCAGTCTGCAAGCCGTTATGCAGCACCAGTCCTTGAAACCAGTCCGGCATTTTTGCGATTTCCTGCGCGAGGTAGGCATGCGCTTTCCGCGCATTCCCGCCCGATACGGCGAAGGCACGTTCCACATGCGGCAAAATGCTATTCGAGTCTGTCATAAGGCCTTATCATAACACAGTATTTTCACAAACGGGCAGGCAATATTGTGAAGGTTTTTTGACAGGCGAAAATAATAGGTTGAAAAATATGAGGGAAATTGGGGGGGTAGTCCGTCTACGCCAAGGGGCTTCGCCGGACACTCGCTTTTGCAAGTCCGCGCCAGAGGCGCGGGCAAAAGCGGTGGTGGACCATAGCGGAATAACATCGAACCAGCTTATTGAAGAACTACAAAAACTTGGGTGGATAATCTTCTATCATGAGCAAGATAAACGTGCGAAGGAAGAATACCATAAAAATTCGCTAACATTTAACATCTAGAATGTTTCATGTGTTCTGTTATTTTCACTACAAGATAACTTCATTTAGTAGGCATCATGTCTAAAGCCAATTCATCATCCTGGAAGAATACACCCTTTATTGAAGGCATTTCGCTTGATTATCATCCAGCTTTTAGCACTGATCAATTTAATAAGCTAATCTTAGGATTAGTTCCGCAGCAGATGGAAGATAAATGGTTCATCTTTTATGAAGAACCATTTTTGTATTTCCATAGAAGTTGGACTGGCGATCCCGTTTATAAAGTGTGTTTAAAGAATAAGCAAAATTCAGTGCAGGTTACAGAAGCATTGTGGGAGAAAAAGTATTCCGAGCAAAAGGATGCTGATCCGTTATATCAAGCTGCCCTTTTAGACTTTATTGTTTCCAATCTTCTATTGGGAATGAACAAACCTTTTCCAATGCCTAATAAAGTACAGCAATCGCAAGCAGGTGTTTACCAACACCATGTCGCTGGAACGGGATATAAGGAAATTTCCACTTCTAAGCCTTGGTGGAAATTTTGGTAGAATTATCAGAAATGCTGAAAACGATTATATAACCAGTTGTTCGTAAACAAAATAATTGTTCGAACAAGTGGTGGGCGGTAGAGGACTCGAACCTCCGACCTCCACGATGTCAACGTGGCGCTCTAACCAACTGAGCTAACCGCCCCCTCTAGGTTCGCCGGGATTGATAACAGGGAATCGCGCACGCACGCAAGCATTATCGATAATGGGGGAGGTTTTTTGTTATGTGCGCTAAGTTACCGGAATTCTAATATTTTTCTTGCTCATGCAAACAAACTCCTTGCTTTCCTAGGGATTTAATGAGATAGTGCCACTCGAGTTTGGTAATTGACTCTTCGCCTATGCAGGCTGCGTGTATGCAGCAGTGCCTTGATCCATGGCACATAACGGTCTTCCCCTGGTTGATCATTCTAGCGTCTGACAAAGAGTTGCCGGCAACAATGTGCCGGAAGTACGGGACTCTTTATCGGAGCCGCGCCACGGTGGTGCGGCAATAACGCTGACATGTCACAGGAGATACAATGGCAAACGGCACAGTAAAATGGTTCAATCCCACTAAAGGCTTCGGCTTTATTCAGCCTGAACAGGGCGGCAGCGACGTATTCGTCCACATCAGCGCGCTTGAGCGTGCGGGTGTTGCCACGCTGAACGAAGGCCAGAAAGTGGCGTACGAACTGGCGACCAACAAAGGCAGAACCTCTGCCGCTAACCTCAAGCTGTTGCAAGACGCTTAAGGATTTTCATTTCAACGCCTGTTTTTTTGATGCGACGCACGGGTGTGCGCGCAGGGCAGGCGTATATATATTTAAGGAATACATACTATGACTACATTTGAATCATTCGGACTACCCGAAGCATTAAACAAAGCGCTTGCGCGCATGCAATACACCACGCCTACGCCGATCCAGACGCAGGCAATCCCGCTGGCGATGGAAGGGCGCGATCTGATGGGTACGGCGCAGACCGGAACCGGCAAGACCGCCGCGTTCGGCATTCCCATGCTCGCAAAGCTGATTTCCTCGCCGCGCGGCTCCGCGTTGGTGTTGACGCCCACGCGCGAACTGGCCATGCAGGTGCTCGACCTGCTGCAGCAGCTCGGTGCTGGCCGCCCGGACATCAAAACCGCCCTTATCATCGGCGGTGAATCGATGCCCAAGCAGCTCCAGCAACTGCGCGCACGTCCGCGTATCATCGTGGGCACGCCCGGCCGTATCAACGACCATCTGGAACGCGGCAGCATGATGCTGCACGACACCACCTTCCTCGTGCTCGACGAAACCGACCGCATGCTGGATATGGGTTTCGGCATCCAGCTCGATAAAATCTTCAAGTTCCTGCCGCAGGTGCGTCAGACGCTGATGTTCTCGGCTACCATGCCGCCGAATATCGTGAAGATCTCGGAAAAATACCTGCGCAACCCCGAGCGCGTCACGGTGGGTTCCACCACGGTGCCGCTGGCGAAAATCGACCAGGAAATCATCCACGTGTCGGAAGGCGAGAAATACAACACGCTGATCGCCCAGCTCAACGCGCGCGCCGGTTCGGTGATCGTGTTCGTAAAGACCAAGTGGGGCGCGGATAAGCTGGCCATCAAACTTTCCCGCCAGAACCACAGCGCGGACGCCATCCACGGCGACCTGCACCAGCGTAAACGCAATAAGGTGATCGATGCGTTCCGTAATAAGGAGCACCGCATTCTGGTGGCGACTGATATTGCCGCGCGCGGTCTGGATATTCCGCATATTGAGCATGTTATCAACTATGACCTGCCGCAATGCCCGGAAGATTACATTCATCGCGTGGGTCGTACGGCGCGTAACGGCGCCGAAGGTTCGGCCGTGTGTTTGATTACGCCGGAAGATTCGCTGAAATGGCGTGCAATCCAGCAGCTTATCAATCCCGGCGTGAAGCCGGAGATGCCCGCTGGCAGCCGCTCCGGTAGACCGGGTGGCGGGTACAAGGGTGGTAATGGCGGTGGCAATGGTGGCGGCAACAAAAAGCCGTTCCGTTCGCGCCGCTTCCGTCCGCAAGGCCAGCGCACCGCAGCAGCATAAAACCAATATCGGGGTAAATTTCGGGCGCGAAGTTTACCCCGATAAGGTTAACATAAAGTAAAAAATTTACGATTGTGCATTGCACAAATCGCGTTTCCGTGCTATATTGAGGGCATGGATAAAAAAAGGTTGGTAGCAGCGTCGCTGCTTCTGGCCACACTGGCAGATGTGGCCCTGGCAGACGATAACAAGACCGGCACCTCGTTAATGCAACCGCAAACGAAGAAAGTCCGGAAGGTCGAAGTCATCCTTAATTCTCTGGGTATCAATAGCGCGGAAGTCCGGCAGTTTATCGACGCTGTCGATGAGCGCGTCGAAGGCGGCTACCTCAATCTGGCCGAAGATCGCATCGCCGGAGGCAGGATCGTGCTGCATTTCCAGCTTGGCGGCGGCGTGACGGCCAAACAGCTCGAACTCAAATACACGCCCGACAATTCCAACTGGGAAGCCACCGCGCGCACGAATGCAGTGATGGTCAATTACCGCCTGCAGTTTTAGTTGTTCTCCTGTTCTTTATACCCGCACAATCCCATTTTTTCCCGCATATGCTCCGGTACGGGCGCCATGACTTCAATAGCAGGTTTTTTCGGATAGAGCGGCACGCTGATGGCGCGCGCGTGCAAATGCAGCGGCTCGGCGGGATTCGGCGCGCCATAAATGCGGTCGCCGAGGATGGGGAAGCCGAGCGCTGCGCAATGCACGCGGAGCTGGTGCGTGCGCCCGGTTTTCGGGGAAAGTTCCAGCCAGCTTATGCCGTCGCTGTGACCGCGTAACCTATAGTCGGTGACGGCACGCATGCCGTTATCGTCCACCTTCATCCACCAGCGCTTCGTGCTTTCGCTTTGCTTGGCAAGGGGCAGGTCGATGGTGCCTGCGTCCTGCGGCGGCTTTCCGGTGACGATCGCCCAGTAGGTTTTTTCAATTTTTCCTTCGGCGAATAAGGTGCCGAGCGTGCGCAGCGCGTGCGTGTTACGCCCAAGTACAAGACAGCCGCTGGTGTCGCGGTCGAGCCGGTGCGCGAGTGCGGGAAGGCGGGGCAGGCCGAAGCGCAGTGCATCGAAATGCAGGTCGAACGTCTCGCCGCCGCCGGTGCCTTTGTGCACGGGCAGGCCTGCGGGCTTGTCGAGCACCAGCATGAGCGCATCGCGATAGATGAGGCGGGAGAGGAGTTCGTCGGGTGTCATTGCCCTGCAATGTAGGGCAAATGCGCCGCGCGTCAACGTTTAACTAATTAAATAATTAAGCGTGACATTCGTGGCAGCAAAGCAGGTCGCTGTAGCTCATCGGCTTCTGATCGGGTGGGGTGAAGTTGAAGTCGATGCGCTCGGCGATTTCAATGCGCGGCGTTACGATGCATCCGCTTAATGTTACTACTGCTGCGCATAAAGCGATAATCCTGATAAGCATAACAGCAATCCTTACGAGGGGTGGAATCACTGTCTTTAGTATTACTATGGAAAAACTAATTCGACGTTAACTAATTAATAATAATTTATAAATAATATCTCGCATTTTATCTAATCCCGGATTGAGGCGATTTGCCATTGCGAGCGAGCTGCTACAATCCAGAATGTTTCAAAAAAAACCGAATCGCCACGGTTGCTGCACAGCCTCACGATGACGGGATTTTGTGCAAATATCACTAGACCGCAACCAGCGGTAATAGTAGAAATTCATGAACCAAAAAAAAGGGGATGGATGCATGTCGGAATTGGTGCTTTTTCAAAAGGGCGGGTTGGTCATGTACGGCCTTGCGGCGCTGTCGGTTTATGTAGTGGCCGTGGTGCTCTTCAAGATCGTGCAGTTCAGGAAAGCCAACGTTTTCGACCGTAGCTTCATCGACCCCGCGCTGCGTGAAATCAAACAGGGCGACCGCAGCAAGGCGACCAAGACGCTGGCCGGCATTCGCGGCCCCGTGGCGCGTATCATGCGCGTGACGTTTGAATGCGTGGCGAACCGCGAAATGTCCCAGAAAAGCAAGGAAGCAGAAATCACCCGTGTGGGCGCGGGCGACATCCGCCTACTGGAATCGCACCTGCGCGGCGTGGAAATGGTGGCGAGCGTCGCCCCGCTGCTCGGCCTGCTCGGTACGGTTATCGGGATGATCGGCTCGTTCTCCAAGCTCAGCCTGTCGGGTACGCGCGTTGACCCCACCATGCTGGCGGGCGGCATATGGGAAGCGTTGCTGACTACCGCGGGCGGCCTGACGGTGGCAATTCCCGCGCTGGCGGCGCATTATGTGCTCGACGGCGTGATCGAAAAAGTGCGCGCCACGATGAAGGATGTGTCGGTGCAAATCCTCGCGCTGGAAGATGAATTCACCCGTAACGAGCGCCTGTTCGCCATCGAGGAAGCCAAACGCCTCGAAGCGGAAAAGAAAGCCGCCGAGGAAGCTGAGCGCAAAGCGCGTGACGAATCCGAGCGCAAAAAGCGCGAAGATGCCGAAAAATGGGCGGAAGACCAGCGCCGCAACGCGCCGCAGAAAACCTCAACTCTGCACCTGCTTAATCCCAAATATACCGTCTAGCGGGCTTTCCCATGCTGGACGAGGGCACCATCGAGTTCGAGCGACCGCGCAGGCGTAAGATTATTGACCTGAATCTCACGCCGCTTATCGACGTGCTGTTCATTCTCATCATCTTCTTCATGCTCACCACTTCATTCATGCGCGTTGAGTCGCTGGAGCTTATCCTGCCATCGGCGGCGGGGAAGGCGGCGGACAAGAAGGATGTGGTGCACCTGTTCATCTACACCAACGGCGAAATGGCGCTCGGCCAACGCAAGGTCGATCAGGAAGAGCTGGATGAATCGCTGCGGCGCATGTTCGGCAACGACCCCAACACCCGCGTGATGCTGCTGACTGCCGACGGTGTGACGATGCAGCAGATGGTGAATCTCATGGATCGCGTGTATATGGCGGGCGGCAAGAGCCTGTTCGTACGCAAGTGGGAATCGCAGGCCGCCGCGCAGCCGCCGAAAGCGAAGGCGGGCTAGCATGGTGGAATTCGTCCGCAGCAAGCGCAAGAAAATCATCATCAGCCTCATCCCGCTGATCGACGTGTCGATTTTCCTTTTGATCTTTTTCATGCTCGCGGGCGTGGTGGAAAAATTCGAGATCGTGCCGGTGGATCCGCCGGTGGCGCAAAGCGGCAAGCTGATGGACGAGGGGCATCTGGTCATCCTGCTCGGCCGCCACGATGAAATCATCATCGGTGACGAAATCGTGCCGATGGAGGAAATGCTGGAACTGCTGAAAAAAGACCTGGAGGGCAACCCCGCCAAGGTCATCACCGTGAAGGCCGATGCCACCGTCCCCGCCAACCGCGTGATCGGGGTGATGGATGCTATCAAGCAGGCGGGTGGAAAAAATCTTTCGGTGGTAACACAATCGAAAGCGCCGATCTATGCTGAATAAGGCGCTATTCAACCATATTCCCGCGCTGCGCCTGCGACCTTCGTCGCGGCATGCCGACATGCTCGACGGTCGCCATTTTCCTATCGCAATGGCGGTGGCGTTCGCGCTGCACATGATGGTGATCGGCATATTGCAGGCCGTGCCGCGTGAAGAGGTCATCGATATTCCCGTGCGCGCGCTCAATATCAAGCTGGGCGACGGCGATGCGATGACGCAGGAAGAAATCGAAGCCGCCATGCCGCAATCCGGGAACAACGCCACGGTGGAAAATGCCATCGCGCGCATGGTGCGCGACTCCAGCCACGAAAAAGCGCGCACGGAATCGGTAGTCAATTCCATGGAAAAAGCGATGGATGCGCTGAATAAAGCGACCGCCAGCACTGCGTTCGATAAGGCGATGAAACAAGGAAATCCGCAGGAACAGACGCTGTTCCACGCCCCCGCCAAGCAGTTCGTGCGCGACGCGCAGGCCAAAGGCGTGGCCAGCACCGCAGGCAACAGCACGGCCGCCGACGCGGAGCTGATGTCGCGCTATGAACAGCTCATTTCGCTGTGGGTGCAGAAATTCAAGCTCTATCCCGATGAAGCGCGCATGCAGGGCATGGAAGGCGAAACCGTGGTACGTGTGCGCATCGACCGCCGCGGCACCATCCGTTACTATACGCTGGAACGCAGTACCGGCTACCCCGCGCTCGACCGCGCCGCTATCGACATGATCCGCCGCGCCAACCCGGTTCCCGCCGTGCCGAATGATTATCCACAGGGGGATTTGCTGGAGTTTTTAATTCCGGTGAATTTCAGGCTGAAGTAAATCCATGACCCTCCTCGTCGCGGGTGGCGCCGGGTTTATCGGCAGTTGTTTCGTAGCGCAGGCGGTGGCGCGCGGCCATCAGGTCATCGTGCTCGATAAACTTACCTATGCCGGGCATCCCGCGAACCTTGAATGGATCGAGCCGCGCAATTGGCGGCTGGTGCAGGGTGACATCGCCGACAGCGAATGCGTGGGCAAGCTGCTGCGCGGGCATCATGTGTTGCAAGTGGTGAATTTCGCGGCTGAATCGCATGTCGATAATTCCATTTCCGGCTCGCGGCCGTTTCTCGACAGCAACGTTGCAGGCACGTTCGGGTTGCTGGAAGCGTGCCGCGAATACTGGAACGGCCTGCCCGCGCTTGAAAAAGCCGATTTCCGCCTGCTGCATCTTTCCACCGACGAGGTGTACGGCTCCATCGAAAGCGGCGCATTCAGCGAAACCTCGCCGGTGCAGCCCAATTCGCCGTATTCCGCCTCGAAAGCGGCGGGCGACCATCTTGCGCGCGCGTGGCACCGTACCTACGGACTGCCGGTGGTTACTACGCGCTGCGGGAATAATTATGGGCCGAGGCAGCACCCGGAGAAGCTCATTCCGCGCATGATCGCCTGCGCGCTGGCGGGGGAAACGCTCCCGCTTTACGGCGACGGCAGGAACGTGCGCGACTGGATCCATGTTGAAGATCATTGCGACGGGCTGTGGTTGGCGCTGGAAAAGGGCGCTCCCGGCGGCGTCTATCATTTCAGCGGACGCGCGCCGATGGAAAATATCGCGCTGGCGGAGCGCATCTGCGCTATCCTCGACGCAAAACGCGCGAAGCCGAAAGGCAGCTATCGCGACCAGATCGGCTTTGTGGCCGACCGCCCCGGCCACGACCGTCGTTACGCCACCGATGACGCAACGACGCGCGCGGAACTAGGATTCGCGCCGCGCCGCGCGCTGGATGCCGGGCTGGAAGAAACGGTGGACTGGTATTTATCGCACCATAACTGGCGCGGGCAGGGCGCATGACATGGCTGTTGCTCGGTAGCGGCGGGCAACTCGGCCGGGCGCTTGCCGCGCAGGATAATGTAATCGCGCTTGGGCGTGCGGAGGCGGATTTATTGCAGCCGGGGTTTGTGGATACGCTGCGCCAACGCGGGCTGTCGGGCGTGATCAACGCAGCGGCTTATACGGCGGTGGATGAGGCTGAAGGCGAAGGCCGCACGGAGGCCTGGCGCGTGAATGCCGAGGCCGTGGGCGAACTGGCGGCGTGGTGCGCGAAAGCCGGGGTGCCGCTGGTGCATTTTTCCACCGATTACGTGTTCGACGGCGCGCTCACACGCCCCTACCGCGAGGACGATGTAGCGAATCCGTTAAATGTATATGGAAAAAGCAAGCGTGCGGGCGAAGAGGAGATCATCCGCTCCGGTTGCGCCTATGCGATTTTCCGTACCTCGTGGCTGTACGATGCGTATGGCGCTAATTTTTTTACCGCCATGCTTCGGTTGTTTGCGCAAAAAGAAAGTGTATCGGTGGTGTCCGACCAGATCGGTGCGCCGACCTATGCCCCGCATCTGGCGGCGGCGGTTATCAAGGCGCTTTCACGTACGGAATTTCCAGCCGGCGTCACGCATCTTTGCAGCGGCGGCGAAACCAGCAGGCACGGCTTCGCGCAAGCAATTTTTGCGCTTGCCAGAAGCCGCGATTCGGGGATTAGATGCAACCGTGTGGAGGCGATCCTGTCCGCCGCTTACGACGCGCCTGCGCTACGGCCGGAAAATTCCCGGCTGGACTGTGCGAAAGCGGCGGTGAGCCTTGGGATAAGCATGCCGCATTGGGAAGAGGGCTTAGTCGCGTGCGTTGACGAATATTATGGACATCGAACATTGCAGGATAGAGGGGCTTAAACGCATCCGCCACGACGTGCTGGAGGACGGCAGGGGATTTTTTGTCGCGCGTTTCCATGCATCGCAATTCGCTGCCGCCGGTTTGCCCACACATTTTGTACAGGACAATCATTCGCGCTCGAACCCGCGTGTGCTGCGCGGCCTGCATTTTCAGCACAGCCCGGCGCAGGGTAAAATCGTGACCGTGCTGCGCGGGCGCATCTGGGATGTGGCGGTGGATATGCGCCGCGATTCCCCCACCTTCGGCCAGCACGACGCGATGGAACTGAACGACACGAACGGATTTTCCCTGTGGATTCCCGCCGGGTTCGCGCACGGGTTTTGCGTGCTGGGCGACGAGCCTGCGGATGTGCTCTACAAGGTGGATAATTATTATAACCCCGAGGGCGAAGGCGGCATTCGCTATGACGATGCGGCGCTTGGCATCGCATGGCCGGTGGAGGCGCCGATTCTTTCGGAGCGTGACCGCACCTTGCCGGGATGGGCAGCGCTATGAATAATTGCAGCGTCGTGATGATTTCGTATTTCACCGGGCCGGTGTTGTTCGCCTCGGTTAAAAGCGTGCTGCGCCAGCAGCAGCTTGCCGAGTTGGTAGTGGTCAATAACGGTAACCCGCCCGATGTGATCGCGCGGTTGCAGCAGATGGCGCTGGGCGAGCCGCGCCTGAAAATTCTCAGCGGCGGCGGCAATGTCGGCTACGCCAAGGCATGCAACGCGGGCGCGGCGAAAGCCACCGGCGAATTCCTGCTGCTGCTCAACCCCGATTGCTTGCTGCCGCCGGACGCCCTCATCGGTATCATGAAGGGATTCAGCGATATTCCCGGCGCGGTGGTCGCGGGCTGCCATATGGTCAACCCCGACGGTAGCGAACAGCAGGGCGACCGCCAGCGGCTGCTTGCCCCGCGCTATGCCGTTCCCGAGCTGGTAACGCTGCACCGGCTGCTGCGCCGCAGGCGTCCCGATGCGCTCGATATGCCGATGCAACTTGCCACGCATGAGGTGCCCGCCGTATCCGGCGCATGCATGTGCCTGAAACGTGCGGATTACGAACAACTCGGCGGACTCGACGAACAATTCTTCCTGCATGTGGAAGATATGGATTTATGTATGCGCGTGCACAAAATGCGCGGGCGCGTGATCTGCGTGCCGCGCGTGCGGGTGACGCATATGCCCGGCGCACACGCGAAGGTGAGCAAGCGCTTCATCGAATGGCACCGCGCGAAGGGCACGGTGTATTATTTCCGCAAGCATTTCCGCGAAGTGATGATGCCGGGCATGATGCCGCTGCTGACTTTCCTCGTACTGGCGCACTTTACCGTCGCTTCGCTGTTGGATGGCGCGCGTAAGCGCATCGCGCCGGTGTCGCACATGTCGCAGAGCGTGGCGGCCAAGCGGTTGATGATCCTCGCCTCCGGCCTTGCGGAACTGCCGGAGAAAAAAGACTGGCACGGCAAAACGATCCTTGTGACCGGAGCGACCGGGCAGGTGGGGTTGTGTGTGCTGAAACGCCTGATCGCGCAGGGCGCGGCGGTGCTGGCGATCAGCCGGGCGGACGCGATCCCGTTCGAGCACGAGCACCTGCGCTGGATCAAGGGCGACCTTACCGATTCTTCGCTGCATCTGCAGGGATACCTTATCGATATGGCGGTGCATTGCGCCCCGCTGTGGCACCTGCCGCAGACCATCGA
The DNA here is from genome assembly GCA_964645205.1 of uncultured Rickettsiales bacterium. Lineage (GTDB taxonomy): Bacteria > Pseudomonadota > Alphaproteobacteria > Rickettsiales > SXRF01 > CAZYBO01. Next base: position 31,878 of record CAZYBO010000007.1, read on the forward strand.
CCTGCTGGCGGACGCCGAGGTGAAGCGCATCGTGGCGTTCGGATCAACCTCGGTATTCGGCAAGGTGCTGTCGCGCAACCGGCACGAAAAAGAGATGGTGGCGAAACTTTCCAAGGCGGAATCCGACATCGCCACGCGATGTAACGCCAAGAATATCCAGTGGACGATTTTCCGCCCGACTATGACGTACGGCGTCGGGCTTGACTTGAATATCACGTCGCTGGCCAAGCTGATCGACCGGTTTTCCTTCATGCCCGTGTATCCGCCCGCGTTCGGCCGCCGCCAGCCCGTGCATGCCGACGACCTCGCCATCGCGGTGATTCAGGCGGCCGGCACCACGACGAGTATCGGCAGGAGTTATAATTTAAGTGGCGGCGACGTGCTGACCTACCGCGAAATGCTCGAAAAACTATTCGCCGTCTGCCATAAAAAGCCGCGCATCATCGAAACTACGTTGCTGCCGTTTCTGCTCAGTGTGGCAGGCAAAATTCTGCGTAAGAAACATATTAACGGCGAAATCGCGCGCCGCATGAATGACGACCTCGTATTCTTCCACGACGAGGCCGCACGCGATTTTGCGTTTAACCCGCGGCCATTCCTGAGTGGCGGCATCAAGGACATAGAAGGGGTATAATGTCACACGTGGCGTATGTGAACGGGCGGTATGTGCCGCACCGTGAAGCGATGGTGCATATCGAGGATCGCGGCTACCAGTTTTCCGACGGTATTTACGAGTATATCGCGTTTTACAACCAGAAACTGCTCGACGGCGACGCGCACTTGCGCAGGCTGGAGCGCAGCGTGAAAGAGCTTTCCATCCCGATGCCCGCATCGCAGGCGGCGCTTGGTATCATTATCCGCGAGCTTATCGCGCGCAACGGCAGGCAGCATGGCGGGCTGTATATGCAGGTGACGCGCGGCGTGGCGCGGCGCGACCATCCGTTTCCCAAATCGGTAAAACCCGCACTGGTGCTGACCGTTTGCGCCGCAAAATTTCCCAAGCCTTCCGAAATTTCTGAAGGGGTGAGGGTCATCACCTATCCTGATATACGCTGGGGGCGGCGCGATATTAAATCGGTCGCGCTGCTGGCCAACGTGCTGGCCAAGCAGGAAGCCACGCGCAACAAAACCCGTGAGGCGTGGCTGCTGGAAGATGGCGATAAAGTGAGCGAAGGTGCGGTCTCGAACGCGTATATCGTGACTAAGAAAGGCGAGCTTGTTACGCATCAGGCCGACCACCATATCCTAGGCGGCATCACGCGCGAAGTGGTGCTCCGGCTTGCGCGCAAGGCCGGTATCAAAGTGCTGGAACAGCCGTTTTCCATGACGGACGTGAAGCAGGCGGCCGAGGCGTTCCTCACCTCCACCAGCGCCAACGTGCTGCCGGTGGTGCATGTGGACGGGCTTAAAATCGGCACCGGCAAGCCGGGCAACGTTACGCGCAAATTGCAGGAACTTTACCTCGCGCATATCCACAAACAGACAGGCTGGCAATGTCCGAACTGACGCTCCCCAAGCCGCAGGCGGTGATTTTCGACTGGGATAATACGCTGGTGGACACGTGGCCGATCATCCATGCCGCGATGGAGGAGACCTTCCGCGAGATGGGGCAGGAGCCGTGGACGCTGGAGCAGACGCGCATGCGCGTGGGCAAGTCGATGCGCGATTCCTTTCCTGATTTATTCGGCGAGCGCTGGCAGGAGGCGGGCGACGTGTACCAACGCCACTACCGCGCCAACCACTTGTCGCGCCTGCAGGCATTGCCGGAGGCGGCGCGCGTGCTGGACAGAATCCGCGAGCGGGGGCTGCACTGCATGGTGGTGAGCAATAAAAAAGGCAACACGTTGCGGCAGGAAATCGCGCATATGGGCTGGGGCGGCTATTTCGCAGGCGTCGTCGGTGCGGACGACGCGGCGCGAGACAAGCCGTTTGCCGATCCCGTGCATCTGGCGCTGGATAAGAGCGGTATCACGCCTAACCCGGCGGTGTGGTTCATCGGCGATAGCGAGGTGGATCTTGAATGCGCGCTGAATACGGGCTGCACGGCGATTCTCTACGGCGAATCGGCGAAAGAACATCCACAATATACGCAGACGCATTATAAAGAAATCCCGTATCACGCGCATGTGCACGGGCATGAGGATGTGCTGGGGTTGCTCGCTTAAACGGTAGCCACCGCCATCACGTTTTTTCCCAGCAGCTTTTTCAGCGCCGTGTCGCACAGGCGGCTTAAGGGGAATCCCACGCGGTCATAAAATGCCACCGCGTTCGGGTTTAGCCCACCGGATTTGCGTGGCAGGAATTTCAACAGCAGCCATGCGAAAAAGCCCAGGCTATCCACATATTCGGCGCTTTCGACGGTGAACCCGGCGGCGCGTAGCTTGACTACCAGCCCGGCGCGAGTGTAGCGGCGGAAATGGCCGATCTCGGCGTCGAACGAGGTGTAGAGCAACTGGAAGGCGGGGACGTAGATGAGCAGTTTTCCGCCCGGTTGCAGGATGCGGCGTAGCTGCTTCAGCGCCTCTACATCATGTTCGATGTGTTCAAGCACGTTGAGGGAATAGATGCGCGCGTAAGCGGCGTCCGGGATTTGCTCCAAACCTGCATGCACCGAAAAGCCTGAGGCTTGCAGCGATGCGGATTGTGCTGTGTCCGGTTCCACGCAATCGACCTTCAGGCCGCGTGCGCGCATGCGCTTGGCGAAGGTGCCGACGCCCGCACCGAAATCGAGCAGGGCGGGTGCGCGGCCTGCGAAATCCGCCAGCAGGTTTTCGAGGAAGAGATTGTAGCGCACCGCACCTTCCATCACTTCCAGCGTGCCGGTGCCGGTATAGTGGAACTGGCTCATCAGCGCATTACGTTGTATTTCAGGATGCAGTAAACGGCGCGGAAGGCGTCTTTCAGGCCGATTTTCTTGCCTTCTTCATAGGTGCGGCCATGGTAGCTGATGCCGATCTCGTAGACGTTCAGCCGCTTGCCGTTCAGCCGCATATGCGCGGTTTTCGCCACCATTTCCGGCTCGATGCCGAAACGATTTTCTTCCAGGCGGATGTTCTGGATGATCTCGCGGCGGAACATTTTGTAGCAGGTTTCCATGTCGGTCAGGTTCATGTCGGTGAACATGTTCGAGGCCAGTGTGAGGATTTTATTCGCCATCGAGTGCCAGAAATAAAGCACCTTGCGCTCGGTGTGTCCCTGAAAGCGTGAACCGAACACGGCGTCGGCCTTGCCTTCGAGCAACGGGTGCAGCATGCGCTTCAAATCCTGCGGGTCGTATTCAAGGTCGGCGTCTTGAATCGTGACGAAATCGCCGGTGGCGTGGGTGAAGCCGCTGCGCAGCGCCGCGCCCTTACCCTGGTTGACTTCATGGTGAAGCACGGTGATTTCCTTGTGGCGCTCCGCTAGCGAGCGGGCGATCGCAAGGCTTTTATCACGCGAGCAATCATCCACGATGATGATTTCGAGTTTCAGGCTCTCGCTTGCAATGTCGAGCACTTTGGCGAGGCAGGCCTCCAGCGTGGCTTCTTCGTTATAGCAGGGGATGACGATTGACAGGGTACAAGGCTTCACCTTACTCTCCACCCAATAAAATGTTTAAAAGGTACGGCACTTTACCATGTCCCGCCTCACTGCGAAACACAAGATTTATGCCGCGCTGACGGGAGGGGTGTTTTTTGCGACCCTGCTGCCGCTGGGTTTTTCCGGCACGAATTACGGGCAGAAGGCGCTGTTGATCGCGGTGGCGTTACCCCTGCTTAGCCTTGCCGTATTTGCCTTCGTTAGATTTTTTCTTGCGCCGGTTGCCGATAGTGCGGCCTTTCGCGCAGCATACCGTTTGGGGCGGCGATTTGTATTCACAACGCCGCAACCTGCGTTTCTTGCCGCGATTGCCTGCCTGTTCGCGGTGGTAAGCCTTTCCATCGGGTATTCGCAATTCCGCTGGACGCCGTTTGTGGAAGATTCCATCGCGCAGAGCATCCATGCGTGGATATTCACGCAGGGCGCGCTTACGCTGCCCGCATTCCCGTTGCCGGAGTTCATTAAATCGTGGCATTTGGGCAATGCGGGCGGAAAATTCTATTCGCAATATCCGCCCGGCCATAGCGTGCTGCTGGCGTTGGGGCAACTCGTGCATGCGCCGTGGCTGGTCAATCCGCTGCTGGGCGCGGCGACATGCGTTGCAATTTTTTTCCTCGCGAAAGAAACGCATGGCGCGCGCATCGCACGGGTCGCGGCGCTGCTGGCGCTGGCCTCCCCGATGATGCTCAACATGTCCGCCGAATTCATGAACGGCGCTACTGCATTGTTGTTCGCCACGCTGTTCGCGTTATTTTTTGTGCGGAGCATACGTACGCATGCCTTGGCCGACGCGCTGCTGGCGGGAGCGTGCATCGGTTATTGTTTCCTCACGCGTCCTTACACGGCGATGGCATTCGCATTCCCGTTTGCGTTGTATCTTGCCTGCGGGCTTCGCTGGCGGACGGCAGGGGCTATGGCGCTCGGATTTTTGCCGCTGGCGCTGGCCTGCCTGTGGTTCAATGCGCAGACGACCGGCAATCCGTTCACATTCGGGTATGAGACCATTGATTTTCCATCGGAGGGTTTCCTCGTGCGCCCCGGCTTCGGGTTGATCCACCCGGACTATGCGGTGCACTTCAACCGCACGGAACACACGTTGCTGGTCGGTCTTAAACATATGTTCAACGACCTGAACGGGATGCAGTTCTTCCTGTTCCGCTGGCCGGTGCCTTCGCTGCTGTTCGTGGCGGCCGCATTCATGCTGCCTGCGCGACGGGCGCGGTGGAACGGGCTGTTGCTGGCGGTGGCGGGCGCGATGGTGGCGGCTAATATCTTTTATTTTATCCAGCAATATTGTTTCGGTGTGCGCTATCTTTATGAAACCAGCGGTGTGTTGATTATCCTCACCGCGTATGGGATTGCGCGTGCGCCGCTTCTGTGGCGCGTGGCAGCGCATTCGCAACTGGGTGCGGGAGCATTGCGCAGGCGGGTGGCGCTGCTGGTGGCGCTATGCATGCTGGCGGCGATCCCGCTATCGTCGCGTGCGGTCGATAAGGTGATGGACGGCTGTATGGCGAATGCGCCTTCGCCGGTATTGACGCTGCTGAGCAGCGGGTTAAAAAATGCCGTCGTGTTCATTCCGCCGGAACAGTATGAGCCTTATGCGCTGTTCAATCCGCCGTCTGCGGAACGGGATATTATCGCGGTGCGCGACCTTGGCGAGGAGAAGAACCGCGAACTACTGGCGCTTTTTCCCGGCAGGGATGTCTACCGGCTTTCGCCTTCGGGTGAGCTAAGCCGCTAGCGCGGAGGCCAGCCCTTTGCGGTCGTTCGCATTTAGGTATGCCAGCATCGGCTGCAAGCGCGCGATATAAGCGTCAAGCGCAGCAGCGGTGGCGGCGCTGTGGTTGGAGATGGTTTCGAGGTGTGCGTCGGGCGCCTGCACGGTGGGCGAAGTGAAATCGGCAAAACCGGTGCCGGCATAGCGCGCGAAGCTGAACCCGGCCTTGCGCTCGGCTTCCATCACCGTGGTGATGAGGCAAGAGGCGGCGATGCGCGGGAACAGGGTATTCATCACCAGCCCGTTGTCCGGCAGGTTTTCTGCATCGGGAGGTGCGGCGGCCAACTCGTTCCTGATATGCACGATTGCATCGAGGTAGCGGGCGAGCGCTTTGGCGATGTTATCGCTGTTCTGGGTAAAAATATCCATCCATAGGGCAGGGCTGGAGCGCGTCAGGCGCATGAACGCGTCCGCATGCTGGGGCGCAGGCGACATTTTTCCCACGGCGAACGCCAACAGCTGCGGCAGGTGGGAAACGTAAGCGTAGAGCATGTCGTGGAGGTCGGCGGGGATGCCTTCGACGCGCGCGCCCATGCCGTTCCAGAAAGCGGTGACCTGTTGGATGGCTTCGCTGGCGGTAAGTTCTCCGGGCGTCACCACTACGCGCTTGCGTTGGAATAAATCGGCATTGCCCGCGCTGATACCGCTTTGTTCGCTACCTGCGATGGGGTGTGCGGGGATGAACACAGCATGCGCCGGGAGGTGCGGGGCGATGGCTTCGACCGCATGGCGCTTGACGGAGGCGGTATCTATCACGATGGCGCCTTGCTCTAGGTGCGGGGCGATGGCCTGCGCGATGGAAGAAAGCGTGGAAGGCGGCGTGGCGAGGATGATGAGCTGGCTGCCTTTTACCGCGATGCCAGCGTCGCGCGTGGCAGTGTCGATGATCTTATGCGAGCGGGCGTAGGCGAGGGTGGAATCGCTATCGTCGCAGCCGGAAATGTGGTTGGCGAGGCGGTGCTTTCTTACGGCGCGGGCGACGGAGCTGCCGATGAGCCCAAGCCCGATGATCGTAATCTGGTCAAATACCTTGCTCATGATGCGAGAAAATCACGCAGGGCGGCGATAACCGCGCGGTTATCCTCCTCCAGCCCGATGGTGATGCGCAGGCAGCGCGGCAGGCCGTAATTGACAACCTCGCGTACGATCAGCCCGCGCTCGGTGAGGAAAGCGTTGGCGGCGGCTGAGGTGAGGCGTGCGTCGGCAAATTCCACCAGCAGGAAATTGGCGATGCTCGGATGCGCTATTAACCCCAGCGCTGCGATTTCACGGGTCATCCACGCCAGCCAATGCGCGTTGAACTGGCGGGTTTTTTCGGTGAAATCCACGTCGCGCACCGCTTCTGCGCCCGCTGCGATAGCGGGGGTGGAGACATTGAAGGGGCCGCGTATGCGATTCAGCACGTCGGCAATGGCGGCGGGCGCGTATGCCCAGCCAAGACGCAGAGCCGACAGGCCGTAGATTTTGGAAAAGGTGCGCAGCATGACGACGTTTTCGTGCGCGTCCACCAGCTCGCGCCCGTCGGAGTAATCGGTGGCGGTGACGTATTCGCTGTAGGCGTCGTCAATCACCAGCGCCACGTGCGGCGGCAGATTTGCATGCAGGCGCTGCATCTCCTCGCGGGTGATGTAGCTGCCGGTGGGGTTGTTCGGGTTGGCGACGAACACCAGTTTGGTTTTCGCAGTGACGCGGGCGAGCAGGGCGTCCACATCCGTGCGCAGGTTTTTTTCCGGCGCGGATACGGTGATGGCTCCCTTAGACTGCGCGTAGATTTTATACATCAGGAACCCGTGCTGGCTGATGAGCACTTCGTCACCCGGCGCGGCATAGGCGTGGATCAGCAGGCCGATCAACTCGTCGGAACCCGCGCCGCAGACGATGCGTGCGTGCGGGATATTATAGATTTCGCCGATAGCTTCGCGCAGCTTTCTTGCGCTGCCGTCGGGGTAGCGGTGCAGGGTGGTGGCGGCTTCCGCATAGGCGGCCTGCGCCTTCAGGCTGGCGCCGAGCGGGGTTTCATTCGAGGACAACTTGACGATTTTTACACCCGGCTTGCCTTCCGACTTGCCGCCCACATACGGTGCGATGTCCATGATGCCGGGATTGGGTTTAGGCGCAGCCATGGCGTTAGACCGTAATGGGCGCGGCGTAGGCGCCCAGGAAATGGATGTTGGCGATCGAAGAACCCAGCGTGTCGCGCAGCTTACGGATGGCTTCGTGCGAGGTCGGGATAAACCCTTTTACCTCGATGAGGTGATGGCGCACCGAGGCGCTGATAGTGGCGACGCTGATCCAGTTCGGCTCCAGCATGGCTTCGGAGAAAGCTACCTGCAGGCGGTTCTGGCTGGCGTTATGGTCGGCCTCCAGCACGAGCAGCGTCATGTCGTCGCCGGTTTCTTCCGGTTCGATGCAGCCGATGGCAAGACCGGTGGGTGTGTCCCGTACAGGCGCGCCGTAATGCGCGAAAGGCACATGCGCAAAAATTTTCGGCGTGGAATTGCCGCCCTGAAGCAGGTTTGTCCACCAGTAGCTCGTATCGGCGCTTTGCAGCATGGGCACGATGCCTACCGACGCTTTGTTATCCATAATGTCGCCGATCACACGTTTGACATGCGGGTGGCGGTTGACGGGTACGCTGGGGCCGAAATATTCCCGCGCCATCCAGTAGAGCGAGCTGTCGTTGTCCGGCGTATAGACGGCCAGTTTGAGCGGGGCTTCCAGCGCCGTGGACGCGCCGATGAGGATGCGCCACATAGCCGCCGCTGCCGAAGGAGGGAACGCGCCTTTCTGACATTTTTCGATAATGCGGCGCACCATCTGCGCCTCGCGGCCGGGGCGCAGGGGGCACTGGCCGGGATGGTATTTGCGCTTGAATTCCCCTACTTTTCCCACGATGGCGATGCGTTCTTCCAGCAGCGCGATGAGTTGGTCGTCCAGCGCGTCGATCTGCTGGCGGTAGGTGGAAAGCTCGTTGGTATCCCCGTTATCCGGGTGTTTTTTATGCATGGGGTTTTCCTAAGGTGGGAAGGGAAAGGAGGACGATACTAGCGCAAGGATTTTGCATGTTCAAGGAGACCTTGACCGCAGCGTCCAATATACCTAAACATGGAGCCCTATGGCCAATGTGACATCCTGTTTCGGGGCGAATTACCGTGAGGTGGAAATCGGCGATGTCGTAAGGCTCGCCAGAGACAAGCCGTTTACGCTGGAATGCGGGGTCGCCATCTCCGATTTTCCCCTTGCGTACCAGACCTACGGCACGCTGAACGCCGCGCGTAATAACGCTATCCTTGTATGCCACGCGCTGACGGGCGACCAGTATGTGTGCGGCACGCACCCGGTTACCGGCAAGCCGGGCTGGTGGGATCGGATGGTGGGCCCCGGCAAGCCGATCGATACCGATCGTTTTTTCGTGATCTGCGCCAATCTGATCGGCGGCTGCATGGGCTCGCTCGGCCCGAAAGAGATCAACCCTGCCACGGGGCAGCCTTACGGGATCAGTTTTCCTTTTATCACGGTGGGCGACGTGGTGCGTACGCAGGCGCTTTTGCTCGATCATCTCGGCGTCGATAGGTTGTTCGCCGCTGTCGGCGGTTCGATGGGCGGGATGCAGGTGCTGGAATGGGCGATCCGTTTTCCCGAACGCGTATTCGCTATCATGCCGGTGGCAACCGCCACACGCCAGTCGGCGCAGAATATCGCGTTCCATGAAATCGGGCGGCAGGCGATCATGGCCGACCCGGACTGGTGCGACGGCAATTATATCGCGCAGCGCAAATATCCCGCCAAAGGGCTGGCGGTGGCGCGTATGGCCGCGCATGTCACGTATCTTTCGCAGGGGATGCTGCAACAGAAATTCGGGCGCAATCTGCAGGATCGCGAGCATTATACCTACGGGTTCGATGCCGATTTCCGCGTGGAGAGCTACCTGCGTCATCAAGGCATAAGTTTTGTGGAGCGGTTTGACGCGAATTCGTATCTTTACCTCACCCGTGCCGCCAGCTATTTCGACCTTACGCAGGGCGGCCGCGTGAAACTTACCGATGTGTTCGCAGGCACGAAGGTGCGTTACTGCGTGGTGTCGTTTTCCAGCGACTGGCTATATTCCTCGGTGGAAAGCCGCAGCCTTGTGCGCGCGCTCAACGCCGTGGCAGCGAATGTCAGCTTCACCGAAATCGAAACCGACATGGGACACGATTCCTTTCTGCTCGACGTGCCGGAGTTCGATTCCGTCATGCGCGGATTTATCAGCGGCTCGGCCAGTTTGTATGGGGTGGGATAGATTATGACGCAGTCTTTTACCCTCCGCCCCGACCTTAAAGTGATCGCAGAGATGATTCCTCAGGGTGCGTCCGTGCTCGATGTGGGCTGCGGGGAGGGGGATCTACTGGCGTGGCTGCAGCAGGAAAAACATATTTCCGGCCGCGGAATCGAGCTGGGGCAAGCGGGGGTGAATCGCTGCATAGCGCGCGGGCTGTCGGTGATTCAGGGCGACGCTGACGACGACCTGCAATATTATCCTGAGCAGGCGTATGATTACGCGGTACTGAGCCAGACGCTGCAAACGCTGCGCCAGCCGAAAGAGGTGCTTGAGCATTTGCTGCGTATCGCCCGGCATGCGGTCGTATCGGTGCCGAATTTCGGGCATTGGAAAAACCGGCTGTACTTAGCTACACGGGGGCGTATGCCGGTAACCCGGACGCTGAGCTTCCAATGGTACGACACACCGAACATCCATTTTTGCACGATTACAGATTTTATTAATTTATGTGAAGAACTTAACCTGACCATTGAGAAGCGCGTCTATGTCACCAATCAGGGCGCATCGGGCTATTTTAGGGGGCGCGACCTGTTCGCCAACCTGTTCGGGGAACAGGGTATCTTCATGATAAGGCGATGAGATTAGTAAAAAATTATCTTTTATTCCTTATCGTACAATGGGCTAAAATAACACATATACAGCAGGCAGATGGCAAAAAAACGCTTTAATATCCACACCAGTTCCAAGCTGTTCGTAGGCGTGGTGACGGTGCTGCTGCTGGTGCTGGGGATTGTCCAGATCATTCAGGGGCAATTCGACACAGCGCTGCATAGCAAGCGCGTGCACGATTTTGTCGCTGAGGCTACCGGGCAGGAGCTTACGGTTAAAGGTAAGGTCAGCTTTTCATTGCTGCCTACCCCCACCATGTATCTTCCTGCCGTGGAATTGCGCGATGCAAAGAAAGATTCCGTACCCACACTGGCGGCAGATATGCTTGCCATCAGCATTGCGCCAATGTCGCTATTCTCCGAGCCGCAGATTTCCGGGGTTACGATCGACAGCGCTTCGCTTGACCTTGGCCGCGCGAAGACGGGCAACCTGCGCTGGGATTGGTTGAAGTCGGGGCTGGCGGGCACGGGCGGTGTATCGTGGTCGTTTTCTATCCGTGAAGGCAGGATGTTTTACCGTAGCGATACCGCGGAAGAAACGACCAGAGTGGAATCCATCAATGTCAGCGGCGAAATGGGTGCGCAACCGGAAATGGCCGGCCGGTTCAACCTGTTCGGGCACGATGTGCGCATGGATGTACGCCTTGGTGATGCGTTCGTGGCGAAACTTACTTCCGGCAGCGATAGCGTGCATTTTGAAGGCAAGGCCGATATTGCCTCAGGCGATCCGAAAATTACTGGAAAACTGGCGCTCGACATGGAGGATATGCTGCTGTGGCTGGGCAAAGCGGGAGAGGGTACGCCAGATATATCCAAAGCCATTACCAATCAGTTTACCAAGGATACGAATGCGCCGCTGAAGCTCCCGCTGAAATTCACGGGCGACTGGACGCAGGCGGGCAACGCGGTGCGCATTGCCAACATCCAGCTTCAGGGGCTTAATTCCGCCGGTACGGGGAATATACAATCCGTGTGGGACGATAAGCCGTCCATCGTGGCCGCGCTGGATTTTTCGACATGGGACTATAACCGTTGGCGCTTGCTGGTGGATACGCTGTTCCTCAGCGAATCGGGCGAAAAGCAACCCGGCAAGGAAGGATACGGTCAGCTCAGCTACGCATTGCCCGAGGATATTTCATTTTCGCTGCATATGGCCACGGCCAAGACGATAGTGAACGGGCAGACATGGGAAAATTCCGAAATGGAAGCCGAGCTGGATGCAGGCATCATTACGGTCAACCAATTCAACATGGATTTGCCGGGGCAAACGGCGCTCACCCTTTTCGGCGTGGTATCGCGCGGAAAAACGCAAGGGCTACGATTTGAAGGCAGCATGGAAACCAGCGGCAAAAGCCTGCGGCAGATGCTTACCGTCATTGACCCGTCGGCGCGTGATCTACCGGACGCGGGCTTCGGTGAATTTTATATGCGCTCCAATATTTACCTCGCCTCCGACCAGCTTCGCCTTTCGGAAGCCGATGCGAAGATCAACGAATTGCAGCTCGGTGGCGGCCTTGTGGCGTATTACGACGAGAATCCGCGCCTTGAAGCGGACGTTAAGCTCAAGGACATCAATTTCGATTATTTCCGCGATACGTGGCGTGAAAAAAACAAGGACGCCAGCGTCGTCGAAGATTTCATGAAATATAATAATGTCGATAGTTTCAACTGGCTGCGCAAGCTGCAGACGCGCATCGACTTTAAAGTAAGCGTAGAGGGCTTTACGTTCCTTGAGCGCGCGGGGGACGTCGCGTCTTTCAGGCTTTATGCGAAAGAGGGTGAATTCGGGATTTATAATGTCCATATGTATTATCCCAATGACAGCCTTGAGGCAAATATCTCGCTGGATGTGAAAGGGGAAAAACCCGCGCTCAACGTGCTGTTCAACGTCAGCGATTTCGATAGCGCCTACTTCACCCGTACATCGAAAAAACCTGACGCCGCGCCTATGCCGGAAGTGCCGCCGGTAGAAAAAAAGACGGACGTTGCACCCGTCCCGCCTGCGGCTAAACCTGCTGTAAAAGAAAAAATACCCGCCAAAATAGCCGCGCCAGACGTGCCCAAAGATTCAGGGGGCGATGGTACGCTTATCAATATTATCCAGCAGGCGGCGCTTGTGACACAAACGCAGGAAGTAGCCGCGCCTGCGCCCGCCTCTCCACCAGCCGCTCCGACACTTCCCGCTGCCGCGCTTGCTACTCCGGGCGTAAAGAAATGGCCGGAAACGCTCATCGATACGAGCTGGATGAACGGGCTTGGAGGTACGTTCGACATCAGTATCGGCAAGCTGCAGTTTGACGGTCGCACGTTTGACCGCTTCCGCATACACGCCACGCTCAAGGACAACCTGCTTACTTTCGATGGGCTGAGTTTCTATTACTGGCAGGGAAAATGCGATATATCCGGCTCGCTTTACGGCGGCAAGGTTCCGGGCATTTCTATCGGCTATACGATCTATAACGCTGACGTTCAGGAGATGATGACCTCTCTGTTCGAGCGCGATACCGTGACTGGGAAGGTGAGCGTCAGCGGTACGCTGGCGACCTCGGGCTTGAATTATTTATCATGGCTGTCGCAATCGGAAGCCAAGCTGGTGATCGCGGCGCGCGGTGTGAACGTGCAGGGCTTCAATCTGCAGGGCGCAGTGGATGCGGTGAATGTTTCGCGCACGGCGTCGGACGTGCTTAATAACGTGAACCTCGCACTAGCCAAAGGCTCCACCGAAATGTCGATGGACGGTAATATCAATATCAAGGACGGCGTGATGCGCACGCCCGGCATTACGCTGAAAACCGAGGCGATCACGGGCAACCTTACCGGCGAAGTGCGTTTGGTGCCGTGGACACTGGAGCTTTCCTCCTACTACCAATTCCCGACCATGACCTCGGAAACCGTACCCACCATGACGGTGCAGCTTATCGGCCCCATCGACAAGCCGGAATTACAGGTGGACACGTCGTCACTGGAAGCCTATGTAGCTAAACGCATTGTGGGTAAATAGTCTCATGCAGCTTGTCGTCAGGGGTTCGGAAACTAAATTGATGGAGTCGCTCAGCGTCATCCATAACCCTGCGGGCTGGCGAGCCGTGCATTTCCACCTCGATAAACTGCTGGAGCAGTATAAGAGCGAGTATCAGGTCAAGATTGCAGTGAACCTGATACATGATCTGCTCGCGACGTATGACGGCGATATTTTCTTATTCTCCGATCAGAGCATCGTGGTGCTGTGCAGTCGCATGGATAAGGCGATACAGAGCAAGCTCATCTTCCAGTTGCGCTATCTGTATATGGACGACCCGCTGGCCTATCTTGAGGACGGACAGGAAAATACCGATTTCTGCACGGTGTATGACCTTGCGGAAAACTGGCAGGATTTTTTCGATTTCGCCGGGCACCGCATGGCGATGGCCGTGCGCAACGCGCCGAAACCTCGCCCTTCCAAGCAGCCGGTGGAAGGCGCGCCGGAATCGCCCGCTGCCAAGGCAGGCGGCGAGCTGCCGCGCGTGGATTTGAGCCTGCCGCTGCTGGCGAATATCGAGCGCGACCTGCAGTATGCCGATCTTTCGCGCATTATCCGCAAGCAACCGGTTTGCGCGATGCCGCCGGGCACGACCGCGCGCAAGGTGTTCGATGAATTGTATATCCATATCGCGCACCTGCGCCAGCTCTTGCGCACCGAGGCGGATTTCTTCAGCAACCGCTGGCTGTTCAAATATCTCACCCATATTCTCGATAAACGCATGATCGCGCTGATCCGCAGCAATTCGGGGCGTTTTCTTGATGGGCCGGTGAGCCTCAATTTCAACGTTGAAACGTTGCTGTCCAACGTGTTCGCGGAATTCGACGCCACCATCAAGCCTGCCGCGAAAGTGTCGATGGTTATCGAAGTGCCGGTGGTGGACGTGTTCGCGGACATAGACGCCTTCCTGCTTGCACGCGCCGAGGTGCAGAGGCTCGGTTACCGCGTGTGTCTCGACGGGTTGAGTACGCACAGCTTTATTCATATCGACCGTGACCGGCTGGGGCTGGATTTGATGAAAGTGCAGTGGAACGCTGACATGCAAAGCGACCTCGGCTCGCGCCAGAATGCGGAACTTACGAAAGCTGTGCAGGATTGCGGCACCAACCGCATCATCCTTTGCCGCTGCGACAGTAAACAGGCGGTGGAGTATGGGCAGGCGCTTGGTATATCGTTGTTCCAGGGACGCTATATCGACTCGCTGCTCGACCCGAACGCCAAAATAAAAAACTGATATAAAAAACGATAGTACAGGACGCACCATTATGATGCATGCAATTGAAGGAATGCCGTTCAGCCTAGTGTTATGCGGCGTGATTTGGGCGCTCGCGCTCGGGTTCGCGGTGGGTAATTACGCGTGCAGCCTCGTGCACCGCTTGCCGCGCGGCAAGCTGATCCTCGATAAGACGCCTTATTGCGGCACGTGCAACGCGTCGCTGCAGGTGAAAGATTTGTTCCCGGTATTTTCCGCATTACTGCTGCGCCACCGCTGCCGTTATTGCGGCACGCCGTTTCCTGTATCGCATACATGGACGGAAATTCTCGTCGGGCTTTTGTTCGTGCTCGCGTTTTTCCAGTATAATTTCGGTGAACATTACATACTTCTCGTGTCTATCGGCGTGTTCCTGATCACGCTGGCGGCGATCGAAGCGAATGAAGGCATCGTCATGGGCAAGGTGCTGATCTGCGTGATGATCACCGCCATGATCCTGCGTACGCTGGTGGACGGCACAATCTACAACGCCTTCAACGGCGCGCTCTATAGCCTGATTCTGGGGGCATTGTTGTGGAGAAAGACCATACGAAAAGTGGGGCATATCTACGTACTGCCTACGCAGGCGCAACTGCTGGTGGCGGGCGGTCTGTGCGTGGGTGCATCGGGGCTTCCGGCGTTCTACGCGCTGTTTCTGGCGCTGTTCCTTGCCGACTGGTTGACGCGCAAACTCACCCGCGCGGTGAAGGGATTGCCGATCACCGTGCTGTTTGGTTTTTCGGTGATGGTTCCGGTGATGTATCCGAAACTGGTAGGGCAGTTTTTGTTCTAATGCCTGAGATACCGGCTTGCGCTGGTATGACGAGGATTACTCCACTGTCACCGATTTCGCCAGATTTCTCGGCTGGTCTACGTCCGTGCCTTTGAGTACGGCGGTGTGATAGGCGAGGATTT
Source organism: uncultured Rickettsiales bacterium (assembly GCA_964645205.1). Lineage (GTDB taxonomy): Bacteria > Pseudomonadota > Alphaproteobacteria > Rickettsiales > SXRF01 > CAZYBO01. Next base: position 47,352 of record CAZYBO010000007.1, read on the forward strand.
GCACCGGCAATGCGTAGAGCAGGGGCGTGATGAACGCATCGGCCGCGGGCAGGGTGATGCTTGCGGTGGTGATGTCGCCCATGGCGTTCACGCCTTTTTCGTCGCTGATGAGGATGATTTTCCCTCCGCGCGCGGCGGCTTCCTGAAGGTTGGAGGCGGTTTTTTCAAACAGCATGTCCGACGGGGCGAGCACGATAACCGGCACATGCTCGTCGATGAGCGCGATGGGGCCGTGCTTGAGTTCGCCTGCGGCGTAGGCTTCGGCGTGGATGTAGGAAATTTCCTTCATCTTCAGCGCGCCTTCCATCGCCAGCGCGTAGGACGTGCCGCGGCCGATATAGAGCATGTCGCGCGCGTTCATAAGGTTGTGGGCAAGCGCGTGCAGGCGGTCGTCGAGCGTGAGTATCTGGTTCATCAGCGCGGGGACTTCCAGCAGCGAGGTGCAGAGCGCCCGCTCGCTCACACTGTCGATAGCCTTGCGCGATTTGGCGACGGCGAGCGTGAAACAGGCCAGCGCCGCAAGCTGGGTGGTGAAGGCCTTGGTGGAAGCCACGCCGATTTCGGGGCCTGCGTAGCTGTAGATCACGTCGCTGGCTTCGCGGGCGATGGTGCTTTCGGGTACATTCACCAGCGCAAGCACGGGATGCTGCTTTTTCGCATAACGCAGCACAGCCAGCGTATCAGCGGTTTCACCGGATTGCGAGATGACCAGGGTGATGCCCTGCGGGTCGAGTATCGGTGAGCGGTAGCGGTATTCCGATGCGATGTCCACGTCGGCGGGAATGCCTGCGATGGATTCGATCCAGTATTTGGCAACCTGCGCGGCGTAGTAGGACGTGCCGCAGGCGACGAGCTGCACGCGCTTTACGGCGGCGAGGTCGAAGGAAAGCGCGGGGAACGCCATCTCTGGGGTGGACGGGTTACAATACATTTTCAGCGTTTCGCCGACCACGCCGGGCTGCTCGTGAATTTCCTTCTGCATGTAATGGCGGTAATTGCCTTTGCCGGTGGCGGCGGTGCTGTAGCCGGACTGCACTACGGCGCGCGGCACGACTGTGCCGGTGGCGTCGTGTACGATGGCGCCGTCGGCGGTGAGTTCTACCCAGTCGCCGTCTTCGAGATAGCTGATCTGTGAGGTGAGGTGGGCGAGCGCGATGGCGTCGGAACCGAGAAACATCTCGCCCTTGCCGTAGCCGATCGCCAGCGGCGGCCCTTGGCGCGCGCCGATGAGCAGGCCGGGATGGTCGGCGAACAGGAAGGCGAGCGCGAACGCACCGTGAAGGCGCGACAGCGTCATCGCCACCGCATCCTGCGGCGACAAGCCCTGCTCAAGGTAATGTGTAGTGAGGACGGGCACGACTTCCGTGTCCGTCTGGCTGGCGAAATGGTAGCCGCGCCCGAGCAGCTCTTCGCGCAGTTCGCGGAAATTTTCGATGATACCGTTATGCACCACGGCTACTTTCGGCGTGGCATGTGGGTGGGCGTTGGTTTCATTGGGCAGGCCGTGCGTCGCCCAGCGCGTGTGGCCGATGCCGGTGGTGCCGGAAAGCGGGGTGAGCACCAGCTGCTTTTCAAGGTTCACCAGCTTGCCCTGCGCGCGCGTGCGGGCGATGCCGCCGCCGCAGGCTACTGCGATCCCGGCGGAATCGTAGCCGCGATATTCAAGCTGTTTGAGTCCTTCGAGGATCAGCGGTGCTGCGTCCCGTGAGCCGATAATGCCAATGATGCCGCACATAATGTGTATGTCCAGTGAGTGGGTGAAGCAGGAAAATAGTTAGGCAGCCGCCCGGAGGCAACAGGAAGTTGCGATGCCGCGCAATATAAGGTATATTCAGGATGACGGTAGGTAAATTTTACCCCAATCGGTGCGACAGGTTCAAGATATGGTTTTGCAGCCTCGCTGGAACCGCAGCGAATGGGGAAAAGGGGCAGGCAGGTTTTTTGCTTGTAATTGAGGAAATTTACCGTTAGTTAACTATTTATTAACTAATTTGTGGAAAGCCCATGCAGCACCGTCTGAGCGAACAAACCTTGCGCCAACACCGCCACGATACGGCGGAAGAGCACCTCGCCCACCGCTTTACGCGCATTTCGCGCGTGCCGAAGCCGTTGGTATATGAGGTTACGCGCGATGCGGGTTATCTCCACCAGTTTTCCCTGCTGCTCAACGGCGCGTCCGTATCGGGCGATGCGGGCAATACGCTGGTCGTGCGCAGCGGCAACCATTGCATCGGCGGCTGCCGCCTGAATTTCGCCGCGCCCGGCGAGATATTGCCGATGGAAGCGGAAGGTCTGCGTTTACGTACGATGCTGGCCGAATACCCGCTCGACCTCGAATGTATCGCCGAATTGTCGCATCTGACGGTTCTCCCGGAATTTAAGGAAGGCATCGTGGGGCTGGAACTATTCCGCCACATGCTCAAACACGCTGCGGCAAAGCGCGCGCGCTATATGTTCGCGCTCATGCCGGTCGCGCAGGCGCGGGAGTGTCGCAAGGCGTTGTCGCAGTTCGGGCTCAAATGGGATATTCGCAACGACATCATCGTTGCCGACCGCGAATCCTATGAAGGCGTGAAGATGGTGTTGAGCGTGCTCGACCTGACACCGCTCGTTCGCAAAAAACCCGCCGGCTCCCGCGCGGAAGAAGCTGCGCTGGCGGTTAACTAGCGCGCTGCTGCCTTGGCGGGGCTATCCGATTCTGCTCGTGTAGCAGGCAGATTAAGAAGCCCTCCCTGCATCAATTCGATTTGTGTATCTGTGGTTCACAACGCTTTTGCCATAACGATCCATTGGTTAAAATATGGTTAAATATTGCTATTGTCATCGCTAAAATAGCCATATTTACAGATGGATAGCGGTGTTAAACAAACCGTAACCATTTCTCCTTATAATTGAATGATCTCACCCAAGACGGGTGGGTTCTTTGTCCGGTTTCATTATGTAGATGAACCGCGTGTATCAGGTATGGTTACCCCACGTAGGGGCGTCCATGACGGAATACGGGCATGAAGCTTATGACTATTTCCCCAGCATCGCTGAGCAGCTCAGCGTTCTTTACTCCTGCATTATTTTCCATCCAGCGCACCAACAACGAGCTTTCCACCTCGGCGGCGCGCTTATCCAGCGGCAACCGCATCACGCAGGCGGGCGACGACGTGTCGGCGCTTTCCATCGCGAGCCGTCTGCAATCGCAAATTTCCGGCCTGCGCCAGGCCAACCAGAATGTCGCGCAGAGTTCCAGCCTGTTGCAGGTCACTGAGGGCGCGCTATCGCAGATCGGCGATATTCTTGACCGCATGAAAGCCATTGCCACGCAAGCGAACACTTCGTCGCTGACGACGGCAGACCGCAGCTTCCTTCAGCAGGAATTCGCGCAGTATCTTGAAGAGATCGACCGTATTTCCAGCACGACTTCGTTTAATAATGTCAACCTGCTCGACGGCACGTTGTCGGGCGAGAACAAGGCGCTGACCATCACTACCAACGCCACCAAAGCTACGGGCACGCTAAGTTTCAGCGCGAACCCCTCCGCCGGGCAGACGGTGGTAATCAACGGCGTATCGCTGGTCGCCGACACGGATTTTACCGTGGGGCTTACCACCACCGCCACCGTTGCCAACCTCGCGCAGGCGCTGAACGATTCCACGAATGTTGCGCTATCGAAGGCAAGCTATTCAGCGGGCGGCAGCATCCTGACCATCACGGCTAAATCGGGCGGTTTGCAAGGCAACCAGTTTGTCATCAATCAGGCAACGTCTACCACCAGTTTCACTACCAGCGGCGGTTCCACCAACGCGGCCAACGTTTATACGCTGGCGGGCGGGTTGGATAACGGGCTTGCCATCAACAGCGTGAAGGCTTCTGGTACTATCGGCGATGCGCTGGTGAATACGCAAAGCCAAGTCGCAGGCAGCGTGACGCTGACGGTTTCCGGCGCGGTGAGCAACGGCGAGTTGTTGCGCATCGATAACGGCAACGGGGGCACGGTGGATTTTACCTTCGCCACCACCGCTTCGTTGAGCACCGACATCCAGATCGGCTCGACCACCGAGGAAACGTTGCAGAATGCCGTCAACACGCTGACGCAATATAGTGCCACCAGCAATTACGGCGTGCGCCAGCTTGAATACCGCGTCAACGGCAACAGCCTTATCATCAGCAACGCTACGCCCGGCAATCCGGCGGATTTAAGCGGCGCGGCGCTCGACGTGTCGGAAACCATGACCAACGGTACGTTGTCGGCGGCTACCATTACAGGGGGCGCTACGACCGGTGTGAATGTTAGCGGTGTCAATAATTCCAGCTTCCTTGGCGAGATTCAGGGCTTCGCGGCTACGTATGCTTCGGCGGATGAGGTCGATCTCACCCTTACGGTGGGCAGCAGTACCTACACCGCTACCGTGGCGGATACGACGCCCGCAGGCAATAGCACCGTGCGCTTCAGCTCTACCAGCGGCGGGTATTTCGACGTACAACTCGCGGCAGGCGGGCTTGCGGTCGCCAACCAGACGAATGCGGATACCTACGCCAGCCGCCTGAACGCGGCGTTTTCCGGCCTGACGTTTTCACAGGCGCGTCCGGTGAGCAGTTTTTCGGCGACCGGCGGATTTATCGGCGCGTCGGCCAACCTGCAGCTTGAGGATTTTACCGACGTGCGGATTAACAGTATCGAGGTTACCGCGCCCGCGCTTGTGGGCGGCGATGCCACGATCGACATCACGATCAACGATGAAGTGTTCCGCGCCAGCACCGGCATTGGCGGCACGCTCGGCAAGTACGAAACCCTCACATTCACCAGCCTCGAAGATGGAAACCATACGCTGAAGCTGACCAACGGCATCACCGTGCAGGATTTTTCAGATACGGATGCGGCTGCGGATTTCGAGAGCGATCTGCGCGATGCGTTTGGCTTGAACGCAGAAGGCACAGGCGTGGATTTTCAGGTTGGTGTCGATCCCAGCGACGTGGTGACCGTCGTGGTGGGCGGAACTTCTACGAGCAAACTATTCAACGGCGTGACGCCCGATGTCGGCTCGCAGGCTAACGCGGCGCTGGCGCAAGACAGCATCGACACCGCCAACGATACGATCAAGCGCCTCGTCGCTACCGTCGGGGCGTTGCAGCAGCGCCTTACCGCCGCGAACGACAATAACACCACCACGCTTGAAGGCATCATCGCGGCGAAAAGCAATCTCGCGGATACTGATATTGTCAGCGAATCAACGGCGTTCGCGCAGGCGACGCTCCGCCTGAACGCAGCCGTGGCCGTGATCGCGCAGGCGCAGAACCTGCAGGCGACATTGCTGGGCGCGCTGAATTTCGGCGGGCGTAATTAATGTGCGGTAGTCGGGATGACATTGGCCTTGCTATTTTTTCCATAACCGCCAATAAATTCTTCCCATGCTCGCCCGCCTGAAACAATCCAAGATTTTTAGCCTGTCCGTTAAGCTGGGTCTGAGCGCGCTGGCGCTCACGGTGGCGTTCTGGGATGTGAATTTCGTGGAGATGATGGGGGTTCTGGAGAATCAGGATCATACCACGCTGCTGGCTGCCGCCGCGCTGGTGGTCGCGCAGATCATCATGGGCGCGTTGCGCTGGCAGCGGGTGATGACGGCGCTGGCCGCCAAAGGCGAGCATGTGATCTCGATGCTGCAATCGTTCAGGCTATTTTATATCAGCGTGTTTTTCAGCGCATGCCTTGTGGGTACCATGGGTAGCGACGTGGTGCGCGCGTGGCTGGCGAAGGCGCTGCATGTGCCGCTGCCGCTGGCGATAAACTCGGTGATCGTGGATCGTATTATCGCGCTGGTGGCGCTGGGGGTGCTGGTGCTGGTGACGCTCCCGATGGTGGGGACTGCAGTCGGGATCAGCGCGACCTATGTGTTGCCGCTGGCGTTGCTGGCGATACTCGGCGGATTTTGGTTCATCGGGCAGGCGGCGCGCCTGCTTGCCCCCTACCGCCACGTGCGGATCGTGCACTGGCTGCTGCATTTCATCGGCTGCCTGCAGCTTCTGCTGGTACATCATAAAACTACGCTGGTGGCGATTTTCTATTCGGCGGTGGCGCATTTCTGCTACTGCCTGTACGCCTACGTGCTGGCACAGGGGCTTGGGATCGACGTTACCCTATTGCAATGCGTGATCCTGCTGCCGCTGGTTCTGCTGGCGGTTACGCTGCCGATTTCCATTGGCGGGTGGGGTGTGCGCGAGGTCGGGTTGGTCGGCATGTTCGGGCTGATCGGCGTGCCCAAGGCGGCAGCGCTTACGCTCTCGATCGAAATGGGGCTGATCGGTGTGGTTGCGAGCTTGCCGGGAGCGCTGTTATGGCTTGCGCACCGCAGGCATGTGCCGCCGGAAGCTAAGCTGAAGCAGCCTTCAGCCTGACGCATTTACGCTCGGCGAGCGCGAATCCGCCGAAGATAAGCGCCGTGTAGAACAGGTCGCCCAGTACGGAATTGCCGAGGAAGGGCAGGGCGGCCACATAGCCCTGCATCACGCCCTCAAGCGTTTGCGGGTAGAGGTCGTAATGCGACCACAGCGCGAAATTCGTAATCAGGAAAAATACCACGGAGCTGAGCAACGACGCGCCTAGGGTACTGGCCGGACGCACGCGCCCTTGTAAACCGAACCCGATACAGACGATAACAGCGAAGGCGAGGTAGGTAATCCACATTTGCGCGTAAAAGCCGATGATAAGGTCGGACAGCAGCATGGCGACAAGCGGGATGGCGAACGCCAGCTTGCGGTTGGTGAAATGCGCGCCTGCGAACAGCGCGATCGCCGTGATCGGCGCGACGTTGGACGGGTGCGGCAACAACCGCGACGCGGCGGCGGCTAAGATGATGAGTGCAAGCGTTATCAGGCGTTCCTTGGACATGAATTTCAATCCCGTTAAGTTTATCAAGACTGCTTAACATGGCTTTACGCCCGATACAAGTTGCCTGAGTGTCAATATCGGGTAAAAAAGGGGCATGGACAGCCTGTTTTCCCAGAATGCCGTAAAATCCGCCCCGCTTGCCGACCAGCTCAGGCCGCAAACACTGAGTGGGGTGATCGGGCAGGCACATCTGCTCGCCGATAACCATATGCTCAAAACCATGCTGGAGTCGGGCAGTCCGACTTCGCTGGTGCTGTGGGGGCCGCCCGGGAGCGGAAAGACTACGCTGGCGCGGCTGATCGCGCAGGCGAGCGGGCGCGAATGCGAAACGCTGTCGGCGGTGGCGTCAGGGGTGGCGGAACTGAAGCAGGTGTTCGAGCGAGCGCGGGTGCGGGCGGAGGACGGCATGCGTACGATGTTGTTTGTCGATGAAATTCACCGTTTTAACCGCTCGCAGCAAGATGCGTTCCTGCCGGTGGTGGAGGACGGTACGATTATCCTGATCGGCGCGACGACGGAAAATCCCTCGTTTGAGATCAACTCGGCGCTGCTGTCGCGCATGCAGGTGGTGGTGCTGAACCGGCTGGATGAGGATGCGATGCGCCAGCTCATGCAGCGGGCGGAAGCGCATGTGGAAAAGAAACTGCCGTTGACGGAAGATGCGGTCGGCACGCTGGCGGGTATGGCCGACGGCGACGGGCGGGCGCTGCTCAATTTCTGCGAAATATTATTTGGCTATAAGGGCAAAGGCAAGCTGGACGCAAAGGGCTTAACGGACTATCTGCAACGCCGCGCGCCGCTTTATGATAAAAAACAGGACGGGCATTATAACCTTATCAGCGCGTTGCATAAAAGCCTGCGTGGGTCGGATGCGGACGCCGCGCTCTACTGGCTGTCGCGCATGCTCGAAGGCGGCGAGGAGCCGCTATACATCGCGCGAAGGCTGGTACGGTTCGCGTCGGAGGATATTGGGTTGGCCGACCCGGAGGCGTTGCGGCAGGCGCTGGCGGCAAAAGAAGCGTATGACTTCCTCGGTTCGCCGGAAGGGGAACTGGCGCTGGTGCAGGCCGTGCTGTATTTAGCTACCGCGCCGAAATCGAACGCGGCATATGTTGCGCAGAAAGCGGCGGCGGCGGACGCGAGGCGGCATGGCTCGCTGATGCCGCCGATGCATATTCTCAACGCGCCCACGAAGCTGATGAAGGAAATCGGCTACGGCAAGGATTACGCCTACGACCATCAGGCTGAGGACGCGTTCTCCGGCCAGAATTATTTTCCCGATACGATGGAGCGTAGTAGCTATTACCGCCCGGTGGAGCGGGGTTTTGAAAGGGAGATTGCCAAACGGCTCGAATACTGGAATAAGTTGCGTCATAAAAGAACTCTGGCGGAAAGCTGACTATGTTTACAACCGAAATACTCATGAGCTTCCTGACGCTCAGCCTGCTCGAAATCGTGCTGGGCATCGACAATCTGATTTTCATCGCGCTGGTATCGGATAATCTTCCGCCGGAATATCGCCGTAAAGCGCGGATATTCGGGCTTACGCTGGCGTTGGTGATCCGGGTGGGGATGCTGGCCAGCCTGTCGTGGATCATGCAGCTGACCGAGCCGCTATTTACGCTGATGGAGCATGACTTCTCCGTGCGCGATCTGCTGTTGCTTGCGGGCGGCATCTTCCTCGTGGGCAAAAGCACGGTGGAAATGCATGCCGACATCGGAGGCATGGAAGAAAAACGCGCGATGGTGGGCAAAGCCAACCTGCGTGGGGCGATCATGCAGATCGTAATCATCGATTTCGTGTTCTCGTTCGATTCCATCATCACGGCGGTCGGTATCGCGTCCAACCTATATGTAATGGTGGCGGCAGTGGTGGTGTCGATGGTGGTCATGATGGCGGCTTCGGGCTATATCTCGAAGTTCCTGTCGGAATACCCGACCTTCAAGATGCTGGCGCTGTCGTTTATCCTCATGATCGGCACGATGCTGGTGGCCGAAGGCATGGGCATCCATGTGCCGAAGGGGTATATCTACTTCGCGTTCTCGTTCTCGATCTTCGTGGAGTTCCTCAATACGCTGGCGACCCGCAGGCGCAAAAAGCGGTAGAAGCGCTATTCTTCTTCCGCTTCTTCCTTCGCTTTCCGGGCGGCACGATCGGTTTTGATCCTGTCGCGGTCATCGGGGTGCGCGTTTAAGTATATCCTGCGCTGTTCCTTGGTCATTTTGGATAGCTTGGTGCGCAGGGTTTTCAACGCTTCGTCCGACGCTTCCTTGGCGTAGGCCGCTTCCTTTTCAGCTTTGGTTTTTTTAGCCAGCGCTAAGGAAGGCGTAGCGACAAGCAATGATACCGCGGCGAGGGCGGCGAGGATGCGGAAGGCAGGCATACAAAGGCTCCCTGACAAATATCGATAGCCCCATTATAATCCTGCTGAGCCTTACTTGGAAGCGGTTTCCTGACGCGAGGGGGAAAAGGCGTCGCGTGTGAAATCGACTATATCCTGTGCGCCTTTTGAGATGGTTTCGCCGGATTCTTCGACGATGTCCTGCGTGCCATCGGCAATGGCTTCGCCCGATTCCGCGAGAAAGTCGACCACGCTATCGAGTACGGGTTTTTTAACGGGGGCAGGCGGTTGCGGCGCTTCCGACGGGTAGGCGGATAATTCGTCAGCAGATAAGACGTTACTGTTCGCAAATGAGACAGGCCTGTTCTCGGACGGCGATTTTTTAGGCGCGGCGGCACTGGCGGCAGATACGCCTAAAAGGACGATCATGGCCGGGATAAGCAGGATATGGGCGCGCGAGCAGAACATAAGCGTTATAATTTCTCAGGTTATAGCCACAATTATTAACATATATTAATTAATCTGCAATAAGATTTTGTCTTTACCAAAAAACAACCATTGAGGGCTAATGTGCAAGCCATAACAAGCCTTTACCGAGGGATTATGGCCAATTTACTAAGACTTACCCACGTGGTCGTATTCCTATCTGCCTTGCTATGTGCCCAACCTTCCATTGCTGCGGATAAAAAACCCGTGGCCGCGAAAACGCTGACCATCGCGGCTGATGTATGGTGTCCGATCAATTGTGAGCCGGATGCGCAGCAGGTCGGTATCGGCATCGAGTTGGCTAAAAGCATATTCGAGCCGCTGGGCTACAAAATTAATTACGTCGTGATGCCGTGGACGCGTGCATTGGAAGAAGTACGTGCCGGAAAAATCGATGCGGTGGTGGGCGCTAATACTGCCGACGAGGACACGCTTATATTCCCCAAGGAGCCTATTTACGGCATTACCGATGATTTTTATGTGCTGCGGGATAACCCGCTGGTGTTCAAGACGGTGGACTCGCTGCGTGGGAAACGGCTCGGTGTTATCGCAGGTTATGGCTACAGCGAAACGCTGAATAACTACCTCACGCAAAACCGGAAAATTTCCGGCGAGCTTCAGGAAGTAAGCGGCGATACGGCGTTGGAGCAGAATATCAAGAAGCTGCTGGCGCGCCGCGTGGATGTAATTATTGAGAGCCAGTTGGTGATGGATTACACGCTCCGTAAAATGCAGCTAACCGACAAGATCAAGCATATCGGCAGTATTCCGCAGGGGAACGTCTACCTCGCCTTTTCACCGGCGCTAGGAGGTTCTAAGGATCACGCGCACCAGTATGACAAGGGCGTTACGCGGTTGCGAGCATCCGGCGCATTGAACGCGCTTTACGCCGCCTACGGGTTGAAGCTCAAGCCATGACACGGCGCCTTACGATAAGTACGCGCGCGCTCCTGCTGGTGAGCGCCGTTACCAGCGTCATGTTCGCGGTGCTCATCATTCATTATTACAAGGAAGAGCGCGCGCGCTTCGAGCAGGGGCTTGCGATGCGCATGCAGCTTCAGGCGGATTTGCTGGGCACCAGCATCGCGCAGGCAATGTGGGATTTCAATACGCGCTACGTGCATTCGGCCGCTCAGGGTGTACTTGACGACCCGGAAGTGGATGGGGTGGTCGTAAAAGATGCAGAAGGCAAGGTGGTAGAATCGCTGGGGGTGAACACGCCGGAGGCTTTGCATTTTCCCGTGCGCAGCGTGATACGTTACAGCGGTGCCGGTAGTACCGAGGAATTGGGCACGCTTGAGCTGATGGTCTCGCGCAGGCTTATTCAGGAGCAACTCCATAGCTTCGTGATCGGGCTGGTGGTGGAGTCGATGCTCTTTCTCGCCTTGCAGCTTGTGCTGCTCTACGGCATCCTGCGTTACCTGCTCCAGCCGGTGCAATCTATCACCAGCGCCATGCTCGGGCTTTCGCGAGGAAAAACCGCCACCGCCATTCCGTCGCAGCACCGCACGGACGAGATCGGCGAAATGGCGCGCGCTATTCAGGTGTTTCGCGATACGGCGGTGCGCGCCAACGAGTTGGAACAGGCCAAGCGCGCCGCCGAATCCGCCAATAACCTGAAATCGGAATTCCTCGCCAACATGAGCCACGAAATCCGCACGCCTATGAACGGCATTATCGGCATGCTCAACCTGCTGATGGAAACGCAGCTCGATGCCAAGCAACTCAATTACGCCAACACGGTGATGTATTCCACCGAGGCGTTGCTTCAGATCGTGGACGATATTCTCGATTTTTCCAAGGTGGAAGCTGGTAAGCTGGAGCTGGAACATATCCCGTTCGATTTCCAGAAAGTGGTGGAGGAAGTTACCGAGCTGATGTCGATGAAAGCGCAAGAAAAGCGGTTGGAGCTGCTGCTGCGCTACGCTCCCGGCACGCCATGCCATGTTTTCGGAGATCCCGGCAGGGTAAGGCAGATATTCTACAACCTCGTCAGCAATGCGCTTAAATTCACGCAGGCCGGATTCATACTCATCAGCGTTGAGGCCGAAGCGACGGAGTCAGGTAAGATCAAATATTCAGTGGGTATCCAAGATAGCGGCATCGGCATTCCCGCGGATAAGCTCGACTATATTTTCAACAAGTTCAGTCAGGCTGACGGTTCCACCACGCGCAAATTCGGCGGCACGGGCCTTGGGCTTGCCATCTGTCGCGAACTGACGCGCATGATGGGAGGTGATATTGGCGTGGAAAGCAAACTTGGCGTCGGTTCTACCTTCTGGTTTTCTATATTGCTGGATAGCGCACAGCACGAAGACTGGGAATACCCAGCCTGTGATCTTGGCAGCTTCACACTGAAGGGCGCCCGCATATTGCTGGTGGACGATCACGAGCCTACGCGGATCGTGATGGAGGAGCAGATACGCGCCGTCGGCGCTAGCCTTTACTGTGCGGATTCGACGGTAAAGGCGATGGAAATATTGCGCAGCCAGCGCGCGCTCGGCGAAAAGGTGCATATCGTGGTGGTGGATTGCCGGGAGCATGGCGAGGCGGAAAACAAACTGGCAAAACAGATTCGGCAGGATAATGCGCTGGCTGCTACGGCGCTGGTACTGCTTACGTCGTCACCCGCGCGCGGCGATGATAAGCGCGTGGCCGAAGCGGGATTCAACGGCTACCTCTCTAAGCCGCTACGCGCTTCGGAACTGCTGGATATGCTGACCTATATGTATTCGGGCGAGGGCGTGAAATCGCAGGCGCTGCTCACACGTTTCAACATGCGTGAGATTGCAGGCCAGCCGCTGCGCGAACGCCGCCGCGAGCGCGTAACCTTCCGCGATGCGCAAATTCTTCTGGTAGAAGATAATGTGGTGAACCAGCAGGTGGCGAGCACGGTGTTGAAAAAGCTCGGCTGCAGCGTGACGGTTGCAGGCAACGGAAAAGAGGCGCTCGCGCTGATGCAGGATACGTCGTTCGACATGGTGTTCATGGATTGCCAGATGCCGGTGATGGACGGGTATGAAGCCACCCGCGCCGTACGTGAGCGTGAAGCCGCGCTCGGCCTCGCGCGCGTGCCCATTGCAGCGCTGACGGCCAACGCCATGAAAGGGGACAGCGACAAGTGCCTTGCCGCCGGGATGGACGATTACCTGAAAAAACCGATCAAGCCCGGTGAGATCGAGGAAAAATTGCTGGCATGGTTGCCGCAGGGGAAAATCCACACCATGCCGGCGACATGCGAAACGCCAGCGTTGCCAACTGCCGTGCTTGATGCCGATACGCTGAATATGTTGCGGGATTTAGTGGGGGATGAGTTCAACCAGATTATTGCAAACTATCTTGTATCTGCGGACGATTTATTGAAAAAAATGCGTGAATCGCTGCTGGAAGATGCGTTCGCTGAGCTTGCGCAGCATTCGCATGCGCTGAAATCGTCCTCGCACCAACTGGGAGCGCTGACGTTGAAAAATACGCTGTCTGCAATCGAGAAGCAGGCGATGCAGGGGCAGAAGCGCGTGCTTATGTCGCTCCTGCACGATGCGCAGGCGCAGTTTGCCGCGCTGAAAACGGCGCTGGCTAACGTAGCGTAAGCGAAAGACCTTCTTCCAGCGTAACTTCGGGCGCGAAGCCGAGTGCGGCTTTGGCGGCGCTGTTGTCGCCGAGCGACAGCAGGATGTCGCCCGCACGCCTTGGCGCATGGTCGAGGATAGATTTAGAGCGGATCAGCGTTTTCATCGTGTCTGCGAGCGCGCTGATGGAGGTCGCCGTGCCGGTGCATACGTTGTAGATGCCCGATTCCGCGGTGCCGCCGCGCAGCTTTTTCATGGCGTTTTCCATGCACGACACGGTATCGCGCACATGCAGGAAATCGCGTGCCTGCGTGCCGTCGCCGTAAATGGTGACCGGCAGATGTTTTTTCATGCGCTCGGCAAAAATGGAAATGACGCCGGAATAGGGCGACGACGCGTCCTGACGTTCGCCGTAGACGTTGAACAGGCGCAGGCCGATGGTGGGGATGCCGTGCAGTGAAGAGGCAATTCTGCCGTGCGATTCGCAGGCGAGCTTGTCCGCGCCGTAGGCGGAAAGCGGCACGGTGGGCGCGGATTCACTGAGCGCGCTGCCTGAGCCGTTGCCATACACGGCGGCTGAGGAGGAGTACACTACCGGGATGCGTCTGCCGCTGCGCGCGATCGCATCGAATAGCGCCACGATGCCGCCGGAATTGACGTGATGCGAGCGCAGCCATTCAGACTGCGAACGCACGACGGACGCGATGGCGGCAAGGTGGAAAACGCCGTCGGCTTTGCTAAGGAACGAATCGAAAATACCGGGCGTGGTGATGTCGCCGACATGCACGATCGCCTTCGCGGGAGCGTTGGTTTTGCTGCCGCTGGAGAGGTCGTCGATGATCGCAACCGTGTGGCCGCTTGCCAGCAGCTTATCGGCGAGGTGCGAACCGATAAATCCGCAACCCCCTGTAATTACGTAATGCATTCTGACATCCGCATGCTGAATTTCCGGCAAACTAACGGAGAAAATTTCACTTAGCAAACAATCAATTGAAGGGAAAAACCATTTGACACGCAAAGCCGCTTCTGGTGTACATAAACCATTGAAAACAGGAGAATGAATTATGCAGCAGACCGCCGTGAAAACCGAAGCCGAAGCGCCACTCGAAATCCGTAAAGCCAAAGAAATCGAATGGTCGGATTTCCGCCGCACGCTCACCCCGGAAAAAGACGGCAAGGATTTCGATAAGTTCACCGCGAACCTGAAATATTACTGCATCATCGACAAGCAGATGGCGCACCTGCGCGACTGGTTGCTTGCCAACACGAAAGATAAAGACGTGCTGGAAATGGCCTGCGGTGACAACGAGCTGATCCGCAACGTCGCGCATCAGGCAAAAACCGCAGTAGCTGGCGATATTGCGCCGGTGACTATTGAACTCGCCAAGAATAACGCCAAGGGCAACCCGACGCTGGAAAAAATCGATTACCGCGTGCTCGACTGCGAAAAAACTGGCTTCCCCAATAATTCCTTTGACGTGATCATCGAAATGGGTGCCCTGCACCATATGGATCTCGACGCGGCGTATGGCGAAGCTGCGCGCCTGTTGCGCCCGGATGGAAAATTCATGTGTCTGGAAGCTATCCGCCACAACCCTATCATTCACCTCTACCGCAGGCTTACCCCGCACCTGCGCACGGAATGGGAAGTGGATCATATTCTCGGCCGTAGCCAGATTCTCAAGGGTCTGGAATATTTCCACGACATCGAAATCAAGCATTATTTTATCGTTTCGATCCTTGCGGTGCCGTTCCGCAACACCTCCTTCTTTAAGCCGTTGCTTGGCGTGTGCGAAGCGATCGACGCAGTACTGACGCGCATTCCCGGCTTCCGCTGGATTTCGTGGCAGTGCTGGTTCGTCCTCAGCCGCCCGCGCAAGCAATAACCGGAACATCCTCCCGCGGTAATGGACACTATCCTTCTTGGGAAAAGCGACCTGCGCGTTTCGCGCCTGGGCTTCGGCTGTTGGCAACTCGGCGGCCATGGGTGGCGGGATGTCGAGCAACGGGAAATCGTGAATGCCATCGGCGAGGCGCTGGAGTCCGGCGTCAATTTTTTCGATACGGCGGATATTTACGGGCTGGGTGAATCGGAAACGCTTCTGGGGCAGGCGCTGCGCTCCTGCGCACAGGGCGCCGAGGCGGTCATATCAACAAAATTCGGTGTGCGCGCCGGTGTTGAAGGCACTTATTACGACAATTCGCGTGAATGGCTTTCGCAGGCTGTGGAAGCCAGCCTGAAGCGGTTGCAGCGTGAGACGATCGACCTGTATTTTCTCCATTGGCATGACGGCAAGCGCCCATTGCCGGATATTTTTGACGATCTGGAAACCCTACGCACAGCGGGAAAAATTCGCTGGTACGGCATTTCCAATCTCGACCCGATGAACGCGGCGATGCCGCCGCCGCCCGGCCTCGCGGCGTTTACGCTGGAATACAGCATGGTACGCCGCGACTGGGAACAGCAGGCATTGCGGGCGCAGGAGCAAGGGCTGGGATTTTTAAGTTGGGGGTCGCTCGCACAAGGGCTGCTGTCGGGTAAATATAAGCGCGGCGACGCATTCGCGCAAAACGACGTGCGCGGCAGGCCGGGATCGCTCTTTGCAGAAGAACACTGGGATGCCTATGAACCGCTGCTTGCCAATCTTCAGACGGTCGCAGCACGCTATGGTCACAGCATGGCGCAAGTGGCGCTGCGCTGGGTGCTTGACCGGCATCCGTGCAGCGTAGTGCTGTGCGGCATTAAAACGCGCAAACAGCTTGCGGAAAACGCGGGGCTTGCAGGCTGGACGCTGGGCGGCGACGCGCTGGCGATGCTGCCATGATGAAACGTGTGTGCGATAGTGTTTTTGCGCTGGCGTTGCTGGCGATAACGTCGCCGCTGCTGGCGGTAGCCTTGCTTGCGATTTACCGGCAGGACGGGAAGTGGCCGCTTTACAGCCCGCCGCGTATCGGCAAGGGCGGCGTGCCGTTTCGCATGCACAAGCTGCGTACGATGGTGGCCGACGCCGACCGCAGCCACGTGGATACCACGGCGAAGGGCGATCCGCGCATAACGCCGCTCGGCCATCGCCTGCGGCGGTATAAAATTGATGAGCTGCCGCAATTATGGAATATCGTGCGCGGGGAGATGAGTTTCGTGGGGCCGCGCCCGCAGATCGAACGCGAGGTGGCGCTGTATACGGAAGTGGAACGCGGCTTGTTGTGCGCGCGTCCCGGCATCACCGATTTTTCGTCCATCGTGTTTGCCGACCTTGCAGACATCGTGGCGTCGCACGCGGATGCTAATATTGCGTATAACCAATTGGTGCGCCCATGGAAAAGCAGGCTCGGCCTGTTTTATATCGAGCGGGCATCGTTGTGGGTGGATGCTGCGCTAGTGGCGTTGACAGTGGTGGCGGCGATTTCGCCCGCCCATGCGCGCGGCGGCGTGGCACGGCTGCTTGAAATGCTCCATGCGCCGCGCGAACTGGTTGAAGTATCACGCAGGAACGCGCCCCTGCTACCGACGCCGCCGCCGGGCAGCGACGCGGTGGTGCAAAGCCGGGATTGATCAGGCGAGGTTCTTCGTCGCTTTGTGGATTTCTATTGCCAGCCAGAGATAGGCCAGCGTGCAGCTGATGGAAAAGCCCGCGAGGTAGAGCTTGATGTCTATGTGGAATAGATAGTTTATAGTGATCATGCTGAGCATGCAGCATACCCAGAATAAATTAGCCATGAACTGCTTGTGCACGCGCTGGGTTAGGATCAGCAGACTCAGCGACGGGCTGATCACCGACTGCGCAACGAGTGACGGCAGCAATATCTGGCAGTACAGCCCCGCGCTTGCCCAGTTTTCCCCGAAAATAGTTGCAAACAACCACGGGCCGAGGAGCATCACCAGCACGATCCCCGGCAGCATGAGCAGCGAAAGTTGGCTGGTCAGCCGGATGAACCGGCCATGCACCAGGCTAGGCTGCTGATGGAAAAGTTGCGTGATATTGCCGAAAAACACCTGCGACACGGCCACGATCAGAATGCTGACGACCGCATGCACGGCCTGAAACGCCATGCTGACATAGCCGGCCTGCGTTTCTTGATAGAAATAGATGATAGTGAGCGGCAGCAATACCAGCGGTAACTCGTTTAGGATGGATGACACGGTGTAGGTAAAGCATTGCTTGCGGTATTGTTTCAGTATGCCAAGCCAGATGCGGAACGACATGGCATAGCGCACCAGCGGGAAGGTGATGCTGGAACGCCAGAAGGAATAGGCCATGACGATGCGCCCCGCCACGTCGCCGACGATAAGCCCCGGTAGCGCGGCCAGACCCGGTATGGCAGGAATGGCAAAACGCATGATTACCTGCGCTACCGATTGCTTGCACTGGCCAATGCCGATGGCGGTGTAGTTCTGGCATCGCGTGAGCCACTGACGGAAAATGCAGAACCACAGCACCCCGATACTGCTGATGAGAAAGCAAATGAGGAAGCCCGGCGCGCTATATTTCGGCGCGATATACGGCCATACGAAAAACACAAACAGCGCGATGGCTGCTATCATCAGCAAGCTAACCGTAAGCGCTGCGGAAAGTAGGTAGCGCGCCTTGCGCATGGTTCGGGGTAAGGAAATGGTGAATTCGATAGCGAACGCACCCACGCAGGACACAAAACCCAGCATCGCCACATACCCGCTGAGCACGCCGAAATCCTCCGGCGCGTAGATGCGCGCGAGCAGGGGGAGGGTGAGTACCGTGATGATTTTGGCGATGGCCGAAAGGCTGGTCAGCCTGAAAATATCCGCGAAGAACCTGCGTTCCGAGGCGGTGGTGATTTTCAGGAGTGAAACAACGCGTTGGCGTAGATGGCGCATAGGTCTGCATATACCCTGTAAGCAATAGGTTGTGCCACAAAATAATTCTTTTACAAAACTCTGCGAGGGTGTACATGTTTTGCGCGTAGAAAAACGGGTAAAATCTGTCGTAACGGTCTAAGTAATCATGATATTCCTGCTGATGATTCTGGCTGCCGCTGCCGTTAGCGCCTACGCGGTGAAGCTCACCTACCGCACGGAAGGGCTTTACTCCACCAGCTTTTTTTTCGCCGTCGGCGCATGCCTGTACTTTCTTGCGATTCCCGCTGAAATTATATTGCGCGGGCGGAACGGGTATTTAATCAGCAACGTGTTCGACGTCGTGGCCGAGCCGGTGGTTTTTTATAAAATATTTATCATGGGGCTGATCGCCATTGTAAGTTTTACGGTGGGTTACCGGCTGTCGGGGTTTCATTCCGATGCACCCGATAAAATGCCCAAAGGCACGAATATTCCCGGCTGTAATGCGCTGGAGCTGGCGATGTGGCTGATGTGGGGCGGTTCGGTGGCGATTATCACGCTGTTCTACAGCGAATGGTTCGTGGGCATTTTACGCTCGTACACCGACAGCTACAAGCTCCAGCACGCGAACCCGCTGCCGAGTTTTATCCTTGCGACCATCTCGCTGCTGAACGTGATCCTTGGCGTGCTGCTTATCATGCGCTGGAAGATAGTGCCGGTGTTTATCGGCGCGGCGATGCTGGCGGGCAACGTGCTGCTGGCGGTGCTGATCTATAAAAAAGGCCCGGCCATCGCCTCGATACTTGGGATAGGCTATGTCTATTTCATGCTGGTGAAGAATAAGAAAATCGTGCTGATTCCGCCATTCGCTGGCTTGTGCTTTTTCATTTTCGGCGCGGCCAACGTGTTCCACGGGTTTTTCCAGGTAACCGACCTGACGCCTTCCAAGCTCATTCCTGCATTCATGGAGCTATTCGAGGTGACGGTAACCACCATCGACCCCGCAGGTCCCATGGGGGTGACGGTGCTGACGGTGAAGGAGGACGCGCCGTTGATGTGGGGGCAATCGTATGTTGAGGGATTGAGCCTGTTTGTGCCGCGCGCGCTGTGGCCGGATCGCCCGCTGGACATCGCCGAATCGTTCGGCAAGCGCATGATGCCCAACTGGTTGCCGGGGCAGGGTATGGGCTTCGGGCCGGTGGCCGAGGCCTATATGAATTTCGGGGTGATCGGCTCGTTTATCCCGTTCCTTGCGTTCGGCTGGCTGTGGGGGCGGTTGTGGCGTGCTTTCCAGCTTCTTACGAAGCCTTATAATGCGCCGCTGCATTTCGATGTGCTGTATCGCATTATCGGGTTTTATGTCATGATCCAGTTTTTCCGCGGGTTCATGGTCGGATCGTTCAAGCAATTGCTGATGGTGATGGTGCCGTTCGCACTGGCGCTTGCAGGGATGACGCTGCTGGTGCATATCATGAAGCGGATACAACAAAAAAAGGCACTCGCATGATGAAGGTTTTATGGCCGCATACCTTCTCGCCAAACGTCAAGAACGCCGGGGTGTTCATGTTCCAGCTCATCGAGCCGCTGCGCAGGCAGGGGGTGGATATTGTTCCGGTTTATATCGGCGGCATCAAACGCAATCCGCTGCGTTTTTTCGCGTCGCTGCCCGCGTTGGTGCGGCAGGCGGCATCATGCGACGTGGTGCATGCGCAATATGGCTCGATGTGTGGGATGATCTCGGCGCTGCTGCCCGGCCGCAAGGTGCTATCGCTGCGCGGGTCGGACTGGTATAAAATCACCGGCGGCGGGTTGAAACTTACCGTCCATAGTTTCCTTGCGCGGGCGATGACGGTGCTGTCGTTGCCGTTCTATCAGCGTACTATCGTGATGTCCAAGCGCATGGCGCAGAATATCCGCGAGCGCAACCCGCGCGTACCTACCGTTTGCATTCCCGACGGCATCGACCTCAGTAAATTCCAACCCATGAACCGCAGGGAAGCGCGCAGGCAACTCGGGATCGACGAAAACACGACCTATGTGCTGTTTATCACCGCCATGCGCGATAACCCGATTAAGCGTGCGGAACTGGCTATGGCGGCGCTGGAAGTGGCACGCAAGGAATTCCCCGACCTGCATATGCTGGTCACCGAAAATATCGACCATGACCGTATGCCGGTTTATGTCAGCGCCTGTAACCTCGTCATCAATACCTCGACTCATGAAGGCTGGCCGAACAGTATCAAGGAAGCGCTGGCCTGTAACGTGCCATTTGTTGCCACCGACGTGAGCGACCTGAAGGAAATTGCCGATGTTGCGCGTTCCTGCCGGGTGGTGCCCGCCGACGCGCAGGCGCTGGGCAGGGCGATCATCGAAGTGGTGCGCGAGGACGGCGACCCTGTGCTGCGCCCCTATGTCGAGCATATGGACGTTGAGCGCTGCGCCCAGCAACTTAAACAGACTTACGAGAGTATCGTCAGCCGGAAGCGGGCGGCATGAACACGAATCCGCTGCTGTATACGCTGGAGCTGGGCGGCCCGTGGGTCACGCCGTTCGTCGGCATGAACTTTCTGCTGGCGCTTTTGTGCACGTTGTTCGTTTTGCAGAGTATGTGGTGCCGACCGCAGCGGCTGGCGCGGCCTGGATTTATCATCGCGCTGCTGGCGATGGTGTTTTACCAGTGGCCGCTGGTACTGCTGTCGCCGTTGCTGGACGCGCATTTACCCAACGCCGTGTGGTTTTCAGGAAGCGTGCATGCGGCGGTGGCGGTGAACCTGTTGTGGGTGATGCTTACGCCACGCCTGACGGCTGCTGCGGCGGCGGAAATACGCGTGAACGCCTCCCAGTTCGATTTCAAAGGCGTAACGCTATGGTTGCCGGTGGCGCTGTTTTTTACGCTGGCGATCGCATATTTCGCGCATATTCCTTTTACCTGCACGGCGCTTTACGCGTTTTTTGTCGATCCCGACCTGTCGCATGTCATTCGTGAAATCACCGGCAAGCTGGTGGCGAGTAAGTATGCGCCGCACGTGCTGAACATCCTGACCAGCGCCGTGGGGCCGATCGTCGCGTTTCTTTCTGCGGGAAAAATCTATGCGGCTTTGGCACATAAACGTTGGCACGTGCTGCCGCTTTGGACGGCGCTGCTGCTGGCGGTGATCGCCATGCCGCTGGCCAGCGGTGCGAAGGGTACGCTTATTCCGCTGGCGGTGACGTTGGCGGTGGCCTGTTTCCTGATCATGCAGAAATGGGTTTGGCGGATTGTGTCGGTAGCGGCGATCATGGGCGTGCTGTCGTTGATGATCGTGGTGATCAAGGTGGTTACGGAAAGCAATGTGGGCAAGGGAACCTATGCGTTCGGGCGCTGTGTGGTAGAGCTGGGCGCTTGCGAACGTACCATGCCGCTGCTCAATTCCCTGCGTGCGCCGGATTTCTCGCTCGGCCTGACCAAGAGCCGTATCGATGAGCTGGAAGGCGAAATGCATAACGCCTGCGGCGATGGGAAAACTACGCCTATGTCTGCCGAGGCGCTGCCTTCGCTGGAGCATCCGCCGAAAACGCCGGTTGTTGATAAAGGAAAGATGTCGGTGTTCGAGCGGATGGAATGGGTGCTCTACCGTGCGTTTGTTACGCCGCTTCAGGTGGCGAACTGGCATTATCTATATGTGCATGAGCATGGGATGCCGGGGATGCTTGGGCTGCCGATCGCTAAAAAACTTTCGGATAATTATGTGAACGTGCCCGCCGAAGTGTGTCAGGCTTACTATCTGGGTGGCGATAAAACCGCGACCTGCACCGCGCCGACGAGCTATTTATTCATTTACCCGGCCTATCTTGGGGTGTTGGGGCTGCTTTTGGCATGCATGGCTACCATTAGCTTCGACATTGCAGGAGCGCTGGTAATCCGTGCGGTGGCGCGCCCGCTTTCCAGCCTTGCGGTGGGATTAATGGCGGCTGCGGGCGTGAATTTCATGGTATCGGATTACGCTACGGTGCTGGTGTCGCATGGGGCGGGCGTCGCTATCGCATTGCTGGCGATATTCGGCGTCGCTAGCGTACAGGGGCAAGGGCGGCGCGGCGGATAAGCAGCCGCGAATTGCCGTAATGCATGATGCCAACCTGCAGGTAATGCGCCTGCGGGAGCGCTTTGAAGCGGAATGGGAATGTTTTCAGCGGCTGGCCTGCGCCCAAAATCATTTCGCTGAAGGGCGGCTTTGGAGGGGATAGAAGTTTCCCGTCCTTGTCGAACTGGTGAAGCCATATCCGCAGCAGGCCATACCCCTCCAATTCCATCGTAAGCCGGTATTCTTGGTCGCCTGAAAGTGCAATGGCACGCTCGCCCGACTGCAAAAGCGTGCCCACGTCGCGCTGGAAAAGATCGAGGGGAACACGCAGTTCCGATGCGCTGCCGCCTTCCAATACCGATGAGCCGAGCGGGATGGAACCGAACGCCTTACGCCCACCGATCAGAATCTTTGCCGTTTTTGTCCACAGGATCGCGCCGGGGGTGATGTCGGTGGATTTACCTGCCGTCGCATGGCCGCCCAGCGCGTAAATCTGGTTGCCCCCGGAATCGTATGCCAGCGTGGTGAGTTTCGGGTCGGCGGTGATCGTTTGCAGTGTGGAGTTGTAGTAGGGTGGTAACGCTCCGGCGGTGACATATACGTAACCGATGCCTAGCGCTTTCAGTGCTGCTACCGCGTTTTCAGGGGAGGGTTCGCTGTAAAACGACGTCATGCGCGGGTCGAGATAGCTTACCATGCGGCGGTTGGCGTAATACATATCCGCCGGGTTCATGGCGAGCACCACCGCATCCGGGGGTAAATGCTGCTGGATAAACGTCATGGCGGGGATGCCGGAATCACCGTTATGCATGCGCTGCCAGCCGATCACGCCGAGCTGCAACCCGAGCAGCAGCACCGCCGCGTATGCGCACAGCCGCGTGCAGCGTGCGAGCGCGAAGCCCGCGATGAGCGCCGTGCATGGCATGAGAATGAGCATGTAGCGCTCGATGCGGATCATTTGGCTAAGGCCAAGCGCGATGGAGGCTGCCACACCCGCATGGTATACAGCGACTACGGCAAGCGCGGTGAGGATAAGCCGCTTATGGGCGCTATTACGAAGGTGCCATACCCCCAGCAGCATCAACCAGAACATGATGCCGTAGGCTTCCGGTGTGAACCAGCCTTTGAGCAGGCCATACTGGATTTGCGCCGTTAAGCTGTCTACGCCGCGTCCGATGCGAAAGAAATCGTCCCAGTACAGCGATGCGAGAGTAAAAATGGCGGGACTGTCGCTGACCGGCGTGCCGAGGGTGATGTAATTGCGCATATACGGCCAGATGCCGACGAGCAGCGCCACAGCAAGGAAAGGCAATAGTTGCGCGGTAAGCGATTTCCAGCGGCGCCACCCGTAATGCATGCCCAGTGCGGCGATCAGCAATATTGGGAACAGGATCGCCTGCGAATGCGTCCACAGCGCCAGGCCTAACGTTGTGCCCTGTATCGTGCCTTGTCTGCGGGGGGAGCCGGTGAAAAAGAACAGGCTGGAAAATGCCAGCGATATGCCGAGCACCGGCAGCGGGTCGATGAGCGCGGCTTCCGCCCCGATAAGTAGCAGCGGCGTGGCGAGGAACAGCAGCGCCGAGGCTAGCCCCGTGCGCCGGTCGATCAGTGAGCCGACGGCAAAGGCAAGAAAAGTTGCAAGCAACGCGCACCAGGGGGCTATTAGGCGCATCAGACCCGGAGTGTCGGCATGGCCTTGCAGCAGGTTGGCGGCGTAGATGAGTGAAACGTAAAGCGGCGGGTGCGTCCATGCGCCATAAAAGCCGGAAACGCTCTGCTCGGGATGAATCGCAGGGTAGCTCGCCAGCGTGCGGCTTTCATAAAGTATACGGCCAACAGTGGCGTATTCCAATGAATCGGTTTGTGTTAACGGCAGACGCACGGCATTGAGCAGCAACGTACAGGCAAACAGCGCAAGCAGCAAAAGCATGGTTCGCTCGCCACATGAGTAGCGTGTTTTAGCTAGGGGGGAGGAGGCAGGCACGGCGCGGAAGGTGAGAAGGTTGCACAGCGCAAGTACGATGAATATGAACGCGCTGTGCGCCGCATGGCTTGAATTTGCAAGCGCCGCTAATGCGAGCATGGATATAAAACCAAGCAAAAACGGCGCGAGGGCAAGACCAAAAGCCAGCGGCGCGGCGCTGCTGCGGCACTGTTGCGACCATGGCAGGAAGCGCACGAAGCGTATGGTGGCATTGCTGGCCAGCAGCATCGCTAACCCCCACCATAGCCATGCGCCGGGTGACGTTTCGATCATGCGTGCAGGCCGAGCGTGTCGAGCTTATTGATCGCACGGATGGCGGTATCGAAGTCGATATGGATCGTCTCTAAATACCATTTCAGCGATTCGACGCGCGGGCGGTTTTCCTCAAGCACGTGCGCCAGCGCGTAATCTCGCGTGATAACGCCTTCGCGGATCTGGTTGCTGCGGAACGTGTCGAACTCGCTGAAGCCGCGCGCGCTCAAGTAGATGTAGTTATAGAACGGGGCGGTGCCGTCGCCGATGCGCCAGGTGCTCGGGCTGTCGGGCGAGCGCTCCCAGTCGTAAGTGTCGAGCAGTACCTTGTCCACCTCGTCCTCGTTCCATACCATATGGTCGAAGATGAAGAAGAAATCGCGGCGCGGTTCGATGTAATAGGCAAGGAATGCGCCGAACGTATCGATCAGCGAGCTGTTGAGATAGCCGGGATTGCTGAGGAATTGCTTGCCGAAATGTTCGATCATCTTGAAGCGGCGGCTGACCGACAGCGCATCCACGCGCTTTTTGTCGAACTCCGGCGGGATGCCGCAAAAGCCGGTTTTGAAATCGGTGTTCTCCAGCGGGTTGGCACACCATAAATCGAGCGCGATGCCGGTTTGCGCTTTGAGTTGGTTGGTGACTTTGAAGAAATGCTTATCGCCCGCCATGAATAACGGAACCATGCCGAGATCGGGCTTTTTGAGCCATGCGGAGACGTTTTTGCGGATATTATCGCGCTTTTTGCGGATGTCGGCGGAAACAAGAATATTCTGTATGCCAAGCTCGCCGCAGATGCGCGCGATGTTGCGCCGCGCGAGATCGGTGACCATGCCCCAGTCGTAGGTGAAGGTAACGGGCGTGAGGCCGAATTCTTTTTTGATGAGGTGCAGGCCATAGCTGCTGTCGCGGCCGCCGCTGAAGGCGACGATGGCGTCCGGCTGCGTGCCGTCGCCACGGTATTTTTGCAGGGATGCGATGAAATCGCGCTTGGCGGCGTCCGGCTGAAGATGTTTGTATTTCGGGCGGTAATTATGGCAGTAATTGCACACGCCCTGTGCGTCGAACGCAATGAACGGGAAGGTTTCCGGCAGAATGCAGCGGGTGCAGCGCTTGAGTTTGGCAAGGTTAGCGGCGTTATAGCGCAACAGTTTTTCGTCGCCGCGGCCACTGGGAATAAAGGTCGTGCGCGGCTTCACCTCCGTGCGATCCTGATGGCTGCAGGGCGCGGAAAGTGTTGCGTATCCTGCTTTCTGCGGCTGGATGGTCAGGTCGGTAAGGGAGACGCACAGGACGCTGCCGGGATTCACCCAGACGATTTTCGCTTCGTGCGGCGTGTGTTTATGCAGCGCGTCGAGCGTCTGCGTGAGGATGTAGCGCTCGGAGGCGAAGGTGAAGAAGCGGTTTTTCGTATCCACCGCATAAAATAAATCGCCGGTATTGGTGGCAAGCGTAAGCAGGGTGCTTTGCTCATGCAGCCACGCGCAGGAGAGCGTTCCTTTGATTGCATCGAGCAGTGCGGCCGTGGCGTCTGCCGGGTGTTTCCCCTGCGCGTAAGCGCGCGCGAGCAGGGCAGCGGCGACTTCGGTATCGACTTCTGCGGTACGCCGTAAATCCGGGTTTTGCTGCCAGAGCGCATCGACATTCACGATGATGCCGTTATGCACGATGGTGACGCCGCCGGAGCGCACCGGCTGGTTGTTGGCGGCATCGTCGGCAGTGCCGTTGGTGACGAGGCGGGAATGGGCGAGAAGCGCAAGCGGCGCGCCGGAAGATGCTTCCGCGAGCAGGGATTTATAGGCGCTGGAAGCAATGAAGCGGGTGGCGGGTTCGGCGCTTTTGAGCGTCCATGCCTGCCTGCTTTCCGGACGGTAGGCGTGCAGTCCTGCCGATTCCTTGCCACGGCTCTCCGAGAATGTGTAGAGCTGCCGTAAAAGATAGGTCTGCGCATCGCGGGGAAGCAGTGTTTCTTTTGTAGTCACCAGTCCAAAAATGCCGCACATGATCTTATCCCGCAGGCGTTACGTTGGTGAAGAGATTCCACCCCAGAAGTTTTTTACTCAGTATCAGCATCATTGCAATACCTACGATGTAACTTGTGGCGGTTGCAAGCGCGGCGCCCTGTATGCCGAGTACGGGGATCAGCAACAGGCAGAGCGCGATGTTGGAC
Organism: uncultured Rickettsiales bacterium; assembly: GCA_964645205.1. Taxonomy (GTDB): domain Bacteria; phylum Pseudomonadota; class Alphaproteobacteria; order Rickettsiales; family SXRF01; genus CAZYBO01. The sequence continues at coordinate 73,906 of CAZYBO010000007.1, forward strand.
ATGGCGATCGCCATGTTCTGCGCCGTCTGCCAACCGGGGTGGCCGCTGGAAAGCAGGATATTGTCGAACGGGCTATAACCGGAAATGATCGCGTATCCGGCGAGCAGGATCGCCAGCGTGGAAAGCCCTTCATGCAGGTCTTTGCCGGGAATAAACCATGTGACGGCGACATAGAACGCGGCCAGAATCAACAAGGACAGGATGAGTGTGCCGTAGAATACGTATATCTTGCTATGGCGCAGCAGGCGTTTGCCCAATTCCCATTGCCTGTCGCGGGTGGCGGTAACGAGGATGGGGTTGAAATTCACGCGCAGCATGGAGAGGATGTGCTGTACGCCGTCGATCAGCATAGCGGCGAAGCTGTAAATACCGACCTCCCTCTCGGTGAGGAACACGCCGATAAGCAACACGTCGATGCGCGTGTTCATGTCGAGGAAAATGCCGCCGAGCGCTCCTTTTCCACCGAAGATAACATGGCGGGTGAGCCATTCCTTGGAGCAGCGCAAGTGGGTGATGAGCTTCGCTTTCGCCAAATAGATGAACGTGGCGACGGTGGTGAGGAGTTCAGCGATAAAAAACGACCATGCGGCGTCGGCAAACGGCAGGTCGGAAAGGCTTACGGCGATCACGCAGAATAATACGGTGATGTAGCGCGTGGCCTGCAATACCGCGAGCGCGCGCATGTGGCGCAGGCCGTTGATAAAGCCGATCAATACCTTGTTCAGCGGGAACAGCATGAGGCCGAAGCCGGTGATGGCGATCGCCTGTGCCGCCTGTTCGCTCCTGAATAGCACGGTAAATAACGGCGCGGAAAGGTAGACCGCGCTGCCGACGGCAAGCCCGAGCAAGAGTGAGAGCGCCGCGCCGCTGGCAAACATGGTGCCACGCTTTTCCAAGTCTTCGGCGTAATAGGCGGCGTGGCGCATGACGGAGTAATGGATGCCCATCACGGCGACCTGCGAGCCGATTAAATAGATAGCATAGGCAAGGTTGAATACGCCGAGCGCGGAGGCATCGCGGAACAGCACGATGGCGATATTCATGAGGATGCCGCTGGCGGCTAGCACGAAGAAGCTGCCGAACGTCCACGCGATGTCCTGACTCAGCTTATGCTTGAGCGCCTCAACGAGAAACAGTCGCCATGTTTTCATACATTCTCTGTCTTGTCATTCCTGCGAAAGCAGGAATCTTTAGGTGTCAAGATCCCTGCTTTCGCAGGGATGACAAATTAAGTCGCTAGGCGGAAAGCTGCAGATGCTCAACCGGCTTGCGCACGATGTCGCGCGTGGTCATCGGCGGGTTTAGGTGTTTGTTTTCCTCGTAATCGAACCACATGGCAAACGCAAACGAGTTAAACGACAGCGAGAAGCTGAACAGCCATGTGAGGAATGTGATTTCCGGCACCTGCCCGGTGGCGCCCCACAGCCAGATGAGGCGTACGAACAGCAGTGCGCTCAGGCTCAGCGCGAAAAAGCCGAAGGCGTAGAAAAACACCAGCGGATGGAAATTGCGGATGATGTATTTTTCCTTCAGGCGCCAGAAGAACAGGCGCAGCAGCAGGCTGCCGATGGTAAAAATCACTTTGCGCACCACGATGCCCGATTTTTCACCGACATTGTAGACCGGCTCCACCGGCACGTCGATCACGCGCATCCCGGCGACGTTGAGCTTCACCAGCAGATCGTTGGGCTGGCCGTAGCGCTTGTACATATGATCCCAGTCGATAGCGGCAAGCGCGCGGGCGTTGATGCCGGTGTAGCCCGTCTGCGAATCGGCCACGCGCCAATAACCTGACGCGATCTTGGTAAGTAGCGACAGCACGGAATTACCGTAGAAACGCACCTTGGGAATTTTTTTGATGGCTTCGCCGGTTACAAGGCGGTTGCCCTTGGTGTAATCGACCGTGCCTTCGACCAGTGGGTCGAGAATGGCGGGGAGGTCGGCGGGGTTCATCTGCGCGTCGCCGGCCATTACTACGGCGATGTCGATGCCGTGGTCGCGGCTCCATTTATAGCCGGTGGCGATAGCGCCGCCGACGCCTTGATTGACGGTGTGCTCAATCAGCACGATTTTCGGAGTGCCGTATTGCGGGTGCGCCTTGATGACTTCGGAGGTGCGGTCGGAGCTGCGGTCGTTGATGATGACGATGGTGTCCACGAAGGCGGGCATGGTGTCGATCACGCGGGTGATCTGCGTTTCTTCGTTATGGGCGGGGACGACGACGCTGATTTTCTGGTTACGGTACATGGTTTACCTTCAGTTTCTGGGGAAATGATGCGCGGCGATCTTTTCCGCGATGGATTTGGCGGTGATGTAGTAGATGCCTTCCAGCACGCCGCTGGTGGGGGCAGGTGCGGCGGGCAGGGTGAGGCGAAGGGGGGCATGTTTCCATGCGGACGGCGGCAGCGCTTCGCTCACGCCCGCGATGATTTCGCCTGCCAGCCCGCAGGTGCTCCAGCCGCCGTCGATGGCGACAAGCCGCCCGGTTTTTTTCACCGAGGCGATGGCTTGGGTGTGGTCGATGGGGTTGAGCACGCGCAGATCGATCACTTCGGCCGAGATACCGGATGCGGCAAGCAGTTGTGCGGCTTCCAGCGCAAGCTGGGTGGAATAGCTGCAGGAGACCAGCGTAACATCGCTACCTTCACGCAGGATTTTGGGTTTGACGGTGCGCAGGTCGAGCGGCTCGGCGGGGGGAAGGGAGGCTTCCTGGCCGTAGAGCCAGCGGTCGTCGATATAAACCACCGGATCATCGGACAGCGTGGCGGCGATGAGCAGGTCGCGCGCGTCGGCCACAGTTGCGGGCATAACCACGCGCAGGCCGGGGATATGAGCGAACCATGAGTGCAGTGCCTGCGAATGCTGCGCGCCCTGCTGCCCGCCGCGATTGACTACGGCGCGGATAGTGACGGCCGGGTGATCTTGCCCGCCGAGCATGTGCGACCATTTGGCGGCCTGGTTGACGATGGCGTCCATCGCTAAAATCATGAAATCCACGCGCGGGTGCAGCACGATGGGGCGGTAGCCGCAGAGCGACGCGCCGATAGCTGCACCGGTGGTGGCGGCTTCCGACACGGGCGTGTCGATCACGCGTGCCTTGCCGAATTCCTTGTCGAGGTCGAGCATGGAATTGCCTGCATACCAAGGGCTCCATACGCCCTGTCCCATGACGAATACGTTGGGGTATTGCTTTAGAAGGTAGGCGTAGCCTTCGCGGATGGCCTGCCCGTAATTGATGGCTTTAGCCTGCATAGACATTCTCCATCAGTGAGGCTTCCGGCGGCCACGGGTCGGACAGGGCGTCCTTGCACATCTGCGCGAATTCGGCACGGGTTTTGTCGGTGTAGGCTTTTACTGCCGCATCGGTAGTGTGGCCGCCCGCGACTAGCGATTGCTGGAGGCGCGCGACGGGGTCACGGGCTTTCCATGCGGCAATATCATCCGGTGAACGGCGAAGGCCGACGTCGATGTCCTCGCTGGGGCCGACATGCCCGCGCCAGCGATAGGTAACGCCTTCGATGAGGGCGGGGGTGCAGTTTGCGCGTGCGCTTGCGATCAGCTTGCCTGCTTCTTTCGTGACGGCGGGGAGGTCGTTGCCGTCTACCGTGATATGCGGGATGCAGGCGGCTTCGGCAAAACGAGCGATGCGGTCGGAAGGCTGGCGGAGGTTTATGTCGAGATGGCTGGAGAATAAATTATTCTCTACTACGAAAATCACCGGCAGGTTCATGATCGCGGCCATATTCAGGCATTCATGGAAAATACCTTCCTCGCACGCGCCGTCGCCGAAGAACGCCAGCGCGATATCGCCCTTGCCGTCGAATTTTGCGGCGATGGCTGCGCCCACGGCTAGCGGGATGGTGCCCGCGACGATGGGAACCGAGCCATAAAAACCGGATTCCTTGGCGTATAGATGCATGGAGCCGCCGAAACCATGTGAACAGCCGGTGGCTTTGCCAAGCACTTCGGCGAACAGTTTGCGCACGTCGCCGCCCATGGCAAGGTAGTGGCTGTGCGAGCGGTGGCAGCCGAACGCGCGGTCGGTTTTGCGCAAATGCGCGGCGACGCCTACGGCAACGCCTTCCTGCCCGATGGCAAGATGCACAGGGCATTTCGCATGACCTGCGATGGCCATGTCCGCAATGGCTTCCTCGGCAAGGCGGATAACGATCATTTTATGTAGACCGTCCAGTAATGCGGATGGTGAAAATCCGTCGATTCCTGCCGAGCCGGTATAGTGCTTCGGGTCGGCGAGGCGGCCGAGTTGCGATTGCCATCCGGCGGGTGCTTCGGAAGCCTTGGGAATTGGCGTGTTTTTAGGCATGAAAGGCCGTATCGGTTAGGGTAATTTGCAATAGGTATAGGTAAAACGGCAAATGAATGCAAGCCAAGGGTTTATCCATGGTTTTACCCATCAATTCGCTTGCTTTTGGAGGATGGGTATTTAGACTGCCCGACTATGGCAAAAACACGGATAGCGGTGGTCGGTTGCGGGTATTGGGGCAAGAACCTCGTGCGCAATATGGCGGAGGCTGGCGCATTGGCGGCGGTGGTGGATAACCATGCGCCCACGGCGGCTGCCATGGCGGAAACCTATAAGGTGCCCGCATGCAGCTTTGATGCTGTTCTGGCTGATAAATCCATCGACGGTATCGTGATCGCGTCGTCGGCTTCCACTCATGCGCCGCTGGCAACGCTGGCACTGGAAGCGGGCAAGCATGTGTTCGTGGAAAAGCCGCTCGCGCTCGCAGTGGCCGACGCCAAACGGCTGACCAAGCTGGCAGCGGAGAAAAAACGCGTGCTGATGGTGGGGCACCTTCTGCATTACCATCCGGCATTTCAGGCGCTGCTATCGGAAATCAAGGCCGGGCGCGTTGGGGCATTGCAGTACATCCAGTCGCACCGTATGAGCTTCGGCAAGGTGCGTACGGAGGAAAACGTGCTGTGGAGCTTCGCACCGCACGATATTTCCATGATACTGGCGATTGCGGGTGCGTCGCCGCAGCAGGTTCTGGCGCAGGCGACGGCGCAAATTTCCGAGAATATCTGCGATATTGCCACGCTGCATATGCAGTTTGCGGGCGGGTTGGGCGCGCATGTGATGGTGTCGTGGCTGCATCCGGTGAAGGAACATAAGCTGATCGTAATCGGCGATAAAGGCTCGCTGGTGTTTGATGATACGCTGCCATGGGAACAAAAACTCACGTTCTATGAAAACAAGGTGACGCGCGAAGGCGGCGTGCCGCTGGCGCAAAAAGGCGAGCAGCAGGCGATTGCGGTGACGCCGGGCGAGCCGCTGCGTGCGGAGTGCGACCATTTTATCGCGGCTATCGGCGGCGGCGCGGTGCGCACCGACGCGGTCGAGGGCACGCGTGTGCTGGAAGTGCTGACAGCGGCGGAAGCATCATTGAGGACAAAACGGGAGGTGCATATGGGCGCGTCGGATAAGCCGTATTTCGTGCATGAAACGGCGCTGGTGGATGAGGGTTGCGAAATCGGCGAGGGCAGCAAAATCTGGCATTTCAGCCATATCCTTGCGGGTACGCGCATCGGCAAGCAGGTGATCGTCGGCCAAAACGTGATGGTGGGGCCGAGCGTCACCGTGGGCGACCGCTGCAAAATACAGAACAATGTGAGTCTTTATAAAGGTGTGATACTTGAAGAAGGCGTGTTCTGCGGCCCGTCCTGCGTGTTCACCAACGTCAACACCCCGCGCGCGGAAATCGAGCGCAAGGATGAATTTTTGACTACCCCGGTGGGGCGCGGCGCGACTATCGGCGCGAACGCCACTATCGTCTGCGGCCATTCCATCGGCGAGTATTGCCTGATCGGTGCGGGTGCGGTGGTGACCAAAGACGTGAAGCCGCATGCGCTGATGGCGGGCAACCCCGCGCGGCAGATCGGCTGGGTGAGCCATGCGGGTGACAAGCTGGGTAAAAATCTCGTATGCCCGCGTGAAGGGCGAGCATACCGCGAAACAGCCGAGGGATTCTTAGAGGAAATAAAAGGGAATAATCGTGAAAGCATTCATGCAGCCTAAACTGGTAGAAAAATCCGTTGATTTCGGCGAACTGCTCCTGAAAATAGAGCAGTGCAAAGCTACGGTGGCCATTATGGGTATGGGCTATGTCGGCTTCCCGCTGGCGCTGGCCACGCACAAGCAGGGCTATGCGGTAGTAGCGTTCGATATTGACGCGGAGAAGGTGAAGAAGCTCAACGGCGGCGTGTCGTACCTCAAAGGCGTGGCGGACACCGATATTCAGGCGATGGCAAAGGATAACCGCTTCTACGCGACCACCGACGTGCAGGCATTGCAGGTGGCGGACGTGCTGATCGTGTGCGTGCCGACGCCGCTTACCAAAAACCGCGAGCCGGACTTGAGCTATGTGGAGGACACGACGCGCATGATCGCCTCGCAATTGCGGCCGGGGCAGATCGTGGTGCTGGAGTCTACCACCTACCCGGGAACCACCGACGAGCTTATCAAGCCGATTCTGGAAGCGAACGGCCTGCGCTGCGGGGAAGATTTCTTCCTTGCTTATTCGCCGGAGCGTGAAGATCCGGGCAACGGATTTTTCTCCACGCACTCCATCCCCAAGGTGGTAGGCGCGGACGATGCGAAATCGCAGACGCTGGCTGTAGCGCTGTATAACAATATCGTATCGAAGGCGGTGCTGGTGTCGTCATCGGCCACGGCGGAGGCGGTGAAGCTCACGGAAAATATTTTCCGTTCGGTGAATATCGCGCTCGTCAATGAACTTAAAATGGTGTTCTCCAAAATGGGCATCGACGTGTGGGAAGTGATCGAGGCGGCGAAAACCAAGCCGTTCGGCTTCATGCCGTTCTACCCGGGGCCGGGCGTGGGCGGGCATTGCATCCCCATCGACCCGTTCTACCTGACATGGAAATCACGCGAGTTCGGCATGCCCACGCGCTTCATCGAGCTGGCGGGGCAGATCAACGAGCGTATGCCCGGCTATGTGATCGATTGTTTGCGTATCGGTATGGATAAGCACTTGCGCAAGGGGCTGAACGGATCGCGCATCCTTATGCTCGGGATCGCGTATAAAAAAGACGTGGAGGATATGCGTGAAAGCCCGGCGCTGATTATATTTGAGAAATTGCAGGGATTCGGCGCGGCGGTGGATTACCACGATCCGTACATCCCGGTGATTCCGCATACGCGTGAGCATGACGCGCTGACGGGTATCGCGTCGGTGGAATGCAATGCAAAAACGCTCGCTGGCTATGATGCGGTGATTATCGCTACCGATCATACGGATGTGGATTACGCGATGGTGGTGAAACACGCGAAGCTGGTGGTGGATACGCGCAACGCCACGGCGAAATTCGGTAACCTCGCGCATATCGTACGGGCTTAAGCATGACCAAGAAAATTGATTTCATCGACCTCGCAGCACAACAGGCGCGTATCCGACCGAAACTCGACGCGGCGATCGCGCGCGTGCTCGACCACGGCAATTACATCATGGGCGCGGAAGTGGCGACGCTGGAAAAACAACTGGCAGCCTTTGCGGGCAGCAAATTCTGCTTAAGCTGCTCCAGCGGCACGGACGCGCTGGCACTGGTGTTGATGGCGAAAAATATCAAGGCGGGCGACGCGGTGTTCGTGCCTACCTTCACGTTTGCGGCCACGGCGGAAGTGGTGGCATGGCTGGGTGCTGTGCCGGTATTCGTGGATGTGTTGCCCGATACGTTCAACATGGACCCGGCAAGCCTGAAGCAGGCAATTGAAGTGGCCAAGGCTAAAGGCCTGAATCTTGCGGGCGTGATGCCGGTCGATTTATTCGGCCAGCCTGCGGATTATGATACGCTCCTGCCGATTGCGGAAACGCACGGCATGTGGGTGATGTGCGACGCGGCGCAGAGTTTCGGCGGCGTGTATAAGCAGAAGAAAGTCGGCAGCATCGGCATGGCCACCGCCACCAGCTTTTTCCCGGCGAAACCGCTGGGCTGCTACGGCGACGGCGGTGCGGTATTTACCGACGATGAAGCGCTGTATAACGTGCTGGTCAGCCTGCGCGTGCATGGCAAGGGCGACGATAAATACGATAATGTGCGCATCGGCATGAATGGCAGGCTGGATACGTTGCAGGCCGCTATCCTGATCGAGAAACTCGCTATTTTCCCAGATGAATTGATCTCGCGCCAGCGTGTGGCGGATCGCTATAGCGCGGCACTTGGAAGTACGTTGGTTGCGCCTTATGTGATGAACGAGCTGAAATCCGCATGGGCGCAGTATACGCTGGTGGCTTCATCGGGCGCGCAACGTGCGCAATTGCAGGCGCAGCTTAAAGAAGCGGGCGTGCCAAGCATGGTGTATTACCCCAAGCCGTTGCACCAGCAGACGGCGTATAAGCATTTCCCCACGGCGACCGGCGGCGCGCTGCGCGTGTCGGAAGATCTGGCGGAGAGGGTGTTCAGCCTGCCGATGCACCCGTATCTGGAAAACGAAACCGTGGATTATATCGCGGAATCTTTACTGTCTGCGTTCCGTAAAGCCGCGTAGCGCGTTCATCGAGGCGAGCGACACGCTCACGCAATACCACAGCACCAGACCCGGCCAGTTAGAGAAGAAACTCTGCGTGGGCATGAACGGGAAAAAATTCGCAATCAGGCTTGCCAGCGCGAACGCGGGGAGCAGGCGAAAGATGCCGCGTTCGCTTTTCAGCGGCTTAACGCAGGCTGCGACCATATAGCCGATAAGGGCGACGAATAGCAGGAAGCCCGGCACGCCGGCTTCGGCCAACCATTCTACATAAGGATTATGCGGGTGAAGGTTGCAGTGGCCGACCATGTGCTGCTCCTGTAGCGGCGGGCACAGTGCGCGGAACCCCTTAAGCCCTGTGCCGGTCGCCCAGTCTTCCGTGCCGAGCAGGTACCCTGCCTTGACCAACTGGCCGTAATTGGAGGAGGGATAGCCGGAAAGTTTGACATAGAGATCGTCGGCGCGATCCTGAATCCATGGCTGCGTGTAGAAAAGCGCTGCCGATAGCACAAGGATTCCGCCGAACAAAGCCAGCGTCGTTTTACGGAAATGCGGCTCGGCAATGGCAAGGCAAACGGCAAGGAAGGCCAATGCGATGATCGTACTTAGAAACGCCGTGCGTTCGCCGCTGAGCAAAGTGACGGCGATTCCCGCTACCAGCAGTATGAAGCTGGCCGCTACATGCGCCCGCGATTTTTTCAGCAGCGCGAAATAGAGATAGAGCGCGACGGCGGGCAACAGCATGCGCGCGAGAAAAATACCTACCTTGATATTGGTGAAAGGCCCCGACAATCGCCCGTGCACGTCGCGCACGTGGCCGGTGAGTGATGTGCCGGACACGTATTGCCACAGCGTGTCAGCACACACAAATACAAGCATCGCGGAGAGTGTTTTCCCTAACAGGAACAGCGCCGGTCGCTCCAGAAGCACCCAGTGGCGCAGCGCGGCGTAGAGCAGTATGTAGCGTCCCCACGGCGCTGCGGTAAAGAATGACTCCATGACGTCGCCGGAAAAAGGCGTGACGACCAGTAGCAGCCAACCCCATGCGAGCAACCCGGCTTTCGCCACCGGGTCTTTCAGCCATTTCCAGTCGTTCGTGGTAGAGCACTGCCATAGGAACAAAAGGCCTATAGCCACGCAGCTCGCATCGGCCAGCGCACGGCTGAAAATAAGCGCCCACGGCAATAGCAGCGTTGCACCATAGGCGCACAGCCACAGCTTCGACGGATTCATTCCAGATAACAGACGCATGATTTACACCGCTAATTGCGGGCGATCATGCGAGGGATGGCGGAGTTTATCAACTGCTTTTTCAGGAGGCAGCACAAGCTGGCCGAACGGCGCGAAAATATCCTGCCCGTGGCGGCTGACTTGAAGGAAGAATTGCGTGGCGCCCGCACGCTCCGCTTCGATGTGGAAACGCAGGCGGGAAGGGTCGCCGCCGCTTAGCGGGTGCGCATGCACTAGCGCCTTGCCGTCGGCGCTGAAACCGACAAGGTGTGCGGCTGCGCCCAGCACCGGATCGAGATCCATGACCGGTTTGCCCTGCGTGTCGCGCACGGTGATTTCCACGATGCCCGCTTCACCCTGACGCAGCGGCGCGGTGGCCTCCCAGTTGAAGGCCAGACCGCTTTGCACCGCATGCTTGTTAACGCGCACCACCGGCGGGATGGAGCGGCGGGACGTGTGCGGGAATTCGCTTTTGAGACGGTAGTTCTTCTGATCTTCAAGCGTGGTGAAATCCGCCCATGCGCTGTAGCGGTTCGAGGTGCCGGGGGTGAAGGTGAAGCTGAATACGCCCGGTTCCTGCGTCGGCTCCGGGTGGATGTGCTGGTAGTCTTTCAAACTCTGATCGGCGACAAACAGATGCAGTTTTTTGGTATGCACGACGGCAAGCTCATCTTCGGTGAGTGGCTTTCCTGATACGGCGTGCTTGAGTTTGAGCGTAGCGGTGGTTGGCACGCCGATGGCGGGCGGCGCGAGCGTTTGCACTTCCGCGACGATGGCGCTTTCGGCGGCTTCGATTTTCTTATCGTCGCGTGCAAGCGTAAAGGTGAGGGCGGCTGGCAGAAGCGCCATGCCGCAGGTGAGGAAATGCGGGATGGCGGCTGCTATGCCCGATAGACCCATCATCGCGTGTTCGGCGGCGCCCATCGTGCCGATTGTGTTATCCACGAAGCTGATGACGCTGTTGGTGATCCCCGTTTCGCCCGCAAGGGTGGAGAGGAAGATGAGGCCGGAGCCGATGGCGGTGAGCACCGTGGGCATGGCGATGAGCGCGCTGGTGAGCAGTGCGCCGTATTTGATGACGTTGCCCCATTTTACGCGCTTTGAGCCGTCCTCCTTGCGCGCGATGAAGTTTCCGAGCAGTACGCCGCCGATACCGATGAGTCCGGTGGTCGCCGCGTTATATAGCCCGCCTGCGGCCAGTGATTCACCCGCGATGGGCACGGTTTTCAGTAAATTATTCAGGATGCCTGCAAGCCCCATGCCGTTTTGCCTTGTGTGCAACACCCACAGGGATTCTTCCGCCATGCCAGCGCTGCTTATGCCGATTGCGGGAAGAATGTGCGGGGCAAGCGCAACGCTTGCGCCGAGCACAACGCCGCCGATGGCAAGGCCGGTCAGCGTGCGGCTCACGCGGGAGTGCGAATCCTTGCCGTGCGCCGCTTCATGCTGCATGGTTACAACCCTCTGCGCGGGCGTGCGGGAATTTCGGCGGCGATGGCTTGCGCAAGACGAGCGGGGTGCGTGGCGGGGTCTTTATCCATGTGGCCGGGGATGCTGCGGAACGCTTTTACGCTTTTGCCGTTTTCAAATATAGTGATGAAAGACGAATGCTGCCGTGGGTCATTACGGTTGATGATGAGTCCCATGCGCTCTTCTATGTTTTGCGTGTCCTTCGAGGTCGGCGGGCAGACGAGGTGGATCAGGCGACCTTCCTGCGGCTTGTCTTTCGCTTCAAGGTATAACTTGTTGGCAACTTTGCGGCGTTCATCGGGATTGGATGGCACCAGCTCGTCCGCGTATTGCTTCATGCCCTTGGCATAAAGCGAGGTGACGTAGCTTTCCATGCTCGCCCTGTCGTCGGCGGGCATGGCGGATACGACGACGATGGGCACTTCCTTGCCTTGCCGCAGCAACTCGCGCTGGATCGTGGCGACTGCGTCCATGATGCCGGGCTTGCCGGGCGTGCCGCCGCAGATCGCGCAATCGTTATAGCCGAACAGTACGAGGCAATGGCCGCTCCTGAACGCCTCCGCCGGGTTGAACGGCTTTCCGTTTTGGTCGGTGAGAGGGACGCCTGCAAATGCCGTGCTGAGTATTTTCCCCACGGGCTGCGCGTCGCTCGCGGTCGTAGCCAGTGCGCCGCCGGCAGTGACGAGCGTGATTTTTTTCAGGAACGAGCGGCGTGAAAAATCGGAGTCCATAAGGGCTTTATCGTTAGCGTTTATTAATCTCAGTATCCAGATATTCGGGCGGATGTACAAGGATTATACCCTGTTTTATGCGCGTAATATCGATAAAAATGTCGTTTAACGGCAGCATTTCGCTGGTTCCGTCGACTTTTTCGATCTCAACGATGTCGCCTGCGCCGAAATTATAGAGTCCGGTGGTGGTGCCGTAGGGCGTGCCGTCTGTGAGTTGCGCGCGTAATCCCACGTAAAGGTCGCTTTTGTTCTGGGGAACGGCATCTTCAGGTGCATAGAGTGCCGTGCCTTTGAGCGCCTCGGCCTGATTGCGGTCGGTAATGCCCACAAGCGATACGATTATGCCTTTGTCCTTGATGCTGTGGGCGGTGATGGTGAAGGCGCGCGCACCTGTGGCGTCGCTGAGCTGCGGGCAGTCGAGGAGGCCGCCTGGATTATCGAGGAGAACGTGGAGTTTTACCTGACCGCGTATACCGTGCGCAGAGGTGATAACCGCTACTTTACGCAGTGGCATCCTTCAGCGGATTAGGCTGCGGCAGGAGCTGCTTCGCCGCCCTTGTCCTTTTTCGACTTGCGGGCTGCGCGCTGTGCGGGCTTCGTGGTGACGAGGCCAGCTTTGTTGAAGAACAAATGCACGCGGTCGCTCATCTGCGCACCGACGGAGAGCCAGTATTTCGCGCGTTCAGCGTTGATGGTCACGCGCTTTTCATTCTCGCTTGCCAGCAACGGATTGTAGGTGCCGATCTTTTCGATGAACTTGCTGTCACGCGGGCTGCGTGAATTGGTCACGATGAGGTGGTAGTAGGGGCGCTTTTTGGTGCCGGCGCGGGACATTCTGATGGTGGTAGGCATAGGTTCCTTACGATTTCAAATGTTCAAGGTCGCGCTTTTTAACAGGTATTCAGATGCAGGTAAAGTGGAAAAAGCGCGTTTTTACCATCCTCCACCGTAAAAAGCGGGGAAAGGACGGAAAACATATGAAAAATTAACCATTTATCGGCTATAATGGGTCAGGAGGAGCGATATGCGTGCGACGGCGGCAACCATAGCAAACCAGGCCATGGAAAAAATCAAAATGCCCAAGGGGAAAATCTCCTTTTACCTTTCGCCCGTTTACCGCGAGGTGCTCCACTGGCTGACGCGGTTCGTCTACCGCCCCCGTTATATCGGCTTTGAAAATATTCCCGCTACCGGCGCGGCCATCCTTATCTGCAACCATGTGTCCTATATGGACGGGCCGATTCTGGATGCGGGCTGCAAACGCCATATACGCTATATCATCGACGACGAAATTTACCGTCTGCCGGGCGTGCATTACCTGATGAAGCTCGCCAACGCGATCCCCATTGCGCCGAACCGCAAAAGTGTGGAAGCCGCGCTCGATGCGATTTCCGAAGGGCTGCGCGCGGGCGATCTCATCTGTATTTTTCCTGAGGGTGAGTTGACATTTACCGGCAGTTTAGGACGCTTCCGCCCCGGTATCGAATGGATGCTCAAGCGCGATCCCGTGCCGGTGGTGCCTATCGCGCTGGCCGGGTTATGGGGCAGCGTGTTCAGTCGCAAGGATATGAAATCGTGGATACGCTTCGTTCCGCGCCGCTGGCTGCGGCACAACGTGAAAGTGATCTGCGGTAAGCCGATTCCCGCTGAGCAGACACCCACGCTTACGGTGAACCATCTTCAGGAAATCGTGCTGAAGATGAAGTATTCGCTGAATACGAAATAAGCGATCATCCTGGCAAACTGTCATCCTGAACGAAGTGAAGGATCTAAAGCGTTACGCAGACAGAAATATTCTTCGCATATGCTCAGGATGACAAAATAAGGAGTAACAGGAACCTAATTTTTCTGTGGTGCGGACTTGTCCTTGCCGGCAGCGGGCGCTCCTGCAGGCGTGTGCTGCGAGGATATATCGTCCTGATTCGCCGCCATGTCGAACGTTACGCCGCCGGTGAATTTGCTCGGCACAACGGGGGCAGGAGCGGGCTGCGGATGCGCAGCGCGGCGCTGCATCACTTCAATGGCGCCCATTTCGTCGATCTTGAATTTACGGCTCTTAGCCTCGTTCAGCAGTTCATTAAGTTCGTTCGTTTGCTCCGGCGTAAGTGTCTTGCGGATCGCTTCGGCTTTTTTAGCGCGGTCTGCTTTGATAGCGGCTTCTTCTTCCGGCGATTTCACGCCGTATGCAGCGTCGAAACCAGACTTGAATACGTTGTGCGCCAGCTTGTCCGCGCCAAGCGTTTCACCTACTAAAGAGGTGAGGGCGCTGCGCGTCATATTCTGCTCGCCCGTAGCAATGGTGTTGGCTGTGGACATGAAATCCTTGGTAGCCATACCAGCGAGAAAACCGATCGGGCCGAGAAACAATCCTCCGGCTTCTGCGGCGCTGCCTATGGTCTGCATAGTCGCGCTGCCAGTTTTGCCTTCCTTTACCAAGTCTTTGACATGTGCGCCATCAAAGCCCACGGTTGCGACGGCTCCAACAATGGGGACATATTTCGCCGCAGGAGCCAACACTTTGGATATGTTTGCTGCTACTTCCCCGGCATTGAGGGCTTGGGCAACGGCGGGAGCAGCTTGGGCAACGGCAGGAGCGGCTTGTGTTGCGGCGGTGGCTGCAGCGGCAGTCGTTGCCGTTGCGGTTGCGGCCGTCGCATCTACAGCTGGTTTCCATATCTTAAATATTGATAACGCATCCTTGCCATACGCTGTCACGTTATTGGCAGTATCGGCAATGAGCTTAGCGCTGCCCGCAAGTAAATTTGCTCCGGCGTTTACAGTGGTCTTTACAACACCGGCACCTTGCTTGATGGCGGTGGGCGTTACTGAGCTGATTGCTTCAGATACAGCACCTGGAGCGGCATGGCTTATGATACGCGCAGTACTGATGCCCATAGGCACGGCGGCTAATCCACCGGTAAGTGCTAAGGCCTTTGTTTTCGCGGATTCCGTTTCCGCACGCTTGGCTTCTGCGATCTCTGCGGCGGTCGGCGCACTTACCTCGGTGGTTGTGAAGCCGAGCTTGTCTTGTATCCAGTTGAAGCCTTCCTTGGCTTTTTCCTTGCCGGTTTGCAGTGCTGCACCTGCTGCGGACGCGGCTTTATCACCCGCATTGCGGATATTGGTGGCGGCGCCGCCGGTCTTATCGTCTACCCATTTGGCGAATTTGTCGTTGAGGAAGATGAGGCCGGTGACGGCGAGCGCGGCGACGGCCACGAAGGTAAGCGCTTTCCACAGGAAGCTACCGATTTTCCCAAGAAGCGACTGCTCCCGGCGCGGCTGGTATTCTTCGTCTTCGTACTGCATGTTAGCTCTTTCCTAGTGTCTTGATCTATCACTACTATTCTAGGCCATTATGCCATGAAATGGAAATTTTTGTATGAAGATTTGATGAAGGGTATTATGACAGGATTGTCACAAATTAATATATTGTAATATAATGATATATTCCTAATGACGCATGCCCAGAAGCTGGTTCAGCCCGCCGCGCATCATGCCCTTCTGACCGAGTTTTTTCAGGCGCTTTACCATGTCTTCCATCTGCTGGTGCTGCTTGATGACGCGGTTGACGTCCTGCACCTCCACGCCCGCGCCCTTGGCGATGCGCAGGCGGCGTGAGCCGTTGAGCAGCTTGGGCTGCTTACGCTCCTTCGCGGTCATAGATAGGATAATGGCTTCCTGACGGGCGAGCATTTTTTCGTCGATGCGCGCATCCTTAAGCTGTTCTTTCAGCTTGCCGACGCCGGGCATCATTTTCATCATCGCGCCTACGCCGCCCATTTTTTTCATCTTGCGCAACTGGTCGAGCAAATCGTCGAAATCGAACGAGCCTTGCATCATTTTGGCGGCGATTTTTTCGGCTTCTTCCTGATCGACGGCTTCCGACGCTTTTTCCACGAACGACACGATGTCGCCCATATCGAGAATGCGCGATGCGATACGTGCAGGATGGAATTCCTCGAACTCATCGATCTTTTCGCCTACGCCGATGAATTTGATGGGCTGGCCGGTGACAGCGCGCATGGAAAGCGCAGCACCCCCGCGCCCGTCGCCATCCACGCGGGTGAGCACGATGCCGGTGATGCCGACCTGTTCATGGAAGGATTTTGCGATGTTGACTGCGTCTTGGCCGGTGAGCGAATCGGCTACCAGCAGCGTTTCGATCGGTGTGGCGCGCTGCCTGACGGCTTTCAGCTCTTCCATCAGTTCGGCATCGACGTGCAGGCGGCCTGCCGTATCGAGCAGCAATACGTCGTATCCTTCAAGGCGCGCGGCCTTGAGTGCGCGCTCGGTGATTTCCAGCGGTTTCTGGCCTGCGATGATCGGCAACGCGCCGACGCCCGCTTTCGCGGCGACCTGCTCCAACTGCTGCTGCGCGGCGGGGCGGTAAATGTCGAGCGAGGCGACGAGCACTTTTTTGCCCTGCTTATCCTTCAGGCGCTTGGCGAGCTTGCCGGTGGAGGTGGTTTTACCGGAACCCTGCAACCCTACCATCATGATGACAGCGGGCGGCGTGGCGGCGAGGTTGATCGCCTGATGTTCGCTGCCCAGCAATTCGGTGAGATGGTCGTTGACCAGCTTGATGACCATCTGGCCAGGGCTGACGCTCTGTACGATCTCGGTGCCGAGCGCTTTCGTTTTCAGTGAGGCGACGAAATCCTTCACCACCGGCAGCGCGACATCGGCCTCCAGCAGCGCGATACGCACTTCGCGCATGGCCTCGTCGATGTCGGCTTCCGATAGCACGCCGCGCTTGCGCAGCTTGTCGAAAATGCCGGTGAGTTTATTGGAAAGGCCTGTGAACATGCGATTACCCCGGTAACTTTAAGCGTTCCACTATACGTCCGCCTTGTAGATGCTCGCTTATGACTTCGTCAACGTCTTCTTTGGTTTTGCAGGCATACCAGACGCCCTCGGGGTAGATGACCATGCAAGGGCCAAGCTCACAGCGATCCAGGCATCCGGCGTTATTGACGCGGGTTCTGGCGATACCCGCTTCCTTCACTTTCCGCTTCATGTAATCACGCAATTCCTCACCATTTTTTTCCGCGCAACAGCCGCGCGTATGCCCCGGCTCGCGGCGGTTGGTGCAGCAGAAAACATGGTGATCGAAGAAAGGCATTTTAGAGATAGGTGCGCAGGGCGTTACGCAGGAATTCCAGCAGCAGGAAAAGGATGATCGGCGATACGTCGATGCCGCCGAGGTCGGGCAGGATTTTGCGGATGCGTTTCAGTGCAGGCTCGCAGAGGCGGTCGAGCGCATACATGACTTTCTGTACGACGGGCTGGTAGGCATTTACCACCTTGAAGGAGATCAGGGTGGAGAGTATCGCCCAGGCAATGATGCAGAACACGTATATCTGGAGGATGCTGTCGATGAGGATAATAAAGGGAGCCATGGGTTTTTAGCCTCTCTACGTATGAGGGAAAGATGCAACAGTCTGCGCGCAATATCGCGCTTTTCCTTTGATTTTGCAACAACTACCGCGTGAAACGCCCTCAACTTAATCTAATCTTAAGGAAAAACGGCTAATTCTTAAAACGCGTGCATCGTGGATGGGCAGGCTTTTGCATTGCCCGGCGTCTGGCACGCGCAGGTGAAAGATACTACGTGAATAATACTATAAAAAAATATGCGGCGATAACGAGCGTGCTGGCGTTGCTTTCGCAAACGCCCGCCGACGCGTACGCGCAGGACAAAGATTACTACGTCAAAGCGGCCTTCCTTTATAAATTCATCAAGTTCGTGGAGTGGCCGGGAGATAAAAATATCGCCAGCCAAAACGCTATCGACGTGTGCGTGATCGGCGAGACTGAACTGATTCAAGCCGCGCCTGTTTTCAAAGGCGCGTCAACGCCTACATTATCGCTTGCGCTGGTGGAGGAAAAAAATCCCGACCGTGTGGCGGCGCATTGCCATATCTTATTTATCGGCGATGTCGGCGCGGAAGCCATGGCCGACATATTGCGCTCGGTCAAAGGCAAGCCGGTGTTGACGGTAAGCGATAATGAAGGATTTGCCGAACGCGGCGGCATCATCGGCTTTGTGATGGAGGAAAACAAAGTCAAGCTGGCCGTAAACACCAAATCAGCCAGTGAAGCAGGGTTGCGGATCGACGCGCAGCTCCTGGAAATCGCCCTCAAAGTGATAGACAGGTAAGATTATGTCGATGCTGGTTCTCAAAAATTCCTCAATCCGGCAGAGACTGACCTACATCATTATGTCGATCAGCTGCATTTCCGTGCTGCTGACGACGCTCACCATCTCCGTGATGGGCTTCTTCAACCTGCGCGCCAGTATCATCGACGAGCTGGTGGTGTCGGCTTCCATCGTCGGCGACCGCAACAACGCGGCACTGGTGTTCAACGACCCCGTGCAGGCGGAAACCAATTTGAACGTGTTCAGCGTGAAGCAATCCATCGTGCAGGCGTGCCTTTACGATGAAAAACGCAACCTTTTCGCGCGCTATGTGCAAACGGCGCATGAAGGCAGCAGCCAATGCCCTGCGGAAATCGTAGAGCGTATCGACATCGGCCAGAACCGCATCGAGGTGATGAAGCCGGTGGTGAAGATGCAGGACGTGATCGGGCATATTTATATCGAATCGACGCTCGATGAAATCGACCAGTATTTCCGCAAGCAGGCCACCATCGCAAGCACGGTGACGCTGGCGGTGCTGGTGGTGTCGTATCTGCTTGCGATCAGCCTGCAAAAAGCGATTTCCCAGCCCATCCTGAGTTTGGCGGATACGGCGCGGCAGGTGTCGCTGCACAAAGATTACAATATCCGTGCCGCCAAGATCGGCAACGAGCAGGAAGAATATAACAACGAGCTGGTGATCCTGACCAACGCGTTCAACGACATGTTAACCGAGATAGGGCAGCGCGACAAACAGCTCAAAAAGCAAAACACCGAGTTGGAAAAGGCGAGGGATGCCGCCGAAGCCGCCAACCGCGCGAAATCACAATTCCTTGCGAATATCAGCCATGAATTGCGTACGCCGCTGAATGCCATCATCGGCTTCTCCTCGATTCTCATGAACCAATTGTTCGGGCCGCTGGGCGATCAGAAATATCTTGAATACTCGAAAGACATCAACGAATCGGGCGCGCACCTGCTCGACATCATCAACGACATTCTCGATCTTTCCAAAGCCGAAGCAGGCAAGCTCAGCCTGAGCTACGAGGAAGTGCACGTCATAAAATCCCTCAATAAATGCCTGACCATCATCGCCGAGCGCGCGGAAAAAGGGAAAGTCACCATCGAGAAAGATATTCCTAAGATACTGCCGACACTTGTGGCCGACCGCCTGCGTTTTATCCAGATCGTGCTGAATATTCTCTCCAACGCCGTGAAATTCACGCCTGAAGGCGGCAAAGTGTTCCTGAAAGTCGCCACGAAAGAAACGGAAGGCGAGCCTACGCATATCCTCGTTACGATTCAGGATACGGGTATCGGCATGTCGGACGAGGATCAGGCCAAGGCGTTCCAGAGCTTCGGGCAGGTCGATAGCGGCCTGAATCGTAAATATGAGGGTACCGGGCTTGGCCTGCCGCTTACCAAAAAGCTGGTAGACCTGCATTTCGGCACTATTGAGCTGAGCAGCGAGCTGGGCAAAGGCACGCTGGTTGCTGTGGCATTCCCTGTCCTGCCACCGCCAGGAGTGGATTATCTGGGGGGGGAATAGGTCGGTTTACGCAAATTTAACAATTTGATTCTAGAGTGAAAATACTATGAAGCAGGTTTATACAGATTCCATCCTGATGATCGAACGGCTTCACCGTCGTTTTCTCGACGTGGTGAAAACCGAACTTGATCGCTTGAAAATCGACGACGTGAACAACGTCCAGACGCTGATTTTATACAATATCAGCGCTGAACAGCTTACCATCGGCGAACTCACGAACCGGGGGTATTACCTCGGCTCCAACGTGTCGTACAATGTGAAAAAGCTGGTGGAAAACGGCTATCTCATGCAGGAACGCGCGCCGCACGATAAGCGCTCCACGCGCATACGCCTCTCTGAAAAAGGCCTCGCTTTGTGCAAGAAAATCGACGAGCTGTATCAGCGCAATGTCGATGAGCTTTCCAAGCAATTGGACGCCAACGCGCTCCAGTCCCTCAATAAGACGCTCTCGCAGCTTGAGAAGTTCTGGACGGATTACATCAATAATATATTTAAAATCAAGTAGCTTGCCGATCTTCGTGCGGCCTGCTTTTTCCTGCGTTCCGCGGGAAAATTGCGCTTGACTTAAGCCTATGAAACATTTAGGTAGAACGACCTTAAATTTTTACAAAACAAGGAAGTACTATCATGGCAAGGCGTTGCGCAGTAACCGGTGTCGGTCCCCAATCCGGTAACAAAGTATCCCACTCGAACCGCAAGACGAGGACGCGTTTTCTCCCGAACTTGCAGCATGTTTCGCTCATCAGCGACGTGCTCGGCTCGACGATCTCCCTGCGCGTTACCGCGGCTACGCTGCGCAGCATCGAGCATAACGGCGGCCTCGACGCTTACCTGCTCAACCACGCGGAAAGCAAGCTCACCCCGGAAGCTGGCAAGCTCAAACGCCAGATCAAGCGCAAGCTCGCTGCAAAGGCTGCCGCTTAATTTAAGCGGCTTTCTTCCCGCCGAACAGTTCGAGCAACTGGCCGGTCATCGTTTCCCCTAATTTGTCTATGTCGGCTATGGTTACGGCGCGTTTGTAGTAGCGCGTAACGTCGTGGCCGATGCCGATCGCCAGCAATTCCACCGGTGTTTTTTCTTCGACATGCGCGATGACTTCGCGCAGGTGCGTATCGAGATAATTGCCGTTATTGACGGATAAGGTGCTGTCGTCTACCGGTGCGCCGTCGGATACCATCATGAGGATGCGGCGCTGCTCGGGGCGCTTCATCAGGCGGCTGCATGCCCACAGGATCGCTTCGCCGTCGATATTTTCTTTGAGGATGCCGTCTTTGAGCATTAGGCCAAGCGATTTGCGCGCCTTGCGCCAGCTCGTGTCGGCGGATTTGTAAATGATGTGACGTAGATCGTTCAGGCGGCCGGGATGCGCGGGTTTGCCATTTTTCAGCCATTGCTTGTGCGAGGCGCCGCCTTTCCATTCACGCGTGGTGAAGCCCAGCACTTCGACTTTTACGCCGCAGCGTTCCAGCGTGCGGCTGATGAGGTCGGCGCAGATGGCGGCCATGGTGATGGGGCGGCCGCGCATGGAGCCGGAATTGTCGATGAGCAGGCAGACTACCGTGTCGCGGAAATCCGATTCTTTCTCGCGCTTGTAAATCATCTCCTCGTTCGCACGGATGATGATGCGGGCGAGTTTGCGGTTGTCGAGGATGCCGTCTTCCTGATCGAAAATCCACTGCCGTGCCTGCTTAGCCATCAGCAGCCGCTGTAGCCGGTTGGCAAGGCGCGAGGTGAGCGCCTGAAACTGGTCTACCTTCTGGTCGAGCTGCTCGCGCAGGAAATCCAGCTCGGGATTCGTGGCGAGCTGGCTGGCGTGTACGGTTTCATCGTATTGCGTGGTGTAGGCGTGGTAGGGATGCGCGGTGCGCTTCTCGTCATTATAATTGCGCGGGTAAGAGGCGGGCTGGCTGCTGTCATGCTGCTCCTCTTCATCCGCGCCTGCGTCCTGCATGGGCATCGGGATGCTTGCGGCTTGCGCGGCTTCTTTCGTTTCGCGCTTGCCGCTGGAGAGCATCGCCGGGGTTTCGCGCTCATGGTCATTTTCCGGTTCGGATGGCGCGTTTTCTTTGCTTTGCGGCTGCGCATCGGCTTTTTTGCCCGGCTCCTGCGAGGTGGAGGCGTCGGCGAGCGCATCGATAAATTTCAGCGCGAACGTTGCGTAATGTTTTTGGTCGTCCATATGTTCACGCATGGATTCCAGCAACGGCAACGCTTTTTGTATCACCGTGTCCGGGCTTTCCAGAATACCGGCGAGGTGTGCAGGCATCTCCATATGCTGGATATGTTTGCGCGCGAATAGTTCCACCATCGCCGGCAGCTGCAGATTATCGCGGTGCAGCCCGCGCACGATCGCATCATGCTCGAAGCGCTGCGCAAGATTATGTTGTACGCCCTGTAAATAGCGGCTGCCTCGCGTTTCCACGCGGATGGATTCCAGCATGTCGAATAGCCCGCTATTGGCGACATGCGACGGTTGCAGTAAGCGATGCAAGTTTTTATCGTGAAAACGCACGGAAAGCGCAGCGTGATCGGCTTCCCCGCGTACCTGTTCCAGCAATTCCGGTTGTGGTTGCGCGGTGATAGCGGGCAGCGATACGTCGCCTGCGCCATTCTTTTGCCCGAAGGTAACGGCAAGGTCGTGCTTACGCGCCAGCGCGTGGGTAGCGGCGGTGATCGCCTGTTTCAGGCCGGTGAGTTCCCTGTGCTCCTGCGGCGTGGTCACCGCTTTTCCAGCAGGCTGTGATTGAAGGAGCGCTGGTAATATTCCGCGATGATCGGGCGCTCGTTCTCATCGCACTTATTGAAAAACGTGAGGCGGAAGGCCATGTGCACATCATTGAAGATAGCCATGTTTTCTGCCCAATTGATAACCGTGCGCGGTGACATCACGGTGGAAATATCGCCCTGCATGAAGCCTTCGCGCGTGAGGTTGGCCATCGCAATCATGCTGCGGATGGTATCTTTGGATTTCGCCAGTTCCTTTACTTTTGAGGTGACGATCTTGAATTCGTCCTCTTCCGGCAAATAATTGAGTGTGGTGACGATATTCCAGCGATCCATCTGCCCCTGATTGATCGGCTGCGTGCCGTGGTACAGGCCGGTGGCGTCACCCAGACCAACTGTGTTGGCGGTGGCGAACAAGCGGAAAGCGGGGTGAGGGGTGATGATGCGGTTTTGGTCGAGCAGCGTGAATTTTCCGTGAGCTTCCAGCACACGCTGGATAACGAACATCACGTCGGGGCGTCCGGCGTCGTATTCGTCGAATACAAGGGCTACAGAGCGTTCCAGCGCCCATGGCAGGATGCCGTCCTGAAATTTCGTGACCTGTTTTCCGTCCTGCAGCGTGATAACGTCGCGCCCTACGAGATCGGTGCGGCTGATATGGCTGTCGAGGTTCACGCGGATGCACGGCCAGTTGAGGCGCGCGGCGATCTGCTCGATATGCGTGGATTTTCCGGTGCCGTGGTAACCCTGCACCAATACGCGGCGGTTATGCGAGAAGCCCGCGAGGATGGCCTGCGTGGTGGCAGGCTCAAAATGGTAATCGGGGTCGATGTCGGGAACGTATTCGCCCTTCTGTGAAAAAGACTGCACGGGGAAGGGCGTCTTGACGCCAAACAGCTTGCCGGTGTCGGCGATTTTGTCGGGAGTTTGCGGGGCGGAAGCGTCGTCGAGTGCGGTTTTTTTCATGGTGAGTTCCGTAGGTGAATATAGATGAGCCTAGCGCGGGGTGCGGCTTGCGGCAAGCGGCTATTCCTGCGTTTTGTGGTGTTCGATGAGGATGAGGTAGGCGGCGGTGATCTGCTTGAAGCGCTCTTCGGCTTCGGCGCTACCCTTATTGACGTCGGGATGGTGTTTTTTGACCAGCGTGCGGTATTGGCTTTTGAGTTTTTCAGGTGTGTAGGGGTAGTCTATATCCAGCGCCGCCAATGCCGCGCGAAGGCGTGCGTTCAGGTGCGGGTGGCGGATTTCCGCCTGTTTTGCGGCGCGGCCATGCATGAATTCATAAAGCGCGTGCTGCAACTGGTCGAGCCGCTGACCGACATGCGTTTCGCGCTGCCATGTGGGGCGATGGCCGGTGACGGCGTCGCTGATGAAGGCTTCGATCTCATCGCGCTCCATGCCGTCGAAAAAATCCCAGCGCTGGTTGTATTCGCGGATATGGTCGAGGCAGAACCATGTGTATTCATGCAGCGCATTTTTCGCCTTCGGCGCTTTGTATGTGGCAGGCGCCGCGCAGCCTTCGGCGCTGCAGGCATAGGACTGCTGCTCGGGTTCGCTATATTGCGTTTTCTTTTTCGGCATCTTTTGAGTATAACACAGGCATGAACCGCGCAGAACGCATAAAAGCCCGTTTAAACGAAAAATTATCGCCCCAATCGCTGGAATTGGTTGACGATTCCGCCCGCCATGCCGGACATGCGGGCGCTAGCCCCGGCGGGGAAACCCATTACCGGCTTACGGTGGTGTCGGAGGCGTTTGCGGGCTTAAGCCGGGTGGCACGGCACCAGCTTGTGTATGGCGCGTTAGCGGAGGAATTCAAGACCGGGCTGCACGCGCTGAACATTACGGCCAGTGTGCCGGGGGAGAATTAGGCTTCTTCCAGCACGCGCTTTTTCTGTTTCGGCGCGGCTTCGGCTTCTTCCGGTTCGGGGTCTTTCACGAGGTTCAGGATTTCTTTCACCAAGGACTTGATTTCCTGCGCGGCGTGGCTGGTTGGGTCGATTTCCGTGGCGCATTTGCCTTCCATGATCGACGCGGCAAACAGCACGCGGTTGCCGATGGTAGTGTTCGCCAGCTCCGGCAGCTCGGCGGCGATAGTGGCGGCGAGGCGCGAATTGGCGGATACGCGGTTGAGCACCACGCGCACGGGGACTTTTTCCGCTTTTGCCAGCTCCAGCGTGGCCTTGGTCGCCCACAGATCGGTGGGGCTGGGCTGCACGGGGATGATGATGAGGTCGGCGGCGCGGATAGCGGTGCGCGCTTCGGTTTCGGTGTGCGGCGGGCTGTCGATGATGATGAAATCCTGTGTTTTACGCAGGCGGGACACTTCGCTGCCCACGCGCCAGCCGGACAATGAGTTGAAGGTAAGCCCGGTATAGCCTTCGCCGAAGGTTTCCTCGCGCACTTTGTGCCAGTAGGTGAGGCTGCCCTGCGGGTCGATGTCGACGATGGCGACACGGTTGCCTTTTTGACTCAGCGCCACGGCGATATGCGCGGCCATCGTCGTTTTCCCGGCGCCACCTTTTTGCTGTGCGATTGTGATAACTTTTGCCATACTGCCTCGCTCATGAAGGATGTTTGAGTGAAGAAGATAGCTAATAAAAACGCAGACCACAACCAGATTTAGTATCAACGAAACGGTACGCTACCACAAATGGAACAGATGCATCACGAATTGGAAAAAGCGGCATCTTTGCTGAAAGCGGGCGAGCTTGTCGCATTCCCCACCGAGACGGTGTATGGGCTTGGCGGTAATGCGCTTTCCGATGCTGCGGTGGCGCGGATTTTTGAAGTGAAGGGGCGTCCCAGCTTCAATCCGCTTATCGTGCATGTGCCATCGCTGGCGGCGGCGGAAGCGCATGCGCAGTTCAACGCTGCGGCGCGCAGGCTTGCGGAAACGTTCTGGCCTGGCGCGTTGACGTTGGTGTTACCGCGCCGCGCGGATTGCAGGCTTTCGCTGCTGGTGAGCGCGGGGTTGGACAGCGTGGCGATACGTGTGCCCGCGCACCCGCTCGCACAGGCCTTGCTGCATGCGGCGCAGCTACCCATCGCTGCGCCGAGCGCAAATCGCTCCGGGCGTGTCAGCCCTACGCAGGCTTCGCACGTTCAGGAGGAGCTTGGGGAGAGGGTGGCGATGATTTTAGATGGCGGCAATTGTTCCGTCGGCATTGAATCGACAGTGGTGGACGTGACGGGTGAGGTGCCGGTGATCCTGCGCCCCGGATCGATCACGCGTGAAGCATTGCTTACCTGCGTGCCGCATGTCGGGCTGCATAAACCGTCGGGCGTGTACGCTTCGCCCGGTATGCTGGAAAGTCACTATGCGCCCGACCATAATTTACGCCTGAACGCAACCCATGTGGAAAAAGACGAAGCGTTGCTAGCGTTCGGCGTGCCGCTTGCCGCCGGGCTGGTGTGTAACCTCAGCGCTTCGCGTGATTTGCGTGAGGCGGCGGCGAATCTTTTTGCGATGCTGCGGGCGCTCGATAAAAAAACATCGCGTGGGATAGCCGTGATGCCGATACCGGAAGAGGGGTTGGGCGTTGCGATAAACGACCGGCTGAGGCGCGCGGCGGCACCGAAAAACTAAGCGGCGGTATCGCCCGATTTCAGGAACGCTTTACCGAGCTGGATTTTTTTATTCGGCAGCGATTGTAACCATGCGGTCAGCCGCGCCACTTCGTCAGACATGACTTGCGGGTTGGCGAAGGCTTTCGCCATAACGGTGGCACCCTGAATGCCCGCCATCAGCGAAGTGGCGTAGACGCGTGCGGCGTCGGAATGGCCGAGCTGTTGGAACTGGCGCTCCGCCCAATCCACAAAATCGCCCAGCACCTGCGCGGCGGCTTTGGCGACGTTATCTTTTTCTACCGATGCGTCCTCGATAATGCGACCGATGGGGCAGCCGTATTTCGTGTATTCGTCGCGCACCTTGTCGAAATAATTCACCGCCTCGACCAGACGTTGGCGCGGATCGGCGATCGCTTCGTCCAGCAACGCGTAGGCCGCGCTGAACTGTTCCTTGCGTTTGCTGACCGCGGCGAGTGCGAGTTCTTCCTTGGCTTTGAAATAATAATAGACGTTCCCAATCGGGATTTCCGCGTGCTTGGCGATGTCGGCCAGCGAAGTGGCGGTCATGCCATGCGTATGGAAAAGCGTGGCGGCCGAATCCACAAGCCGGTCTCTTTTATTGGGATTTGTCATCAGCCTAAATGCGTATGTCAGTTAACTTATATGGCCAGACTTTAATTCTTTTTCATGCTTTTGCAAGCCTATAGATAAAACTGCGCCTGCCGCGCATTATTCGTCACTAAAATCATTGCAAGCGGATGCAAAGCAAGGTAAATCTTCCACCCTTCCTGCGCTGTTGGGGGATCGTCTAGCGGTAGGACTACGGACTCTGACTCCGTCAACCTAGGTTC
>CAZYBO010000008.1:0-91476 GCA_964645205.1 uncultured Rickettsiales bacterium
AGAACCAGCTATTTCCCAGTTTGATTGGCCTTTCACCCCTAGCCACAGTTCATCCCCGACCTTTTCAACGGGCGTGGGTTCGGTCCTCCAGTGAGTGTTACCTCACCTTCAACCTGACCATGGCTAGATCACTAGGTTTCGGGTCTAATACGTGAAACTCATTCGCCCTATTCAGACTTGCTTTCGCTACGCCTACAGCTATCGCCTTAAGCTTGCTTCACACATTAAGTCGCTGACCCATTATACAAGAGGTACGCCGTCACACTTGCGTGCTCCGACTGCTTGTATGCATTCGATTTCAGATCTATTTCACTCCCCTTGCCGGGGTATTTTTCACCTTTCCCTCACGGTACTAGTTCACTATCGGTCAGTAAGGAGTACTTAGGCTTGGAGCGTGGTCGCCCCATATTCAGACAGGATTTCACGTGTCCCGCCCTACTCGAGGATCTGAGAACTTTCTACCTATACGGGGCTATCACCCACTATGGCCGCTTTTTCCAAAGCGTTCTAGTTCTTATTCTCAGACCACTGGCCTAGTCCCCGTTCGCTCGTCACTACTAAGGGAGTCTCTGTGATTTCCTTTCCTCCGGCTACTTAGATATTTCAGTTCACCGGGTTTGCTTCTACACCCTATGTATTCAGGTGCAGATACCACTTGCGTGGTGGGTTTCCCCATTCGGACATCTTCGGATCAAAGTGTATTCGCAACTCCCCGAAGCTTTTCGCAGCGTATTACGTCCTTCATCGCCTCTTACTGCCAAGGCATCCATCAAATGCACTTATCATATTTATTCAATTATTAGAACGATGCCTGAACCATGAACGTACAGAGCAAAACAGCCCTGTTCGTTCAGACAATCCAGTCATTTTTATCGACTCATAAGATTTATTGTCAGTCAGAATTGGCCCAAAAGCTTTTAACGGCTCGTGCGTGCCTTTTCCCGCGACTGACAATTCTATTATGATGTCAGAAAAACCTATTCACAATCTCAACCTGCAGCAGGGTTCGGGTTGTGCCCGGAAACTCTGCGTTTCGATGTCTTTTCGCATCGAAGGGACGAACCGTATACTACCCTGTTTTAGCGATGTCAACAGGGATTGTGCGTTTTTGTTACAACTCTTTCAAACGCCCGGATTACAAGGCTTTGCAGGGGATCTCCACCATAGACGCGAGGCGGAAACTGAAAAATCTGATGTTGCCGCTGATACCACTCATGGAGTAGAACAATCGTAGTCACAACGGGACACAGGGTCAAGCCATGGGCATAAAGCCGCTTACGCAATCCAATTCAATATCTTACACCTCAATCGCGCTCGCATTCGCAGCCTTCGCGTTACAGCCCGGCGAGGCACACGCCTATATCGACCCCGGCACCGGCTCGTTCCTGATCCAGATGTTACTGGGTTTCGTGCTGTCGGCGGCCTTCGCCGTCAAGATGTTCTGGCACAACCTGAAAGCGCGTGTGCGCACATTGTTCAAAAAACCCGAAGCGAATGATAAGTAGCGCGCATCCCGCCTCGTTCCGCGACCCCAGCGGCTACATCCTGCGCGATGGCGAGCGCTTGTTGCGCATCGTGAATCCTTCTTTCAGCATGGATTTCGACGCCTTCAACCAGTCCGGGCTTTACGCCGAACTGAGCGCGGGTGGGCTGATCGTAAAAACGACCGACATAACGCAGGATGCGCGCACGCTCGACGCAAACGCCTATAAAATCCTCGTGCCGGAACAGATAGATTTCATCTCCTACCCTTACGAATGGTGCTTCCCGCAACTGCGCGAAGCGGCACTGCTCACGCTGCGCCTGCACAAAACCGCGCTGGCGCACGGCATGGCGCTGAAAGATGCCAGCGCGTTCAACATCCAGTTCCAGCGCGGGCGGGCGGTGCATATCGATACGCTGTCGTTTGAGCGCTATGCGGAAGGCACGCCGTGGAAAGCCTACCGCCAGTTCTGCCGTCATTTTCTTGCACCGCTTGCGCTGATGGCGTTGCGCGACGTGCACTGCGCGCGGCTGCTGGCCAACAGCCATGATGGTATCGCGCTGGATATGGCAGCTAACCTGCTCGGCATGGCATGGTTGAAAAAACCTTCGCTCTACCCGCATATCCTATTGCAGGCGAAGTTGGATGCGCAACCTGCGGGAACAACGAAAAACACAGCGCGCCGCATGACGAAGCAGGTGCAGATACTCGTTATCGAACATCTAGAAAAGCTGGTAGCGTCGCTGCCCTCGCCCGCACGCGCTTCGCACTGGAGCGGTTATGCGCAGGAGGTGCCGTATAGCGATACCGAACATGCGCTCAAACGCGACACGATCGCAGCATACTGTAACCGGCTGCAACCGAAAACCATATGGGACATGGGCGCCAATAGCGGTGAATTCTCGCGCATTGCCGCCGATTGCGGCGCACGCGTCATCGCGCTGGAAGGCGATCATGCGTCCACATGCGCGATCTACGAAGCGAACTACGCAGGCATAGTGCCGCTCTGGATGGATCTGCTCTGCCCCTCGCCCGCCGGCGGCTGGGCGCATAGCGAGCAGCAATCGCTGGCAGAACGCGGGCGCGCGGACATGCTGTTCTGCCTTGCGCTCGGGCACCATCTGGCGATCGCGGGCAACGTCCCGTTCGCGCGTCAGGCGGACTATTTCGCCACGCTCTGCGACCACGCCGCGGTGGAATTCATCTCGCCGCAAGACCCCAACGCGGCGCGCATGCTTTCGCAACAGCCCGAACTGAAATCACACTATACGCAAGACGCGTTCGACGCGGCGTTCGCGGCGCATTTCTCCGTCGTGGACACGCAGGTGATTATACCCGGAAAACGCACGCTCACCCTGTTTAAACGCAAGGGATCGTAAAAATGAAATCCGTATTGAAGCATTTTTATTTCGTCGTGCTCGCCGCCGCAATTTACCCGCTTCACTTCCTTATCCATAATTTCGATTATTATTCGTTCGCGTCGATCGGCGTCGGGCTGCTCGCGTTCCTCGCGTTGGTCTGCGCGGTATACCTAATTTTGCTGGCGCTCACGCGCAACGCAGTCTCCGCGCTGTTTTCCCTGCTGCTGTTCTGCCTTGCGTTCTGGTCGTTCAATGCCCTCGCGCCCGTTGCCTTCGTCACCGTGGCAGGGTGGATGCACGTTACGTCGCTGCCGTGGACGATCCAGAAAAACGTCATCGCAGGATTGCTTGTCGGGCTACTGGCGACCGGCATCCTCCTGCATTTCCTTTGCAGGCGCTGGATACGCACGCCAAAGGGCGGCGCGCTGGTGGTGTTCTTCCTGCACATCATGATCGCGCTGCCGCTGCTTTCGCTGGCCGCCGGGCAGGTGCAGCTCTGGCTGATGAAACCCGCAGCCGACTCTGGCACGCACTCGCAAGGCATGGCAGCAAAGGATAAGCCGGATATTTATTACATCATCCTCGACGCCTACGGCCGCGACGACATGCTGCGCGCGTTCTACCAGTTCGACAATTCGCCCTTCATCAATTTCCTCGAAAGCAAAGGCTTCTACGTCGCCCGCAAAAGCCACAGCAATTACGGGCAGACGCTCCCGTCCCTCTCATCATCGCTGAATTTCGAGTATCACGACAAATTGCTCGACCTGCCGTCGTTGAAAACACAAAGCGGCTTCGCCGCATACAGCAAACTGATAAAATCCAGCCGCGTATCGCAAATCATGGCTGAGAGCGGGTATAAGGTGGTGGTGGTAGAGTCCGGCTATTCGCCAGTTTTTGATAACGCCGACATGTTTATACGTGCGCAAGACGCAAATCTTTGGGGCGATAAGGATATAGAATTTTTTATGTCATTGCTTGAGGAAAGCCCGCTACCGCTATTATCGGCCGCTTTCGACCCCACGAACCGGAAGCATACCAAAGAACGCTTCCTGACCATGACGCAAAACCGGCTTGATAAAATCTTCCCAAAAAACACCAAGGGTTCGCGCACTGTTTCCAGATTCATCGCTCTGAAGGAACGCATCGCATCGCAGGACAAACCCCAATTCGTGTTTGCGCACTTTCTTGTGCCACATTGGTCTTTTGCCTTTACTGAAAACGACTCTCTTACTTCCTATGACCCGAAGAAAAAAAGTGAGCAGACATACTCCCCCATGAATGGGGATCGTGTTGACGCCGAGAACGTAGGTTGGCGCAAGGATTATACCTATAAATACGCGCGGCAGGTAATCTATACCAACCGGCAAATTCAGGATTTCGTAGAGAAGGTATTGCAGGCGAATCCAAACAGCATCATCCTTGTCCAAGGCGATCACGGCCCCGATTCGCGCGCTAACTGGGACAAGCGCATCGACGAGCCAGGCATCCTCGCAGAGCGCTTTTCTAACTTGAGCGCCTACTATTTTCCCGACCGCGATTACAGCGCGCTCTACCCATCCATTACGCCAGTCAACAGTTTCCGCGTAATCCTGAACAAATGGTTTGGCGGCAATTACCCTATGTTGCCTGATAAATCATTTTTTGCTCGGTGGGATTTTCCTTATGATTTCACAGAGGTAACCGACAGGCTCGAGTTGCCGGAAACCACCGAAACCAAGGAATAGCATGATGTTTCGGTACGTGTATATTGCTTATCTTGTTACGCTGATCGCCAGCATCTACCCCATGCATTTCATAGCCTATAACAACGGGTTCTTCACCTTCGACGCTATGTTGCTCGGGTGGCTGTCCTCGCTTGCATTAACCGCCTGCGCATTCATGATAGGGCTTTGTATCGTCCGCAGTGGATTCAAGACGCTGGCCTTCACGCTGCTGTTTACCCTGCTGTTCTGGGGGTTCGATCCGCTAGCAGAATTCATATCCGGTGAAGCGGATGCGAGTATGATACTGATTATAGCGCTTGCCACCGCCTTCATCATAACAGGAACACTTGTTTATCGTTTGGCCGCAGGAAATCTTGCGCGACCAGAGGGACGAAAATTATTAGGAATTTTCATACATACGCTTGTACTGATACCCTTTACAGGCCTCGTAATGGACGCGCTACAGCAAACGCCGGCCGTTTCACCTCACGCTCCACAGGCAACACAGGAAACAGCGCGCACAAACAAGCCAGACCTGTATTACATCATACTCGATGGTTATGGCCGCGAAGATATTTTACGAACAAAATATAATCACGATAATGCCAGCTTTACCGGATTCCTTCGCGAGAAGGGGTTTTATGTAGCCGATGAAAGCCACAGTAACTACGGTAAAACCATATTGTCGCTGACTTCCTCGCTCAACATGGATTTTCTTGAAGCGTTCCCCGACATCACGGATGCCAAGGGCGTGGATGTGCACCATACCACTGCAAAACGCATCAAACAAAATGAAGTAAGAAACGTTTTACAATCGCTGGGCTACACATTCGTCGTAGTCGATTCGGGTTATGGCAGCACCAGTATCAAGGATGCGGACATATTGCTTAAAATTCCTGCTGAGACCTTATTCACGTTGGAGCAGGTGGATTTTTTCTACGGCATGCTCGATGCATCACCCGTTGCACTTGCCAACCATAGCCGCGAATGGAAAAGCATCCAAAGGTTCTTAACCCAGAAACTTTCTGCCGAAAATCCATATGCCGCAAAAATGGTGGAACGCTTCAACACGCTGCGCAGGGCAATTGACGCCCCTTCGCCAAAATTCGTCTTTTCGCATATCACTGCGCCGCATCCCCCTTTCGTGTTCAAGGCAGATGACCCGCTTTATCGCTACAAGCCCAATGGCGCCAAACGAGGATCGTTCGGTGATGGGAATACCTACACCAAGAATAAGCCCGAGCTGATCAGTGAATATATTAAAGGCTATGCCGCGCAGATAAAATACGTAAACCGGCAGATGGAAGATTTTGTCACAAAACTGCTGGCCAGCAACCCCAATAGTATCATCATCATTCAGGGCGACCATGGCCCCGGAGCGCATCTCGTATGGAGAAGCTTGGAAAAGACAGACCTCCACGAACGTTTTTCCATTCTGAATGCGTATTATTTTCCAGGGCAAGACTACCGCCACCTCTATCCGTCGATAACGCCCGTAAACAGCTTCAGAGCGGTATTCAATACGTTTTTCAGCAGGGAATACCCATTATTGCCGGACTACTCCTATTTCATCCCTTTCACCGACCTGCGAACCCTGCATGAGCCTGTCGATATTACAGACAGGTTGAAGCAACCCAAGGCTGATGGCAAATAATGCACTGATTTCCCGCCCCTTTCCGCACCCTTTCAATTTCAGGGGTTTTGGGGTATATATAGGGCTGGCGGTCGGTATTGATGGAAACGGCGCGATTGCTTAATGAATTGCACCGAAAATTGTAACGATTTTTAACTGTTTCGTAAGGTTGGTTTAACCGTGTATTCAATGTTTACAGGCATACTGGAACAAGATACCCGAGTAGCAAAGTCTGCCGCCACCGCCGGTAACGACG
This sequence comes from uncultured Rickettsiales bacterium, assembly GCA_964645205.1. Classification (GTDB taxonomy): domain Bacteria; phylum Pseudomonadota; class Alphaproteobacteria; order Rickettsiales; family SXRF01; genus CAZYBO01. The sequence continues at coordinate 6,437 of CAZYBO010000008.1, forward strand.
GTGACGGGAGTGAGGAGCAGGAAACCCGCAGGGGCGGCCTGCTTCTGGCGGAACCGGAGGTGAAAACCAAACGTCCGCCCTATTTCAAGGTGGTCTTGTTGAACGATGATTTTACGCCGATGGATTTTGTAGTCTTTCTTTTGAAAGATATATTTCGCAAAAGCCATGAAGACGCGGTCAACACGATGCTTGAAATACACCATAAGGGGGCTGGGCTGTGCGGGGTCTACACGCGGGATATAGCGGAAACGAAGGCTGAGTTGGCGATAACGCTGGCGAGACGCAATGAGTATCCGCTGCAATGCCGGGTGGAGAAAGAATAGGGAGAAGGTCTAAAAGCCGGATTCCTGAAGCCTCGAAACAAAGGGAGCCGCCATGCTGTCGAAGAACCTGGAAATCAGTCTGCACCGCGCGCTCGCGTTGGCTAAAAAATACCGTCATGAATATGCCACGCTTGAGCACCTGCTCTTCGCGCTGACTGACGACCCGGATGCATCTTCCGTGATGCGCGGCTGCGGCATCGACATCACCACCATCAAAAAGAATCTCTGCGAGTTCCTCGAACACGAATTGACCTCGCTTATCGTTGACGAAGTGGAAGAATCGCGCCCGACCGCCGGTTTCCAGCGCGTCATCCACCGCGCCGCCATCCATGTGCAGTCTGCGGGCAAGAACGAAGTATCGGGTGCGAACGTGCTGGTTGCGCTGTTCTCCGAACGTGATTCGCATGCAGTGTATTTCCTACAGGAGCAGGAAGTCTCGCGCCTCGACGTAGTGAATTATATCTCGCACGGCGTAGTGAAATATGCCGACAACCAAAAAATCGCCGAATGGCGCCGCGACATCGATGCCGACGATTTAGAAGCCATCGAAAAACCGCAACCGAAAGAAAAAGACAAAGCGAACGATGCGCTGACGCAATATTGCGTGAACCTCAATAAAAAAGCCGAATCCGGCAAGACGGATATTCTCGTCGGCCGTGAAGAAGAAGTGGATCGCACGATCCAGATTCTCGCACGCCGCACGAAAAACAATCCGCTGTATGTAGGGGAAGCGGGCGTCGGAAAAACGGCTATCGCTGAAGGTCTGGCGCTGCGCATCATCCGCAGCGAAGTGCCGCATGTGCTGCGTAATGCCGTGATTTTCTCGCTCGATATGGGCAGCCTGCTCGCAGGCACGCGCTATCGCGGCGATTTTGAAGAACGCATGAAAGCGGTCATCAAGGAAATCGAAAAAATCCCCGGCGCGATTCTGTTTATCGACGAAATCCATACGATCATCGGTGCAGGTTCCACCAGCGGCGGCGCGCTCGACGCGTGCAACCTCCTGAAACCCGCGCTCGCACGCGGCGGTTTCCGCTGCATCGGCAGCACCACCTATAAGGAATATAAGAGCAGCATCGAAAAAGACCGCGCGCTCGCACGCCGCTTCCAGAAGGTGGATGTGGAAGAACCGTCGATCGAAAATTCGATCAAGATTTTGCGTGGCCTGAAACCGTATTATGAAGAGCATCACAACGTGCGCTATACGTCGGGTGCGATTAAAGCGGCTGTTGAATTATCGGCACGCTATATCCCGGATCGCAAGCTGCCGGACAAAGCTATCGACGTGCTCGACGAAGCAGGCGCGGCGCAAATGCTGCTGCCGGAAAACAAACGCAAGAAAACCATCACCAACAAGGAAGTGGAAGACATCATCGCCAAAATCGCGCGGATGCCCGCCAAGAGCGTGAGCACCGACGATGCGGAAATGCTGCGCAACCTTGAGAAGAATCTGAAGCTCGTGGTATTCGGGCAAGATAACGCGATCGAAGCGCTTTCCACTGCGATTAAAATGTCGCGCGCCGGATTGCGCGAAGAAGAAAAACCCATCGGTAATTACCTGTTCACCGGCCCCACGGGTGTGGGGAAAACCGAAGTGGCGCAGCAACTCGCCGCGCACATGGGCATGGAACTCACCCGTTTCGATATGTCGGAATATATGGAAAAACATGCGGTATCGCGCATGGTCGGCGCACCTCCGGGATACGTGGGCTTCGATCAAGGCGGATTGCTCACCGACGCGGTGGACAAGAACCCCTACTGCGTAATCCTGCTCGACGAAATCGAAAAAGCGCACCCGGATGTGTACAATATCCTGCTGCAGATCATGGATTACGGCCGCCTCACCGACTCTAACGGCAAAACGGTGAACTTCCGCAACGCCATCATCATCATGACCAGCAACGCAGGCGCCGCCGACGTTGCGCGCGCACCGATCGGCTTCACCAAAACCGACCGCGCAGGCGAAGACAAGGAAGCGATCAACAAAGCGTTCAGCCCCGAATTCCGCAACCGCCTCGATGCGATCATCGCCTTCGAGCATTTAACGCCGGAAGTGGTGGCGCATGTGGTGAATAAGTTCATTTTCCGCCTGGAATCGCAACTCGCCGACCGCAACGTCACCATCCAGCTCGACGACACCGCCCGCAAATGGCTGGTCTCACGCGGATACGACCGCGCAAACGGCGCACGCCCGATGTCGCGCCTCATCGCGGAAAAGATCAAAAAACCGCTGGCCGACGAAGTGCTCTTTGGCAAGCTGGCCAAGGGCGGCACGGTGAAAGTGTCGGTGGAAAACGACGAACTGGCCTTCAATTTCAGCAAAGCGCTTGGCGCAGGCCGCTCGCAACATTCTGAAAATGATGAAGAATTAGTGAATTAATAAAAAAGCAGCTCACATCCTAGCCCTCTCCCCCAAAGGGAGAGGGCTTTGTGCATTTTCACAAAACCTTAACAATACTCCCCTGTCCGCCTGCGATACACTTGTGGGATGGATAACCCCACCCCCATATCCCGGCGCACGCTGGCTGCACCGCTGCAATCGCTGATTGCCGCGATACAATCCGCGTTGGATGAATCCAAGGTGCGCGAGGTTGCGCAACCGGAAAACGGCAAACAATCTGATAACAGAAAGATGGAAAACATGGAATCCACGCCCTCGCCGCTTGCCGCGGCCGTCGAACTTGCGCATGTAGGCATCAAATGGGAACCGCAACATAAGCGCCTGACACTGCTGCAGCCGCCGCTTGATGCGCTGTTTACGGATTACAAGCTGGCGTGGAATAAAAAAGGAACCGCCATCGGCGCGCGCAGCGAATGGGACGACACGCAAAAACGCAACGCGCGCCATGCGCTGATGGAGCAACTCCACGCGGTCGTGCGCGATACGCACCCGGAAGTGGCGAATGTGGCGCTGCTCGGCCATGTCGGTGTGGTGGTAAAAAACCCCTCGCCCGCATTGCTGGAAAGCCTGTCGCTATCGCCCGATACGGCATTCCGCAGCACTATGCCTGCCCGAGACATGCAGGCATAAATGGATAATTCTACCCCCATATCCCGGCGCGAGCTGGGTGCGCCGTTTCAGGCCTTTGTCGAAGCAATGCGGAATGCGCTGAAGCAACCTGCCGTATCGACAGATAATGCCACCACCACCCCTGTCACCCGCCGCGATTTTATTAAAACCACCGCCACCGCTGCAATGGCTGCCAATGTCATAGCGCCTGCCCTGCCCGCCGCCGCTACACAGACCTCCACCAAGAGTTTTGCTGCCAACGACTGGCTGCGTTTCGTTTTTCGCCTGACCGTGATCAACGATACCAAATCAAGACTGGATTCCGGCGAGCCTGCTTATCTCGACGTTGAAGAGTTGTTGCAGGAAGTAGCACGTACAGGCGGCGCAAAGCGCATACTGGAAATGCTGCAAAATCCTGAATCGGTGCGGTTTTGCGATAAAGATGGACAAGCCCTCTATGAAGTCGCAGGCAAAAAAGCCGGTAAGTCTGTTGCCGAATGCACGCAGATGCTGAATGAGCGAATCGACACGCTCGGCGAGGCGCTGCGTGCTGAAATGGTGCATTATCGCCTTCTGGATGAGCATCCCCCTGCGAAAAAACCTGCTAACGATGCAGGGAAAATAACCAAGAGCGAAACCGATCCCGTATCTCCATCTGCCTCCCCAGCAAAACCTTCCGATCTTTCCATCGCGCTCAACCTCGCCGACATCGGGCTCCTGTGGGAACCGGGGCGCAAGCGCCTGACGCTTTCGCGCCCGCCGCTGGATTCGCTGTTTACCGATTACACGCTCATCATGGATGATAAGACCGGCGCCCTCGAATCACGCGCAGGTATGAAGCGGGTGGATAAGCATATCGCGCGCGAAGCATTGATGACGCAAATCGCAGAGCTAATCGAATCGGCACACGGCAACGAGTTGCGCAACCACCCGCTTAGGCTTATCGAGAATATCGGCATCGTGATCGATCGCCCTCCCCTTGCGCTACTGGACGAGCTTTCGCTCAAGGCGGACGTTCCCTACCAGAGTACAAGCAGTTCGAGGGGAATATAGGTGACGCTCTCAAAACAAAAATCGTTTAAAAAGTTGCTGCACGATCTGCGCATCGGCAAACTTGTCGAGGTTACGCTCAGCGGAGGCGATCTCACTGACAAGCTGAAGAAAATCGCCAAAGTCGCCACCACGCTGGAGTCGCTTACGATAAACGACGCTTATCTTACCGCTGACGATACGCACCAGCTTGCCACGATCCTGAAAAAATCACCGAATCTGCGCACGCTTTCGCTCCGGCATGTGTATCTGTTCATGAGCGAAAACAAGGGACTGGCGGATGCCATCGCCGGACATACGTCGCTTGAAAAACTCCATCTGGATTTTTTGGTTGCCGACAACGACGTATTCGTAAAGCTAATGGAAGCCATAAAACAGAACCAATCCATCACGGAGCTGAGCCTTATCCATAGCTTCCAGGCGCCGCATATCATCGACGGGCTTCCTGCATCCAACAACCGATCCACCATCTTTGCCGAAGCGGTGAAGGATAAGCCGCTGGTGAGGATTTACATTGATGAGCTGCCTCCTGAAGTCATGGGTAAGCTGCATGCATCCCAAAAAGATAACGTAAATCTGATCGGCCTCAGCGCAATCTCGCATGATGTGCTGAATGCGCATGTCGGCCTTAACCTTACCACCGCACAGGATTTGCTGGATAAGATGATCGAAAAAGTCAGGCTTGGGGCTGAGGAATTTACCGAAGCGAAAAATCGCGAACTCTCTATCGTCGCGCTGGCGCGGGAACAGCACGGGCTTACGCTTGAAGAAACCGCGCACATGATAAGCAACGCCGCCAACCCGGAAACAACCCATGAAGGGACATGGGCGAACCGCACCGGAAAGATGACTATTGCTAAAAAAAGAAGTTGGTCGTTCTCTAAAGGCGAGTGACGCTTACGCCACCGCGTCCTGCTCGTAAGCGGCTTTAAGCATCGCCATCGTGTACGGATCGGGTTCGTAACCGAAACCGCTGGCGACCAGATTCCCGAACTGGCTGCAATCCACCATCCCGCGCGCCGACATCGCCTTGCGGAACGATTCTTCCTTGCCCGGCTCTACGCGCAGGACATAATACGCTTCCTGCCCGGAATCGTTATAGGCGCTTACGCTGTACACCATCCCGAACAGATGGGTGACCCTGCCGGTAAATCTTTCCATGACGCCCTCTGCCATTTATGCCGGCAGTATGTCACATTCGGGGACAAAACACAACCCGCTCTGTAAAATCAACCCGTTAGCGCAGTTCCGTGCGGTACTGGCAGCGCACATTCACGACGAAACGGTGGGCGTTGTCGGTGATGCGGTCGGAGGCCAGGTAAATGCTGGTATCCGACGTGTGGTAATAAATGCGCTGTAAATCCAGAAAATCCTTTACCGCCTTGAGGCTTACGGCCATGCCGGAATGACGCGTCGTGCCCTCGTGCGGCGCGTCTTTTAGGTAGGTGTAAATGATCGCCTTGGCCGCGACCACGCCAACCACATTGCCCGTCGTATCCAGCAGCGGCCCCCCGGAATTGCCTTCCTCCACCACGTCGTCGAGCTGCATCCATTTCTCTTCGCCCTTAGGCCCGGAGGTGGCGACGATCTTGGCTTCGCGCGTAACGGTAACGCCGGTTTTCATCGCCTCGCCGGGATAGCCTACGACCAGCACGCGGTCACCTTCTGCAAGCGGCGCTTTCACTGTGCTGAACTTTGCATAATCCACACCAAATGCGTCGACCTTAAGCAACGCGAGATCGTGAGCGGCGTCACGCGCGACGATAGTGGCTTCACGTTCGCTGACCGCGCCGATCACCGAGAGTTTTTCGCAGAATTTCACGACATGCAGGTTGGTCAGCAAATACCCGTCCGGCGTAACGAAAAAACCGGTTCCGCTGCTTACATACATTTTAAGCGTAGCAGCATGCGCGGGCACAAACGAAGCGGCGCACACAACCATTGCCAGAAAAATACGCGCCGCGCCGACCATTACTGCTGCTCTTCCTCTTCTTCCTGTGGCGGCGGTTCTCCACCTGCCTCGGGCGCGGCTTCCTGCGGCGGCGCTTCTTCAGGCATCTCCACAGGCTTGCCCGATTCGGAATCGGGAACCGACAGCAGCGTGCGCGTGGTGGGAACAGTTTTGGGATCGCGGAAATACGAACCGCGCATGATGATAATCGTAATACGGCGGTTGCGCGGGCTGGTGGGTTCCTGCGGCACGAGCAACTCGCGGTCGGACATCCCTTCCACTTTCGCCACGCGATCCGGCTCAAGCTGCGTAGCGCTTAAGAAACGGCGCGCGGAGTTGGCGCGATCGGCGGAGAGTTCCCAGTTCGTATAGTTGGCGTTCAGCGTGCTGCCTGCCACGTCGGTATGACCGCTGATGGTGATGTTGTTGGGCGTCTTGATGATGATGCTCACCATCGAGTCGAGCACCTTCTTTCCCATGTCGGTGAGCACCGCGCCGCCGGGCATGAACATCGGTTTTTTCTGGTCGTCGATCATGTTGATCTTGAGACCTTCGGGCGTGTCCTGCACCACGACGTTGTTCTGGTATTCCTTCAGTTCCGGATCTTCTTGCAGCGATTGCTTGATTTGTTCTTCGGATTCTTTGAACTGCTCGGCATCTTCCGCCGACGCTTTCGGCGCGGTTTCTTCGGTAGTGGCCGGTTCATTTTCGTCTATCTTGGTGTTCGGCGCATCCGGCGTTTTCGGCGTTGGCCCCTGCTGCACCTGACCGATGACCAGCCCCGGCGCGGAAAGATCGGTGCGCGCACGGCCTTCGGTGTTAGGGCTGAGACCGCCTTTAAAACCGATACCCATGGAGTCCTTGATACCGATTGTCGGCGTGAAATATTCGGCAAGACCCATCTTCTGTTCTGGCGTGGTCGTGCTCAACAGCCATAGCAACAGAAAGAATGCCATCATCGCGGTTACGAAATCCGCATACGCGACTTTCCATGCGCCGCCATGATGTCCATGGCCGCCCTTCTTGATCCGCTTGATGATAATCGGTTGGATGCCGGGTTCACTCATACGTTAACAGTATGAAGAATATTGCTTAAAAAGTAGTTAGAAAGCCCACACTACTTTGCGCGCTGATACACCCATACATGCGCCGGGGGAACGTTGGCCAGCACCATTTTCACGCGTTTTCCGCGCAGCTTGTGCTTCTTTAGGATTTCTTTACTAATAGGCGATTTCGGGCCATAGGTAAATTGCACGATGCGCCCGTCCCTGCCGATGACCTCAGCCATGCGCTGTTCGATGCCCCTGCGCACCGATTTGGGCATGGATAGCAGCGGCAGGCTGGAGACCACAGCGTTCACGCGCTCCACCGATAATGATTTCAGCACTTCGTCCAGATGCAACGCATCCGCGCACAGCACATTGAGATGGTGGAAATGCGAGACAAGCGCCATATGCATTTTCTGGTCGCGCTCGATAACCAGCAGGCGATCGGGCGCAAGCCCCGTTTCCAACAGCGCATGCGTCACCACGCCTGTGCCCGCTCCAAGCTCGATTACCGCACCGGGTTTGCCCGCATCCACCTGCACGGCCATGGCGCGCGCCAGCCAGCGCGAGCTGGGCATCACCGCACCGACTTTGAACGGCGAGCGCATCCACGCGCCGATAAAGCTGCGGCTACGCACGCGGTGTTTCGGCGGACGCGTATAGTAAGCTCTAATGGCTTGCAGCATTGGTGATCTGCTCTACGGCGGATTGTATTTTAAGGTTCAGCAACTGGCGGCCGTAATTGGCGGACGACAATACCGAGCTTCCCATCGCGCCGGAGTTTTTATAGGTGCGTTCGTTATAGTCGCCGCGCCTATCCTCGCGCACGCCATGCTTTTCGATAGCAAGCATCTCCGACGTGTCGTTGAAGCCTGCATGTGCCTGCGGGTTCGGCGCTTTGATGCCCATTTGCTGCACCCATTTATCCTGACCGTTATCGCGGTAATATTTGCTCACATGCAATACGCGCACGCCGCTGCTCTGCCATTCATCCGTCAGTTTCTGCGCGACCTTACGCTGGACTTCCTGGCTGCCGCCATGGTCGCCGATGAAGCAGATGAGGCGGAAGCCGTGCTCTTTCAGGCTTGCGGCGGTATCTTCCAGCAGCATGGCGAAGGTTTCATCGCGCACGGAAAGCGTGCCGGGAAACTGCATGTGGCCTTCCGGCGGGTTGATGCGTCCTTCGGGCACATAGGCGATCGGCGGCACGGCCAGCGCGTTGCCCAGCTTGCGCGCAATCTCGCCCGACGTGTAGCGCACGATGGAATTATGCTTGCCCGTCACCAGATGCGGCCCGTTCTGCTCGGTGCCGCCCGTGGGCACGATGGCGACCGAAACGCCGCTTTGCATACGGTCGCGGATTTCCATCCATGTCATTTCATCCGTAAATACCGATGTGGGCGCGGCCGATGCGGGCGATGAAAGCGACAACGCGATAAGAAAGCCGCACCATAGATGATTTCGTGTTCTCATTATCGTCCCCCCGCCATATAGTCAGCTTTGAATAAACACCCATCTTATACCATGCACAATACGAAAGTTAACCGGATATTTGCTAAGCTGGCGGCGCAGAATCCCACCCCCGTCACTGAGCTGTACTTCACCAACGAATTCACCCTGCTGGTGGCAATCGTGCTCTCGGCGCAGGCGACTGACGCCGGGGTGAACAAGGCTACGCCCGCCTTGTTCAAGGCCGCCGACACGCCGGAGAAAATGGTGGCGCTGGGCGAAGCCAAGCTCAAAAATTACATTAAGACCATAGGGTTGTTCAACTCCAAGGCAAAGCACATCATCGGCCTGAGCGAACGGCTGGTCGCAGCGTTCGCAGGGCGCGTGCCGCACACGCGCGAAGCGTTGCAGAGCCTGCCCGGAGTAGGGCGAAAAACCGCAAATGTCTGGCTGAACTGTGCACGCGGCGAAGCCACCATCGCCGTGGATACGCATGTATTCCGCGTCGCAAACCGGCTTGGCCTGTGCAAAACCAAGACGCCCGACGCCACCGAAGCAGCGCTGGAAAAAACCATCCCAGCCCAGTGGAAACTGCACGCGCACCACTGGTTGATCCTGCACGGGCGCTATGTGTGCAAAGCGCGCAAACCTGAATGCGGGCGCTGCATCGTAGCGGAAGAATGCGCGTTCAAGGGTAAGGTATTTTAAGCCGAAAGATTTTTGTTCGTCAGCGGATAACGGCGGTCACGGCCAAACATCATGGATGACAGCTTGACGCCGGGACATGACTGGCGGCGCTTATATTCTGAGGCGCGCACCATGCGCAGTATTTTCTCCACCACGGCGGGTGCGAATCCTTCGGCGATGATTTCCTCCGCCGATTTGCGGCCTTCGATATGGTGCTTCAGGATGCCGTCGAGCACGTCGTACGGCGGGAGTTGATCCTGATCGGTCTGCCCCGGCGCAAGCTCCGCGCTTGGCGCTTTAGTGATGCTGCGGCGGGGAATGACGGGACGGCTTTGCGAATTTTTCCATTCCGACATCTCGTAAACCTGCGTTTTATAGAGATCCTTAAGCACGTTGAACGCGCCGCAGGAATCGCCGTAAAGCGTGGTGTAGCCCACCGCGATTTCGGATTTGTTGCCGGTTGAAAGCAGCAGCCAGCCATAATGGTTGGACAAGGCCATCAGCGTCATGCCGCGCAGCCGCGCCTGTATGTTGCCGCCCACAGCGAGGTTATCCTGCCAGCCGCTCCGCTCGCCGAGCACGGGATTCAACAACCCCTCGAATGCGTGCATCCCTTCGTTGATGGGAATGATAATTGTTTCGATGCCGAGATTTTCCGCAAGCGCTTGCGCGTCTTCCATGCTGTCGCGCGACGTGAACGGCGACGGCAGCAACACGCCTTTAACATGTTCCGCGCCCAGCGCATCCACCGCAATCGCCGCCGAAAGCGCCGAATCGATGCCGCCGGAAAGCCCCAGCACCACATTGGAAAAACCGTTCTTGCGCACGTAATCGCGCAGTCCCAGCACCATCGCTTTCCAAAGCGTTTCTTCGGTGGAGTATAAGGGCGCATGCGCGGGAAGCATGGGACGGTAATGGTCATTGAGCGCGATCAGCGAAAGATTTTCGGCAAACTCCGGCAATTGCGCTTCCACCTCGCCCGTGGGCGATACGATGAACGAACCGCCGTCGAATACGATGTCGTCCTGCCCACCGACCATGTTGGCATAGATGATCGGCAACTCGGATTCCTTGGCGGCGTGCGCCACCCATTTTTTGCGCTCCACGCGCTTGTTGATTTCAAACGGCGACGCGTTGATGGCGATCAACAGTTCCGCGCCGTCTTTTCCAAGGTTCACGGCCAGCGACGGCGACCACACATCCTCACACACCAGCAACCCGACCCTGACCCCCTGAAGCTCGACTACCGCCTGCGACGTGCCGGGTGAAAACAGGCGCTTCTCATCGAAAATACCATAATTCGGCAACATGGTTTTGGGTTGCACATGCACGATCTTGCGTCCCTGCATCGCAACCGCCGCATTGTATATCGCGCCGTTTTCCTCCCATACGCTGCCGGTGACCAGCGCGGCGTTTTTCGCCATGCGCGCGAGCGATTGCAGCGTGTCCATCGCTTGCTTGCGGAAGGCGGGAATGAGGATAAGGTCTTCGGGCGGATACCCTGTCAGCGCCAGCTCGGGAAACACGACGATGTTCGCACCCTTGGCAACCGCGTCCTGATAAATATCCGCCATGCGCGCGGCGTTGCCCGTGATGTCGCCGACGACGGCGTTATACTGGGCGATGGCAAGGGTAAGCTGGACGCGCATGATTTACTTCGCCAGCAACGCTTCCAGCTCCGGCAATGCCGTCTGCCAGTCGGCCACCAGGCCGTAATCGGCCAGCTCGAAAATGGGTGCGTTCTCGTCTTTGTTGATGGCGACGATAACCTTGCTGTCTTTCATGCCCGCCAGATGCTGGATCGCGCCGGAAATACCAATGGCGATGTAGAGATCGGGCGCGATGACTTTGCCGGTCTGCCCCACCTGATAGTCGTTTGGCACATAGCCCGCATCCACCGCCGCGCGTGACGCGCCGATGCCTGCGCCTAATGTGTCGGCAAGCGATTCGAGTTTCTTGAAATTTTCCGCCGAGCCGAGCCCGCGCCCGCCGGATACGACAATGCGCGCCGAGGTGAGTTCGGGACGTTCGGATTTGCTTTCCTGCACATCGACAAGCGTCGCTTTATCACTCGCCGCCAATGCGGGAATCGTTTCAACCGTAGCCGCGCCGCCCGTGGCGGCAGCAGGCGCAAACGTCGTTTGGCGCACGGTGACAACCTGCACGGATGCGGTGTTTTTCACTGTTTCCAACGCGTTGCCCGCGTAGAACGGGCGCATGAACGTATCGGGCGCGATCACCTGCACGATGTCGGACACTTGCGGCATGTCGAGCAGCGCAGCGAAGCGCGGGAAAATATCTTTCGCGGTGGTAGTCGACGTCGCCAACACATGTGAATAGTTTTTCGCCACCGATTGCAGCAGCGGCGCGATATTCTCCGCCAAAGGCCACGCATAGGCCGCGTTGTCGCATGAAAGAACTTTCGTTACACCCGCTACGACAGCGGCCTGTTTCGCCACGTCCGTACAACCGCTTCCTGCTACCAGCACATGCACGTCGCTACCTAGCTGCAATGCAGCCGTCACCGCGTGGCGCGTGGCAGCGTGCAGGGATGTGTTGTTATGCTCGGCAAGGACAAGAATGGGCATGACGTTTCTCCGTTATCCCCCGCGTTGAAAAATTTTCTTCTGCGACTTCATATTCTCCGCAAACTGTTCCAGCGCCTCTATGTTCGCCACAACGGAAAAAAACTTCATGTCGAACACCAACGCGTTGATAGGCATTTTCACGCTGCTAGCCTGCTGTAGATCTTGAGAATACACTTTTGCGGCGCGTACTGCTCCGTCAGCTATGGATTTCTGTTCAAAAAATTGGTTCAATTCTGCGGCGGCTCCCATCAGCAACGCAGGCATGCGCTCCATCATGCGATTGCGGTTTGCCTGCACATAAAGGCCTTTGTTCGTTTTGTTGAAGGCGATTTCACCGACGCCACGCTCCGTAAGCCCAATCGCTTTGATAACCTCCCTGCCTGCCTCTATCACGCGCTGCTCCGGCGACAGGCCTTCGTTTTTCGAGATGTGCCTTACCGGATTGAGCACAAAGTGCTCGGAGAATTGCTCGAATTTCGCAAGCCGACTTTCGGAGGTAAAAAACTTTTCATCCACGATCAGCGTATTGCCTTTCATGGCTTCGGGATTGTGCGAGTTGTTCTTCTCACCCTCATCATACACTCTGATGACTTTCGCCACCGCACCGTCGTCGAATGATACATGCTCGTTGATCTGCCGTGCGGCCTGACGCAACTTTTCTTCCACGGTGCCTGAGCTGCTATCCACCGCGAGCACGCCGCCAGCAGTCACCTTCACAAAAATACCGGGCAGACCCGATTCATATTCACAATGCCCGTCGTCGATACTGTGCGAAAAGAAGCCCGGTTTGAGCCCGGAACGTTCGAGTATGCGATGCAGCGCACGGCTGATCCGTTGGGGTGGCGTATTTTCTTCTAGCATTTTCTTATAGTACCTTCGCTTCGTTTTTCAGTTTGTCCACCAGTTCCGCGACGCTGGCGACTTTCGCGCCGCCTTTGCGTTTTTTCGGTTCTTCCACTTTCACGCGCGACTGGTGCAGCGTTACGTCGGCACCCAGCTCGGCCACGGTCATTTTTGCCAGCGGCTTACTGCGCGCTTTCATGATGTTGGGCAACGCGGGGTAGCGCGGTTCGTTGAGGCGCAGATCGGTGGTGACGATTGCAGGCAGCGCGAGTTTTACCGTCATCAGCCCGCCGTCGATCTCGCGGGTGACGATGGCGGCGTTGTTTTCGATCACCAGTTTCGAGGCGAACGTCCCCTGCCCCCAGCCCAGTAAACCTGCGAGCATCTGCCCGGTCTGGCTGGCGTCGTCGTCGATCGCCTGCTTGCCGGTGATGACCAGTTGCGGCTGTTCTTTTTCGACCAGTGCCTTGAGCAGTTTCGCAGCGCCCAGCGGTTGGATTTCGTTTTCGGATACGATGTGAATGGCGCGATCCGCACCGATGGCAAGCGCCGAACGCAACACATCCTGCGCCGCCTCCTGACCGATAGTCACCACGACAACTTCGGTGGCAATGCCTTTTTCCTTGAGGCGCACGGCTTCTTCCACCGCGATTTCGTCGAACGGGTTCATCGACATTTTTACGCCGGCCGTTTCCACGCCGGAGCCGTCCGCTTTCACACGGATACGCACGTTGTAATCGATGACACGCTTGACGGGGACAAGGATTTTCATGGGTTTATTCTAACCTAAACATATTTAATAGGCGTTAACGATTAACTCCCGGCTGCCACAACACGTCCTTCGCCCCGTTATCATTAGCAACCCTCGATAATACAAATAGAAAATCTGATAAGCGGTTCAGGTAGCGAATGGCCACCGGATTAACTTTTTCCTGTTTAGCGAGCGCACAGGCCACCCGCTCCGCCCTGCGCACCACCGTGCGCGCCAGATGCAGGTACGTAGCTTCCGGCGAGCCGCCGGGCAGCACGAAGGAATTGAGCGGCGCCAGCTTCGCGTTTAACGCGTCGATCTCATGCTCCAGCCGCACCACCTGCTGTTCGACGATGCGCAGCGCGCGATCTTCCTTCTCCGGGTGCGGTGTGGAAAGGTCGGCGCCCAGATCGAACAGATCGTGCTGGATGCGCTTGAGCATCGCGTCGTGCGGTGTGCCTTGCGTGTGCAGCCGCACCATGCCGATTACCGCGTTGGCTTCATCGACATCGCCATACGCCTCGACGCGCAGATCGTATTTCGGACGGCGCTCGCCGCCGGTTAAGCCCGTAGTGCCGTCGTCGCCGGTTTTGGTGTAGATTTTGTTGAGTTTGACCATGGTTACTTCCCACCCACCGCAAACAGCAGCGCGATCGCCAGCAATGCCGCGCCCTGCAACAGCACCCGCCAGCGCATCAGCGCATTACCGTATTTCGCGTTCGCCTTGCCGCCTACCGTCATCAGCGCCACGCCCGCCAGCAACACGCCGAACGTAGCCACCAGCAGCAATACGATGATGATATGTCCCATAACGACGATCAGTGGCCGCCCGCACGCTTGCCCGAAGACAGGCGCAGCGCGTAGGTGCGGCTGCAATACGGGCAGACGATATGCCCGGCGTCGCTGTCGATGCGCAGCCACACGCGCGGATGGCCGAGCGCGCCGCCCCCGTCGCACGCTACATCCAGCGACGGCACTTCGATGATTTCAAACGGTTTCATAGGAGACCCCTGAATTAATAGACGAATGTCAGGGAAAATATAGGGCAGCGCGCGTGATTACTCAATCGCTAAAGACGAAGCGCGGGCCGGTTTTTTGGACGGAGGCGTCACCCGTAGCGTTCACATGGATGACCTTGGCGTGTGTGGTCGCAACCGCAGGCTTGGCTTGCGCCATCGTAATCGTGGGGGCGGCCTGCTTCGGCGCATCCACCAGCTTGATTTCAGGACGCACGATCAACACGCCGTTTTCGCGGGTGCTTTCTTTCTTGCTCACCGAAATGGAGTTCATCTTCGGGGATGTATAAGCCACCGGCTTCTTGCCCGGCTTATTGTCGGACACGCGCGTGACCGAAGCGACTTGTTTCGGCTTCGCGTCCACCTGCATCGCCGCCATATCGCGGGCGGAGGGAACCTGCAACCGCGCCACGCGCAGCTTATCGATAATCTGGTACCAGCTGTTATAGACCTGCCCGACATATTTCTTGCCGAGGCTCGGGGTTTTCGAGTGGTAATCACCGGCGGCCTCTTTCCAGGAGCTGGTATCTTGATACAGCGCGCGCAGGAAACTTGCGGCATACGCAATATTGTTCTGCGGCTCGAACGCCTGCTCCAGCGAGGAGAACGCCTCAGGATGATGATGCAGGTTCACCTGCATGCAGCCCACATCCATGCTCTGCACGCCGCGTGCGCGCAGTTTGCGGGCGGCGGCGATGGCTTCGGCTTTACTGTTGAAATGATAGCCCTTGCCTTCAGCGTTGATCGTCCACGGCCAGGGCACGTTGATTTTCAGCCCGTCATGGAAGCGGCCGGACTCGGTGGCAGCGATGGCGGAAAGCAGGTGGGTGGGAATACCGTACTGGCGCTCGAAGCGCGAAAGATGCTGGGTGCATTGCTTGGCGCCTTCGATCATGGGATCGGTCGCCAGCGCGTGCGCGGCATTAGGCAGCCATAAAACGGCGAGGGTCGTAAGCAGCCATGTTGTACGATTTTGACGCATTATGCGCAACGCCCGGTTGATGTTATAATGTTAGTCACCATACAATAAGTGTACCAACCACCATACCCGATCACAAGTTAAGGTTATGTTACAACTATTTATTGATTAAAATCAATTGGATGGTCAATCCAGCCCTTAATATCACCCATTACTTTCTCCCCTTGCAGGTCGCGCAGCAGCATATGGTAGCCCTCAGGGTAGTGGATATAGGTGACGGGAGCGGTAAAGCGCGTGCGCGCCGATTCGACCGGCTCCGGGGGGATCACCTCATCGTGCGCTCCGTAAAGCAGCAGCACCGGCACTGATACGGCGGGAACCTTGCCGGATGCGTTGCCCATCAACCCCACCAGCCCATAAATCGCATCGGCACGGGTGCCCTTGATGATGAGTGGATCGCGCCCCAGCGCGCGCAACATAGGAATATTGTCGGAGGCACGTATCCGCAAATCTTCGCCCGTCATTTTATAAAACGGCAGCGTGTGTGCGAGCAGCCACGAGCTGGCATGGAACGCCAGCGGCATCGTGTCCCTGCCCCACAAGGCTGGCGCGACCAGCACCACCCCCTGCACTTCCGGGAAATCGGGCTGCGCCAGCGCAGACACCGCCACCGCCCCGCCCATGCTTTCACCCAGCACGAACACCGGGCGGCGCGGATGACGCGCCTTTACCTGCGCCACGAACTGTGCGAGGTCGGCGGTCAGGTTTTCCTCGCCCGCCCAGATGCCCCGGTTCGGCGCCGCGCCGAAGCCGCGCTGGTCATACGCATACACCGCCACGCCGCGTTCCCTGAAATACGCGCCGGCGCTTTCAAACGCGTTGCTGTAATCATTGAATCCATGCAGCGCGACGATAATTGCTTTGGGATGCTTCGGCAGCCAACTGCGGGTAGGCAACGCTATATCGTCCGTGCGCAGCTGCACCTGCGGCGAGCATCCTGCAAGGAACAGGCATACGGCAATTACGAAAAGCCTAGCCACGAAACCCCGTAGCGACCACATACATTTCCGACGAATCGGCGCGGCTGGCTTTCGGCTTGGCGTGCTTGACGGCGGTAAAGCGCTTGCGCATTTCGGCCAGCAGCTCGCGCTCCGTGCCTCCCTGGAAAATCTTGGCGATAAACGCCCCGCCGGGATTCAATACTTCGCAGGCGAACGGGTATGCCGCTTCCAGCAACGCCATGATGCGCAAATGGTCGGTAGTGGCGTGGCCGGTGGTGTTGGGCGCCATGTCGGACAACACGATGTCGATGCCTTTGGGAAAATGGTTGCGGATAAAATCCGGCGCGGCATCGTCCATGAAATCCATCTGCACCATCACCGCCCCGTCCTGCGCGGCCAGCGGCAGCAAATCGATCGCTAAAACCAGCGGAGCATCCGTGGTGGATTTCACGCGCTTGACCGCCACCTGCGTCCAGCCGCCGGGAGCCGCGCCGAGATCAAGCACATGTTTGCCGGTTTTCAGGAATTTGAACTGGTCGTCTAGCTCGATAAGTTTGAAAGCTGCGCGCGAATGGTAGCCTTCCTTGCGAGCAAGATGCACATACGGATCGTTGAGCTGGCGCTCCAGCCAGCGCGTCGAAGAAATCTTACGTTTCTTGGCGGTTTTCACGCGCTCCTTGAGCTTTCGCGTGCCCGACGGCGGGGTGGGCTTGGTCATGCGCTCACCTTGTCGTCCATCAGTGAAAGGATGATGCCTTCGCGCACCCCGCGATCGGCGATGGTGATGTCGCCCGCCGGCCACATGCGGCTGATCGCCTCGAAAATCGCGCAGCCGGAAATAATAAAATCCGCGCGGTCGGAACCGATGCACGGGTGGTTGAAGCGCTCCGACGGGCGCATTTTCAGCAGGCGCTGCGTGGTGGCGCGGATGTCGTCGATATTGAGCGTGATGCCGTCGATGCGCGAACGGTCGTAGCGCGGGAGATCCAGAAAAATCGCCGCCAACGTCGTAACCGTGCCTGAGGTAGACAGAAGCTGCACACGCGAATCGCCGATCACGTCGCCGATTTTATTCGCGTCGTCGAACGGTTTGAGGCGCTCGGTGAGGAAGGCGACCATGTCCTCGAACGCAAGGTCGGCGAAGCTGGAACCGCCGAACTTATCGGCAAGGTTCATGACCCCGAACCCGATGGACAGCCAGTCGGCAATCGGATGCGCTTCGGCGTTGTCGCGCATGCGCGCCACATCCACCCACATCAGCTCGGTGCTGCCGCCGCCTATGTCGAATACCACCGCGTTGCGCGACGACGGAACCAGCAGCGACGCGCAGCCCATAAAGGCCAGCCGCGCTTCTTCCTCGCTGGAAATAATGTCGATGGGCATGCCGATCTGCTGCCGCACCCGGTCGATGAAATCATGCGCGTTGTCAGCACGGCGGCAGGCTTCTGTGGCGACAAAACGCGCCTTGCTTACATTGTATTTATCGAGTTTTTTCTGGCATGCGCGTAGCGCGAGCAAGGTGCGCTCCATCGCGTCCTCCGACAGCATGCCGGTGGCGCTCACCCCTTCGCCGAGGCGCACGATACGCGAAAAACTGTCGTAAATACGCAAGGTGGGCGCGGCGAACGCGTCGCCGTCAGCCCCGGCTTGCGGGGATGCGATCAGCAGTCGGCAGTTATTGGTACCAAGGTCGAGCGCGGCAAAAATCTGCCCATCCGCACGCACGGGCGGCCTGTCGCCCACTGCGCGCGCGCCCTGTACAGGGTCAAGCATGTCTTATCTAACACCACCGGCATAAAACCAGCAGCCCTCATTTTATGTGGTTAAACCGTGGGCTTAGCATAGCCGATATGGGCTGCGCGTACAAGCGCTAATAGCTCCTTGGCACACTACAGCCTCGGGGTCAGTCGCGAGGGCGTTTGGTCGCGGTGGGCATAGGCGTTGAGCAGAAGGCCGATGGCCAGCACGGTGGATACCATGATACTGCCGCCATAGGACATCAGGGGCAGCGGCACGCCGACTACCGGCAGCATGCCCATCACCATGCCGCAATTGATGAGGATGTGGATGAACAGCATCGCCGTGACTCCGGCGGCCACTAGCGCGCCGAAAGTGCTGCGGCTGGACTGCGCCACCATCAGCCCGCACATGAGCAGCAGGAAATACAGCAGCAGCAGCGTCATGCTTCCCACAAAACCGAACTCCTCGGCAAGCATGGTGAAAATGAAATCGGTGTGTTTTTCCGGCAGGAAATTGAGCTGGCTCTGAGAGCCTTGCAAATAGCCCTTGCCGAACAGCCCGCCGGAGCCGATGGCAATCATGGACTGCATGATGTTATAGCCCGCTCCCAGCGGATCCTGCTCGGGATCGAGGAACGTAAGCACGCGGCGCTTCTGGTAATCGTGCATGAAATGCCATGCCAGCGGCGCGGCGGCGATCACGCTGACGCCGAGCGCGATGAAGTAGCGCCACTGCAATCCTGCGAGGAAAAAGATGATGCCGCCCACGCTCGCCAGAATCACCGTCGTGCCGAGGTTGGGCTGGCGCAGGATGAGCACGGCCGGGCACACAATCATCAGCGCAGGAACGATGAGGAACGTGAAGCGGCGTATATCCTCCGGGTACATGCGATGGAAATAACGCGCCAGCGCCAGTATAAGCGCGAGCTTCATGAATTCCGACGGCTGGAGGTTAAGCCCGCCGAGGCTTAGCCAGCGCTGCGCGCCCATGCCGATATGCCCCATAATATCCACCCCCAGCAGCACGAGCAGGCAGGCGAAATAGGCGAGATAGGCGTAGTCGATGAGGATGCGCATCGGGATCAGCGCCAGCACCATCATCCCGATAAACGCCACGGAAAACCGCGCGATCTGCTGTGCCGCCCACGGGGAAAATTCACCCCCGCCCGCCGAAACCATCATGGCGAAGCCGATCACGGCGATGGTCACCAGCACCGTGACGATAAACCAGTTGATTTCGGCCAGTTTGGAAAGCAGCGATAGAGGACGTACGGACATGAGACACCGGCGTGAGGTTGCCCCGGCAGGATATACACGTTAGCCACGGTTTTCCATAGGGAAACAATTAGTTAAAAAACACTATAACTATCAGCTAATTGCCACATGATGTTTACGTATGCTTAACCCCGCATGCGTTATCATGGAGGGGTAGGAAACCCATCACGCTCAACAGCGGGACATATATGCGCACACCGTTTAAACGGCTCGTATCGCTCAGGAAGCCGCTCGGAACCGAGGGCAGCACCATCATCGAGTTCGCCATCATGGTGCCGGTGTTCCTGCTGCTCGTGTTCGGCACGGTTGAATTTTCCATGATCATGTTCGCCGCCACCGTGATCGAGAGCGCCACCACCAACTCCGCGCGCACCGGCAAAACCGGCTATACCGCGCCGGGACTGAGCCGCCAGGATTTCATCATCCAGAGCATCAATAACCGCACCGCAGGCCTGCTGGATCCGACCAAGATCACGGTGTCGAGCAAAGTCTATACCGGCTTCGATAAGGTGGGGGCGGCGGAACCCTTCACCGACTCCAACGGCAACGGCATGTACAGCGTGGGCGAACCCTATTCGGATGTAAACGGCAACGGCCAGTGGGATTCGGACATGGGCACCGCCGGGCTCGGCAACGCCAATGACATCGTGCTCTATACCGTAAGCTACCCGTGGCCGATCATGACGCCGATCATCCGTAACATCCTCGGCACCGTGCATAACATCACCGTGCGCACGGTGGTGAAGAACGAACCGTACAACGTCGTGCAGGTGACGAGATAGGTTTTCATGAAACGTACATTCAAGCATTTCAGGCGCGCGCAAGACGGCATGGCGTTTATCGAATTCGCCATCACCCTGCCGTTCCTTGTGCTGCTGTTTCTCGGCGTAGTGGAGGTGTCGCGTTACATCATCATCGTGCAGAAGGTAGAAAAATCCACGATGACGCTGTCGGACGTCGTGGCGCAATCCTCCTCCATCGGCACCACGCAGCTTGACCAGCTCACGCAGGCGGTGGCGCAAATTATGGCGCCCTTTACGTTCAACACCAACGGCTACGTCATCGTATCCTCAGTGAAGAAAACCGGAAGCGCGGCGCCCGTCGTCACCTGGCAGTATAAAGGCGGCGGCACATGGACGAAATCGAGCCTCGTCGGTTCGCTGGGCGGCAACGCCACGATGCCGGCCGGGTTTACGATGGTGGACAAGGAAGCGGTGATCGTCGCGGAAGTATTCTACAATTATGCGCCGCTTTTCACTAACGTCCTGTCCGCCGGTCAGGTGTATAAAACCGCGATCTACAGGCCGCGCCTCGGCGACCTGACTACTCTCGGCCCCTAAGGAAAGGAAGGCTCGTATGAGACGCTTCATTCGCAGGAATATCTTCGCTTCCGAACATGGCGCGGCGCTGCCGCTCGTGGGGCTCGGCCTGTTCATGCTTCTAGGCTCGGCGGGCGTTTCCATCGACATGGGGCGCGCGCAGATCGTGCAGTCAAAAATGTCGAACGCGCTCGATTCAGCGGGGCTTGCCGCAGGCAGCGTCGCAAGCACCGCCAACCTCAGTACCGAGGCGCGGAAATATTTCGACGTCAATTTCCCGCCCGGGTACATGGCCACCAATATCGAGAACTTCACCGTCAGCGCCACCGCCAATAACGCGATGATCACGCTCGACGTCAACGGCACCGTCAACACCACCTTCATGAAAATTTTCGGTATCAACACCGTCGCCGTCAGCGCGCATTCTGAAATCACGCGCGCCAGCAAAGGTATGGAGCTGGTGCTGGTGATCGATACCACCGGCTCGATGACCGACAGCGCAGGCGGCGGGGTGAGTAAAATGACCGCCGCGAAAAGCGCCGCCACCGACCTTATCAACATTCTTTACGGCAGCAACACGACGCTGGACAATTTGTGGGTCGGACTTGTGCCGTTCGCGCAGGCAGTGAATATCGGCACGTCGCGCGCAAGCTGGACGACCAACACCGCCTTCAACTGGGGCACGACAAGCTGGGGTGGCTGCGTGGACGCACGCTACGCCAGCAACCGCGATACCACCGACGATCCTCCGTCGGTTGCCACCTTCCCGAAATACTACTGGCCGTGCCACACTTCGTACAACGCATGGTACGGCACGAACAGCAGCCGCAATAACTGCTCCACCGGTTCCGGACTGCAATACAAAACCCTCAACAACGACCTTGGGCCGAACAAATATTGCTCACAGCCCGTCACTCCGTTGACCTCTAATAAAAACACCGTCATCAACGCGATCAGCACCCTTCAACCCGACGGCAACACCCACATCGTGCTGGGCGCAGCGTGGGCGTGGCGCATGCTGTCACCGCGCTGGCGCGGCATATGGGGCGGCGAGATGGATACCGACAACCTGCCGCTGGATTACAACACGTCGCTGATGAACAAAGTCGTCGTGCTGATGACCGACGGTGACAACACCATCAGCAACTCCACACGCGGCGCGTACTGGTACCTAAGCAACGGCACGCTGGGCACCACCAACCAGAGCACCGCCGAAAACCAGCTTGACACCCGCACGCAGAGCGTATGCACGAGCATGAAAAATAACGGCATCCTCGTCTATACCATCGCGTTCGGCACCGGCATCAGCGTTTCGGCGCAGAACATGCTGCGCACCTGCGCCAGCAAGCCGGACTTTTATTTCTATACGCCCACCAGCGCCGATTTACAGACAGCGTTCCACCTGATCGGCGACTCGCTTGCGAATTTGCGCATAAGCAAGTAAGCTCTCTTGCGGCAGCCACTTGCGGCTGCCGTTTCGGATTGCCATGGTACGTTACCTGCCTGCACTGTTGTGCTTATTCGCCGCCTGCGCCCACGCGCAGGAGGCCGCAGCGCCGCCCCCCGCTGCCAACTATGCAGCACAGGCAAGAGCCTACCGCATGGGCGGGAAAACCGCCGAGGCGATTGCGTTGCTGCGTGAGGTTCAGGCGCGCGAGCCAGGCAACGTCGCCGTGCTCAAGGAGCTGGGTTATGCGCTGATACAGGCGAACCAGCCGGAGGATGCCGTGAGCATCTTCGACCTGCTTACCGCCATCGAGCCGGATAACGCCAGCTACTATAACGGCAAGGCCGTGGCGTTCGATTCGGCAGGGAATCATTTCGCCGCGCAGGAAATCTACCAGAAGGCGCTTTCGCTTGCGCCCGGCAGCGCCACTATTATGAATAATCTTGGCCTTTCGTTGGTGCTCGACGACCGCCCCGACGAAGCCATCGCCGTGCTTACGCCGCTGATCGCGCACCCGGAAAGCTCGGCCACCGTGCGGCAGAATCTCGCCCTTGCCTACGGGCTGAAAGGCAACCGCGAGCAAGCGCTGGCGTTGAGCAAGCAGAATGTCAGTGAGCAGCAGGCGGAAGAAAACCTGCGCTTCTATGAGAAATACGCGCAGATGCGCAAACAAGCGAAATCCGCGGAACTAACGCGCCAGATGCAAGCCGAGCTTGCCGATCCCGTAGAGCCTGCACCAGCGCCCGAAGCACCTCCGGTCGCCGCGCCAGCCCCTGCACAGCCGGAGATGTCGCCTGCCGCAGGGGAAACGCCGCCTGCGCCACACGAGGAACCGGCCGCGCAAATTGACGAACCTATCGCCGACGAGACACGGAAAGAATACAGCTACCCTACTGAGAATCGCCGCCGCTAGGAATACCGCAGCCTTAGTTGCTTGCGAGCGTATCCATCAGCTTGATGATCGCCGGGGAAATAATCACGATAAACAAGGTCGGCAGGATGAATACGATCATCGGCACCGTCATCAACGCAGGCAACCGCGCGGCTTTCTGTTCCGCCCTGAGCATGCGCGCCTGGCGGAACTCCGCTGATAACACGCGCAGCGCCTGCGCGATCGGCGTGCCGTATTTTTCCGTCTGGATAAGCACGCTCACCACACCGCGCACTTCCGGCAATTTGCAGCGCTCCGCAAGGTTGACCAGCGCCTTATTGCGATCCGGGAGGAACCCCAGCTCGATAGATGTCAACGCCAGCTCCTCGGCCATTTCGGGATAGGCGTTCACCAACTCGCGCGACACGCGGTCGATCGCCATCGACAAGCTCAACCCCGCTTCCGCGCAGATCGTCATGAGGTCGAGCACGTCGGGCAGCGCTTTCTGGATTTTGTAGTAGCGCTTCTTGCGCTTGCGTTTCACAAATATGCCCGGCGCCTTTAAGCCGATATAGGCGCCCAGCACCGGCCACACATAGCCGAATAGCGCGTATTTGGGATTGGACGGGGTATAGAATTTCATCGCTATCAGCCCGATGATGCAAAACAGCACGGGCAGCACGAGGTTAAAAAACGTCAGCACGAAAATGGCGTCCTTCGAGCGGAAACCCGCTTCGTTCAGCAGCGACTCCGCCGCACCGACCTGCGTTTTCTTAAGCAGTTGCAGCTTCATCACCACCGCACGCATGAAGTTCACGCTGCTTTCCGGCTTCCTGCGCTTGCGCGGCCCCACCAGCTCCCCGCGCAATTCCTTGCGCCGCTCGTGTATGGCGCGCACACGCGCGATCACGCGCTTGCGCTGGCTGAACGTGCTGATGATCGCGATGATAGCCAGCATCAACGCCGCGCCGGACACGCCGATGTAAAACTCATCCGCGCTCAAGCCGCCGGGAAGTCCGCGATTCATGATGGGAGGGCGCGATTGCGAAAACATGCTAAATCTCGAACTTGGTCATACGGTTCATCACCCACATGCCGAACGTCATCATGCCGGCGGCGATCCCGGCGCAGATATTGCCGCTGGGATCGGTATAAAGCGGTGTCATGTAACCGGGGCTGGTAGCCGTTACCGCGAGGATCACCACGAACGGCAGCGCGCCGATGATGTACGACGACGCGCGCGCTTCCGACGACATCGCCTTGATCTTCATGCGCATGATAAAGCGACCGCGCAATACTTCCGACAGGTTGTTCAGGATTTCAGAGAGGTTGCCGCCCGTCTCGCGCTGTAACACGATGCTGGTGGTAAAAAAATTGAACTCGGTGAGATCGAGTTTTTTTGCCGTTTCCTGCAACGCTTTTTCCAGCGTAACGCCGAGCTTCATCGTGTTGGAAATATTTGAGAAGATCGGGCCGACCGGCGCCGGCACTTCCTGCGCCACCAGCACCATCGATTCCGACACCGGCAGGCCGGAGCGCAAGCCGCGCACGATCAAATCGATAGCATCGGGAAACAGTCGAAGGAACGCCTTGGATTGCTTGTTGATGCAGTAGCCGAGATATTTAAGCGGCAGCCACACGCCGATCACGATGGCAAGCGCCAGCCCGAGCCAGAAAGATTTTTTCAGCACGCCGACCACGATGAGCAGGATGAACAGCACGGTCGCGGTGCGCAGCAGCACATAACGCTTGGGCGTGATCGTCTTGCCTGCGCGTTCCAGCCGTTCGCCGAGGCTCTTGAAATCGGGCAGCGGCTTGGCCAGCAGGTAGATGATCCCCTTGCTCTGGTCGGTCTTGCGGCGCAGGGACATATCGCCCGACGTTTTCGGCGTGCCGATGCGACGCTGCTTGATCTTTGCAATGCGCTTCTGCATCTGCCCGCGCGAACTGCCGAACTGCTGCCACAGCAGCCACAGCATCCCGGCTACGACGATGGCAGCAAACACTGCGATCACCGGTTTCATAGGCTTATGCCGCCGACATCATGGCTTCGACCAGCGCCTGGTCGAGCCCGAAATACGCCGCCTGCGGCGTGAAATTGGGACGAATGCCGCTGGAGCGGAATTCACCGACCAGCTTGCCGTTCTCGTCTTCTCCCTTGAATTCAAATGTGAACAAATCCTGCGTGATGATGACGTCGCCTTCCATGCCCACCACTTCGGTAACGTGCGTGACGCGGCGGCCGCCGTCGCGCATGCGCTGCACCTGCACGATAAGGTTCACCGCGCTGGCAATCTGCGTGCGCACCGCTTTGCTCGGCAGGTTGATACCCGCCATGCCGATCATGTTTTCAAGACGTGTAAGCGCCTCACGCGGGGTATTGGCGTGCAGCGTGCCCATCGATCCGTCGTGACCCGTGTTCATCGCCTGCAGCAGATCGAACGCCTCGCCGCCGCGTACTTCGCCTAAGATAATGCGGTCAGGACGCATACGCAGCGCGTTCTTCACAAGGTCGCGCATGCTGATTTCACCGTCGCCTTCCAGATTCGCATGGCGCGTTTCCAGCGGCACGATATGCGGCTGCTGCAATTGCAATTCCGCGGCATCCTCGATGGTGACAATGCGCTCGCCGTGACTGATCATGCGCGAAATCGCGTTGAGCATGGTGGTTTTACCCGAACCCGTACCGCCGGAAATAATGATGTTCAGGCGCACAGCGCCACAGATTTTCAGCACTTTGCACAGCGGTTCGGAAATGCTCTTGGTAAGCAGCATTGAATCGAGCGTGATTTTTTTCTGGGAGAATTTACGAATGGAGATCGACGTGCCGCGGATGGCGCAAGGCTGCGCGATGACGTTCACGCGCGAACCGTCCGGCAGGCGCGCGTCGCAGATGGGGCTGGATTCGTCCACGCGGCGGCCGACGCCGGTCACGATGCGCGTGGCGATCGCCATCACATGCGCGTTATCGCGGAATTTCACGTCGGTCAGGTCGAGCTTGCCTTTGCGTTCGATATAGACCTGATACGGGCCGTTGACCATGATGTCGGTGATCGCATCGTCGCGCAGGAGCGGCTCCAGCGGCCCGAATCCGAGCATGTCGTCAACGATCTGGGTGGCGAGCAATTGCTGCTCCGCCTGGCTGAGAATCTGCTTCTGCTCGATCACGATTTCGCCGATCATCTCGATGATCTGGCGTTTCAGCTCATCCCTCGGCAGACGCGACGAGGTGGTGATGTCGATCTGCTCCATGAGCAGGCCGTAGATTTTATCCTTGGTGGCGGCAAGCTCGTCCTGCGCCTTGTTGGTAACGGCGGCGGCGGGCGCTTCGATGTCAGCCTGCGCCGCAAGCAGGTTCTCGCCGCTGATGGTTTTGTGGATGTTCTCCTTAGGCTTTTCCACAGGAGCCGGCGTCGCAGCGGCGGGTGCGGCCGCCACGGGATTCGCAGGCGCTGCCGCCGGCTTTTCCGCTACCTGAGGAGCCGCATTATTCGCCGTGTCTGCACCTCGCCTGCCGAACATAAATTATGAACTACCTTTGGTTTCCTTCGCGTCGGTTTTCTTTTCGCTCTTGAAGAAACTGAATCCTTTGCTTTCTTTGCCCGATGCAGCGGCGCCCGCCACCTCAGGCATGAGGTGCGCAGCAAGCTGATGCAGCGGCTTCACGGCCGTATGGCTTTTGAATTTCACCACCGGCACATCGCTGCTGATATGCATGAATACGTCCGGCACGAAAGCGATGCGATGCGCGATCGTCGCGTTCACGCCCTTCTCGAAATCGCCGATTTTCATTTCCTGCTTCGACATGCCCACGCGGGTGGCAACCACCAGCGGAGGGCGGATTTTGATGGTTTCGCGCAGCAGGTCGCTGAGGCGCAGCATATCGCGCAGGCACAGCAGCGTCAGCTCGGTAGCCAGTATCACATGGTCGGACTGCGCGAGGCATTTACGCGTGAACGCGTTCAAGTAGCGCGGAATGTCGATCACCACTACGTCGAACTTATCGCGTAATTCCTTCAGCAGCGCGTCGGCGGCGTCCTCATGGATGGAGATTTCTTCCTGCAGCGTTTCTTCCGAGCTGAGCACGGACAGGAATTTGCCGTGCTTGCTCATCACGCGGTCGACGAAGAGCGGGTCGATACGGTCGGGTTTTTCCAACGCTTCACGCAGGCCGCGGCTCGGCTCCAGATCGAGCATGAGCGCGATGCTCCCTTCCTGCGGGTCGATATCCACCAGCGCTACGTTTTTCTTGTACAAATCCGCAATCGCACCCGCGAGGTTGATGCTGAGCGTCGTCGCCCCTACCCCGCCGCGCGTGCCGGTCACGGCGATCAGTTTTCCCGGCTGCTTCACCGGCCCCGATTCGCCAGCCACGCGGTTATTCGCCTTAGCGAGCGCGCCTTCGAGCATGGCGTCGGACAGCGGCTTGAGCAGGTAGCTGAAAATCCCGATTTCCATCAACCAGCAATAGAAGCTGTATTCGTTGACCGTGCCGGTGGTGATGACTTTCGTATCGGAATCGCACACTTCCGCCAACGCGTCGAGCAGCTTCGGCGCTTCCGCGGCAGAGGGTATTTCCACCAGTAGCAGCGCGGGGGACGGGTTGGTTTTCAAATATTCCGCGGCCGTGCGAATATCGCCTTGATGGATGCAGTCTTCCGGCCACTGGTGCTTCGCCGCGAACGCCTTCAGCGTCGCGATGTCTTTTTCATCGCTGGTAAAAGCTATAAAGGGGAGAAAATTGGTTTTGGTCATAACGCCCTTTCATCACTGTGCCGGCGTAGCAGCTTCAGTCGGCGACGCAGCCGAATCGCCGCCGGAAGCGGACGTAGATGCGGAATTCGCACCGAAATCCTTGCCGCCGCGGTAATCGCGCACGACCTGCGCGGCACGGTCGGTTTCAAACAGCCACTCGCCGCTGCCGCGCTCAAGCTCGCGCGGGTCGGCGACCATCAGGCCGTGATTGACCGTAGTGGCGCAACCGAAATTGCCCTGCATGGTGTTGCTGTAGGTGGTAACCGGCGATGTGCGCCAGTCGGGGCAATGCGGCGCGTCAACCGCCGCGTAGGAAACGTCGATTCTCGCTTCATCGCGCGCCAGCAGGCCGGACGGCTCGAACAGGATCGCGTTACGATCATAGCCCATCGCACGCAGCAGCTTCGCCAGATGCTCGCGGCGCTTCTGGTTGCTCATCTGCGAAGGATGAAATTGCACCTGCACCGATTCCACCGCAGTGGGCGATACGTCGTTCAGCCCCGAACGCAGCGCGTCGATAGCTTCGCCGGAAAGTCTCGGCGCACCTGAGGGGAAATGCAGCGTATGGGTTTCGTTACGCGTTTCAACCTTATTCACTGGCGGGTGCGCCGCATAATATTCCTGCGGATTGCGCCCTTGCATGTCGTAAGCCGGATCGCACGCGCACAGCAGCGACGCGGAAGCCAGCAGAGCCATATGTTTCATCATTGCCATTGCCTTGCCCTATTCGAGTATGAATCCGCCCTCACCATGCAGCTTCGGCATGGCTTCTTCTTCAACCATCGGCTCCTGCTGATACAGGTTGCCAAGCAGCACGCGCTGCAGGTCGGTCGGCGCGACGTAGCCGTCCAGCGGCGTCTGCATCTTGCTCTTGTCGGAAACCGGACGCACGAGATACGGGGTCACCAGAATAACCAGCTCCGTCTGATCGTTCTGGAATTGCTGCGAACGGAACAGCGTGCCGAGCACCGGCACATCGCCGAGTCCGGGGAATTTGTCGATATTGTTGGTTTTTTCGTTCTTCAGCAACCCTGCCAGCGCGAACGTCTGGCCGCTGCCAAGCTCAACTGTGGACTGCGCCTTGCGCGTGAGCACGATAGGATTCTTGATGCCCGACACTTCGATCGGATTGTCGAAACTGATGGTGCTCACTTCCGGCGCCACCACGATGCTGATGCGCTCTTTCGACAGCACCACCGGCGTGAAGTTCAAGCTGACGCCGAACGGCTTATATTCCACGGTGATCGAACCGTTGCCGTCGCGCACGGGGATCGGGAATTCGCCGCCCGCGAGGAAATTCGCGGTTTTACCCGAAGTCGTAGTCAGGCTCGGTTCCGCCAGCACGTTGACCAGTCCCTGACGCTCCAGCGCGTCGATGAAGCCGCTGATGGTCTGCGCGCCGTTCGTCCACGAACCGTATATAGCGGTATTGACGCTGCCCACGCCGCGGTCGATGAGGCCGGAGGCAAGCTCCACATCCGCGCCCTGCAACACCTGCAGCGCAAGGCTGCCGGGATTCAGGACGGTCTGTAAATTGATACCGAGTTTCTTCGCGTTGGTGCGCGACATTTCCACGATCTTGACCTGCAGGCTGACCTGATCGGAGCCTGCGGTTTTCACCATGTTCACCATTTTGTCGTTAGCGCCGATAAACGCGGAGGCAACGCTGCGGATATTTTCCGATTCCGCTGCCGACGGCGCGAAACCGTCCATCACCAACCCGCCGTCCATCGTCTTGAACCCAACGTCGGAATCCGGCGAAATGCGGCGCACCGTCTCTTCGAGGCGGCTGATATTGTGCGTCACTTCGACGACTGCGCTGAAAATCGTTTCGTCCTTGGAATTGATAGCGTATATGCTCGTTTCCCCGACTTTCTTGCCATGCACGAACAGCAGCTTGGACGATACCACCTGCACGTCCGCCGTATTGGGATCTGCGATCACCACGGAACTGACAGGCTCATTCAGGCGGATCATTTCGCCTTTGTTGATTTCCACGTGCACGACGCGCTCTTCAGCTTGTGCAGCGGCGCCAAACGCGCATGCCGCCCATGCCACCAAACCATATATATATGCCCTGTTCATGCGCATCCTAATGCAATTGTATGTTCTCGACTTCATTGCCGCGGATCACGCGGATACTCGACACGGAACCGCCGTCACCCGACTGGCTGACATCGCCCTCGCTGGTAACGCCGTAAAGCTCCACGACCGGGTTTTTCTCATCGATCGCTTCCTGCGCCACACTGCGCAGCACCATGGAAATTTTGCCCATTTCACTAGCCACCGAAATTTTTTCCGCCTGCTGCGATGTTACTTCCACCGTGACGGTTTTAGCGAGAATGGCTTTGTTCTCAGGATTGTCCAGCATCTGGTCGACGGCGATGACGCGCACGCCGCGCACGAACGTTTCACTGGCTACGACGCCATCGCTGGCGCTGCCGGAGGAGGAACGGATGCGATGGGTTACGATGAGATCCACGCGATCGCCCGGCGAGATGAACCCTGCATTGCCGGATGTAGCGTTCACTGCGATCGACACGGCGCGCATGCCCGGCTCAAGCACTGCCGACATAAACCCGCCCTCACCCGCACGCATCAGCGAGGATTGCAGCACTGGCTCGCCCGCACGCAATGGGCGGCGTACCACGGCGCCGTTAAAATCTTCGATACGCACCGCGCCTTCGCGCAGGTAATCTTCCTTGATTGCTTCAGGCGCTACTTCCATCCAGTCGATGTCTTGACCGACCTGCACGAACGAACCCAACGGCATGTCGCGGCGCGCGACGATAACGTGATTACCGCTCGGCGCGGGCGCGGGTTCGCCTTCGGAAGACAGCCATGTGCGCATCATGATCGCGGCAAAAGCCACCACGACACCGGCAACCAGCAGGAGAATAAGACGTTTGGCATCCATAGAAGCTAAAGACTTCCTCACAATATATGGGACGTGCCTCATCTTATATCCCGCATGTTTAAAAAAGTATTAAGTGGGTGAGGCTAAAAAGCCTCAACCATCAAGTAGTTATCCGCGATAATTATAAATAAAATTTAACCAAATGCGCCGCGCGCCGCTACCAGCCTGCCCTACCGCCATTTTTAACACGTCCTCACGAATACACTTCTATTGCCGCGCATATTTCGCTAAAATGCCACATTCGTGAACAAACACATCCAGAAGGTGAAAAAACCTCCATGATCCGCCAGTACGAACTGGTTGAAAAAATCAAATCCTACGACCCGGATGCCAACGAAGATTTAATCAACCGCGCCTATGTCTTTGCCATGAAAGCCCATGGCGCGCAGAAACGCGCGTCGGGCGATCTGTATTTTTCGCATCCCGTGGAAGTGGCGTACAAGCTCACGCAGTATAAGCTCGACGCCAGCACCATCATCACCGCCCTGCTCCACGACACGGTGGAAGACACCGACGTCACGCTCGACGAAATCGAAGCCAGCTTCGGCAAAGAAATACGCGGGCTGGTCGACGGCGTAACCAAGCTGTCGCGGCTGGAGGAAAAATCGGAAAACCTGAAGCAGGCGGAAAATTTCCGCAAGCTGCTCATCGCCATGTCGGAAGATTTGCGCGTGCTGCTGGTCAAGCTCGCCGACCGCCTGCACAACATGGAAACGCTGCGCCATATCAAAAGCCCGGAAAAGCGCCAGCGCATCGCGCGCGAAACCGTGGAAATCTACGCCGCGCTCGCCGAGCGCATCGGCATGCGCAACCTTAAGGAAGAATTGCAGGATTTAGCTTTCGCGGAACTATACCCCGAAGCGCGCGAATCGCTGATCAAACGCCTCGATTTCCTGCGCGAACAGGGGCAGTCGGAACTCGACAAGGCGATCAACACCGTGCGACAGAAACTCGCGGAAGCGGGACTGAAAAACGTCGAAGTCAGCGGCCGCGAAAAAAAGCCGTTTTCCATCTGGAAAAAAATGGAGAGCAAGAACATCACGTTTGAGCAGCTCGCCGACATCGTGGCGTTTCGCATCGTGGTGGAATCCATCCCGGAATGCTACCATGCGCTGGGCGTCATTCACGCCGAGTGGCACACGGTTCCCGGCCATTTCAAGGACTATATCTCCACCCCGAAATCCAACGGCTACCAGTCGCTGCACACCGCCGTGCTCGGCCCCGGCCAGCAGCGCATCGAAATCCAGATCCGCACGCGCGAGATGCACGAAATCGCGGAATACGGCCTCGCCGCGCACTGGGCATATAAACAGAACGACGGCGGCGCGAAAGACGGCAAGCAATTCCGCTGGATACGCGAGCTGTTGGAGATTCTTGAAAAATCTTCCAACCCGGAAGAATTTTTAGAAAACACCAAGCTCGAAATGTACCACGACCAGGTGTTTTGCTTCTCGCCGAAGGGCGATATTTTAGCCTTTCCGCGCGGCGCAACGCCAGTGGATTTCGCGTATGCGGTACATTCGGGCGTGGGCGATACCTGCGTGGGCGCGAAGATCAACGGGCGCATCGTGCCGCTGCGCACCAAGCTGAAAAACGGCGATCAGGTGGAGATCATCACCAGCAAAACGCAGACGCCCTCGCCGAGCTGGGAACGCTTCGTCGTCACCGGCAAGGCGCGCTCGGAAATCCGCAAATATGTGCGCACCCAGCAGCGTACGGAATATGTCAATCTCGGCCGCGCGATCCTCACCAAGACGTTCAAGCAGGACGGCGACGAGTTCAACGAAAAGATGATCGAGCCGCATCTGCCGCATTTCGACAAGCGCAGCGTGGAAGATCTGCTTGCCGACGTGGGCGAAGGATTGCTGAGCAGGCAGCAGGTGCTGGAAGTCGTGCAGGGCAATAAGAAGCCGCAGGCGCAACCGGGCGCAGTGACGTCGGTGCTGAACAATTTATCCAAACCCTTCCGTAAAAAGAAGGACGGCGCAGGCGCGCCCATGCCGATCAAAGGGCTGATTCCCGGCATGGCGCTGCATTTCGCAGGCTGCTGCCACCCTATTCCCGGCGACCGCATCGTGGGCATCGTCACCACCGGAAAAGGCGTGACCATCCACACCATGGATTGTGAAACGCTGGAAAACTATTCCGACGCGCCCGAACGCTGGATCGACGTAGCGTGGGAGCGCGACCAAACCGACACCAAACATATCGGCCGCCTGCGCGCGCATATCGGCCACGAACCGGCCGCGCTCGCTACCGTCACCAACGTCATCGCCAAGGAAATGGGCAATATCAGCAATTTCAAAATCATCAATCGCTCCATCGATTTCTTTGAAATCCTGATCGACATCGAAGTCAACGACCTCCGCCACCTCAACAACATCATCGCCAATTTGCGCGCGAAAGAAGTGGTGCAGAGCGTGGAGCGGTATCAGACGTGACGGCCGCCGCGTCCGTGAGAATTACGACACTCGACGGACTGCGAGGCTTGGCATGCCTGCTGGTCTATGTTCGACACGCAGGCATCGCCGGCTTATTTCCTGAGAAGCATTACAGCGCTGCCGTGCTCGGACTGATGTTGTTCTTTACGTTAAGTGGCTTTTTAATGGCTTATCACTACCTGCCCGGTGACAAATCCGCGCGTTATTGGGGAGCTTTCCTGATACGCCGCTTTTTTCGCATGTACCCTGCCTTTATGTTCCTGACGTTCTTTTGCTTCATTGCCTATCAACTGGGGTCACCCCTACCGCACTACAAAATTACATTCGACCGACTTATACAAAACTGGTTCGTGATAAAGCCCGCGTTCGCCTTCTGGACGATCCACATAGAGATTAAATTTTACGCGCTTTTCGCCGCAGGGGGTGTAGCGCTATTAGTGCTGCCCGTATCTGTAAAAATGAAAGCGTTTATCCTGTTCCTCGCATGGGCATCGCTGTCACCATTAGATACCAGTTTTCACGACCATAGCCTGTTGTCAACATTGCCATACTTCGTCGCAGGCGCGTTAGGCGGATATCTTGTACGCATGGAACTGCTACCTAAGGCAATCCCGCGCTACATATGGAACACACTGCTACTGGCATTGCTGGCAGGCGTCATCACTTTTGTTGGCTTCAGGCACTTTCCCACTTGGCTTTCATCATTCATCATGCTGGTTATTATTCTGTCGGCGGTACATGCAAAAGGGTTTGCCGCATGGCTGTTGGCGAACCGTGCTTCACGTTTTATGGGAGACATCAGCTACAGTTTTTACATCGTTCACTGCGCGGTACTGTTTTCTTTCAAACACCAGACCATCATGCCCGTTGAGGCAGCGTACGTTGCAGCTTTCGTCCTAACTTTCTGCATATCATGCCTGATGTATTGGCTGATTGAGCGCCCGGGTATACGGCTGGGAAAAGCGCTAGCCGGAAAAGTATGGGCATGACTGGAATACATCAGCCCCGCATCACGACACTCGATGGATTGCGCGGGTTAGCATGCCTGCTTGTTTATATTCGCCACGCGAGCACAGCAGGCCTGTACCCTGATAAGCCCTACAGCGCTGCTGCACTTGGCTTGATGCTGTTTTTTACCTTAAGCGGTTTCCTGATGGCTCACCACTACCTGCCCGGTGAAAAATCCGTACGTTATTGGGGGGCGTTCCTGATACGCCGCTTTTTCCGGCTATACCCGGCATTCATGTTCGTGACTTTCGCTTATTTTGTGGCATTTCAGTTGGACTGGCCGGTACCACGCTACAGGCTTACGTTTGACCGTGTACTGGAAAACTGGTTCCTGCAACGCCCTGCCCCCACCTTCTGGACAGTGCATCTTGAAGTAAAATTCTATACCGTTTTCGTACTCGGCAGCGTCGTGTTGTTGCTGCTACCCTTATCCGAGCGTATGAAAGCGCTTCTATTCGCCGTAGCATGGCTCGCGCTTGCGGCAATTGTCGTGCGCGTAAACCGGTACGATTTTCTGCCTTACCTGCCATACTTCATGGGCGGGGCACTGGCGGGATACATCACGCAGATGGAATTGGTACCAAAAGCGATCCCTTCCTATATTTGGAGCACATTGCTGTTGTTATTGACTGCCATTATCTACTACATGCCTGTCGGCATATTTCTCAGGTTCAACCCGGTATGGTTTTCCGCTCCGTTAATGTTCCTCATCGTGCTGGCACTAGTACACGTAAAAGGCTGGATCGCGTGGCTGTTTTCAAATCCTGTTGCCCACTTCATGGGGCAGATCAGCTTCAGCTTTTACCTCCTGCATTATGGGCTTCTCTACGCATTTAAACCACAAACCTACTTTTCACCGGAAGCCGCCTATTTTGCCGTTTTTATCTTGATTTTCTGCGCTTCATGCCTCTTGTATTGGTTGATTGAACGCCCGGGCATGCGCCTGGGCAAAACCCTTGCTGGAAAATTATGGTCTCCACGCCACACCACCTCCGCCTAGGCGTCAACATCGACCACGTGGCCACCGTGCGCAATGCGCGCGGGGGGGAGCATCCGTGTCCGGTGCGGGCGGCGCTTTTGGCGGCAAGTGCGGGGGCGGACGGGATCACCGCGCATCTGCGCGAGGATCGCAGGCACATACGCGACACCGACATTGCGCGGCTGAAAGCGGAAGTGCCGCTGCCGCTGAACCTTGAGATGGCGGCGACACAGGAAATGCTGGCAATTGCGCTGCGCGCACGGCCGAACGCAGTGTGCCTCGTGCCGGAAAAACGTGCGGAGTTGACCACCGAAGGCGGGTTGGATGTGGTGGCGCAGGAAGCCGCGCTTACTACATTCGTAAAACCGCTGAGGGACGCAGGCATTCGCATCTCGCTGTTTATTGGCGCGGACGCAGCGCATATCCGCGCGGCACAGCGTATCGGCGCGGACATCGTGGAATTGCACACGGGAAATTATGCGCATAACGGTGATGCGAAAGCGATTATCACCTCCGCCACGCTCGCACATTCGCTTGGGCTAGAAGTGCATGCGGGACACGGGCTGGATTTTACGAACGTGAAAACCATCGCTGCGATTCCTGAGATAGTCGAGTTGAATATCGGGCATTTCCTCATCGGCGAAGCGCTGTTTACCGGGCTTGCAGGAGCCGTGCAAAAAATGCGCACCATTATGGATGAGGCGCGCACGTGATCCTCGGCACAGGCATCGACCTCACCGACATACGCCGCATCGAAAAAGCGCTCGCGCGTTTCGGCGCACGCTTTGAAAACCGTGTGTTCACCGAAGGCGAACGCGCGAAAGCGAAAAGCCGCGAGAATGCAGGAACGCAAATAGTCGCCGCCACTTACGCCAAACGTTTCGCTGCAAAGGAGGCCTGCGCGAAAGCGCTCGGTGTAGGCAACGGGATTACATGGCAAGATATTGAAATCATCAACACAGAAAACGGCGCGCCCTCCATCCGCTTAAGCGGGAACGCGCTCAAACGCCTGCAACAACTTACGCCTAAAGGCCTGCGCACGACCATCCACCTCGCACTCACCGACGAATACCCGCTCGCGCAGGCGCAGGTGATTATTGAGGCGCTATAATTGCCCGTCAATTCGTTTGCCATACGGCGTTTCCCGTGCTTACAATTGCGTCTGTGATTAGCAATTTAATTCTGGACAATACGCTGATATGGCTATGAAAACCATCCTCATCACCCGTCCGCGCGGGGATGAAGGCGAACTCGCAGAGGCGCTTCAGGAGCGCGGTTTCGCCGTTATCCACGAACCGCTGACGGAAATTTTCCTGATGCATACCGCGCGACCAGCCATCGAACAGGCATTGATGGGCGACCCGCACGCGGTGATCGTCACCAGCCGCCACGGGGTATACGGGCTTGCGGCGCTCACCCAACTGCGCGACATGCAGCTTCTGTGCATCGGCGACACCACCGCCCACGCCGCCGAGGATTGCGGCTTTACGCGCGTGGCCTCCGCTGGCGGCGACGGACAAAAGCTGGTGGAGCATATCGCCGCCGCTTACGATCCCGGCTCGCAATTCCTCTACGCCTCCGCCAGCCATATCCGCACCGACATCGTGAACCTGCTGGCCGCCTGCGACATGCAGGTGGAACGCGTTGTGGTGTATGAAGCAGCGGCATCACAACAACTGTCGGATATTGTCGTGGAACATCTCAGGCGCGGGCATATCGACGCGGTGAGCTTTCTTTCGCACCGCGCAGCACAGATTTTCACCACGCTGGTAACGGGAGCAGGTGTGGGCGGCACGGTAGAATCCATGCATGCGTGCTGCCTGAGCGAAGGAGTGGCGGAACCGCTGAAGCCGTTCCCGTGGCAAGGCATCCATATCGCGGGCGAACCAACGCTTGCATCTCTGGTAGAGTGCGTGGATAATGCGCTGAAGTGATAGGGGTTTCCCATGTCTGATCCGTCCACCGATACTACCGCACCTGCCCCAGCGCCCGGCATCCTCGTCAGGCTGCGCCGTCCGCTCTTTGCGCTGGCGATGCTGTTCGTCTTGTGGCTGGTGTTCCAGCTGTTTGCGCCCGCAATCTTCCCCTTAGTGCAACCCGACGGCGCCGGTCAGCAGGCCGCAACAGATTTCCCAACCGCCGCCAATGAAACGCCGGAAGAAAAAGACGCGAAGATCGCCGCGCTGGAAAGCCGTATCGACCAGATGGAAGCCAAGCTAAAAACACTGGAAGATGTCATAACCGGCCTTCCGAAATCTGCGGAAGCCCCGGATGGATGGGAAAGCAAGCTCGCCGAGATGCAGGCGAAGCTCGACGCTATGCAATCGGAAGCTCCCGCCGATGGCGAGGATGCAGGTCGCGTCGGGCAACTGGAAGCGAAACTCAAGGCGCAATCCGACGCGCTGAATGCGCTCACCGCACAGATAGCCAGCGTGTCCGCAAGCGGCACACATCAAGTCGCCATCCTCACCGCGTTCGGCCAGTTGAAAGACACTGCTTTGCGTGGCGATGCCTATAGCAGTGAACTAAACCGCCTAAAAGCGCTTGCCGAACACAATACCGGCGCTCTGCCGCTGCTTGCGGCGCTCGCACCGTTTTCCGACAAGGGCGTAAGCACGCTGGCTTCTTTGCAGGCTGCGTTTGAACCCGCCGCGAAAGCCGCGCTCGCACCGGAAGTAAAGCCGGACTCGCTGGCAGGCAACCTGCAATCGCTGATCCGCATCCGCAAAGTCGGCGCAGAACAAACCGGCACGGATGACGAGTCCGTCATCGCGCGCGCTGAAGCGGCGCTGGAAAACGGCAACCTTGCGCAATGCCGCAAGGAACTCTCCGCGCTTTCGCCGCCAGCGCTGGCCGCGTTCGCCGCGTGGGAAAAAGCCGCCGCCGCTACGCAAACCGTGCGCGAAACGCTTGATGCGCTGGCTGTCGCCGTAATGCAGGAAACGCCACCGTCTGCCCCCATCGCAGCGCCTGTCCCCGTACCTGCTCCCGCCGAACCCGCCGCTGAAGCCTCCGCGCCTGCTCCCGTTTTGCAAACGCCGAGCGAATGACGATGTTCAAGCTCCTGCTGTTCTTATTTTTCATCGCCTGCATCAGTATCACAGGCGCATGGATTGCCGAGAATCCCGGCGAAGTCGTCATACGCTGGTTCAATTACCGCATCGACACCAGCCTCGCGGTGCTGTTGTTGCTGGCCGCTGTCGCTTCCGTCGCGCTGATCTACGCGCTGGCGCTCCTGCGCGGGCTTATCCGCATCCCTTCCAACCTCACGCGCAGGCGGGAACTGAAACATTACAAAACCGCGCTGACGGAAATCACCCATAGCGTTGCAGCTCTGGCCGCCTATGATATTAAAAGCGCCGAAGCCCACACGCGCAAGGCGGAAAAACTGCTGGGGCAAACGCCGCTTACCCTCATGCTCTCCGCGCAGGTCGCGCGCAATCAGGGCGACGATCCGAAAACCCGCCAGCTGCTCGAAAAAATGCTCGAGCACGACGAAACCGAATATATGGCCGCCCGCTCGCTCAGCGAATCCGCAAGCAAGCAGCACCAATTCCCCCGCGCGCTGGCGATGGCCGAACGCGCCTATGCGCTCAACCCGAAAGACACTTCGTCGGTGGCGGCGATCGTAAGCCTGCACATGCGCCTCGGCCAGTGGCAGGAAGCGCTGCAAACCCTTCAGAAAGCCGGGCGCAAAGGCACCATCCGCAGCGCCGATTTCGTGCGCTACAAAGGGCTGATATATCTCAGGCAGGGCATGATCCAGCTGGAGCAGGGCAATGCCGACATCGCGCTTGCGCATGCGCACACCGCCATGAAATCGCTGAAATATTTCGTGCCCGCCGTAGCGCTTGCCGCCCGCGCTTACCGCCAGAACGGACACCATACGAAGGCCATGAAAATGATTTTGGTCGCATGGAAATTTTCCCAGCATCCTGAGCTTGCCACCATCTTCCGCGAGGCCATCGCCTCCGAACCCGCCGCGCGCCAGTTGAAGCTCACGCGTGGATTGGTAGCACGCGCGCCGGCAGCCGCCGAAAGCCACATAGCACTCGCGCAGGTCGGCATCGCGCTTAGGCAGTGGGACGTTGCGCGCGCCGCGCTGGGTGAGGCCATCGCGCGTGAGCCTTCCGCGCAAGCATTTCAGTTGATGGCGGATGTAGAGTTAGGCGAGTTTTCCGACCACGCCGCCGCCGCGCGCTACACGGAAAAAAGCGCCGCCGCTACCGGCGGAGCGTTGTGGAATTGCCGCGCTTGCGGCCACATCGCGCAGCAATGGGACACGCACTGCGCCGCATGCGACGCGTTCGACACCATCGCGTGGAAGTAACCGTATTTTTCTAAAGCTGAGGAGCCAGCGCCGGATCGGGGAGCGTTTCGTGCGCAGCGTCGGCAGGCACGGGAACGCTGGGGTCTTTATCCGGATCTGCGCCGTTTGCTTCCGCTTCTTTCACGTCCGGCGGAATCTCCACGAATACCGGCTGCGCGCTGGCAAGGCGGCTGGCCGCTTCGTTGGACGCGCTGATACTGCGCTTGGGTAGCGGCTGCATCACGGAAGGCGGTGGCGGCAACGCGCCGGTACCCTGATACCCGACGAGGCGGTGTTCCCACTCAGGCATAGGCTGGCGGTAGCACACCACATCCTGTAGCACGCGGTAACAGTAGGACGACGCCACATCGCGGTTCTGCGGCGGCTTCGGTTCATAGAACCACCATTCCTTCATACGGCGCGAGGTGACACGCACATTGTCGCGCACATTGTTGGCGATACGGTGCGCGCCGGTCTTGGCCTGTGGCGGCACGGCGCCGCGCACGGCCTTACCTACCTCCTCCGGCGTGTCGTAATCCTCCGCCTTCATTTTCTCCAGATCGTCGCCGAACAGGGCGTAGGCTACCGTACCTCCGATGAGCACATCGGTGGGGGCGATGCCGCCGAGCGCCACTTCCTCCGGCACGTATTTACAGGCGCTCAGCGCCGCAAGCAGGGATAAAACGAAGATAATACGCATGGAAAGTCCTCAGCTATTATTCATTCCTGATAAAGCAATCTCCATGCCAAAATCCGCTTGATTAAGGGTGGATGCCGTCTATAGTAAAATTAATATTTATTTACGAATAGGAGCCGCTATGCCCGCACCTGCAAGCCTGCAAGAAAAAACCGTCGCATTTCTGAAAGAAAAAATTCAGGTCGGCTCCGATCCGCTCGAATCGCAGATGATTTCCCCGATTGAACTGCTGACCCGTATGTCTATGGGCATTAATGGCGATATCAGGCGCATCGCGGAACTCAAGCCGGAAGGGTACGAAGCAAAGCTCGAAGAACTGAGCCAACTGCAACAAAAGTTGGTGTTTTCGCTAACAGCTCTGGTTGCGCTTGCCGTACCCGAACTTGTGAACGATACGAGCCGCACCGACGAAGCGCTGGTATCCAGCCTTCCCGAACTTGCCAGACGCATCAATCAATGGAAAGCAAAAGAACATCGCGGCAACCGCATGGATTTCGAGATGGGCGACATCACCGGTCCGCTGGAAGACCTTGCTAAACTGCACGGGAAACATTTCGGCACCGGCGTCGCACGCGGCACCGAGGCAAAGTAGCAGCTAGGACAGCTTCTTCTTCAGCAAATCGTTCACCGCCGCAGGGTTCGCCTTGCCGCCGGAGTTTTTCATCACCTGGCCGACGAAGAAGCCGAACAGCTTGTCCTTGCCCGAACGGAACTCGGCGACTTTGTCCGGGTTCGCCGCCATCACCTCGTCGATGACTTTTTCGATGGCGCCGGTGTCGGTCACCTGCTTCATGCCTTTTTCTTCGACGATGATCGCGGCAGGCTTGCCGGTTTCGATCATCAAATCGAGCACGTCTTTAGCGATTTTTCCGGAGATGGTGTTGTCCTGAATCAGCGCGAGCAGGCCGCAGAACGCGTCGGCGTCGATGGGCGATTGCTCGATGTCCACGCCGAGCTTGTTTAAGCGCCCGAACAGCTCGCCGGTCATCCAGTTCGACGCCAGTTTGGGATCGCATTTCGCCAGCAGCTTTTCGTAATATTCCGCCGAGGCTTTTTCCGCCACGATCACGCTCGCGTCATACGCCGAAAGCGACAGCGTATCGATGTAGCGCTTCTGCTTCTGGTCGGGCAATTCCGGCAGGGTTTTGCGGATGGTGTCGACGAATTCCTGCGAGAATTCCAAAGGCAATAAATCGGGGTCGGGGAAGTAGCGGTAATCGTGCGCGTCTTCCTTGGTGCGCATGGTGCGCGTCTCGCCTTTGGCGGAGTCGAACAAACGGGTTTCCTGATTGATCTTGCCGCCGCTTTCGATGATCTCCACCTGGCGCATCGCCTCGAATTCAATGGCTTTGTGCAGGAAGCGCACCGAGTTCACGTTCTTGATTTCGCAGCGCGTGCCGAGCGGATCGCCGGGCTTGCGCACCGACACGTTGGCGTCGCAGCGCAGATTGCCCTTGTCCATGTCGCCGTCGCAGCTGCCGATATAGCGCAGGATCGAGCGCAGTTTTTTGATGTAGGCCGCAGCTTCGTCGGCCGAGCACATTTCCGGCTCCGAAACGATTTCCATCAAGGCGACACCGGAGCGGTTGAGGTCGATATAGCTGAATTTCGGGTTATATTCGTGCAGCGACTTGCCCGCATCCTGCTCAAGGTGAATGCGCGTAACGCCGACTTTTTTCACGCTACCGTCGGGCATATCGAGCAAAATTTCACCCTTGCCCACGATGGGGTCGAGGAACTGCGAAATCTGGTAGCCCTGTGGCAAATCGGGATAGAAATAATTCTTGCGGTCGAACACGCTTTTCAGGTTCACTTGCGCGTTGATCGCAAGCCCGGTTTTCACCGCCTGCTCGATCGCCACTTCGTTGATCACCGGCAGCATGCCCGGCATGCCCGCGTCGATGAACGACACGTTGGTGTTCGGCTCGTCGCCAAACTGCACCGCCGCGCCGGAAAATAATTTCGAGTTGCTCGTCACCTGCGCATGCACTTCCAGCCCGATCACGATCTCCCAGTCGCCTGTGTTTCCTTTGATCATGTTGGTGCTCATGCGGAGGCTCCTTTTTGTCCCCTCTCCCCTTGTGGGAGAGGGTTAGGGAGAGGGGTTGCCAGCGCAGAAAAAATTGCCTGCAACACCGCCTCCGTATTCTGCAACATATCGTCATTCCAAAAACGCAAAACCCTGAATCCCTGCCGTACAAAAAACTGATCACGCACTTTATCATAAGCAGCCTGCTCGACATGCTGCCCGCCATCCAGCTCAACGATCACTTTCGGCTCATAACATACAAAATCCGCTATATATTTTTGCATCGGGACTTGCCTGCGGAATTTATACCCGGCAAAGCGTTTCGCCCGCAATGCATGCCAGAGCTTCGTTTCAGCGTCCGTCATTTCTTTGCGCAACCGCTTTGCGTTGGTGAGAAGCTCACCCTCTCCCCGACCCTCCCCCATCAAGGGGGAGGGAGCAGGAAGGCATTCTGTATTCATCGTGCTCATGCGGCCAGCCCCTGTATTTTG
The DNA here is from genome assembly GCA_964645205.1 of uncultured Rickettsiales bacterium. Taxonomy (GTDB): domain Bacteria; phylum Pseudomonadota; class Alphaproteobacteria; order Rickettsiales; family SXRF01; genus CAZYBO01. Next base: position 49,348 of record CAZYBO010000008.1, read on the forward strand.
GTGTTGAGCGCCAGCGCCTGTTCCAGTGCGTAGGCGACGTTGAGCACGCCTTCTTCGTCGAATGGTTTGCCGATGAGCTGGAGGCCGAGCGGCAGGCCGTCCTTATCGAGCGCGCCGGGGATGGAGATGCCGGGCAATCCTGCCAGCGAGGTGGGCACGGTGAACACGTCGTTTAGGTACATTTCCACCGGGTCGGACGGCTTGTAATCGAAGCCGAAAGGAGCGGACGGCGCAGTCGGCGTGAGGATGGCGTCGACTTTTTCAAAGGCCTTGCGGAAATCCTCTGCGATCAGCCAACGCACCTGCTGCGCTTTTTTGTAGTAGGCGTCGTAATAACCGGCGGAGAGCACATAGGTGCCGATCATGATGCGTTTTTTTACTTCCGTACCGAAACCGGCGGCGCGGGTTTTTTCGTACATCTCGATGAGGCTGCCGCTATCGGCGGGCACGCGCAGGCCGAAGCGTACGCCATCGTAACGCGCGAGGTTGGACGAACATTCCGCAGGCGCAACGATATAATAAGTGGCGAGCGCGTATTGCGTATGCGGCAGGGAAATATCGACGATTTCCGCACCCGCTTCGCGCAGCAGCTTGATGCCGTTATCCCACATCGCGGCGATTTCCGCGTTCAATCCATCCGGACGATATTCTTTCGGGATGCCGATTTTCTTGCCTTTGACATTGCCCGTCATCAGCTTTTCAAAATCCGGCACGTCCATATTCACCGAGGTGGAATCTTTCGGGTCGTGGCCGCACATGGCCTTCAGCATGATCGCAGCGTCGCGCACGTTGCGCGTGATCGGGCCTGCCTGATCGAGCGAGCTGGCGAACGCGATGATGCCAAAGCGCGAGCAGCGCCCGTAGGTCGGCTTGATGCCGGTGATACCGCAAAATGCCGCGGGCTGGCGGATGGAACCGCCCGTGTCGGTGCCGAGCGCGACGGGGCACAATTCCGCCGCCACCGCCGCCGCCGAACCGCCCGACGAACCGCCGGGCACGAGGTTCACGCCGTTTTTCTTCCACGGCGATTTCACGGGCTTGTAGTAGCTGGTGATGTTGGCCGAACCCATCGCGAATTCGTCGAGATTGAGCTTGCCGAGCATGACGCCGCCCTGCTCCCACAATTTCGTGGTGATGGTCGATTCATATTGCGGTTTGAAGCCGTCGAGGATGTGCGACGCGGCGGTGGTGAGCACGTCCTTCGTGCAGAACAGATCCTTCACGCCTACGGGAATGCCTTCGATGTAGCCGCCCTGCCCTTTTGCCAGCTTCGCGTCCGACGCTTTGGCCATTTCAATGGCTTTGTCGCGCGTGATGGTGATGAAGGCGTTATACTGCGCGTTGGTTTGCTCAATCGCAGAAAGATGCGCGTCGGCAAGCTCTACGGCGGAGAATTTTTTGGCTTTTAGCCCGTCGCGCATGTCGGCGAGGGTCAGGGTGCGGAGATTGGTCATGGCTATTGCTTCAGTTTGTGGGAATCGTCACTGTGTTCTTCGTCGGACTCTATCTGCGACAACGCGCTTTGCAAGCGTTGCAACGTCGCCTCAATATCCTGCGTCACCGCGTCACGCTCTGCGTCGGACGGCGGCGTCGCGCCTTCCACCAGCGCTTTCAACCGTTCGTTGATGCGCTGGGCTTCCTTGGCGACATAAGAGGCGAGGAAGGTTTTGTCGTCCATTCAGCCTACTCCATCACCTTGGGAACCACAAAACATCCGTAATCGCTCTTGGGTGCGTTTTTCACCACGGCTTCGGCCTGATTGCCGTCAGTGACGACATCCTTGCGCCAGGGAAGTTTTATGCTCGCGACCGAGGTCATTTGTGGCACGCCCTTGGTGTCCACCTCGTTTAACTGCTCCACCCATTTCAAGATGCCGGAAATTTCGCGCGCGAAATACTCTTTGTCGGCATCGGTGACCTCGATACGCGCGAGGCGGGCGATTTTGGCGACGGCTTTATTGTCTAATGTCATAAGATTCTGCTATACGAATAGGGGAATGCAGGTTTTAATGGGATTCTTTAACAATGACAAGTACATTGTCATTCTGAGCGCCAGCGAAGAATCTTGAAAATACCCCCTGCGGCGTAAGATCCTTCACTGCGTTCAGGATGACACAAGGGAAATGCATGCTATTGGAAACGCCCGCGGATTTTAACCGCGCCCTCCCCCGCGAGGCGCGCCTGCTGGGACTGGATTTCGGCAGCACGACCATCGGGATCGCGCTGTCGGACGCCACCCGCACGGTAGCGTCTCCGCTGGAAACGATTGAGCGCGGCAAGTTCGGGAAAGACATCGAAAAGCTGAAATCTATTATCGAAAAACACAAGGTCGCGGGGCTGGTGATCGGCAACCCGGTGAACATGGACGGCAGCTCGGGGCCGCGCGTGCAATCCACGCGCACCTTCGTGTCTAATATCAGCAAACATATCGACCTGCCCATGCTGCTGTGGGACGAGCGCCTGAGCACGGCGGTGGTGGAGCGCATGATGATCGAAGCCGACTTGTCGCGCGCACGCCGCGCCGTGCTGGTGGACAAACTGGCGGCAAGCTATATGCTACAGGGGTATTTGGATAGTGTGACATGAACGGTGAAGCGCTCGGATATCTCATTGCAGGATTTCTTTTGCTGGCCTACTTGGTCGGCAGTATTCCGTTTGGCTTGTTGCTTACAAAATACGCAGGCATGGGGGATATTCGCACGATAGGCTCCGGCAATATCGGCGCTACCAATGTGATGCGCACCGGGAATAAAAAACTTGGCGTTGCCACATTATTATTGGATGCAGGAAAAGGCTTTTTAGCAGTATGGCTCGTAGGCGCCGGCTGGTCATGGATTTGGTACAATCTTTTATATTGTGCAGCTTTAGCCGCCGTACTCGGCCATATCTTCCCCATCTGGCTCAAATTCAAAGGCGGCAAGGGCGTGGCCACCGCCATCGGCGCGATTTTCGCGCTGCATTGGATGCCCGGCCTCATGCTTTGCGGCGTATGGCTCCTCGTATTCGCGCTCACCCGCTACGCCTCCCTCGCTTCGATCATCGCGCTGTGGGCAATGCCGCTAGGCGCGCTGTATCACGATAGATCGCCGGTTTTTTATGTGCTGCTCGCCCTCCTCATCACCTGGACGCACCGCGAAAATATCAAGCGCCTGATCAACGGCACGGAACGTTCTTTCAGAAAGGATAAAGCCTCATGAACTTTACCCCCGCACTTCCCTACCCCACCCTCGCCAATGAAAACCTTGTCGATGTGCTGCGGCTGATCCGCACGCTCAATGTCGGCCCCGTTACGTTTTTCCATCTCATCCGGCGGTTCGGCAGCGCGCAGAAAGCGCTGGCGGCATTGCCGGAGCTTTCGCTGCGCGGTGGCCGCCGCATGCCGCTGGCGCCTTACAGCAAGTCGGAAGCGGAAAAAGAGATCGACACCGTACGCAAATTCGGCGCGCAGATGGTGATGTACGGCTCGCCGGAATATCCGAAACTGTTGCAGACGATCAGCGACCCGCCGCCGGTTATCACGGTTTCAGGCCACGCGCATCTGTGGGAAAATAAAGATTCCATCGCCATGGTCGGCGCGCGCAACGCCAGCGCGAACAACTGCAATTTCGCGGAGCGCTTAAGCGGCGAGCTGGGCGAATCGGGGCTTACCATCGTCTCCGGACTCGCGCGCGGCATCGATTCCTATGTGCATAAAGGTTCGCTGAAAACAGGAACCGTGGCCGTCATCGCGGGCGGTATCGACAATATCTATCCGCCGGAAAACAAGGCGTTGTATCAGCAAATACGCGAGTCCGGCGCGATCATCACTGAGCAGCCTTTCGGCGCCATCCCGTTCAGCGGCGCGTTCCCCGGCCGCAACCGCATCATCGCCGCCATGAGCTTAGGCACGGTGGTGATGGAGGCCTCGCCGCGCTCCGGCTCGCTGATCACCGCACGCTTCGCCGCAGAAAACGGACGCGAAGTGTTCGCCGTGCCCGGCTCGCCGCTCGACCCGCGCGCACGCGGCTGCAACCAACTGTTGCGCGAGGGCGCTACGATGGTGGAAAGCGCCAGCGACGTGCTGCGCGAAATCACCCGCCTGCGCAACCGCTCCATGCATGAATTGCCGCCGGTTTCCTATACGACCGACGCGAACGAACGCGAGGCGGACGAATCCGACCTTGCCATTACCCGCCGGAATATCTTCGATAAAATCGGCCTCATACCGGTTTCGATTGACGAATTGATCGAACAGTGCGAAACCTCTGCGTCAGTCGTATTAACGGTTGTGCTGGAACTTGAACTGGCAGGAAAACTTCGTCGCGGGTCTGGAAATACCGTGGCGCTTGCCGTCGATCTCGATCAGGAAGTAGCATAATTATCCCACGGGATCATAGAGGATATATAGAGTGAATGTAGTCGTCGTCGAATCGCCCGCCAAAGCTAAAACCATCAATAAATATCTGGGCAAGGATTATCAGGTATTCGCCTCGTTCGGCCACGTGCGCGACCTGCCGCCCAAAGACGGCTCGGTGCGTCCCGACGAAGATTTCGCCATCACCTATGAGGTGGACGCGGATGCGAAAAAACACCTCTCCGTCATCGCCAAAGCGGTCAAAGACGCCGACAGCCTCTACCTCGCAACCGATCCTGACCGCGAAGGGGAAGCGATCTCTTGGCACGTGCTGGAAGCGCTGAAAGCCAGCCGCGCCATCCATAAAAAGCTCATCGTGCACCGCGTCACCTTCGACGAAATCACCAAGAAAGCGATTACCGAAGCCTTCTCGAAACCGCGCGAGATCGATATGGATCTGGTCAACGCGCAGCAGGCGCGCCGCGCGCTCGATTACCTCGTGGGCTTCACCCTGTCGCCGGTTCTGTGGCGCAAGCTGCCGGGCAGCAAATCGGCCGGGCGCGTGCAGTCGGTGGCGTTGCGCCTCGTATGCGAACGTGACGACGAAATCGAAAAATTCGTCAGCCGCGAATATTGGGATATTAAAGCCGCGCTGGTGTCCGAAGCGAAGAATACGATCAATGCGCGCCTGATCGAATATAAGGGTGAGAAGCTCGAAAAATTCTCGATCACCGACGGCAAAACCGCCAACAAAATCGTCGATGAGCTGCGCAAGAAAACCTACGCGGTCGCAACCGTGGACGCCAAGCAGGTGCGCCGCCACCCCGCGCCGCCGTTTACCACCTCCACCCTGCAGCAGGAAGCCGCGCGCAAATGCGGTTTCGGCGCGAAGAAAACCATGCAGATCGCGCAGAAACTCTATGAGGCTGGCGACATCACCTATATGCGTACCGACGGCGTAACCGTCTCAAAAGATGCGATCGACGCGGCGCGGGGCTATATCGGCAAAACGTTCGGTGACAGTTTTGTGCCCGGCTCGCCGCGCCTCTATAAAGCCAAAACCAAGAACGCGCAGGAAGCGCACGAAGCCATCCGCCCCACCGACGTGCAGCGTACACCCGAACGCGCCGCCGCCTCGCTCGACGGCGAACAGCTTGCGCTCTACGAACTGATCTGGAAACGCTTAGTGGCCAGCCAGATGGAAAGCGCCGTATACGACCAGACCACGGTGGACATCACGTCAAATGACAAGCAGGCGACATTGCGCGCCACCGGTTCGGTAGTGAAATTTGAAGGCTTCCTGAAACTCTATCAGGAAGGCAGCGACGACGATAAGGGCGAAGACGACATGCAGGCGCGCCTGCCCGCGCTCAAGCCGGAAGAAAAGCTGGATGCCAAGGAAATCACGCCTGAGCAGCACTTCACCGAACCGCCGCCGCGCTATTCGGAAGCAAGCCTCGTCAAGCGCCTCGAAGAACTCGGCATCGGCCGCCCTTCCACCTATGCATCGATCATTTCGGTGCTGCAGGATCGCGGGTATGTGCGACTGGAGAAAAAACGCTTCATCGCCGAATCGCTGGGACGTTTGGTAAACGCGTTCCTCGTCAGCTTTTTCGAGCGCTACGTGCAATATGATTTCACCGCCGACTTAGAAAGCAAACTCGACGACGTATCCGCCGGCGAGAGGGAGTGGAAAACCGTGCTGCGTGAATTCTGGGACGATTTCATCGTCAAGATCGAAGAAAGCAAAACGCTGAAAGTCACCGACGTGCTCGACGCGCTCGATACGCTGCTGGCAGGCTATGCGTTCGGCGCAGGCAAAGACGGCAAAGACCCGCGCGCATGCCCCGCCTGCGCTAAAGGCAAGCTCGGCTTGAAGATCGGTCGTTTCGGCCCGTATATCGCCTGCTCCGCGTATCCTGAGTGCAACCACAAAATGCAGATCGGCGACCATGCGAACGAAAACGCCGAAGGCGGTGCGGAAGGCGGCCTGAAGTTCCCCAAGGCGCTGGGCAGCGACCCGGTGAGCGCGCAGGACGTATCGCTACGCAAAGGCCCGTATGGTGCGTATGTGCAGATGGGCGACAGCAAAACGCCCAAGCGTGTGAGCCTGCTCAAAGGCATGAGGGCGGAGGACATCACGCTCGACATCGCACTGGCGCTCTTATCCCTGCCGCGCGAACTCGGGGCGCATCCCGACACCGGCAAACCGGTGGTCGCTAATAACGGAAAATTCGGTCCTTATCTTGTGCATGACGGCAAGTTCACTTCCCTTCCCGCCAGCGAGGACGTACTCACCATCGGCATCAACCGCGCCATCGACGTGATGGCCAACGCGCCCGCCAAAGGCGCGAGCAGCGCCACGCCGCTGCGCGTGCTCGGCGAACACCCCACCGACAAAGCGCCGGTCGCATTGTTCAAGGGCAAGTACGGCCCCTACATTAAGCACGGAAAAATCAACGCACCGTTCCCCAAGGGCGGCTCCATCGAGAAATTCACGCTGGAGGACGCGCTGCCGTTGCTGGCCGCACGCGCTGAATCCGCGCCAAAGAAACCGGTGCGCAAATCGAAATCGCCCGCACGGAAAAAAGCAGGATAAGTTTTGACGGAAAGGATCGCCCGATGAGCAAAGCACGTATCTTCCAGCCCGACAAAAACGCCATGCAATCCGGCAAGGCCAAAACCGGCCAGTGGATTCTGGAATTCGTGCAGGGCACGCCCAATTTCGTGGATAATCTCATGGGCTGGAACGGCATGACCGACACCAATCAGGAAATCCGCCTCACCTTCCCTACCCCCGATGCCGCCGTTGCGTACGCAAAGCGTGAAGGCATCCCTTACGAAGTCCTGCCGTCCAAGCGACGCAAGACCGTAACCAAAGCCTACGCAGATAATTTCAAGTCGGATAAGCGACTGTAATACAGCAAACTATTTCCATCGCATTGTCACAATTCCGTAACTTGTTATGGCATGCCAGTTGCGCTACAATGATTTCGTTGTCTAGCCTATTGAGATTTTAGGAGTATTTTTCATTATGAAACGCTTCACCGTCCCGTGCGATTTCAGCGGCACCAAATACCCGTTCCACGTCTATGTCGGCGAACCGCACCCGCAGCGCCACCCGTTGCAACATCAGGCATGGTGGCTGTCGGCCATCCGCGGCGGCACGATTCCGCAGGAGGTGATGGACAGTTTCGAGCGCCTGCACAAGATCGCGCTGGAAAACAACGTTTCGTTCGAAGACCTCTGCGTGTATGCGCTGGGCACGGCCGCAGCGGAAGAAGGCAAGCCGATACAGGTGCAGTAAGCACATTTCAGGATCGTAATGGCACGTAACCGGAACTCCAACGACAGCAACCGCGACGGCATCGACGATAATTTCGATGGCGCGCCCGGGAGCAATACGGCCAGCCGTTCCTACAGCGAAACCTATGACAGGCGCGGGGAAACCGAATATACCAACAAGCTGGAAACCGCCAACCAGCTTCAGGAAGCGAGCCTGCGCGCCGAACTCGCCGAAGCGCTCGAGCAAAACGCGATGCTGGGTGCGCGCAATGTGCATTTTTTCCCCAGCGTCGGCAATTTCGTTATCCCGAACGAAAATACATGGGCTGCCCATGTGGAGATCGTCCGCGACAAGGATTGCATGCTGTGCTTCGATCCCAATAAGTTCGTCTATTTCGACAAGATCATCGCCGATAAGCTCGGCAAGCGCGAACTGTTCGACCCCACACATCCCGATTACGCGAAATATGAAGGGCTGCGCACGAACATCGCCGTGCTGCGTAACGATATTATCGGCATCTACCTCAAGGACGGGTCGTTCGATCCGGGCGACGAGCAATATATCCCCAAATTCGCCAGCGTCGCCACCGCGCTGGGCAATGCGCTCGCCAGCGATACGTGGTTCAAGCGCCCCTTCCTGAAATCCATGAATCTCGATGTCGCTAATGTCGAAGGCGTGGGCGCCGCCGAAATGTACAAGCACCTGCTCGAGATACAGGACAAGCCGATCGGCAGGCCGATGCAACCCTTCAAGGATGCATTCAACGCCGCCCTCCATATTCCCGACCACACATGGGGATTGCCGCCGCTGGAAGAGACCCCGTTCAGCCCCGCAGGGCTTTCCGCGCCACCCCCGCGCAGGCAGGGCAACGGCACAGGTGCGCCGCAACGCGCACGCGCAGGCGACGAGCACGGACGCCTTGTCAGCGCCAGCACCGGCCTTGCGCGCACCGCAGGCAAGCTGCACTCACCCGATGCGCTGGAAGCCCCCGTGCGCGAAGCCTCCGTCGATGAGGCGCGCAAAATATTGCGCTGGCTGCGCAACCTGCAACATACCGACCGCGACATGGAACGCTGGCTCGATGAAGGCGATCTGCCGGTACAAACCGCAAAAGCCGAAGCCGTAGCACGGCTGGTAGAAATCTATGCCGGGCAGTTGAAAGAAGCGGCGGCGAAATATCCCGACATTCTGCGTGAAAGCATCATTACCGACGCGGGCGGCGCAAGCGGCGCGGCCTCCTTCGCGCTCGCCATGCACAGCCTGAATGCGCTGCCAGACGGTCACCCCGGCATCGCGCATCTGGAAACGCTGATGGACGCTATGCCGCCTGCATGGGAACAACGCATCACCCAACCCACCGACCGGCTGCTCGACATGCTGGAAATGGGCATCAGCCGCACGGCAGGCATCGCCGTGGGCGAAACGACGCCAACCGACCGCCTCGTGCGTGCGGGCGAGCGCACCGCACGCAACGCCTACGCGCTGCGTTCCGTGGATACGATGCAGCCCCCTGCCCGCGAAGAATCCATCGAGCTGGCGCGCGAAATTCTGCGCAGGCTCAAACATATGGGGTTCGCCGATAAGAACCTTGCGGAACTGATCGACCACGCTAAGCCGGAAGACAAAGCCGCGCTTGCGGAAAAAGTGGGCGATGCGGTGGAAGCCTACAGCCACCTGATCGCGGAAGCCGCGCAGGAAAATCCGGCCATCGCACAGGATCAGGCGGTCAAGGACGCAGGCAACGCCGCAGGCCAGTTCGCCCACGCCATCAAGCTGATGGCCGCCAAGGAAATGCCGGGCAGCATCGCAGCCGCGCAGCAGATTTCCGCCGACGCCGCGCAGATGCCTGAAGAGTGGAAAGGCATGCAGAACCACACGGTCGACCGCCTGCTCAAGAGCATGGAAGGCGGGCTGGAGAAAGCCGTCGGCGAGTTGGAAACGCAACAACAGCAATCGCAGGAACAGCAGGAAGAAACGCAACAAGCCGCAGATACCGCGTTGCAGGATCAGTCGCACCGCAGGCGCAGGCGCCGCAGGAGTTCACGCTCCGGTGCGGGCGGAGCCAAGCAGCAGAAACAGCATCTCGACATGACCGCCGACGACGTGATCTTGAATCAGGGACGTTTCCGCGAGGCGAAAAAAGTCGAAGGACAGGCAGCGTTCCAAGGACTCAAGGCCGAAGACCTCGCCACTGTGAAAGCCCTTGGCGGTAAACTCAAAGGTATCGGCAAACAAGCCGCCAATACCACCGTTTCCGCCACCGATAAAATCGCGCCCGACGATAAGGGCTTCGCCGCACGCAGCACCGACAAGGACACCAGGAAAAAAGACGGCCCTACGCTTGGGGCGTAAAGCCGATTTTGCACTCGGGACAGTGTGAAGGAAGCGCGAGCCCCTGCCTGCGCCGTATAAACAGCTTACAGCCGCAGCGTGGGCATTTTCCCGACAATAGGTGTATCGACGACAGCAGAAATAAAATACCCACCACCACCATAGCGGCAACGTTTTGGTCATCGCCGGGCAGGGTTCCCACCGCGCCGGACGCCGATACGAACAGCACGGCGATCATGAGTGCGACGAACAGCCTGCGAGCACGCCTCTGCCAGTTTACGAGCTTTATATATTCTTCGCCGTTGATATGCATGGCCTGCTACAGGCTCATGTCCTCATACACCTTCTGGTCGAACGTGCCTTCCGACTTATCCACGATCACGGTAATCACCGAATCGCCGGTGATGTTCACCGTGGTGCGCAGCATGTCGAGGATGCGGTCTACGCCAGCGATCAGTGCGATGCCGTCCAGCGGCAGGCCGACCGAGGTGAGCACCATGCCCATCATAATCAGCGAACCGCCGGGAATGCCGGCTGCGCCGATCGAGCCGAGCGTGGCGGTGAGGATCAGGATGAAGTAATGGTGCGTGTCGATGGGGATATGGTAGAGCTGCGAGAAGAACAGCGCGCAGATGCCAAGATAGATCGCCGTGCCGTCCATGTTGATGGAAGCGCCCAGCGGAAGTACGAACGAGGTGTTGCTTTTGGACACGCCGATACGCTCGTTGACCACACGCATGGCGGTCGAAAGCGTCGCTTTGCTTGAGCTGGTGGAAAACGCCAGCGCCTGCGGCTCAAGCATTTTCTTGTAGAAGGGCATGGGCGACATGCGGCAGAACACCATCACCATCACGCCAAACAGCAGGTACTGCGTGAACAGCGCGCCGAACACCACCAGCACCAGCTTCACCAGCAGGAACAGGATGCCAACGCCCTGCGTGCCCACCACCCACGCGATCAGCGCGAATACGCCGTAAGGCGAGAACTGCACGATCATTTCGATGAGGCGGAACATGGCGAACGCGGCCGCATGGCACAGCTCGATCACCGGCTTGGTTTTCTCGCGGGTTTTATTCAGCGTAATCGCGAGGAAGATCGCAAACACCACCACTTGCAGAATATGGTCGTTCGCCATCGCGGTGAAAATATTGGTCGGCACGATGTCGATGAGCATCTTGATGATGCTGATCGGCTCGGCGGGCTTGGCAGCTCCGGCTGCGCTTCCCACGCGCGATTGCAGTTCGTTGAGGTCAACGCCCACACCCGGCTGGAACACATGCGCGAACAGCAGGCCGATGCACACGGCGAACGCGCCGGTCATCAGATAGGCGCCCACGGCTTTGACGCCCACGCGCTTGAATGCATCCTGATCCGTCATATTGGTGATACCGAAAATCAGCGCGAAGAAAATAAGCGGAACGACCACCATTTTAATCAGGTTGATGAACACCGTGCCCACGGGCTTGATGTAATCGGTGAGTATGGTCTTGCCGTCCACACCCAGCGGGTTGTCGGCCTGAAGCGGCCCGACGAGGAAGCCGAAGCCGATGCCAAGTGCAAGACCCAGCAATACGCGGAACCAGAGTTTCCCAAGCAGGGACTTGAACGAAATAGCCATACTGCTCCTTAAAAAAAGGTCACGAAGAGGAGGCGTTTATAACAAACCGGGAGGCTTAGTCAACCAAGCCTTTTTCCTTGTAATACCGCGCGGCGCCCGGATGCAACGGCGCAACGTCGGTATCGGACACCATGTGCTTGGCGTCAAGCGTGGCGAACACGGGATGGAGGGTCTTGAAATTATCGAGATTATCGATGACCGCTTTGACGACGCGGTAGACAACGTCCTCATCGAGATCGGAGGACGCCACGAGCACGGCCTTCACGCCGAAGGTTTTCGTATCGCGCGCGTTACCCGCATACATGCCGCCGGGAATAACCGACTGCGTGTAGAACGGATGCGCGGCGATCAGCTCTTCGATCGCAGAACCGCTGACTTCGATCAAACGCGTTTCACATGCGGTTGTCACCTGCTGGATCGCGCCGTTGGGATGCCCGCCCGCATAGATCATAGCGTCGATCTTGCCACTGCAGAGCGCCTGCGTCTGATCGTTGGATTTCAAATCCACAACCTTGGAGAAGGTTTTATTCGTCCAGCCTTTGCGCTTCATCAACTCTTCCATGGTGGCGCGCATGCCCGAGCCCGGAGCGCCGAGATAGACGCGCTTGCCTTTGAGGTCGTCAAAGTTAGCGATCTTTGCATCTTTGCGCGCGACGACGGTAAACGGTTCCGAGTGGAGGGAGAATACGATGCGAAGTTTTTTATCCGCGCCGACATCGGTAAAAATTTCGCTGCCGTTATATGCGTGGTAGAGCAAATCGGACTGCACGATGCCAAGCTCGACTTCGCCCTTGCGCACCGATTCCAGATTGTTGATCGAACCGCCGGTGGATTCCACCGTGCAGCGAATGCCATGTTCCTTGCGTCCGCGATTGACCAGGCGGCAGATCGCCCCGCCCGCGGGATAGTAGACGCCGGTGACGCCTGCCGTGCCAATGGTGATGATCTTTTCAGCCGCACGTGCGGAAACCGCGAAAGAAGATTCCCCGGCAATCATCGCAACCGCGATGCCGAAGATTGCAGTGGCTTTGGCGAACATTCTCATAATCATCCCTTGGATAAGTGAACGGGACGGCCAACTTAGCAAAAGGGAACGTAAAGTACAATAGCCAGATAAGAGGCGGGATTTTAGCGATTATCCCTGTTCCGCCCGCGCTTTCGCACGGCGCTTGTCCACATACATCGACATATCTGCGGCGGCAAGGGCGGATTCAGCATCGTCGCCGTTGCGGATGGCATAGTATCCGAACGCTGTCGTTACCTGCAGTTGCTTGCCGTTGAACGTGAACGGCGTCTGCTTGAGTTTCTCGGCAATTTTGGCGCCGCGATTGCGCGCGGCGTCCTCGTCGGCATAATACATGATAACGGCAAATTCATCCCCGCCGATGCGCGCCAGAAAGTCGGATTCGCGCATGGTCGTCGATAGCAATTGCGAAATATGGCGGATGGCGAGGTCGCCCGCCGCGTGGCCGTACGCATCGTTGATCTGCTTGAAATCGTTGAGGTCGAAATAGAGAATGGCGGAGGGATGGCCGTAGCGCCCATGCATCGTGATCGCCCATGAAAGCCTGCGCAGGAACGCGCGGCGGTTGGGAATCGGGGCGACGCAATCCACATCTACGAGTTGTTCGATTTCGGCAAGACTCTCGCGTGTGCGCGTCAGTTCGCGGTTTACGTCATCGAGCTTTTCCATCAGCGCGGAGACGGCGAACGTTACCGAAGGGGTCATTTCCTGTGCGGGGATGCCAAGCAGCGCCACGCGTTCCGACATCTTGTTCTTCTTGGAAGGAGGCTCAGGCCTTTGCGCCTGTCTGATCGCGTCCATGATGTCTCCTTAACCCAAATGTGCCAGAACGTGGCGTAACCACTGTTTAATGAATATACATATAAACATTAATAATTGATTAATGAAAGTCAAAAAACATAACGTTCTCGCCTGTTTGACATTTTTAGTGACATTTTTAGCATTTCCTGTAGCTTTTCCCCCTTCTTAGATAAAGGTTGCACATAATGCCGAAAACACAGGCGGATATCGCTATTATCATGGGCAGCACGTCCGACTGGGACACCATGCAGCACGCCGCCATCATCCTCGACGAATTCAAGGTCGCCTACGAGAAAAAAGTCGTCTCCGCGCACCGCACGCCCAAACGCCTTTACGATTTCGCCGCCAGCGCGCGCGATAACGGATTCAAAGTCATCATCGCAGGCGCAGGCGGCGCCGCCCACCTCCCCGGCATGGCCGCCGCCATGACGCCCCTGCCCGTTCTCGGCGTGCCGGTGGAAAGCAAAGCGCTCAAAGGCCTCGACAGCCTGCTCTCCATCGCCCAGATGCCCGCAGGCATCCCCGTAGGCACGCTTGCCATCGGCAAGGCGGGTGCGACGAACGCGGCGCTGCTGGCAATTGCCATCCTCGCACTGGAAGATAAAGCGCTGGCAAAGAAACTGGAAAAATGGCGCACAAAACAGACTGCCAGCGTAGCGGAGAAGCCCGTATAAAATACTTCCGCCCCAACTTATTGTCATTCCCGCGAAAGCGGGAATCTTGAGGTCAGGGCAAAGCAAGAATGGATTCCCGCTTTCGCGGGAATGACAAGATTATACAGAATTTAGGTATCCTGCATGATGATCAATTCCCCTCTTCCTCCCGGCTCTACCATCGGCATACTCGGTGGCGGTCAATTAGGGCGCATGTTGGCAATCGCTGCTGCCGAGCTTGGTTATCACACGCATATCTATTGCCCTGAAGCCGATGCACCTGCGTATGAAGTTTCCAAAAACAAAACCGTCGCGGCGTACGATAATAAGGTTGCGCTGAAAGCCTTCGCCCAAAGCGTCGATGTCGTCACTTACGAATTTGAAAATATCCCCGTATCCTGCGTCGAAGAATTAGCGAAATCCGTTCCGGTTTGGCCGGATGCGGCAACGCTCGCAAGCTGCCAGCACCGCGTACTGGAAAAGCAGGCGATCAACAAGATGGGCATCGCCACGGCGCCGTTTCATGCCATCACTTCACTGGAATCGCTGAACGAGGCCATCGTGAAAACCGGCCTGCCGGTGGTGCTGAAAACCGCGCGCATGGGCTATGACGGCAAAGGCCAGAACATGCTCAACGAAGGCTGCGACGTGGCTGCGAAATGGAATGCGCTGAATACGAACGAAGCGATTTTAGAAGGCTTCGTCGATTTCACCATGGAAATTTCCGTGATCGCCGCGCGCGATGCGAAAGGTAACATCGCCTGCTACCCGCCGGTGCAGAATATCCATAAACACCATATCTTATCGGAAACCATCGTGCCCGCGCCGATCTCCGATGCGTTGTCGAAACAAGCGGAATCCATCGCGAAGAAAATCGCGGAAGGCTTAAACCTCGTGGGCATCCTCGCCATCGAAATGTTCGTCACGCGCAAGGGGGACATACTGGTGAACGAACTCGCCCCGCGTCCGCACAATTCCGGCCACTGGACGATCGACGCCTGCGCCACCAGCCAGTTCGAGCAAACCGTCCGCGCCGTCTGCGGCCTGCCGCTGGGCAGCACGACTCGCCTGTGCGACGCCACGATGCTCAACTTGATCGGTGACGACGCGAACGACTGGAAAAAATACCTCGCCATGCCGAATGCGAAACTGCATCTTTACGGCAAAAAAGAATCCCGCGCAGGGCGAAAAATGGGGCATGTAACGTTTTTAGGAGAAAAGTCATGACTATGAATACGACTCCAACATCATCGAAATGTCGCTTTGCTCCATTCGTCTCGAGTGTGATAGCAATAGCTGGGATGCTACTTATATCACAAGGTCTATCGTTCGCCCGATATTCCGAAACAAAGAATCTTGGCAACCTTATCGATGATCATGCTATTTTATTGAGCATATGCGGTATAGGTCTGTTGTCCTGCTTTATTGTAATAACAAATTTACACGCACGAATTAAATGCCTTGAAACGAAAACGTCAGGAGACGCGTCCAATGACAGCCACCAATAAAATTTCTTCCACCTCCCCCCGCACCGAATCCGACTCTTTCGGCAACATCGACGTCGATGCTACCCGCTACTGGGGCGCGCAGACGCAGCGCAGCCTGCAGAATTTCAAGATCGGCGGCGAGACGATGCCCACGCCGCTGATTACCGCGTTCGGCGTGCTCAAACTTTGCGCGGCGCGCGTGAACATGCAGCTCGGCGTGCTCGATAAAGCCATCGGCGAAAAGATCGTCGCAGCCGCTTCGGAAGTGATCGACGGCAAAATGGAAGGCCATTTCCCGCTCGTCGTGTGGCAGACCGGCTCGGGCACGCAGACGAACATGAACGTCAACGAAGTCATCTCCAACCGCGCCATCGAAATGATGGGCGGCGTGATGGGCAGCAAGAAGCCCGTGCACCCGAACGACCATGTGAATATGGGGCAATCGTCGAACGATTCCTTCCCCACCGCGATGCATATCGCCGCTGCGTATGAAATTTCTAACCACCTGATTCCCTCGCTGCGCCACCTGCATTTCGCGCTCGCGAAAAAATCCAGCGAGTTCGCCGACATCATCAAGATCGGCCGCACGCATATGATGGACGCCACGCCGCTCACGCTCGGCCAGGAATTCTCCGGCTACACGAAGCAGGTGGAAAACGCCATTCGCCGTGCGCAGGGCGTGTTGCCCGCGCTGTTCGAGCTGGCGCAAGGCGGCACCGCCGTCGGCACCGGCCTGAACGCGAAGAAAGGTTTTGCCGAAGCGTTTGCGGATGAAGTCGCCAAAGTCACCAAGCTGCCGTTCGTCTCCGCACCCAATAAATTCGAGGCGCTGGCCACGCACGACGCGCTGGTGGAAGCATCCGGCATGCTCAACACGCTCGCCGTGTCGCTCATGAAAATCGCCAACGACATCCGCCTGCTCGGTTCCGGCCCACGCTGCGGCCTGGGCGAATTGTCGCTGCCGGAAAACGAACCCGGCTCATCGATCATGCCCGGCAAGGTCAACCCCACGCAATCCGAAGCGATGACGATGGTATGCGCGCAGGTGATGGGCAACCATGTGGCGGTCACTATCGGCGGCAGCAACGGGCATTTCGAGCTGAACGTGTTCAAGCCGGTCATCATCTATAATGTGCTGCAATCCATCCGCCTGCTCGCCGACAGCGCCGTGAGCTTCACCGATAATTGCGTCGCAGGCATCGAAGCCAACCGCGAGCGCATCACCAAGCTGATGAACGAGTCCCTCATGCTGGTCACCGCGCTCAACCCCCATATCGGCTACGACAACGCCGCCAAGATCGCCAAAAAAGCCCATAAGGAAGGCACGTCGCTGAAAGAAGCCGGCATCGCGCTCGGCCTGCTTACATCGGAACAATTCGACCAGTGGGTGAAGCCCGAGACCATGCTTGGGCCCAACTGAAACAGGAAAATTCTTGCGTTTGCAGCCCGGAATGCGTACAATTAGAGCCTAGATTGCAGGATTTTCCAATAAATTCAACCAATAGCCGTATTTCCAAGCGGCAAGCCTGAATAGCGTTGACAAAGAGCCAATAGTTAATTATTTATTAATTTAACTTTACGCATGTAACCTTTCAGAAGGTGGAAAGCAATCCTATGCCTTATACTGCAGAATATTTGCCGGAAAATGAGTGGAAACGAGCCGAAGATCGTCCCGTCCCCCCCTATTACGATCTTGAAATACGTCAGCCCAAACCCAAACAGGGTGAGGTTCTTCCTACGCTTGATCATCGTATCGTCGCTGTGATCGATGCTTTTTGCGGCGCCATGCCGTCGGAATTAAAAATTCCGCGCGGCAATACGCATGTTGTGGAGAATGAAAGAGATCTGCGTATGCTCGAAGACGCAGCCCAAAGACTTGCCGATTGGTATTATGGTCACGAAAACAAGCTGAACTGGGTCGATGGCATTGGCAAGGTACGCGTGAACCAATGGCGACGCGTTGCCGTCGCAGATACAGTGTGTGCAGAGTACCGCGCAGCACATGGAATGCCCGCAGTAAATCCTGTCAAACGCTCCGATCCGCCAGAGTGGATGAAGAGCGGAAACGATCAGGTGTGTAGCGCTTAGGAAATTCCTGCCGTCAGATTCAGTGATAGCTATTGGTAGGCGGCGTTAAGTCGCGGAGCGCTTTGCGCAATTCTTCCTGATCGGCAAAACTTGCATTCGGTACAACCGTTTTATCAGCCGAATACCCCTTGGATTCGGGATTGCCCTGAATCAGGCGCTGGCGCCAGCCCGAATCGTTTTTGGCAGCCATTTTCCTGCGCTTCAGCTTTTCGTCCAGATTCACGTCCGCAGGCAACGACGTATCAAGCTCATTGCGGCGCCTACCCTCCGCTTCACGCACCGGATCTGCAAGCACTTCGAGTTTTACTGAGCTCAGGACTTCGCCCGCACCGGCCTTGAATTCGCCCCAGTTGAGATGAGCCGCACCGTCGATCATGCGCTCCAGGCTCATATCCATTTTACCCGTATCCCATATTTTTGCAGCCTCAGCCTTGGAATACATGTACGGCGTATAAGCGACGGCAGCGTTCGTATAGCGCTTGGCGAAATCCGATGAACTCCCACCCAGCACCTTGCCTATTTGCTTTTCCAGCCTGCCGCCTGAAAATCTGTCCATTTTTCTGGTTCCAGCCTGAACCAGCGACACTGCCTCGGCATTCAATCCGCCCACCGCATCGAAAAATTTTCCCTGAGGTGTCTCGGATTCTCCGTAAAGCTTCAGATCTTTTAAATTGTTGATTTCCGATCGCTCGGCAAACGTTCCGCCAGGCGTAATAAAGGCGTCTCTGTCTTTCCCACGAAACTGTGTCACACGCGTCACCCAGAAGGTCGGCACTACGGGGGTCATATAAATACCGCCTTTAATCACGCTGCGCACAAACCATTTTGCAACGTCGCCGATATTCGCAAGCAATCCCTGATTCTGCTTATGCGTATCTTCCGGAGAGCCGTAAAGCCTTGTCCGTTTGCCGTGGATTTTATTATCCGCGTAATCGTACAATTCGCGGTACATGAGCGTGCCCATGTTATACACGGTGAACCGTCCCTGCAGGTCGATCGCGCCTTCCACTGCGAAGGTTTCCTTCGCTTTTTCGTCACGCACTTTAAAGGCGCTGCCGTTTTTGACATGGTCGAAATCCGTCGCAAAACCCGGGCTGATTTTATTGATACCGGCGCGCTGGGCTTTCATGAAATAGGCGTAGGGAATGGCCACCGCCCAGTCTTCGCCGCCGTTGTACGATACATATTGCCACAGCGATTTGAGCGATTGCTTCACCGCTTCGGTGGGTTTGAACTGGCCATCTTCGCCGATCCATTTCTGGCGGACGTTCGGGTCTTTGCTTTTGCGGATGTTGGGGTCGACCCAACCCGCGATGTCGCGACCCCACGCATCGCCCACACTGGCGCAGAAGAAGTCGAACGTAACGCCGACCGATTCATGGCCGAGGCTGCGTCCGGGCGCACCGCCTATGCCTTTCGTGAAGGTTTTGTTGAGCGGGCGGAAATTGACTGAGCGCAGACCCATTTCCTTGCCTGCGACTTGGGTGACCGTCCATTCGATGGGCTTGCCCACTACGGTGTCGATCAGCTTAGCGATGAACTGGAGTGGATTTTCCTGTTGCGTAAGCGTTTTCGTGGGATCGTAATGAAGCCCGTTATCAGGGTTCATCCATTTTTTCGTGAGCATCCCACCGGCTGCGAAAAACGCAGCGCCCATAACGCCGCGCGAAAATACGCGGATAGCAAGCCGCCCAGACTTGGAATCGTTCCATGCTTTGCGATCGCTGTCCCAATCTTTCTGGGTGGTGCCTGCCAAATAGGGACTTCCTTTGGTGTACGCACCGATTCCTGCATCGCCGAACATGCCCGGCACGGCTCCGCCCCGCGCAGGTTGCGTTGCTTTTTCATCGCCCGCGCCACGGCCTGAAGCCGTTATTTCTTTATCTGACAAAGGCTTGTCCATTATTTCCTTTGCTCGTTACCGGCTGCCTCCCTAAGGGGAAAACCCTTTTACAGCCATGGTATTAGCCTAGCACGGCCAAGGCGTTAAGGTATATGAATTTTGTGTGACAGTTTGATGACCTCCCCCTCCTCCACGGTGCTCCTTTCCGGGAATGTTGCAGTTGTGTGAAGTTTTTGCCTTATGCTCGCCGTGCGCTTGAGGCGACACCCCCCTTCATGATAGTCTTTAGAACAGAGTATCGCAGGTACAAAAAACATGGTCGAAACGCCCCATATTCCGCCCCAGAGCGCCATCGGCAAAAAGGCGCTCGGCTTTGCACACGGCACGTTCGCGTACCTCAACGTACCGCCGAACCTGCATCGGTTGCGTAACGCGGTGGGACTGACCGTCGGGCTTTACACCGGTCGCAAGCTCATGAATATCCTCGCCGGGGAAACGCCGGAAGGCAAAAAAATCGATCCGAAAGATCTGATCGCGCCGCTGCGCCCGTTATGCGGCGTCTTCGCGTACAACCATTTCTCCGACGATCCGGGCGACCGCTGGAAAAAAGTCGTCGATATGAGCATGCCCGCCGTGTTCGGCGGGATCGGCGCTGCGATGGGCAGCGTGAGTTTCTACAAAGACGGCCCCAAAGCGTTCATGAATATCGTCCCAGCAAAAATGAAAGTGGGCGCCGCAAAATTCACGATGGCCGACGCGGAGCGCGAAGCACTGTTTCATGAAGCGAGACCAGCGGCATTGGCCGCGAGCACCGCAGCAGGTGGCGGCTCATCGGCAGGTGTCGGCCTTTATCCTTCCTTCCCGTTCAACTACAGCCTGACGCTAGGTTGGCTTTTCTCGGCGCGTGCGGAACGCCAGCCGATCGTACCGTGGCTGAGCAAAAAAATGCGCGCGGCGTTATTCAACACCCACGGCATAGAACCGTTCCGCCCCACGCGCCTGCTCGACGGAAAAATCCTCGACCAACTGGTGGAAAACCCTTCGCTCACGCCGAAAAATTTTGAAGCAACGGCTGAAGGATTGTTGAACACTTGGTTCCGCCGCATCAAGCCGGAGCAGATCGAAAAATTCAAAAAAATCGTGCTGGAAGAACGCAACAACCTGATACTGGCAGCGAAGGCAGCGGGCGAATCTCCCGCAGAGGTGGAAAAGGAAATCCGCGCACATATGAGCGAATTCCTGAATTTCGCAAGCACCAACCCCAAGCTCGACAGCGACACCGCCAAAGCGCTGCAGGAACGCCTTAAAAGGCTCGGCACACGAGAGACTTCCGACATTATGGACATCACGCGGCATCATTTCGCCGGGATTGAAAAACGTTTTATCGATGCCGGGATCGACCCGCGCGAAGCCGCCATCGGCGATGTCGGCATGCTCACCGCCATATCGCGTTGGTGTGGCGACATGCTCGGATTCGGCACCACGGAAAAAATGCTGGCCACGCAAGCGAAGATGATCAAGGGACTGGAAGAACGCCACGGCAAGGCCGTGCTTGACGCACTGCATACGGCGGAGCATCCCTTCATCCCGCCGGATATTACCAAAACGCCCACCGCGGCGAAGATCGGTGCGGGCGCGATTGCCGCTGCCGGCGTAGGCACGGTCTACGCCATCAGCAATGCCAAAGATCCCGGCATCGCCGACCTGAATCCCGCACCTCAAGACGCACATGCGGAAAATGAAACCAAATCCACACCCGCCTTCACAGAGCGCGTGGGTGGGAAAAAACATATCGTCCATTCCAAAAAGCAGCGCGGCCTCATCAACGGCAAGGTGCTCGATACCGCCGAAGGCATCACCGGCATGTTCAACGCAGCTATCGGCATGCACCGCGTGCATTGCGCAATTGGCCTCACGGCAGGAAGCTGGCTGGGCGATAAGGCGATGGAAGCCATGACCGGCCGCACGTTCGCAGGCAAGCACGTGTCGATCGACGACGTTGCGCGGCCGCTGCGCTCGCTTTATAAAATCCTGCCTTTCAACCCCAACAGCGACCACCCGAACGATAAATGGCTGCAGGTGCTGCGCTGGGCGGTGCCCGCCATTACCGGCACGGCAGCGGTGATTCAGGGCAGCCGCATGTTCTTCGAGGAACGTCACGAAAAAATGAAAAAAGCCGTCTATCTCGACGAGGTAGAGGACAAGGCTACCATGGCGCAATCACAGCCGTGGTCGTATACCGCCGCCGTCAGCGGCCTGTTCGGGTTTCCATCGGGGTTGCCGATGCTGCCGCTGGTCAATTACTCCACCAACCTCGGCACACGTTTTTCCATGGGATCGGGACGTAAGGTGGCGCTACCGGGCATCGGAAAAATCTGGTCGAACAACAATACGCTGTTCCCCTTCGGCCCGGCCGGTATGACCAAGCTCATCATCCGTGAAGCCGTGAACAACAAGGCGCGCGACCCGGAATTGCTGGAAACCTACGCGATCGGCGTGCTCAAGCCGTGGTTCGACAACGTCACGCCCGAACAGATCGAGTCGTTCGTCATGAAAATCCATGACGTGCGCGATAAATATTTCAAGGAAGGCGGCGTGCCCGCAGACCTTAAGAAACAACTGGAAGGCGAACTAAAAGCGCATTTCACGCATGCCGGATTGGAAGAAACCATCCGCGAAATCGGTCTCGACCCGCTAAACGCCACCATCGCCAGCAACGGCTTGTCCGGTTCCATTGCGAATGCGCTGGGTGCAAAAAGCGCGGTGGAAAAAATCAGGACGGAATATAAGCACGACTACCTTGAGCGCATCAAAAACCGCCACGAAGCGCCTGCCGTAGGGCATGGCATTTCGACATAAAGATTTATAATATGGATCAAAGTACACTCAGGGAAAGAATTACCAGCGCACTGAAGGAAATCAGAACGATTCCTGAATTCGCCGGTATGGAAACTCCGCAGCCCACGGATGAACAGATTGCAGCTATTATGCCTGCAATGATAGCCCGGATTGAATTTATTGATAAGAAGATAGAGCCAGATTACAGCATCAGGAATGATTCAAACCTTTTTAATTTCAAAGGCAAATTTGCGTCATTGACAAGTCGCTTCAAGGACGAAGGCCTGACGGCAAACGATTACATGCAAGCGGCGCTGCAAAGCCCACAATTATTTGACCAGTCGCCGGATACGATAGAAAGCAACATCCGCACGGCACGCTTGGCCGGACACGAATCAATACCGAGCGCGACCTCGCCACCGCACTCGGCCATGCCGACCTCGCCCAGCCCATCCCGCCCGTGCCGGGGATGGACGAGCACGGCCATCTTCCCGATGATGAAAAACGCTATCATTCCAAACGGATACTTCTGCGCGCCCTTGTCAAAACCGGCATGATCGACGGCACGCTGGGAAATGGCGCCCCGACACGCTGAAATCCCGCAGAAACCCCTTGCAAGACCCCGATTGTTAGGCTAAAAAGCCCTTCCCTTTCATGGTGAGAGGGAAATTCACACGCGTTGTGCGGTTTTGGATACGGAGTATCCGAAGCCATCCGGTGCCCTTAAAGGGTACATTCACAGCGCGGAGGTTCAACCGGAAAAAGGATACTATTATGTCTCTCCCCGCATTCAATATGCACGAGCTCATCGAAGCCGGCGTGCATTTCGGCCACAAAACCAAACGTTGGAATCCGCGCATGGCGCCGTATCTCTACGGTGTGCGCAACGATATTCACATCATCGACCTCGGCAAGACCGTTCCCCTGCTGCATCAGGCGCTCTCCGCCGTGCGCGACACGGTAGCCCAGAACGGCCGCATCCTGTTCGTCGGCACCAAGCGCCAGGCGTCTGAACCGATCGCAGAAGCTGCAAAACGTTGCGGCCAGCACTACATCAACCAACGTTGGCTGGGCGGTTTGCTCACCAACTGGAACACCATTCAGGTGTCGATCAAAACCCTGCGCAAGTTGGAAGAACAGCTCTCGCAAACCAATATCGGCTTCACCAAGAAAGAACTCCTCTCTATGAGCCGCCAGCGCGATAAGCTGGAAGCGTCGCTCGGTGGGATCAAGGATATGGGCGGCCGTCCTGACATGCTGTTCATCATCGACACCAACAAAGAAGACCTCGCGGTGAAGGAAGCCCAGAAGCTCGGCATCCCCATCATGGCGATCATCGACAGCAACTGCACCGTTGACGGCATCACCTACCCGATCCCCGGCAACGACGACTCCTCGCGCGCGATCAAGCTGTATTGCCGCCTCATCTCCGACGCGGTACTCGGCGGCATCCAGCAGAGCATGGTGCGCACGGGCGAAGATTTAGGCGCGCGCGCCGACGCCGGTGAAGTGCTGCCCATCGAAATGCGCGAAAAGCAGGACGATGACGGCGAGGATAAGAAGAAATCCGCAGGCCGTAACAGCCGTGGCGGAAAGAACGCCCCCGCGCCGAAAAAGCCGCCGGTCGTCACCGTGAAAAAAGCGCCGAGCAAGGCGAAGAAAGACGAGTAAAGAGTGCCGAGTTGAGAGTGCTGAGTGTTGATTTATCTCAGCACTCAGCACTCCGCACGCAGCACTAATTTATAGAAGGAACCACACCTATGACCACCATTTCCGCCGACCAGATCAAAACCCTGCGCGAATCCACCGGCGCGGGCATTCTCGATTGCCGCAAAGCACTGACCGAAGCTGCGGGCAACATGGAAGCCGCCGTCGACTGGCTGCGCAAAAAAGGCCTCTCCGCCGCCGCGAAAAAATCCGGCCGCGTCGCTGCCGAAGGCGTCGTCGCAGTTGCCGTTGAAGGCACCAAAGGCGCGATCATCGAGCTGAACGCCGAAACCGATTTCGTCGCCCGCAACGAACAGTTCCAGAAGCTCGCTTCCGGCATCGCGGAATTCGCCGTGCGCCAGAACATCAGCAATGTCGAAGCGCTCCTGCAGGCGCGCTGCCCGAAAACCAACGCCAGTATCGCCGAGCAGATCGCCAACGCGATTGCCACCATCGGTGAAAACATGACGCTGCGCCGCTGCGAATTGCTGTCCGTCAGCAAAGGTGCGGTTGCCAGCTACGTGCACAGCGCGGTCGCTCCCGGCATGGGCAAAATCGGCATCCTGATCGGTCTCGAATCCGACGGCGACAAGGCGAAACTCGAAGCGCTCGGCAAACAGCTCGCCATGCATATCGCTGCCTCGAAACCCGAAGCCGTGTCCACCGCCGACGTATCGTCCGCTAAACTCGACCGCGAACGCGCCGTATACCGCGAACAGGCGCAAGCCTCCGGTAAGCCCGCCGACGTGATCGAAAAGATGGTCGAAGGCCGCGTGCGTAAATACTACGAAGAAATCGTGCTGCTTGAGCAGGTGTTCGTCGTAGATGGCAAAGCCAAGATCTCGCAGGTGATAGCCGACGCCGCTAAAACCGTGGGCGCTCCGGTGAAAATCACCGCGTTCACCCGCTTCCAGCTCGGCGAAGGCATCGAAAAAGCGACGAGCGATTTCGCTGCCGAAGTCGCAGCCGCCGCAGGCACCGCCGCGTAATATAATATACGATATCCGGCAAAGAAACATCCCCCGCGCTGAAAAGCCGGGGGATTTTTTTATCGCAAAATTTTCCGGCTATCAGAGCTGTTAGGCGTGAGTGGTGCAGCGGACGGAAGCTCGCGTACCTCCTGCACATCAGGCTGCATCCACGGCGTCAGCGGGATGCGTTTTTCAATCATGGGCTCTTCGACCTTGCGCATACCCTTCACCACGTCGAGCTCGATCTGTTTCGCCACTCCGCCCATCAGCGCCACCACCTCGCTCACACCAGGAATCAGCGCGAATTTCGACAACGCATCGGCTCCATGCTTGAGCTCCGCCGCTCCCAGATGCTTCTTCGTATCTAAATAATCCATACCCCCCGGCAGGTAGAAATCCGGCGCATTGCCGCCGGGCGTACGCTCGAACGCAGCCTCTTTCCCACGGCGGTCAAACGCGATGACCGGCACGCCGAGCCCCTCATCCACCAGCCCGTTGCTTTTCATGCCGGCCGTAAAATGCGCTATACCGCCAAAAATCACGTATTTACCAGGGTCTTCACCACGCGCAACCATCGCCGCGCGGTCTTTTTCAATCGCATCCGCCCATGTGAAGTTGGTGCTATGGATGCGGTGTTCGCCCATACCTACCTCATACCTGCGTGCTTCACCCTTGCGGTCGATATTCACTACACGCAGGCCGTGCTCCTTGGCGGCAGCAATCATGCCTACATAACTTCCCATCGAATCATCTTTTTCTGCAACGCCGTACAACAATGCCTGTAAGAATGGATCCGCAAGACTGACATCACCGACTACTCGCTTTTGCTGTAATTCCTTTATCTCTGCTACTGTAAGCCTGTCAATCTTGCGGAAGAAATTTTCCGGAGCTTCGACATAAACGGTCTTCACGCCGCTGCGCACCAGCACATCCATATGATCCGCAAGCAGCTTGCTGGATTCGTCGAACACATGGATATCCGCCACCGCCACGCCGGGATTTTTCTGCAACAGCGCTTCCAGCAAGCCACCGGATGTTTTCACGTCGGCGTCGATATCGAGCTGTTTGCGCGGCGCGTTCTGCACATGCTCGCGCAGGAAAATGTCGTTCAACGGCTTTCCGTCACCGAACAGCAGTTCAAGCTCGGGCTGCTCCTTCATGCGCTTATTCACTTCCTTGCGGACGACTTCATGGTAGGAACCCATGATCTCTATCGCGTATCCGGCTACGATCTTCTCATCAACCTTAAGCACCGAAGGCGGCTCCCCTTCCTGTGGCAGGCCGGTTATTGGATCGATCAGGATCAGCGCATCACTCTGTCGCCTGGGAGCTTCTCTGGGCAATGGCACTTCTTGAGCAATCGCAAGATTATCCGGCGCATAGGGTATGCCTTTTACCAATATACCCGTTGCGGGGTCGATAAAGGATGGCATGGCTATCTCATCATCTTTCACCTGCGCCCGTGCATGTAACCAATCTCCCGGCGCACCGAAGAATTGCTCGCCAGTGAAAGGATTCGTCTGCAATTCGTGCTCATCGATCACGATGCCCGTATGCGCCTCCACATAGCGCAGTCCCGTGGTAAGATCGTGCGCCACCGCGCGGATTTCGCTTTGCAGCTCGGGCTTCAACGCATCTTGCGCACGATTGAAGGTTGCATCGGCAGCGGTGTATTCATCGGCGACAACTGTTCGTCCCGCTTCCGCTTTTTTATAGATGGCGAGATAATCCTCCATGAGGCCGATGCGCGATGCGGCGTCCCGCGCAGCCATCGCCTCAAGCTCGGGCGTCAGGTAAGGAGGAATCCCATAGGGATTGATGTATTGAGAATACGGGGTTATTTCAACCATGCCCCATTGTAACAAAATAAGCTGCTTATGAATGTTAAACATTTGTTACAAAAGCTCTATTGCCGTTTGATTGCTAAGTAGCTATAAACACGCCATGAAAGCCCTACTCACCAAACTCCGCTCCCTCCCAAAACTCGTCGCCATGGCGCTGGTCGCCGTGGTTTTGCTGATTATTTTCGTCTATTACCCCGTCGGCATGGTGTGGACGCACCGGATCGACGACAGCGCAACCTTTGCGCCTGCCGAAGTCGCCGAAGGACAGAGCCATGCGGTGGCGATGGCGGTGGCGCTGGTCGCACGCGAAACCGGCGACAACCACTGGACGCCGTCCGATCCGTTCTTCTATCCCGGCTCGATGCTCGTGCGCATGCCCGCTTTCCAGCGCGGCATCATGGCGGGCGTGGCGCGCTTTGCCGTGGAAATGTCCGACCAGATCGGGCGCACGCGCGGCTCCAGTCAGGTGGATGCGGATTTGCAGAAAGCCGCCGGATTGCTGAAATATTCGCCGAGCGTATGGATGTTCGATTTCTCCACCTCATGGCTGCCCACCACCTCGTCGGCCACGCAATACCGCGCGGGCATGGAAGCGTTCGCACGCTATAACGAACGCCTCGCCAGCGGAGCCGCCACCTTCGAGCGCCGCGCCGACAACCTGCTCGACACGCTCGACCGCATGGCCTCCGACCTCGGCTCGTCGTCAGCAGCCATCGATGAACATGTTGACCAGCGATCCTCGTTTGCCTTCACCAGCGCCGCCGAACTCTACTATTACAATAAAGGCCAGATGCTCGCCTACTACCTGCTGCTGCGCGAGATGCAAAAAGATTTCGCCGACGTCATCCGCGAAAAGCAATTGCAGGGCGCATGGGAACAGATGCTCGACAGCTTAAACGACGGAGCGAAACTGCGTAACTTCATCATCTTCAACGCGGCGCCCGACAGCCAGATATTCCCCAACCACCTCACCTCACAGGGCTTCTACCTCATGCGCGCACGCACGCAGATGCGGGAGATTACGAATATCCTGCTGAAATAAATTGTCATCCCGCCCAATCCATACTAATACTGGCTGCCATGAGCAAAACCTCGAAAAAAACCGCCCCAAAATCCTCGGCCAAGCCGACCTACCGCCGCGTACTGCTTAAGATTTCCGGCGAGGCGCTGATGGGCGACATGTCCTACGGGCAGGATTTAAAAACCATCGAACGCATCTGCCGCGACGTAAAAAGCGCGCTGGAGCTTGGCGTGGAAATCTGCGTCGTCGTAGGCGGCGGCAATATCTTCCGCGGCATACAAGGCGCCGCCAGCGGCATGGAACGCGCCAGCGCCGATTACATGGGCATGGTCGCCACCGTCCTCAACGCGCTCGCTATTCAGAACACGCTGGAGCGCATGGGCATCGACACGCGCGTGCTGTCGGCGATCACCATGATGCAGGTGTGCGAACCGTATATACGCCGCCGCGCCGTGCGCCACATGGAACGCGGCCGCGTGGTGATTTTCGCCGCCGGAACCGGCAACCCTTTCTTCACCACTGACACCGCTGCGGCGTTGCGCGCCAACGAAATGGGCTGCGACGTGCTGATGAAAGGCACGCAGGTGGACGGCGTCTATTCCGCCGACCCGAAGAAAGACAAAAAAGCGAAACATTTCGCGCAGCTCTCCTACCACGAAGTGCTGGTACGTGATCTGAAAGTGATGGACGCGTCGGCCATTTCGCTCGCCCGCGAGAACAAAATCCCCATCCTCGTGTTCGATTTAGGCAATAAGGATTCCATCGCGCAGGCGGTGTGCAGCAAGGGCAAATTCACGCTGATTACGGATAAATAGCCCTCGTTAATTATCAGTATATTGATAATTAACGATATTTTATCATATATTTTCACAAAACCTTCACATTCATTATCCACCGCATATTGTATGATGGGTGGCATGACGGATGACGTAGAAAAACACCTCAGTACCTATACCCCGCCCCCTGCTGCGGAAGCCCCCGCTTCGGCTGCGCCCGCGCGCGAGCCGATCGGTTTTGAAGTCGCCAAAGGCTGCGTGGCGCACTATGCCAGCGTAGCCGCAACTACCATCGATACCCACTTCAATGAACTGCGTAAAGACAAGCGCGAGGCGGATATAGAGCCGGAAGGCCAGCAGGAGCTTTATCGCGCGCTGATGCGCATGGCGCTGAAATCCTATCAGGCCGAAAGCCCAAAAGCATGGGGCGACGCCGTGCAAGGCGGACGCATGGGCAGCGCGCTCATCGGCAGTATCCTGCTCGCACGCAATATCACCACCCAGATGCTCAAATACGCCAACCTGCCAGCAGGCACCGAAAGCGACGCATGCGGCGAACTGACGCGCCACGGCGTGGAAAAACTCCGCAATGGCCTAAACTTCAGCCTCGTGGGTATCAGGCAGCATATGCCGCCGGGCGCCCGCTACAAAGCGTCACTTCACCTTGCCCTTCCGTCCAGCGGTTCAAAAGAAACCACCAGTTCAAAGATCGGCACCATGCTGGATGCCTGTTACGGGCAGCGAAAATTAGCCGGTGCGCTGCTTGCCCGCGGCAATGACGACCTCACCCCTTAACCACTGCCTAAACAAAAAACGCTTGCGTAAACCCCCTACACCGCTACCCTTGGCTCCTGCAACCAACCACGGGTAATCCTATGACCGCCGACATCAACGAACTCCGCCGCCGCATGGACGGCGCACTAAAATCCCTCCACAGCGAATTTGGCGGCCTGCGTACCGGCCGCGCCAACGCCAGCCTGCTCGACCATATTCAGGTCGATGCCTACGGCAGCATGGTGGCACTGAACACCGTGTCCAACATCAGCGTGCCGGAACCGCATTTGCTTTCCGTGCAGGTGTGGGATAAGGGCGTAGTCAAATCGGTCGAAAAAGCGATCAACGCGGCGGGACTCGGCGTAAACGCCGCCGCCGACGGCCAGCTCGTGCGCGTGCCGATTCCGCCCTTGTCGCAGGAACGCCGCGTGGAACTTTCCAAAATCGCCAGCAAATATGCTGAAAGCTGCCGCATCGCCATCCGCAACATCCGCCGCGATGGGATGGACACGCTGAAGAAAATGGAAAAAGACAGCGAGATTTCCAAAGACGAGCACACCAAGCGTTCCGAAGGCATCCAGAAACTCACCGACGAACTGATCAAGAAAGTCGATGAAGCGGTCGCAGTGAAGGAAAAAGAAATTCTTGGGAATTAATTGACAGCGATCAGCGGCCAGCGGTCAGTCATTATGAAAAAAAACCCTACGACGATTCCTACACTGGCCGCCGACCGCCGCCCCCTGCCCACTCACATCGCCATCATCATGGACGGCAACGGCCGCTGGGCGAAATCGCGCGGGCTGCCGCGCACTGCAGGGCATAAAAAAGGCGCGGATGCGCTAAGGCGCGTGCTGGATTCCTGCCGCGACGCGAAGATCGAATACCTCACCGTTTATGCGTTTTCCTCGGAAAACTGGAAGCGCCCCGAAGATGAGATCAAGGATTTGATGCAGCTGCTGCGCCATTACCTGAAGCACGAATTGCCGGAATTGCACAAAAACAACATTCGCCTGCGTTTCATCGGTGATTTCTCGAAACTCGATACCGATATTCGCGGCAGCATGAACGAAGCCATGGCGCTCACCGCAGGCAACACCGCGTTCAACTTCACCGTTGCGCTGAGCTACGGCGCACGACAGGAAATTGTACGCGCGGCGCGCACGCTCGCCGAGGCCGTAAAATCCGGCAAGCTCGCACCCGACGCCATCGACGAATCCGCCTTCGCAGCCGCACTCGACACACACGACATGCCCGAGCCGGATTTACTCATCCGCACCGGCGGCGAGCACCGCATTTCCAACTTCCTGCTCTGGCAGTCGGCCTACACCGAATTTTATTTCACCCCGGCATTATGGCCGGATTTCGACGCCGCGCATTTCAACGATGCGCTTGGCGAATATGCAAAACGCGAGAGGCGCTATGGAACCGCAGGAAATTAAATTGTCATCCTGAACAAAGTGAAGGATCTACTGCGGCAAAGAAAGATCCTTCGCTACGCTCAGGATGACAATAATAAAGGAATTGGCAATGAATGATACCATAGAGCAAAACGAAAGCACCCACGACGACACGCCCTCCAAATGGGAAGGCTTAAAAGTACGCGCCATCTCCAGCGCGGTGATGGTGACGCTGGTGCTGTCCGTATTATGGATGGGCGGGTTCATGTTCACGCTGCTGGTGGTGGTGGCCGCGCTCATCATGGTGAAGGAATGGCTGGCGATGACGCAAAAAGAAGCGGTCGGCTGGCGCGTGGGCGGGTATTTTTACGCGGCGATTCCGTGTGCGTCGCTCATCTGGCTGCGCGTAGTGCGCTTTGAAACGTTGCCGGACGCGGGATTCAAGCTGGTGCTGTTCATCCTGCTCGTAGTTATCGCCACCGACGTCGGCGCCTATTTCACCGGCCGCAAAATCGGCGGCAAAAAACTCGCGCCCTCCATCAGCCCCGGCAAAACCTGGGCGGGTCTTGGCGGCGGCGTGGTCGCGGCAGCCGTTATCGGCGGCGTGGCGCACAGTTTCGTGCCCTACCCTGCGAGCTTCATCATGTGCGTGCTGTGCGGCGGCCTGCTCGCTCTGCTCGCGCAGGTCGGCGATTTGTTCGAGTCGTATGTGAAGCGTCGCGCGGGCGTGAAAGACAGCGGCACGCTGATTCCTGGACATGGCGGGCTGCTCGACCGCGTGGACGGGCTTACGCTCACCGTGCCATTTTTTGCGTTGATGGTCGCGCTCTCCGGCATGGCGGTATGAAATTTCTTTGTCATCCTGAACGCAGTGAAGGATCTACTGCGGCGAAGAAATATCCTTCGCTTGCGCTCAGGATGACATGGTTATGAAATCCCTCACCGTCCTCGGTGCAACCGGCACGATCGGCGTCAACACGCTGAAGCTGGCGGCGATGCATCCCGAACGTTTCCGCGTGGAAGCGCTCACCGCGGGCGATAACGTAACATTGCTTGCAGAGCAGGCGCGTGCGTTCAAGCCCAAGCGCGCGGTGATCGCCAACGCGTCCTACTACAACGAACTGAAAGATGCGTTGTCGGGAACCGGTATCGAGATATCCGCCGGCGAGGACGCAGTGTGCGAAGCAGCCAGTGCGCCGTGCGACATCCTCATGTCCGGCATCGTCGGCGCGGCTGGCTTGAAACCTACTCTGGCCGCCATCCGCAGCGGCACTACCATCGCGCTCGCCAACAAGGAATGCCTCGTCTGCGCGGGCGAACTGATCAACCGCGAAGTAGCCGCGCACGGCGCGACGCTGATTCCCGTGGACTCCGAACATAACGCGATTTTCCAATTGTTCGATGCGCAGCATCCCGAATGGGTGGAGTCGATCACCATCACCGCGTCCGGTGGCCCGTTCCGCACATGGACGCATGAACAGATGCAAGCCGCCACGCCGGAACAGGCGGTGAAACATCCGAACTGGAATATGGGCGCGAAAATCTCCGTCGATTCCGCCACGCTGATGAATAAGGGGCTGGAATTGATCGAAGCATTCCATCTATTCCCGGTAAAGGCCGAGCAGTTGCAGGTGCTCATCCACCCGCAATCCGTCGTGCATTGCCTGGTGCAGATGATGGATGGCTCCGTGCTCGCGCAGTTGAGTTGCCCCGACATGTGCACGCCCATCGCTTACGCGCTGGCATGGCCTGAGCGCATCAAGGCGCCGGTGAAAAAACTCGACCTCGCCGCCATCGGCAGCCTGCAATTCGACGCGCCCGACGAAGCGCGCTTCCCCTGCCTCGCCCTTGCAAAGTCCGCGCTCAAGGCCGGTGGCAACGCGCCTGCCGTCCTCAACGCCGCCAACGAAATCGCCGTGCAGCGTTTTCTCAGCGGCGGCATTCCATTCACCGGCATCGCGAAAATCGTTGAAGGAACGCTCGAATCCATGGACAATGGCGCTATGGAAACCATCGACGACGTGCTGGCATGCGATGCCGGTGCGCGCCGGATCGCAAAGGAATTGTAATGGATTTCGCGCTGCAGCTTTTCCACACGCTCTGGTCGTTCTTCATCGTCATCAGCGTGATGGTGTTCGTCCACGAATTCGGCCATTACATCGTCGCCAAATGGTGCGGCATCAAGGTCGAAACCTTTTCCATCGGTTTCGGCAAGGAACTGGTCGGGTTCAACGACAAATCCGGCACGCGCTGGAAAATCTCGCTCATCCCGCTCGGCGGCTATGTGAAAATGTTCGGCGATTCGTCGGAGGCCTCCACCGCCGACGCCGAAGCCATCGACGCCATGAGCGAGGAAGATAAAAAACGCACCTTCCACCACAAGCCGCTGCATAAAAAAGCCGCCGTAGTCGCTGCAGGGCCCATCGCTAATTTCCTGCTCACCATCGCCATCCTCACCTATTTCATCATGAGCGGCGGGCTGCAATCAGCCGATCCTATCGTCGGTGAAATCATGCCGAATACGCCCGCGCAGGAAGCGGGGCTCAAGCCGGGCGACCGCGTGCTGAAAATCAACGAGGACAGCGTAGGCAGCTTCAACGACATTCCCTACCTGATCGCCACCAATCTCGGCACGCCGGTGCATATCCTCATCAACCGCGACGGCGTGGAATCCACCATAACCCTCACGCCAAGGGAAACCGAGGATGTAGATGCGCTCGGCAACAAGATCAAGCGCCCGGTCATCGGCATCCGCAGCGTGGAAATCAAATATGAAGACGTAGGCATTACGCGCGCCGTTGGCGAAGCTGTGCGCCGCACCTACATGGTCTGCGCGTCCACGCTCAAGGTCGTCGGCCAGATGGTCACCGGCAAGCGCAGCCCGCACGACCTCAAGGGGCCGGTCGGCATCGCGCAGCTTTCCGGGCAGGCGACGGAAAAAGGATTCCGCACCGTGCTGTGGTTGATCGCGTTGCTGTCGGCTAATCTCGGCATGGTGAATTTATTCCCCATCCCGCTCCTCGACGGCGGCCATCTGGCCTATTATACCGCCGAGGCACTGCGCGGCCGCCCGATGGCGCAGAAGGTGCAGGATTACGGCTTCCGCGCAGGCTTCGTCATCTTGTTCACGCTCATGGCATTTACTATTGTTAACGACATCGTTAAACTGTTCTAGCGCGCCTTGCAAAAGCTGCTTGATTTGTCATTACTTTTATCGCATGACTACTGGCTATATCCTCTGATTGCATACAGGCCATATGTCGCGTGATTTTCTCCCCCGTTCGATCGTCTCC
This sequence comes from uncultured Rickettsiales bacterium, assembly GCA_964645205.1. Taxonomy (GTDB): domain Bacteria; phylum Pseudomonadota; class Alphaproteobacteria; order Rickettsiales; family SXRF01; genus CAZYBO01. Next base: position 83,432 of record CAZYBO010000008.1, read on the forward strand.
GCCGCTGTGTGGGGCGTCCTGCTTGCCGCAACTCCCGCCATCGCCGCCCCCGCCGCGCAAAAGCCGGTCGCCGCGGGCGATGTGATCCGCGACGTGCGCGTCGAAGGTAATGAGCGCGTCGAAGCACGCACCATCCTCACCTATCTTGGCCTGAAATCGGGCAACCATTTCACCAAGGCGGAAATCGACAGCAGCCTCAAAAACCTATTCGCCACCGGCTTTTTCGCCGACGTGAAGCTCCTGCGCTCCGGCAGCACACTGGTCGTACGCGTAGTGGAAAACCCGGTCATCAGCAAAATCGCTTTTGAAGGCAACGATCGCGTGGAAACCGCCGATCTGGAAAAAGAAATCGAACTCAAGCCGCGTTCCATCTTCTCGCGCGACAAAGTGCAGTCCGACGTCAAACGCATCCTGAATATCTACCGCCGCGGCGGGCGTTACGACGCGCGCGTGGAGCCGAAAGTCATCCAGCAGGATCAGAACCGCGTCGACCTCGTGTATGAAATCGTCGAGGGGCCGGTGGCGCGCGTGGAGAAAATCGACTTCATCGGCAACGAGATGTTCAGCACCAGCACGCTCACCAAAGCCATCCGCACGGAAGAAACCCGCTGGTACAAATTCCTCACCGACAACGACAAGTACGATCCCGACCGCCTGCAATACGATCAGGAATTGCTGCGCCGCTATTATGTCAACGAAGGGTACGCCGACTTTCAGGTGAAATCTGCGCACGCGGAGCTGTCGCCGGGAAAAGACGCGTTCTTCATTACCTTCGTGGTGCAGGAAGGCGTGCGTTATGATCTCGGCACGGTGAAAGTCACCAGCGAGTTGAAGGAAAAGGAAAAGCCCGATTTCAGCGACATCATCACCACCAAGACCGGCGACACGTACGACGCGAGCAAGGTGGAAGCCTCCATCGACGCGATGACCAAGGAACTTGGCGACCGCGGCTATGCGTTCGTCGACATCCAGCCGAAGCTGGAGCGCGACCCCGCGAAGAAACTCGCCAACCTTACCTACGTCATCAAGCCCGGCCCGCGCGTGTATGTGGAACGCGTCAACATCACCGGCAACGTGCGCACGCTCGACGAGGTGGTACGCCGTGAATTCCGCTTAAGCGAAGGCGACCCGTATAACAGCACCAAGCTGCAGCGCACCGAACAGCGCATCAACAATCTCGGCTTCTTCGAGCGCGTACAGATCAAGAATGAACCGGGCAGCGCGCCGGATAAAACCGTCGTCAACGTGGACGTGCAGGAAAAATCCACCGGCGAAATCAATATCGGCGCCGGATTTTCGAGCACCGACGGCGTACTCGGCGATTTCGGCATCCGCGAAAGCAACCTGCTTGGCCGCGGTCAGGAACTGCGCACACGTGTAACGATGGCCGCCCGCCGCAAGCAGGTCGAGTTGGGCTTCACCGAGCCTTATTTCCTCAACCGCGAACTTGCCACCGGCTTCGATATTTACCGCACCAAGCAGGATCTGCTGCGCGAAAGCTCGTATAACAGCGACGTCAAAGGCGTCACGCTGCGCACCAGCTACACGTTGCAGGAAAAACTCCAGCACGCGATCAACTACATTATCCGCGAAAATAACATCACCGACGTACGCACCGATGCGTCGCGCTACGTGAAAGACCAGGTCGGCAAGAACGTGAACTCCGCGATCGGCCACTCCCTCACCTATGACGACCGCGACAACAAGTTCAGCCCCACCAAAGGCTACTATTTCCGCGTGATGCAGGAAGTGGCGGGGCTGGGCGGCGATTCCAAATACCTGAAACACGAAGTCAAGACCAGCTACTACTACCCCATCACCCCGAAATGGGTGCTTGGCACCATGGCGTCGGGCGGACACATGTTCGGACTCGGCAGCCGCGACGTGCGTATCAACGACCGCTTCTTCCTCGGCGGCGACGATTTGCGCGGCTTCCGCAACGCAGGCGTCGGCCCGCGCGACACCACCACGCGCGATGCGCTCGGCGGCAATATCTACTACACCGGCACGATGGAATTGAAGTTCCCGCTGGGTCTGCCCGAAGAACTCGGTATCAGCGGCGCAACCTTCGCTGAAGCCGGAAGCCTGTGGGACGTAGACGACAGCGGCGCAGAAGTGTTCGATGAAAAATCGATCCGCGCTTCGGTTGGCGTGGGCGTGCTGTGGTCATCACCGTTCGGCCCCATCCGCATCGACGTCGCGCATGCAGTGCGCAAGGAAAATCGCGATCTCACCGAAAATGTACGTTTTAGTTTTGGTACACGTTTTTAACCTGATTTACCCTGAACCCAACGAAAGGATACACCATGAAATCGCTTACTTTATACACCCTCGCCGCAGCACTGATGCTGGCGTACGCGCCTGCCGCCTCCGCGGAAGACGCCAAGTCGCCGATTGCCGTCGTCAACATTCAGCTCATCATGCAGGATTCCACCGCCGCGAAATCGGTGCGCGACCAGCTTGAAAGCAAACAAAAAGCCTTCCAATCGGAAATCACCAAGAAGGAAGAACAGCTCCAGAAAGAAGATCAAGAACTGGGCAAGCAGCGCAGCGCGCTTTCCAAAGATGCGTATGAAGAAAAAGTTCGCGCGTTCCGCAACAAGGCCACCGATGTCCAGAAGGAAGTGCAGTCCAAGAAAGCCATGCTCGATGGCGCATTTGAGCGCGCACTGAACGAGATCCAGAAAGTGGTGACAGAAATCATAGTCGACATGTCGAAGGAAAAAGGCTTCAGCACCGCGATCCCCACCTCTCAGCTGCTCTATGCCGATCCGAAGCTCGACATCACCACCGAAGTGCTGAACAAGCTGAACCAGAAACTGTCGAAGATCGACGTGAAATTCGATGCACCGGCAGCGGCGGACAAAGGAAAAAAATAATCCTGATGGCGGATAACCGTTTTTTCCAAAATTCCGGTTCGCTCACCTTACGGGCAATAGCGGCGCTGACAGGCGCCGCTATCGTCTTGCGCGGAAGCCATGCCGATGAGAACCGCGCATTTTCCGATGTCGCGCCGCTCGATCGCGCGGGCGAAGGCGACATCAGCTTCCTCGATAATGTAAAATACCTCGACGCTTTCAGCGCGAGCCAAGCGGGTGCTTGCTTCGTGCGCGACAAATACACCGACCGCGCGCCGCAAGGCATGGTGCTGCTGGTCACCGAAACGCCATACACCGCCTACGCGCTCACCGCGCAGGCTTTCTACCCCGTACCCGCCGTGATTCCCGGCATTTCCCCGCATGCACACATTGCAAGAAGCGCTACGCTCGGCGAAGGCGCGCGCGTCGACGCAGGCGCGGTGATCGGCGAACATGTAAAAATCGGAACGGCCTGCTGGATCGGCGCCAACAGCGTCATCGGCGACGGCGTGGAAATCGGCGACGGATGCCGAATCGGGGCATGCAGCACGATCAGCCATGCGTCGCTCGGCAACCATGTCACCACCCACCGCGGCGTGCATATCGGACAAGACGGATTCGGCTTCGCCCCCGGCCATAAAGGTATCCTCAACGTGCCGCAGCTCGGCCGCGTCCTGATCGGCGACCATGTGGAAATCGGCTCCGGCACCTGCATCGACCGCGGCGCCGGCCCCGACACCACCATCGGTAGCGGATGCAAGATCGACAACCTCGTGCAAATCGGCCACAATGTGCAGATCGGCAGGCACGTGATGATCGCCGCGCAGTGCGGCATCGCAGGCAGCACGCAGATCGGAGACGGCGTTATGCTCGGCGGACAGGTCGGCATTTCCGGCCACGTATCCGTCGGTGCGGGCGCAAAAATAGCCGCGCAGTCCGGCGTTATGGCGGATGTCCCCGCGGGCGGAACGTATGGCGGAGCACCCGCCGTGCCCATCAAGGATTGGCATCGCCAGACCGTCGCGGTGGCAAGTATGGTCAGGAAGAAGAACGAAGGATAGATTATGGAGCTTGTAGAACAGACACAAACCCGCACCGTTTCCATTGAACGTATCATGGAGATGATTCCCCACCGCTACCCATTTCTGATGATCGACCGCATCATCGACATGGAACTCGGCCAATACGCCATCGGCCTTAAGAACGTGAGTATCAACGAGCAGCATTTCATCGGCCATTTCCCGGGAAAACCGGTGATGCCCGGCGTGCTCATCATCGAAGCGATGGCGCAAACCTCCGCGGTTCTGGTGGTAAATACGCTTGGCAAAGAAGCCGAAGGCAAGCTGGTTTATTTCATGTCCATCGATGAAACGCGCTTCCGCAAACCGGTCGTACCCGGTGATGCGTTGCATGTGCGCGTCGATAAGCAACAAAGCCGTCGCAACGTCTGGAAATTCGCCTGCGTCGCCACCGTAGAAGGCGTGAAAGTCGCCGAAGCCGTCATCTGCGCCATGATCGTGGATTGAAAAGGGATATGATACGACAGGTATTATTATTTATTGTGGCTCTCCCAATGGGCATTGCTGCTGGTATCTTAAGCACCATAGCGCTCTATCCGCTATGGCAGATCATCCAATCCAAAACCGGTTTTGTGATGTTGGGTCATGAAGCGCCTATGATATGGGTATTCGTTGTAATGATGATAATCTGCACCGGATTATTCGTCACTCTTTTCGCCTATATCTGCAGAAATTGTAAAACATCATGAGCACCTCCACCACTCACGAACAGGCATCGTGAGCAAACCCCGCGAGGGCGAAAGGCGTATATGACCGCATCCATCCACCCCACCGCGATTATCGAAAGCAGCGCGCGCCTCGCAAGCGACGTTCGCGTAGGCGCATACTGCGTCATTTCCGGCGATGTCGAGATCGGCAGCGGCACAGTGCTGGAATCGCACGTCGCCATCGCAGGCCACACCACTATCGGCAAAAATTGCAGGATTTTCCCGTTCGCCTCACTCGGCCATGTGCCGCAGGATTTGAAATATCACGGCGAAACCTCACGCCTGACCATCGGCGACAACGTCACCATCCGCGAACACGTCACCATGAATCCCGGCACGGAGGGCGGTGGCCTGCTCACTTCCGTCGGCAACAACTGCCTTTTCATGGTCGGCGCACACGTCGCGCACGATTGCAAAGTCGGCAACGACGTTATCCTCGCCAACAACGCCACCCTCGCAGGCCATGTCGAAGTGGGCGACCACGCCATCATCGGCGGGCTTGCCGCCATCCACCAGTTCGTGCGCATCGGTAGGCATGCTATCATCGGCGGCATGTCGGGCGTCGAACACGACGTCATCCCCTACGGATCGGTGATGGGTGAACGCGCCAATCTAGCAGGCCTGAACCTCGTCGGCCTCAAGCGCCGGGGATTCGACCGCGACACGATCCATTCGCTGCGCAATGCGTATAAGCTGCTGTTCGAAGAAAATTCAGGCACGCTTGCCGAACGCGCCGTACGCATGCAGGCCGATTTCGGCGGCATCAAAGAGGTGATGGAAATCATCGCCTTCATGAACGACAAAGGCAGCCGTTCCTTATGCACGCCGAAAGCATCCACCAGCCAGGCGGCATGACCACGCTTGGCATTATCGCCGGAAAAGGCCGCCTGCCGCAGCAGCTCGTAGACGCCTGCAAAGCGATGGGACGCCCCTGCTTCCTCCTCTCCTTTGAAGGCGCGGACGATCCTGCGCTGCTTGCGCAGGCACCGCATGCCGTCGTGCGTTTCGGCGCAATCGGCGAAGCGCTCGCACATTTGCGCAGCGCCGGGGTGCATGACATCGTCATGGCGGGAACCATGCGCCGCCCCCCGCTTTCCACGCTGATGCCCGACGCTTCCGCCGCGCGGCTGCTCGCACGCATGGGCACGGCATTCTTCTCCGGTGACGATGCGCTGCTGAAAGCCGTCGTCGGGTTTCTGGAAGAAGAAGGATTTCGTATCGTCGGCGCGGATTCGGTAGTGACGGAATTGCTCACGCCCGCTGGCGTGCTTGGCTCCGTTACCCCCGGTGCGCAGGCGCTGTCTGACATCGCCGCCGGCATGCAGGCCGCAAAAGAGCTGGGCGCGAAAGACATCGGTCAGGCCGTCATCGTCCGCGGCGGCACCATAATAGGCACGGAAGACGCGGAAGGCACCGACGCGCTGATCGCGCGTTGCATGCCGCTGGCCGCCGGGGGCATTCTCGTAAAAGCGAAAAAACCCTCGCAGGAAACACGTGCCGACCTGCCCGCTATCGGCGTACACACCGTGCATAACGCCCATGCCGCATCGCTTGCGGGCATCGCGGTAGAAGCAGGCGCAAGCCTGCTGCTCGACCGTGCGCAAACCATCGCCGACGCTAACCGGCTCGGCCTTTTCATCGTAGGCGTCGCATGACCAAACCCCTCACATTTTACATCATCGCGGGCGAACCTTCGGGCGACGTGCTCGGCTCGCACCTGATGCGCTCGATCAAGCAACAGGCCGAAGGCGAAGTGCGCTTTTACGGCATCGGCGGCGAACGCATGGCGGCGGAAGGCCTGCAAAGCCTGTTCCCCTACACCGAACTCGCCATGATGGGCTTCATCGAAATCCTGCCCTATCTTTTCAATCTCAGTGCGCGCCTGAATCTCACGGTGGAAGACGTCGTCGCCAAGCATCCCGATGCCGTTATCACCATCGATTCGCCGGGCTTCTGCTTCCGCGTGGTCGAGCGGCTGCGCAAGGAAAATCTCAAGGCGAAATTCATCCACTACGTCGCGCCTACCGTGTGGGCATACAAGCCGGAACGTGCAGAAAAATGCGCGCGCCTGTTCGATCATATGCTGCTGTTGCTGCCGTTCGAGCCGCCCTATTTTGAAAAAGTCGGGTTACCCTGCACGTTCGTCGGCCATCCGGTCGTCGCAGAAACCGGCACCGGCAACGCGCAGGATTTCCGCACTAAACACAGCATTCCGGAAGATACCCGCATATTCAGCCTACTCCCCGGCAGCCGCCGCGGTGAAGTGCGCCGCCATATGCCAATATTCGCCCGCACCGTCACCGCGCTGTCTTTCCTCTACCCCAACATCGCCATCGTCGTGGCCGTGCCAAAGCACGTCATGGCGTTCGTCGCGCCGTACTTTGAAGGCTGCCCGTTCCGCACCGTCATTACAGCCAACGACGAGGATAAGAAAAACGCGCTCGCCGCCAGCAGCCTCGCCATCGTCAAATCGGGCACGGTGACGCTGGAAGTCGCCATGGCGGGCGTGCCGATGGTAGTGGCCTACCGCGTCAACCCGGTATCGGCATGGTTGTTCAAGCGCCTGAGCCTTACCAAATACGTCAATCTCATCAATATCCTGCACAAAAAGGAAGTCATCCCCGAAATGCTGCAAGGGCTATGCACGCCGCTGATGCTCGCCAACGCCGCCTTCGCACTGCTGGCGAAACCCGAACGCCAGCGCGCGCAACAGGAATATGCACGCAGCGCCCTCGCCCAGCTTGCCGGTGAACATGCCGCGCCCCCAAGTGACCTTGCGGCACGAACAATCCTGAAATTGTTATAAAAAGCGCAAACTGTCATAAAGCTGAAACAATCTTGCGCTAACCTGTAAAAGTATTTAGTGTGATGCCGGGTTTTAAATCAGCTTCTCGGGGATGGCTGCGCTTTGTCTGTAACGGTGAACCATAAGCGTAAAAAAGACAAAAAAACCGCTGCTGTTCCCCAGCAATGGCCGGTTGTGCTACTCACTTCCTGTCTCACCACCGCAGCCGGCAGCGATCACGATAGCGCGAACCCCCCCACATCCGCCCCGCTGCAAAATGCCGCCTGCACCGAACCGAGAATCCTCTCCAGCACGCAATATGAGTTGCTCAACCAGAGCATCGCCCAGATCGTAGACGAATTTTTCTCCCTGAAATTGCTTGGCATTTCCGAAGCAAATGCCGCAAGCTATTACTATTACTACAACGATCCCCCGCCGCCCGATCCGCCGTCACCCAGCCCATGCCCGGGTCCCGGACCGTGTCCCGATCCATCACCATCACCCTCACCATGCCCAGGCCCTGGCCCGTGCCCTTCGCCGAGCCCGTCGCCGAGCCCTTCGCCGAGCCCTTCACCGAGCCCGTCGCCAAGCCCTTCACCGAGCCCGTCGCCAAGCC
>CAZYBO010000009.1:0-50225 GCA_964645205.1 uncultured Rickettsiales bacterium
CGATCCGCTGGGGCGCGGACACGGTGATGGATTTGTCCACCGGCCGCAACATCCACACGATCCGCGAATGGATCATCCGCAATTCGCCCGTGCCCATCGGCACTGTGCCGATTTATCAGGCGCTGGAAAAAGTCGGCGGCGTCGCCGAAGAACTGACCTACGAAATCTACCGCGACACGCTGATCGAACAGTGCGAGCAGGGGGTGGATTATTTCACCATCCATGCGGGCGTGCGCCTGCCGTTCGTGCCGATGACCGCCACCCGCAAAACCGGCATTGTCAGCCGCGGCGGTTCGATCATGGCGAAATGGTGCCTGTCGCACCACAAGGAAAACTTCCTGTTCACGCATTTCGAGGATATTTGCGAGATCATGCGCGCCTACGACGTCAGCTTCTCACTGGGCGACGGATTGCGCCCCGGCTCGCAGCACGACGCGAACGACGAGGCGCAATTCTCCGAACTCAAAACCCTCGGCGACCTCACCAAAATCGCGTGGGAGCACGATTGCCAGGTGATGGTCGAAGGCCCCGGCCACGTGCCGATGCACCTGATCAAAGAGAACATGGACAAGCAGCTTGAGCTGTGCCACGAAGCGCCGTTCTACACGCTCGGGCCGCTCACCACCGACATCGCGCCCGGCTACGACCACATCACCAGCGCCATCGGCGCAGCCATGATCGGCTGGTTCGGCACGGCGATGCTGTGCTACGTCACGCCCAAGGAGCATTTAGGATTGCCCAACCGCGACGACGTAAAAACCGGCGTCATCACCTACAAAATCGCCGCCCACGCTGCCGACCTCGCCAAAGGCCACCCCAGCGCCCACCGCCGCGACGACGCGTTGTCGGACGCGCGCTTTGAGTTCCGCTGGCAGGATCAGTTCAACCTCGCCCTCGACCCCGAAACCGCCAAGGATTTCCACGACGAAACCCTCCCCGCCGACGGCGCCAAAGTCGCCCATTTCTGCTCCATGTGCGGCCCCAAATTCTGCTCCATGAAAATCTCGCAGGATGTGCGGGATTACGCGGCCGCCGAAAAAGAAAAAGGCATGGCCGAAATGTCGGAGAAGTTCAAGGAGAGCGGCGGGGAGATTTACCAGAAAGTGGTGGCGTAACGCTCTTAACCCTCCCTTCACTATTCTCATGCTACAACGAACTTGCAAGGGAGGGTTTTATGATAAACCTCGTTGAGCTTTTCAAAGTGCTTTGGATGGATCTGGTCGAGCCTACGCACAGTTAGGTCTTTCGGATTCCGCATATTTCTCGCGTGCGCAATCAAAATCCTTGCGCCCGTGACGGTTGCCCGCTATCCAAGCGATATGGATACTATCGAACATATCCGCCAGCAGCAGAAGGGGCTAACCAGCCCTGAAACCCTGACTCCGCCCAGACATGAGCCGGATACGCTGCTCATCGGCTGCATCGATGCGCGGCTCAAGCCCAATCTCGATATCGGCATTCCCGAAGGCAAGGCGCTCATCCACCGCAATGTGGCGGCGTTGGTGCGTGGCGCGCCGGATCCGAGCGACGATGCGGGTTCCAGCGTGTGGGCATCGGTGGAATTTGCCATCAACGTGATGCATGTGAAGCATATCGTGGTGATGGGGCATACGGATTGCGGCGGCATCCGCGCTTGCCTTGAAGGTAATCACACGCACGATACGCAGGGCATCCGCAAATATTTGAAACCGCTGGAAGGCGCGCGCGAAGACGTGGTGGCGCGCGGCGGCGACACGGTGGCGCAGGCGCGCGCGATGGAGCAGGCGGCGGTGCGCCAGAGCATCAACAATTTGCTGAGCTACGAGGTGGTAAGCAAGGCGGTTGCCGACGGCAAGGTCGATCTGCACGGCTGGGTCATCAATACCGGCACCAAGCGTATTTCCGAGCTGGATCTGCGCACCGGGCGCTTCTCGCCGATGGCCGAAGGCATCGCGCGCGGCTAGGCGGCCAGCCCGCCATCCATATATTTGCGGCGGTGGTTTGTGCGAGCTTTATTCCAGCTACGTTCGTGCATGTTGAAGAATGCCGTTTGCACCAGCGGCTCCACGATCCCGATCGACAGCGCCAGCGCCCAGCTTTGCGTCAGCGCATAGGCGACAGCGATTGCCACTGTAAAGTGCATCAGGCAGTAGGTGAGGGTTTTTACCGTAGTTTCATGGGTGAAGATAAAGCGACTCATAGAAGCCTCCTCCATATTTGATCTATACGCCTATTATAATGCAAATGCGAATCATTCGCAAATAAATAATGTATCAGGGCAACTAACATTTAATTCATGTTGCCGCCATACTGCGTACATCGGCGGAGGCGTACAAAGGAATGCATCGGCGGCGTAGGATTCCAAAGACGCCGATATAACCTTAACTTACGGAGATTCCCTATGAAAAACATCATGCTTCTGACTGCCGTATCCGCTTTCGCCCTCGTATCCGGCGCTGCTGGCGCTGCTACCCTCACCAACCACGATAAAACCGATGCCAAAGTGACGGTTGAGGTAGGCGGCAAGAAGGAAACCGTAACCCTGAAAGAACATGGCGTGTTCGATAGCAAGGATAAGGACGCTATCTTCACCATCGGCACGGAAAAGCCGGTTTCTGCCAAGGCTTCCGAGCATTTTGCGGTTAAAGGCGGCAAGGTTGAAGCGGTAAAAACCGATGTGGTAGCTCCCACCGACACCACCGCTTCCACCACCACTACCACAACGACAACCGAAACTAAGCCGGTTGAAACCAAGCCGGCCGATAAGGTGGTAAAGACCGATGAAGGCAAGAAGTAAACGCTTCTAACCTATTGTAATCATGAGACTCAGGCAGCGGGAAACCGCTGCCTGTTTTTTGTCGCCGTTCTGTCACATATGCGTGTGAATTGTAATGCAATTGTCACACACCTATGGAAAAAAAAGGCTAGAATGGATAGAAGTAAAATTCTATGCGCAAGGCTATTGCAGGGAACACGAATATGGCGCCGACACAGAAAAAAGAATACAGCCTCGACGATCTGGAAGCCAGACACAACGAGATCACCGCGCTATACGATTTGGCGGAAGAGCTGGTGGCGACCGTCGAAAGCGACTTCGTAAGCAATCCCGGCGCGCAGCTGGATATTGTCGAACCGCTGATCCGCGACATCAGCGATGCTTCGGATGTTTTGTCGGAAGAATTCGTGTTCATCGCTGAAGGCCACCGCAGCAAAAATCCAGGTCGCGCCAGCAAAACGCGTATCGAAGCGGCGTTGCGTAAAATGTATGCCTCCATCAACGATTACCAGTTGCGCGTGCGCGGCATGGGTAAGAAGGCGCAGGGCGCCGTTGCCAACATCGCCGATCCCATCGTGCAGAAAATCCACCGTCAGGTGGAGAAGATCGTTGTGATCTTCCTCGAATTTATTCAGGTTTCCCTGCAAAGCCTTATGAACAAGGCCGAACTGGAAGCGTTGAAAGTGCGTGATGTGCGCGTAGCCATGATGATGCACCAGCATGCCATGGGGCAGCAGGGGCAGTAATATAACCGCGTCAATAATAATAAAAAAAGGATAGTGATATGACTGATACCCCGTCTTTGAAGGGTGATACAGGTGGAGATAAAGATAGGTTCCAGCGGCTTGTCGCTGCGGAAAAAAAGGAAAAGAAACCCCCATTCATATATGTGCAGCAGCACCAGCAGCAGTCTGATCCTGAAATGGAACGGATTCGCAGGCAGCAGCAGCAAATGATGGGTGACGGGCATTCGATGTAGGGCATAGGTTCAACCAAGGATAAACGTCATGCAGCTAAATAATCAGAGATTACGCGCTGACATTTCTAATGCCCTGAACGATTCCAGTTTCGATCTTCCGGCATTCATCAAACAGCTCACTAAAATCAACACGGATCTGGGGCGTTCGGATTTAACATTAGCGCATTTGATACGGCAGGATATTACGTTTTCCACTATCGGCGACCAAGTTAGCGTGCGCTTTTCGGTCAACCATGGGGAAGTGGAAAAAGAGGCCGGCCGCAGGCTGCATGTGCTGCATGGCACTGAGGGCGATGTTGAAACCAAGGCTAAGCAAGAAGCTGCGCTGCATTTCAACAATATGAAAATTGTATTTACCGAACTTGGTATTCCATTCAAGGAATACGCAGGGACTACTGCGCTTACCATTGAAGGTTCAAAACTTATCGACATGCTGAAGCCGATGGTGGTGGTAGAGGGTGATATGGCCAAAAGCCGAGCCATCAAGCAGTTCTGGCAGGAACGCGATAAGGTTATAGGAAAACATACCTCCGCGCTGGCAACGACCCCTAAATCTCAGTTGACCCCCTCATAAAAAAAGGGAGTCAACTGACTCCCTTTTTTATGATTTGTCATCCTGAGGCGAAGCCGAAGGATCTGGCTTTTGTGCTTAGATCCTTTGCTACGCTCAGGATGACAAATAATTACACCGAATAATACATCTCGAATTCCACCGGCTGCGGGGTGTGCTCCCAGCGGTAGACATCCTGCATTTTCAGCTCGATATAGGAATCGATCTGGTCGTCGGTGAACACGTCGCCTTTTTTCAGGAAGGCGCGGTCGGCATCGAGCGCGGCAAGCGCCTCACGCAGTGAACCGCAAACGGTCGGAACGTTCTTCAGTTCTTCGGGCGGCAGGTCGTAGAGGTTCTTGTCCATCGCGTCGCCGGGGTGGATTTTGTTTTCGATCCCGTCGAGACCGGCCATCAGCATGGCGGAAAACGCGAGGTACGGATTGGCGGTCGGGTCGGGGAAGCGTACTTCGATGCGCTTGCCCTTCGGCGAAGCGACATACGGGATACGGATCGACGCCGAGCGGTTGCGCGCGGAGTATGCCAGCAACACCGGCGCTTCAAAGCCCGGAATCAGGCGCTTGTAGCTGTTGGTGCTGGGGTTGGTGAACGCATTGAGCGCCTTGGCGTGCTTGATGATGCCGCCGATGTAGTAGAGGCACATTTCCGACAGGTCGGCATAGCCGTTGCCTGCGAACAGCGGCTTGCCCGCTTTCCAGATGGATTGGTGCGTGTGCATGCCCGAGCCGTTATCGCCGGAGATGGGCTTCGGCATGAAGGTCGCCGATTTGCCGTAAGAATGCGCGACGTTGTGCACGACATATTTGTATTTCTGCACGTTGTCGGCGGTCGCCGTCAGGGTGGAGAACATCACGCCAAGTTCGCACTGCGCGGGAGCCACTTCGTGGTGGTGCAGGATCGGCTCAACGCCGACGGTTTTCAGCGTGGAAAGCATTTCGCCGCGCAGGTCAGCCAGCGAATCGATCGGCTGCACGGGGAAATAGCCGCCTTTGACCGGCGGGCGATGCCCCATGTTGCCCGCAGGGTAGGTGCGGTCGGTGTTGATCGGCAATTCTTCGCTGTCCAACTCGTGATAGCTGTAATTACCGGTGGATTTGAAACGCACGTCGTCGAACACGAAGAATTCCAGCTCGGGGCCGAAATAGGCGGTATCGCCGAGGCCGGTATATTGCAGGTATGCTTCCGCGCGGTGTGCGGTGGAGCGCGGGTCGCGGCCATAGGGCTGGCCGGTTGCAGGCTCGATCACGTCGCAGAACAACACCAGCGTGGGCTGCGCAGAAAACGGATCTACGAACGCCGATTTCGTGTCAGGCATCAGGATCATGTCGGATTCGTTGATAGACTTCCAGCCGGAGATCGACGAGCCGTCGAACATGATGCCGTCTTCAAAGCTGGCGGCGTTAACCTGGCTGCTAATATAGCAGGTATGCTGCCATTTGCCCTTGGGGTCGGTAAAACGGAAATCCACGAACTGGATATCGTTATCTTTGATCATTTTTAAAACGTCGTTGGCAGACATAAAATCCCTTCCTAAATCAATAAATTAATGCGTTTACCGCACGTCCTGATGTCTTTTGTTATTAGCCTTTGCAGCCGTTATAGCAAGGCAAGGGCGAATGTAAAGGGGTAGAAAACAGTGTTTCTTTACGCAATCGTCGTACTCATCCTCGCTTTATCCAAAGATTATGGTGTTCTATTCTTTCCGGCTTACCGAAAACGGTGAGAATGCCTGCATCACCGGCATGATTTCCACGCGGTTGATGTTTACATGCGGGGGTTGGGTCAGGCACCAGAGGATGGTATTGGCGATGTCGGCGGCCGTAAGCGGTTGCATGCCGCGATAGACGTTATCCGCTTTGTCCTTGTCGCCTCCGAAGCGAACGGTGGAAAATTCCGTGTCACACATGCCCGGCTCGATGCTGGTGACGCGGATATGTTTTCCCAGCAGATCGCAACGCAGGTTCAATGAAAATTGCGTGATGAAGGCTTTCGTCGCGCCGTAGACATTGCCGCCGGGGTAGGGGTATGTGCCTGCGATCGAGCTGAGATTGATAATATGTCCGCTGTCGCGCGCGATCATGCCCGGCAGCAGGGCGTGCGTGCAGTGCATAACGCCCATGATGTTGGTATCCACCATCTGCTCGATTTCATCCATCGGCAGCGTGTCGAACGCATCAAGTCCAAGCGCAAGTCCGGCATTGTTGATGAGCGTGTCCACCTTCGCAAACGGCGCGGGCAGGGCGGCAACCGCTTTATTGACAGCGTTCTTGTCGCGCACGTCCAGCGGAATGGTGTGGACGCTGTCGCCTAATTCCTTTTTAAGCGCCGCGAGCCTGTCTTCCCGCCGCCCGGTAGCGATCACGCGCGCGCCCTGCGCGACAAACAGCCGTGCGCATTCCAGTCCGAAACCGGCGGTGGCTCCGGTGATGAATACGATGTGATTTTTCATGAGCGAACCCCGGTTGATATTGCCTTTGTGTCTATACTCCACTACCATGCCCGCCATTGCAAGTGGGAGTGATGCGATGCAGGAAAAACGGGGATCGGTTTTAGCGGCGATCGTACTGGCGGCAGGGCTTGTAGCCAGTGCTGTGATCGTGGTAACCGTGCAAAAGGAATTGCGCTATGCGGAGCGCACCGTAACCGTCAAAGGGCTTGCCGAGCGCGATGTTGCGGCGGATGCCAGCGTGTGGCAGCTTGGCACGTCAGCGGCCGGAGACGATCTTTCGGCTACGCAGACGCAAATGGAGAAAAACACCGCGGCCATACGTAGTTTTCTGGTGGAAAAAGGGTTTAAGGAAGAAGAAATATCGCTCTCGCCCATCCGTGTGATCGATCGTCAGGCAGCGCAATACGGTGAGCAGAAAGCAGGGCAGGCGCGCTACATCATTCAGGGCACGGTGGGCTTGCGTACCGCCAATGTGGATCTGGTGCAGAAAGTCTCGCGGCTTACGAACGAGCTGGTACGCGCGGGCATCACGCTATCGCAGGACAATGGCTGCAACGCCCCGTCGTTCCTCTTTACGCGGTTGAACGATATCAAGCCGGAAATGCTGGTTGAAGCTACGCAGAAAGCACGCAAGGCCGCCGAGCAATTTGCCGCCGATTCCGGCAGCAAGGTCGGTAAAATCCGTCGCGCATGGCAGGGCACGTTCAGCATCGCCGAACGCGATCAGGCGCTTTCATCCGCGAACGATGACGCCGGATACAACGCATGCAACGCCGATCCGAACAAACGCGTCCGCGTCGTTACCACCGTGGATTATTATCTGGAATAGCATGCACACCTTCGCATCGCCCGCGCGCTTCGTGCGCCTTTCGGACAAGCTCCTGCCGTGGCTGGCGGCGCTGACGGCGCTGCTGCTGGGCGCTGGGCTGGTGGAGGCGCTGTGGCTTTCGCCGCCGGATTACCAGCAGGGCGACACGGTGCGGATCATGTATGTGCATGTGCCTGCCGCGTGGATGTCGATGATGGTCTATAGCGTGATGGCAGCCGCCAGCGCTTCTTTTTTGATATGGAAACATCCGCTGGCCGATATTGCCGCCCGTGCAAGCGCCCCGCTGGGGGCGGGGTTCACGCTGGTAACGCTCGTGACCGGCTCGTTGTGGGGCAAACCGATGTGGGGCGCGTGGTGGGTGTGGGATGCGCGATTGACCTCGGTGCTGGTGCTATTTTTCTTGTATATCGGCTATATCGCCCTGTCCGACGCCTACGCGCATATCGAACGTGGGAAAAAACTTTGCGCGGTGCTGGCGCTGGTGGGTTTCGTGAATATTCCTGTGATTCGCTTTTCGGTGGAATGGTGGAACACGCTGCACCAGCCTGCCAGCATCATCCGCAGCGGCGGCGTCGCTATCGACGGTTCCATGCTTGCGCCCTTGTTGCTGATGGGCGCGGGATTCACCTGTTTTTACCTGACCTTACTGGCCGTGCGCATGAAAGCAGCGTTACTGGAGCAAAAAATCCGCCGGATGCGGTTTAGTTGAGGGTTGATACTTGATATTCGATGGTTTATATAGCGAACCCTGATCCATAACCAAACGCCAGAAACCGCCATGACCTTCGTTGTTACCGATGCCTGCGTAAAATGCAAATACACCGATTGCGTGGAAGTATGCCCCGTGGATTGCTTCTATGAGGGTGAAAATATGCTGGTTATCAACCCTGACGAGTGTATCGATTGCGGCGTGTGCGAACCCGAATGCCCGGCGGAAGCTATTCACCCCGAATCCGACGAACTGTTGAAATGGGTAGAAGTTAACCGCGAATATGCCGCCAAATGGCCGAATCTTACGGTCAAAAAGCCCGCAGACCCTGATGCAGACAGCTTTAAAGGGCAGTCCGGCAAGTTTGAAACCCTCTTTAGCCCGAATCCGGGTGAGGGCAATAAGTAAACACCCAACTAACTTGTTTTCTTTTTGTTAATAATGTGGTAGGTTAGCGTCTGTCTTGGATGGAGCCACATCTTATAGTGTGTCCATCGGCTTTAAACACCATATGTAGCTTTCTGCTATGCGTGTTGCGGATAGAGCGGGTCACCGCATAACTTTATTAGTGAGTTAGGGAATACTATGCCAAAGAAAATAGCGCCGAAGGCAAAAAAAATTCAGAAATCGAAGCAACCGGTAAAAGCCGCCAAAGCTCGTAAATCCGCACAGGCTAAAAAGCCCGTAGCTAAAAAAGCCGCCGTGAAAAAAGCGGTAGCGAAGAAAATCGTTGCTGTAAAGGCGCCCGCTAAAAAGCCGCAGGCTGTAAAGAAATTGCAGGCCGTGCAGAAAAACCAGGCTGTTCGCAAGCCCGTAGCCGCACCCGTGCAGAAGCAGCAGGTGCAGGTTCAGGTTCAGGCGAAAGCTGCCGTGGTTGCAGTGGCCGCGCCCAAGGGCGCTGATAATAAAACGCTGTACAAGGTCAACAACTATGTCGTGTACCCCACGCATGGCGTTGGCAAGATCATCGCGCAGGAAACGCAGATGATCGGCGACGTGGAACTGAAAATGCTCGTTATCTCGTTTGAAAAAGACAAGATGACGCTGCGCGTGCCGATGCACCGCGCCACTGCAGCGGGTCTCCGCCCGATCAGCACCGGCGATCAGATGAAGCAGGTGTTCGTTACGCTGAAAAGCCGCGCGCGCACCAGCCGTGGCATGTGGTCGCGCCGTGCGCAGGAATACGAAACCAAGATCAATTCCGGCAGCGTGCTCTCGGTTGCAGAAGTCGTCCGCGACCTGCACCAGAATGTCGACCAGTCGGAACGTTCCTATTCTGAACGCATGATTTATGAGTCGGCGCTTGCCCGCCTCGTGGGTGAACTTGCCGCAGCCGAGGCCACCGACCACAAAACCGCGACGGATAAGCTGATGAAGCTCCTGCGCGCAAAAGTGGCCGCCGCCGCAGCCGCAAAAGAAGCCGCATAAGGCAATCAGGATAAACGCAAAGGCCGGGCATTGCCCGGCCTTTGTTGTTTATGGCAGGGTTGTTCGTAAGCCGCCTGAAAATCATGCGTTTATGCTATACGATTGTCATAAAACTGTCATTTGTCGAGAGCCGTAGGGTTCACATATAATCGCTCCCATTCTGCTTAGGCAGGCATAAAAAAATAAAAAATAACGCAGGGGATAAACATGAGCGACACGGAAGAAAAACTGGAGAATCCCGCCGAGCAGCAGGCACGGCAAAAACTTTTCAGGCCATTGAGCAAGGAGATTCCGGGGCTGACACTCAAGCATATCGTGTTCTCGCCTTATACAATCCCGGAAGAACCAGACGGAAAACAGAACCGTACGCACATCTATCTCGGCAATACGCCGCAACATGTTGCGGCGCTTAAAGCGGTGAAAGCCGCTACATGGGATGCCCTTGCCAAGAGCATGGATACCGCAACAGGCGCTTCCGTAAAAACGCTGGTGATCGATAAAGGCAACAGCGCGGAACTTATCTTCGACGGCACGATGAAAGACATAGCGGAGATGGATCAGAAGGCTTTCAACGCGGCGCTGAAGAAACACCTTCCGCAGGGCCAGAAAGCCAAGGCGTAACGCAGTCGCTAGGCCGCCTTACTTTTTTTTAAAAGCGGTTTCAGATATTCGCCAGTGATGCTTTCCTTGTGGCGGGCGATGTCTTCCGGCGTGCCGCTGGCGACCACGCGGCCGCCCTTGTCGCCCCCGCCGGGGCCTATATCCACGATCCAGTCGGAGGTTTTGATGACATCGAGATTGTGTTCGATCACCAGCACCGTGTTGCCCGCGTCCACCAGCTTGTGCAATACCACCAGCAATTTGCGGATGTCGTCGGCATGCAGCCCTGTCGTCGGTTCGTCAAGGATGTAGAGCGTGCGGCCGGTAGCGCGTTTGGAAAGCTCCTTCGCCAGCTTGATGCGCTGTGCCTCGCCGCCGGAAAGGGTGGTGGCCGATTGCCCGATGGCGATGTATCCTAATCCCACTTCCTGCATGGCGAGCAGTTTTTCGCGGATGGAAGGTTGTGCGGTGAAAAACGCCGCGCCTTCGTCCACCGTCATCGACAGCACATCGGCGATGGATTTGTCTTTGTATTTAATGTCGAGCGTTTCGCGGTTGTAGCGCTGGCCGTGGCACACGTCGCATTTCACATACACGTCCGGCAGGAAATGCATTTCAATCTTGATAAGCCCGTCGCCCTGACACGCTTCACAGCGACCGCCTTTGACGTTGAACGAGAAGCGTCCGGGCGCATAGCCGCGCGCTTTTGCTTCCGGCAATTCCGCGAACCAGTCGCGGATGGGTGTGAACGCGCCGGTATACGTCGCCGGGTTCGAGCGTGGCGTGCGACCGATGGGCGACTGGTCGATCTCGATGATCTTGTCGATGAAATCCAGCCCGGTGATGCTGTCGTGCAATGCGGGCATATCGCGGCTGCCATGCATGCGGCGTGCAATCGCTTTGTATAGCGTCTCAATCACCAGCGTCGATTTTCCACCGCCGGATACGCCGGTGACGCAGGTGAAGGTGCCGAGCGGAATATCCGCCGTGACATTCTTCAGGTTATTGCCGCGCGCGTTGTTGATGGTGATTTTGCGGCCGCGCTGCGGCGTGCGGCGCGAGGGCGGCACGGCGATGAATTTCTCGCCGCTGAGATATTGCCCGGTGAGGCTTTTTCTATTCTTGATGACTTCCATCACCGTGCCTTCGGCCACCACGTTGCCGCCGTGGATGCCTGCGCCCGGGCCCATGTCGATGAGGTGGTCGGAGGCGCGCATCGTATCTTCGTCATGCTCCACTACGATCACCGTGTTGCCCAGTTCGCGCAAATGGCGCAACGTGCCGAGCAGACGCTGGTTGTCACACTGGTGCAGGCCGATGGAGGGTTCGTCCAGTACGTATAATACGCCCGATAAGCCGGAGCCGATCTGCGACGCGAGGCGAATGCGCTGCGCTTCACCGCCCGACAATGTGCCGGATTCACGCGCGAGCGTCAGATAATCCAGCCCTACATTCACGAGGAATTGCAGGCGCTCGCGGATTTCCTTCAGTACTTTGCTGGCGATGCTCTGGTGTTTTTTAGAAAGTTTTTTCTCCAGCGTGCCGAACCATTGGTGCGCTAGGTCGATCGTCATGCGCGTGGTTTCGCCGATATGCAAGCCGCCAACTTTGACGCACAGCGCTTCCGGCTTCAGGCGGTGGCCGCCACACGAGGCGCAGTCATGCTCGTTCTGGTATTTTTCCAGCTCTTCGCGCATCCACGCGCTCTCCGTTTCCTTCCAGCGGCGTTTCAGGTTGGGGATGACCCCTTCAAACGGTTTGTTGCTTATAAAATGCCGCGCGCCGTCATTGTGAACGATGCGGATCGCCTCGTCGCCCGTGCCATAGAGAATGACGTCCTGAATCTCTTTCGGCAGCTCGCGGAACGGCTTTAACAGACTGAATTTGTAGTGCGCGCTCAACCCTTCGAGCGTCTGGATATAATGCTTGCTCTGGCTGGACGCCCAGGGTGCGATCGCCCGATCCATCAGTGAAAGGCTGGTGTCGGGGATTACCAGGTCGGGATCGAAGAACATTTCGATGCCAAGCCCGTCGCACTCCGGGCACGCGCCGTAGGGACTGTTGAACGAGAACAGGCGCGGTTCGATCTCCGACAGGGTGAAGCCGGAAACGGGACAGGCGAATTTGCTGCTCATGGTGAACGATTCGGGTGCGGCTGTTTTTGTTTTCTTTTCAGCAGCGACCATTTCCACTTTGATAAGCCCTTCGCCAAGACCGAGCGCGGTTTCGATGGAATCCGCAAGGCGGTTGCCAAGTTCGCTATTCACCACGATGCGGTCTACCACCACATCGATTTCGTGTTTCTTGTTCTTGTCCAGTACGGGCGCTTCCTGAATGTCGTACATCTCGCCGTCGATCTTCAGGCGCTGGAAGCCCTTTTTCTGCAAAGCCTGAATTTCCTTGCGGTATTCCCCCTTATGGCCGCGCACGATGGGCGCGAGCAGGTTCAATTTCGTGCCTTCCGGCAGTTCCATGATGCGGTCTACCATCTGCGACACGGTCTGGCTCTCGATAGGCAAGCCGGTGGCGGGCGAGTAGGGGATGCCGATGCGCGCATAAAGCAATCGCAGATAGTCATAAATTTCCGTGACCGTGCCCACTGTGGAGCGCGGGTTGCGCGAAGTGGTTTTCTGGTCGATGGCAATCGCAGGCGATAGGCCGGTGATGGATTCCACGTCCGGTTTGTCTTGAATATTCAGGAACTGGCGTGCATAGGACGACAGACTTTCCACATAGCGGCGCTGCCCTTCCGCGTAAATCGTATCAAACGCCAGCGAGGACTTACCCGAGCCGGACGGCCCCGTGATGACCACCAGCTTGTTGCGCGGGATTTCCACGTCGATGTTTTTGAGGTTATGCTCTTTTGCGCCGCGAATGACGATATTTGCGTCTTTGTCCATAAAACTCCCGGTTTTGCGAAGCGGGGACTATAGCAATTTATTACTGGCGTGTAACCTATTTTTACGCTTAGTATGAACGTCCAAGACAAATAACATAGGGGGATAATATGGCAGGCAGCGTCAATAAGGTAATTTTGGTAGGAAATCTCGGAAAAGACCCGGAAATTCGCTCCACACAGGACGGCAAGGAAATCGCCAACCTCACCATCGCTACGTCGGAATCGTGGAAAGACCGTTCCAGCGGCGAGCGCAAGGAAAAGACCGAATGGCACCGCGTGGTGATTTTCAGCGACGGGCTGGTCAATATCGCCAAGCAATATTTGAAAAAAGGCGCGAAAGTGTACATCGAAGGCCAACTCCAGACCCGCAAATGGACGGATAAGGACGGCCACGAGAAATACAGCACCGAAGTCGTGCTGTCGAATTTCAACTCCACCCTCACCATGCTTGATGGCCGCAGCGGGGGTGAAAGCGCGGGCGGAAGCTATAATCAGGGAGCATCCGCGTCGTCCTCATACAACCAGCCTGCCTCGAAACAGGCGTCCGAACTGCTGGACGACGAAATTCCGTTCTAAGAAACCACACCATGGCGGCCAAAAAAAAATCCCTCACCATGCGGCAGGTCAAGCTGCTGTGGGCGCATGCCGAAGTGCGCAGCCCGCGCTGGCGGGCGATCTTTGGCAAGCAACTGGGCGATGATTTGTGCCGCAAGGCCGAATCCCTTGATCCAGAGCAGTTGAGCGAGGAGGAGCAGAACAAGCTCATTCGCGCGCTGGAGCAGCGCCGCACCGATCTGGTGCCGCGCTACGTGGAAACCGCAGGCCGTTTCGAGTTCGTTACGCTTACCCCGGAAAAAATCGCCAAGCTCTACCTCATTCCCGAGATGTGGAAAGAGAAAATTACCTTTGAAAAATACATCAGCTACGAGGTGAGCCCGCTTTCGCTGCACGATCCGCGCGCATTCGCCAACCAGATCCTCACGCGCCCCGGTTTCCCGCCGCCGCTGCACGGCCACCCGATGATCTTCCGTCAAAAGGGCGTAAAAGGCGATATGCTGTTCGAGGGTTTTACCCGTTGTACCGTATTCCTCAAACGCCATCAGCAGGGCATGGACGTGCCGCCGGTGGAAGCGGTGTTATGCGTAAAGGAGTGATTCCTGTCTTGCAGGAATGACGGAGGAAAAGGTTTATTGGAGGCAAATTAGCGGTAAACGTCCTGCGATTTTTTATTTTTTTTGTAGTGCCGTGTCGCTAAATCGCGTCGGCGCCGCGTTCGCCGGTGCGGATGCGGATAGCGTCTTCGATCGGGGTGATGAATATTTTCCCGTCTCCGATGCGGCCGGTGCGCGCGGCGTTGATGATGGCATCAACCGTGCGATCGACCATTTTATCCTCAATCACGACCTCAATTTTTATTTTGGGGAGGAAATCTACGACATATTCCGCACCCCGGTATAGCTCGGTGTGTCCTTTTTGGCGGCCGAAACCACGCGCTTCGGTCACCGTGATGCCCTGCAAGCCGATTTCCTGCAGCGCTTCTTTGACATCATCGAGTTTGAAAGGCTTAACAATCGCTTCGATTTTCTTCATGCAAACTCTCCTTTCAAAAACTTTGCACGAATAGCTTTAGTAGTCCCGTGCCAGAATGCAACTTGAATTTACCCTGTTGCGCTTGACTTAGGTTAAGGATTGCTCCATTAAAGCGCGGTAGAAACACCGGTATCAATAGTTGTAGAAACCATATGAAGCCGCAACCGAAAATACAGTCCATCAGTGCAGGCGCGCAGACCGCCGCGTATCTTAATGCCGTACTTGCCAATGAACTGGCAGGCATCAACCAGTATTTTCTCCACGCACGCATTCTCAAGCATATGGGGTTCATGAAGCTCGCCGATTTCGAGTACCGCGAATCCATCGATGAGATGAAGCATGCCGACCAGCTTATCAACCGCATTCTTTTCCTCGGCGCACGCCCGAATCTGCAACAGAACGTCACGACATCGATCGGCGAAACGGTGCCTGGCATACTTGCCGCCGATCTTGCGCTGGAAGACGCAGCACGTGACGATTTGAAAGCCGCCATTGCTTTTTGCGAAGGTGAGGGCAACGATCCGGCCACGGCTTCGATGTTGCTGTCCATCCTCGAGAGCGAGGATCACCATGTGCAGTTCATCCGCACGCAGCTTAATCTGATTGACACGATGGGGATCACCGCGTACCTACAAACGCAGGTTTGATTAACCGTCATCCTGAGCGTAGCGAAGGATCTAAAGCAAGATCCTTCAGTCGCTTCGCTCCTTCAGGATGACAAGATGAGGAAAAATGTATGATCCGCACGCTGCTTGCAACGCTCACCTTTATTTTCGGAGTTTCGACCATGGCTAATGCCGCCGATTTAGAAAATACATTGTACATGGATTTGAAGGATGGCCGCGTGGTCATCGAAATGCGCCCCGACCTTGCGCCGAACCATGTGAAACGCATCAAGGAATTGGCGCGCAAAGGCTTCTATGACGGTATCGTGTTCCACCGCGTGATCGACGGCTTCATGGCGCAGACCGGCGACCCGACAGGCACCGGCAACGGCGGCTCCGGCCAGAAACTCAAGGCGGAATTCAGCAAGGAACCGCACCGCCGCGGTGTCGTATCCATGGCACGTCCGGGCGACATTAACGGCGGCGACAGCCAGTTCTTCATCGTGCTCGCCGATTCCACCTATCTCGACGGGCAGTATACCGTGTGGGGTCAGGTGACTTCGGGTATGGAATTCGTCGATAAAATCAAAAAAGGCGATAAGCGTGACAACGGCTCCGTCACCAGCCCCGACAAGATGATAAAAGTTCAGGTGGCCGCCGACGTTAAAGAGTAGCGTTGAAAACCTCGCTTTTCGATTTCGATCTTCCCGATTCCCTGATTGCCGCAACCCCGGCGTTCCCGCGTGACAGCGCGCGGATGCTGGTGGTGCGGCAATCGTTTCATGATGCGGCCATTGCCGATTTTCCGTCTTTCCTGAAGCCGAACGACATTGTGGTGTTTAACGACACCAAGGTGCTGCCTGCGCGGTTGCTGGGTAAGCGAGGCGAGGCGGGGGTGGAGATTTTATTGCATAAGAAATTATCCTCCCCCCGACCTTTAAATACCCCCTCTCCCCTTGTGGGAGAGGGCAGGGAGAGGGGGCTGTCTCCACAATCTCATGCGTTGATGGTTCCCCCTCTCCCCAACCCTCTCCCACAAGGGGAGAGGGAGCATGAATATTGGTCGTGCTTTGCCAAACCCGCGAAGAAACTGAAGCTGGGCGATACGGTTGCCTTCGCCGCCGATTTTTCCGCCATCGTGGAAGAAAAATGCGAGGACGGGCAGGTGGTGCTGCGGTTTGCACAGGACGGGTTTTCCGCGAAGCTGGCGCAATACGGGCTGATGCCATTGCCACCGTATATTGAGAAAAAACGCCATGCCGACAGCAGCGACGAAAGCACTTACCAGACCGTTTACGCTAAGCACGAAGGCTCTGTCGCCGCGCCCACGGCAGGGCTGCATTTTACGGAAGCGTTACTGCAAAAAATCGATGCGGTGGGGGCTACGCGCACGCACGTCACGCTGCATGTGGGCGGCGGCACGTTCCTGCCGGTGAAAACTGACGATACGAACGACCATGTCATGCATAGCGAATGGGCGGAAATCAGCGAGGAAACCGCGCGAGCGATCAATAATGCGAAAGCGAAAGGCGGGCGCGTGATTGCGGTGGGGACTACGTCGCTGCGCACGCTGGAATCAGCCACCGATGCGGCGGGCAGGGTGCAGCCTTTCTCGCAGGAGACGAATATTTTCATCACGCCCGGCTACCGGTTTAGATGCGTGGATGTGCTGCTGACGAATTTCCACCTGCC
Organism: uncultured Rickettsiales bacterium; assembly: GCA_964645205.1. GTDB lineage: Bacteria > Pseudomonadota > Alphaproteobacteria > Rickettsiales > SXRF01 > CAZYBO01. The sequence goes on from CAZYBO010000009.1 coordinate 17,107, forward strand.
GAAATCTACATTGTTTATGCTGGTGTCGGCGTTCTCCGGGCTGGAGACCATGCAGGCGGCGTATGCGCATGCTATCGCCAATAACTATCGTTTTTACTCGTACGGCGACGCCTGCCTGTTGTATAAGCAGGGCGTATGATCACCATCTTCGCAAAAGACGGCCTCGCCCGCACCGGCATCGTATCCACCGCGCACGGCGACATCCGCACGCCTGCGTTCATGCCTGTGGGCACGGCGGCTACCGTCAAGGGCATGCTGCCGGAATCGGTGCGCCAGACGGGGGCGGATATATTGCTCGGCAATACCTACCACCTTATGCTGCGGCCAACGGCGGAGCGCATCGCGCGGCTTGGCGGTTTGCACAAATTTATGAACTGGAACCGGCCGATCCTCACCGATTCGGGTGGGTTCCAGGTGATGTCGCTGTCGAAATTACGGAAACTTGATGAGCAGGCGGTGACCTTCCAGTCGCATCTTGACGGCACGAGCTATACGCTTTCTCCCGAACGCGCGATGGAGATTCAATATTTGCTCGGAAGCGACATAAGCATGGTGCTCGACGAATGCACGCCATACCCGGCCACGCAGCAGCAGGCGGCGGATTCGATGCGGCTTTCGATGCGCTGGGCGAAGCGGTCGAAGGATGCGTTTGTCGAACGTGAAGGGCATTCCGTGTTCGGCATCGTGCAAGGCAGCACCTATCCGGAATTGCGCGAAGAATCGTGTGCGGCGCTGAAAGCCATCGGCTTCGACGGCTACGCCGTGGGCGGGCTGGCGGTAGGCGAGGGGCAGCAGGTGATGTTCGACGTGCTGGATTTTACCTTGCCGCATTTGCCGAAAGACAAGCCGCGCTATCTCATGGGTGTGGGAAAACCCGACGATATTATCGGCGCGGTGCAGCGCGGGGTGGATATGTTCGATTGCGTGATTCCCACGCGCGCCGGGCGTTTCGCGCGCGCCTACACGCCGGAGGGCGAACGCAACATCAAGAACGCGCGCTATGCCGACGACGCCGCGCCGCTGGAGGAAGGCTGCCCGTGCCCGGCCTGCACGAGCTATAGCCGCGCCTACCTGAACCACCTGTTCAAGGCCGATGAAATGCTCGGCGCGATGCTGCTGACATGGCACAACGTGACCTTCTACCAGCGGCTGATGCAGGGGCTGCGTGATGCGATCGCAGCGGGCAAGCTGGACGATTTCGCTGCGCAATTTCTGGCGCGCTACCGGCCTGCGGAAACCGATGAGTAGAACAAAAAAAATCATTCTTTTCCTAGCGCTGGTATGCGTGGCGGGGGTGTTTGCCGTGCGGCAATTCTCGCCCGCCGCCGAAATCGAGAAACGCCTGCGCACGTTGTTGGAGCAGGCGGGGCTTACGCAAACGGAAGTTCAGGTGGAAACCTTTGATACGTCACATGTCGCGTTTTCGCGCATTGGTTTTTCCAAGGATAAAACGAGCATATCGGCGGAAGGGGCAGTCGTCCGCGCAACGTCGCTGCCGTATACGGAACTGCTGCGCGGCAATGTAGAAAACGTAGCCGGCGAATGGTCGGTGGCGTCACTTGTGCTGTCGGGCATCGCAACGCCGCTGCCTGCGCTTTCGGGTGCGGGCACGATGGCGCGCAAAGAGGGAAAATGGGCGGTGGACGGCACTCTCGGCAGCGCCGACAAACGCTATAACGCCGCATTCACCTATGACGGTGCGGACATGGTCACGATCACGCACGCGGCGATGCCGTGGAACGGCGGGGAAGTTTCCGCGCGCAACGCACGGTATGAGCTTTCCGGCAAACTGAAAGCGACGGTAAGTTTGAAAAACGTTTCGCTCGACGCGCTGATGCAGGTGCTTACCGGCGGCAAGGCGAGCGCAACCGGCGCGGTATCGGGAGCGTTGCCGGTGGAGATGGACGAGACGGGCAGGTTTTCCATCGGCAAAGGCAGCCTCGTGGCGGGCGGGAAGGGCATCATCAAAATGCAGCCCGGCGCCATACCCGGCGATAATCCGCAATTGGCGCTGCTTAGCGAAGTGTTGAGCAATTTTCATTACCACACGTTGGAAATGGTGAGTGAACCGGGAGAGAAAAACGCCTTGTCGCTGACGTTGCGCGTGGAAGGCAAAAATCCTGATGCGTATGAAGGAAAACCTGTGAAATTAAACGTGCATTTAACCGGGGATGTGCTAAGTTTTCTGCAACAGGGCATCGTGCCCTACACCGATCCCAAAACATTCCTGAAACAGGACGGCCATGACAAAAAATAGCATCCTCCTCCTTGCGCTCGCTGCATTTTCCGCGTGTACGCCCACCGTGCAGGTGCAGGCGCCCGACAAGCCGATCGAAATCAACCTGAACGTCAATATCGAGCACCGTATCAAGGTGGAAATTGAAAAAGACGTGAAACAGGCCATCGCCAAGAACAAAGATATTTTCTAGGAGAGTTTATGAAACGCAACCTTATCGCCTCTTTTGCCTTCCTTGCCGCGCTGTGGGCATTTCCCGCGCTGGCGGTCGATTTGCATACGGCGCGCAGCCAGGGGTTGGTCGGCGAGAAGAATGACGGCTATGTGACAGCGCTCAAACCCTCCTCCGAGGTCGATCTGCTGGTGGCCGACGTCAACGCCAAGCGCAGCGCCAAATATGCCGAAATCTCCAAGCAGAACGGCCAGACAGCCGCCGTGGTAGCCAAACTTGCCGCGCCGCAGATCGTGCAGGGGCTTGAGCCGGGGGCAATGTATCAGGCCGCCGATGGCTCATGGAAAAAGCGTTAAGGCAAAAATGCTTTAAAACGCCTCTAAACGGTTGACAAACGCTCCCAAAATCTTATTGTCCCCCATTCCCGGCGAGGTCTGGTTTTCGGCTTTTTCGGGAAATTCAAGGCAATGGGCTGGATTCGCTTGTGATTCGCCCCGTTTGTGATCCGGTAGCTCAGTCGGTAGAGCACCTGACTTTTAATCAGGTTGTCGCGGGTTCGATTCCCGCCCGGATCACCACTCTTTGTGGGGTCTATGGCGCATAATGCATCTTCCCTCACGGCCAGGCGATTCGCCGCTTTTTATGCGCTGGCGGCGTTGCTGATTATCCTCCGGCTGCTTACGACCGTCGATACGCTGTATTCCCCGCATGAATGGCAGCATTTTATGCGCGGGTTGACGTTCAGCACGCTCTATAAAGACCAGACGATGCCGACGAGCATCTACCAGTTCGTCGAGCTGGCGCGGAATAAGGAAAACCCCGACAAGCTGGCGTGGGTGCCGCTCAACCGCGATGCGGCAGAGCTTGCGCTGAAACCGGACGAGCGCGACCTGTTCATGTCCGCCGCCAATGTCAGCCGTTATCCCGTCACCTGTTACATTCCGCACATTATCGGCGGCACGCTGGGAGACTGGCTGGAGCTGCGTCCGGCGGCGATCTATTATATCGTGCGCGTATTGTGCCTGCTGTCGGGTCTGGGCATCGGCTATATCATCCTGCGCTTGTTGCCGTGCATGCACCTGCCCGCGATGATTATCCTGCTGCTGCCTTCCACATGGATGATGCGCTCGAACCAATACCCGGATTACGTGGTGAATGTGATGGCGCTGCTGTTTATCGCGGTGCTGGTTCGGCTATTGTTCCTGCAGCCGCGCATCCATGCGGGGTATGTGGCGTTGCTGGCGGGCAGTGCGATCGTGCTGTCGATTTCCAAGCTGGTGTATTTTCCGCTTACGCTGGCTGCGCTGCTGCTCACGCCGCGCTATTTTCCGAGTATGCGGCATTATGTGTTGTGCATGGCGTGCGTTATCGGCGCGAGCGGGGCGTTTTCGCTGCTGTCGCTGGCGGAAGCGTTCGAGGAGAACTACCATATCGATCTGCACGCGGAACTCAGCGGCGGCGGGCAGGGCGCGCAGAGCGACCGCCAGCAGGCGCTCGCGGCGATCAAGGCCGATCCCGTTGGCATGGTGAAACAGGTGTTTACCATCTATGCGAGCGAGACGTTCCTGAAGGAAGAAACCGTCAATCTGTTCATGCGCGGGTATTTCTTCAACAGGTCGCATTATGTGTATGAATTATTCGGCGTGTGGTTGCTCTTGACCGTATGGCCGCTACTGTTCGCCGTGGTGCCGCGTGCGCGCAACATGGTTTCCGCAGGCGGGCGGTTGTGGCTGTTTGCAATATGCGGGCTGACGGTGATCGCGGTGACGCTGGCATTGTTTATCGATGAAATCGGGCTTAATATGGCACAGGTCGGCACGGTACAAGGGCGCTATTTCGTGCCGTTGCTGCCGGTGGTGATGCTGATGTGTTCGGTAGCGCTGCCTGAATTATGGGTGCGCAGGCTGGTTGCGGTGCAGGCGGTCTTTGCGCTGACGGTGATGGCCATCATGTACGGGATTATCGTATGAGCGGAATCTATGCCGTGATCCCCGCATATAACGAAGCGGCAACGGTTGCGCAGGCGGTGCGCGGCGTGCTGCCGTACGTGTCGCGGGTCGTGGTGGTCGATGACGGCTCGTGCGACGATACGGCGGCGCAGGCAAAAGCGGCGGGCGCGAAAGTGGTTCGTCATGCGGTCAATCTCGGCCAGGGGGCGGCGTTGCAGACGGGGATCGATTACGCGCTGCTGCGCAAGGCCGAAATCATCGTTACCTTCGATGCCGACGGGCAGCATGATCCGGCGGATATTCCCTCGCTGGTCGCGGCTCTGGCGCATGCGGACGTTGCGTTCGGCTCGCGCTTCCTCGGGCAGGCGGTGGGCATGGGCAGGCTGCGCGGCCTGTTCCTGAAACTGGCGCGTGCCTACACTTATGCCACTACCGGCCTCATGCTCAGCGATACGCAGAACGGCGTGCGCGCGCTTTCGGCGCAGGCTGCGCGGCGCATAAGGCTGCGGCAGAACCGCATGGCGCATGCCGCGGAATTTATCGCGCAAGTGGCGCAGCATAAGCTGCGTTTCGCGGAAGTGCCCTGCACGGTGCGCTACACCGACTATTCCCGCGCCAAGGGGCAGAAAAGCAGGCACGCAATTTATATCCTACTCGATTTATTCTTGAAAAGGATCGGCTCATGATCATGCAGGTATTTTTAAGCGCGGTGCTGTTGTGCATCCTTGTCTACGCCTATTCGCAGAAGCGGCGTTCCGCGCTGGTGTGCTATGTGGTGATGGCGATCGCGTGTTGTGGGTTGCTGCTGGTGGCGCTTCCGGAGAGCAGTAATATGCTGGCGGCGTTCGTGGGTATCGGGCGCGGCGCCGATCTGGTGATGTACTGTTTTATCCTTTTTGCGTTCGTGGCGATCCTGAGCCTGCACCTGCACGTGCGCGCCGTGATGGAGGCGGTTACGGAGAATACGCGCAGGCTGGCGCTCATCGAAGCGCGGCTGGAAGATATGGATAAGAATTAAAATACAGGTTTTTACCGTCATTTATTGACTTGCCGGAAGATCGTCCTATGATCGCGGCGTCTGTGCATTGCATGAGAAGAAAAATAGAATGACGACGTTGTATGTGCTGATGGGTGTCGTTGCCGCCATGCTGTTCGTTTACCTGCTGGCTGCGCTTCTCAAACCGGAACTCTTCCCCTGATTTCGCCATGCATTCCCTGATATATATCGTCTTGTGCTTCACGCTGGTCGCGGTGTGCATCAAACCGCTCGGCCTCTACATGGCGCGTGTTTATATGGGCGAGCGTGTGTGGACGCATACGCTGTTCGGCTGGCTGGAACGCCTTATCTACAAAGCATGCGGCATCGACCCGAAAGAGGAAACGGGGGCGCTGGGCTACGGCGCATCGGTGCTGATGTTCGGCGCTGCCGGGTTCGCGCTGCTGTTCATTATCCTTATCATGCAGAAAATGCTGCCGCTTAATCCGCTCCAGCTCGAAGGGCTTTCCTCCGACATGGCGTTCAACGTGGCGGTGAGCTTTATTACCAATACCAACTGGCAGAGCTATAGCGGTGAAGTGGCGCTCAGCGCATTCTCGCAGATGATGGGGCTTGCGGTGCAGAATTTCCTTTCCGCCGCCACCGGCATGGCGGTGGCCGCCGCGCTATTTCGCGCGCTGGGGCGCAAGCAGGCGTCTACGATCGGTAATTTCTGGGTGGATATGGTGCGCAGCGTGCTTTATATCCTGCTGCCCATGTCATTGGTGTTCGCGCTGTTTCTGGCGTCGCAGGGCGTGGTGCAGACATTCGACAGCTACATTACCTATAGCCCCGTGGAAGCGACGCAGGAATCGCTGATCGCAATGGGGCCCGCCGCATCGCAGGTGGCGATCAAGATGCTGGGCAGCAACGGTGGCGGGTTTTTTAACGCTAACGCAGCGCATCCATTCGAGAATCCTACGGCGCTGGCGAATTTGTTGCAGATCGTATCGATCCTCCTGATCCCGGCTGCGCTCACCTACACGTTCGGCAGTATGGTGGGGGATCGCAGGCAGGGCTGGAGCATGCTGGCGACGATGGTGATTATTTTCCTGCCGTTGTTGTGGCTGGTAGTAGTCAGCGAGCACGGCACCAACCCGCGCTTCGACACGGTAGTGGTCGATCAGTCGGCGGGAAACATGGAAGGCAAGGAAGTGCGTTTCGGCGCGACCAGCTCGGCGTTATGGGCGGCGGCGACGACGGCGACCTCCAACGGTTCGGTCAATGCGATGCACGATTCTTTCACGCCGCTGGGTGGGTTGGTGCCCTTGATGCTGATCCAGTTCGGCGAGGTGGTGTTCGGCGGTGTCGGCAGCGGCATGTACAGCATGCTGATGACGGCGCTGCTTACGGTGTTCATCGCCGGGCTGATGGTGGGGCGTACGCCGGAATATCTCGGCAAAAAGCTGGGGACGTATGAAATTAAAATGGCCGCGCTGGTTACGATTATCCCCAGCGCAGCGGTGCTGCTCGGGGCGGCGCTTGCCATCGGCACGGATGCGGGCAGGGCAGGCATCCTGAACCCCGGCGCGCAGGGTTTCAGCGAAGTGCTCTACGCCTATTCGTCGGCGGGCAACAATAACGGTAGCGCCTTCGCGGGGCTGAATGCGTCGAGCGCGTTCTACAATATTACGCTCGGTATCGCCATGCTGATTGGCCGCTACGGGGTGATCCTGCCGGTGCTGGCGATCGCGGGCGCGCTGGCGGCAAGAAATACCGTGCCCAGAAGTTTGGGGACGCTGCCGACGCACACGCCGCTCTTCGTATCCATGCTTGTGCTGATCGTGGTGCTGATAAGCGTGCTGACCTACATTCCCGCGCTGGCGCTGGGGCCGATAGCCGAGCATGTGCGCATGACGCTGCCATGGGAGATCGCGCCATGAAACAGGCTTCCATGACCGATGCCATTATCGGCGCATTCCGCAAACTCTCGCCGGTGACGCAAGCGCGTAACCCTGTGATGTTCGTGGTGTATGTGGGCGCGTTCATCACCAGCCTGCTTTATATCTACGAATTATATTATCCTACGCAGAGTGAGCCCGCATGGTTTACGCTGTGGGTGTCGCTGTGGCTGTGGTTTACCGTGCTGTTCGCCAATTTCGCGGAAAGTATCGCCGAAGGGCGCGGTAAGGCGCAGGCGGAAAGTCTCAAGGCGCTGCGCAAGGATGTGCAGGCGGTGAAACTTGCCTCTTCCGCAAACCGTGATGATTATCAGGTCGTGTCCGCGTCGTCGCTGCGCAAGGACGATATTGTGCTGATCGTAGCGGGCGGCTTTATTCCCGGCGACGGGCAGGTGATCGACGGCATCGCTTCGGTGGATGAAAGCGCGATCACCGGCGAAAGCGCACCGGTGATCCGTGAAAGCGGCGGCGATTGCGACGCGGTGACGGGCGGCACGCGCGTGCTGTCCGACTGGTTGGTGGTGCGTATTACCGCCAACGCGGGCGAGAGTTTCATCGACCGCATGGTGTCGCTGGTGGAAGGCGCCAAACGCCAGAAAACCCCTAATGAAATCGCGCTGTCCATCTTGCTTGCGGCGCTTACCCTGAATTTCCTGTTGGCGGTGGTTACGTTGCTGCCGTTTTCCCTATTCAGCGTGGAGCAGGCCGGTTCCGGCAAGCCGGTGAGCATTACCGTATTGATCGCGCTGTTGGTATGCCTTGCGCCGACGACGATCAGCGGCCTGCTTTCAGCCATAGGCATCGCGGGCATGAACCGGCTGCTGAAGGCGAACGTGATCGCGTCGTCCGGGCGCGCGGTAGAGGCGGCGGGCGACATCAACGTGCTGCTGCTCGATAAAACCGGCACGATCACGCACGGCAACCGGCAGGCCGAGGAATTTTATCCCGCTTCCGGTGTGTCGATTCTCACGCTGGCCGAGGCCGCACAGCTTTCTTCGCTCGCCGACCATACGCCGGAGGGCAAGAGCATCGTGGCGCTGGCACGGCGGAAATACGACATGCCGGAAAATGTCGCGCAGCCGGAAGGCAGCGAGTTTATCGAATTCAGTGCCGAGACACGCTATAGCGGCGTGAAAATCGGCAAACGCATGGTGCTCAAAGGCGCTTCGGATGCGATAGCGCGGCATCTCGCCGCGCTGGGCGGCGCAATTTCAGACGACGTGCGCCAGCGCGTGGACACGATTGCGCGGCAGGGCGGCACGCCGCTGGTGGTCGCTGACGGCACGCAAGTGCTGGGGGTGGTCTATCTCAAAGACATTGTGAAGGCGGGCATTAAGGAACGGCTGAGCGATTTACGCAAGATGGGCATCAAGAGCATCATGATCACCGGCGATAATCCGCTGACGGCTGCTGCGATTGCGGCGGAGGCGGGCGTAGACGATTACCTCGCGGAGGCCACACCGGAAGCCAAGCTCAAAATGATCCGCAAGATGCAGGCGGGCGGCGAGATGGTGGCGATGGTGGGCGACGGCACGAACGACGCGCCCGCGCTCGCGCAGTCCGACGTGGCGGTGGTGATGAACAGCGGCACGCAGGCGGCCAAGGAAGCGGGAAACATGGTCGATCTCGATTCTGATCCTACGAAGCTGATCGAAATCGTGGAGATCGGCAAGCAGTTGCTGATGACGCGCGGTTCGCTTACCACGTTCAGCATCGCCAACGACCTCGCCAAATATTTCGCGGTGATCCCGGCGGCGTTCGCCAGCACCTACCCGTCGCTGGAACTTTTGAATGTCATGCACCTGACTTCCCCGGTTTCCGCTATGCTGTCGGCGGTGATTTTCAACGCGCTGATCATTATCGGGTTGGTGCCGCTGGCGTTGCGCGGAGTGGCGTACCGGCCGGTGGGGGCGCTCGCGCTGCTGCGGCGAAACCTGATGATTTACGGCGCAGGCGGGATTGTCGTGCCGTTTATCTGCATTAAAATACTGGATATGATACTTACCGCGATGGGGGTTTACTGATGGGCGCGCAGCATCCCGGCATACTCTCGATCATTCGTGTGCCGCTGGCGATGCTCGCGGTGTTTACCGTGCTGCTCGGCGGCGTATATCCGCTGGCGATATGGGCGGTGGCGAAAGTCGCGCTTCCGTCGCAATCGTCTGGCAGCCTCATCGGTGAGGCAGGCTCGGAATTGCTCGGGCAGGAATTTTCGCAGCCGCACTATTTTTGGGGGCGGCTCTCGGCGGGGGCGTATAATGCCGCGGCTTCCGGCGGCTCGAATGTCAGCCCGGCGAATCCGTTATTGTTGAAAGCGGCCAATGCGCGCATCATCGCGCTGCAGGCGGCCGATCCGAAAAACACCGCGCCTATTCCCATCGACCTTATCACCGCATCGGGCAGCGGGCTCGATCCGCATATCAGTCTTGGCGCTGCGCATTATCAGGCGTCGCGGGTGGCGCGCGCGCGCAAATTAGCGGTGGAAGAAGTTGTAGCGCTGGTTGAATCCTCCGCCGAGCAGCCGCTGTTCGGGCTGGCAGGTGTTACGTATGTGAACGTGCTGCGCCTCAATATGGCGCTCGACAAGAAAACCGGTAAGGCGAAATGAGCGAAGAGCAACGCCCCGACCCCGATGAACTCCTAAACCGCATTACGGTTGAAGAAACCGAGGCGCAGCGCGAGGGTAGCACGCGCGGCAAGCTCAAAATTTTCTTCGGTGCGTGCGCGGGCGTGGGTAAGACCTACTCTATGCTTTCGGCGGGCAGGTCGGCGCTGGGCGAAGGCGTGGACGTGGTGATCGGGCTGGTGGAAACGCATGGGCGCGAAGAAACCAAGAAACTGCTGGAAGGCCTGCCCATCCTGCCGAACCGCGAAGTGCCGTATCGCGGCACGCTGATCAAGGAATTCGACATCGACGCCGCGCTCGCGCGCAAACCGCAGCTCATATTGCTGGACGAGCTCGCGCATACCAACGCGCCCGGTTCGCGCCATCCCAAGCGCTGGAACGACGTGGAAGAGCTGCTGGATGCGGGCATCAGCGTCTACACCACCATCAACGTGCAGCACCTTGAAAGTTTAAACGACGTGGTGGCGCGCATCACCGGCGTGTGGGTGAAGGAAACCGTGCCGGATGCAGTGTTCGACCGCGCGGACGAAATTTCGCTGGTGGATATTCCATCGGAAGAATTGCTTAAGCGCCTTAAGGAAGGCAAAGTCTATATTGCGCCGGAAGCGAAAAAACGCGCCGCGCAGAATTTCTTCAAGAAGAGCAACCTGATCGCGCTGCGCGAGTTGGCACTGCGCCGCACCGCCGAGCGCGTGGATGCGTTGATGGACGTCTACAAGCCACGCGGCGGTGGCACGCAGGGCTGGAGCGGCGCGGATCGTATCCTCGTGTGTATCGGCGCGGACGCGCTGTCGATGAAGCTGGTGCGCGTGGCCAAGCGCATGTCGAGCGCGCTGCGTGCGTCGTGGACGGCGGTGTATATTGAAAACGAGCGCCACTGGCGGTTGAGCAAGGAAGGGCAGGAGGCGGTCGAACGCACGCTGAAACTGGCCGAGCGCATGGGCGGCAAGCCGGAAATCGTGCAGGGGCAGAAAGCGTCCGATGAAATTCTCGCCTATGCCCGCGCCAACGGGATTACAAAAATCATCGTCGGCAAAACGCCGAAACCTCGCTGGCTGGAAATCCTGCACGGCACGCTGGCCGACGAGCTGATCCGCGGCTCCGGCGATATAGACGTGTCGGTTATCACCGGCGGTGAAGGCGAGGATCGTAAAGGTCTGACGCTCCCCATGTGGCAGACGCAAACGCCGTGGCAATATTACCTGGCCGCGCCGGTGATGACGCTGGTATGCACGATGCTGCTGTTCCCCGTGCGTCCGCTGATCGAACCTGCGAGCATCATCATGGCCTACCTGATCGGCATCGTGGCGATCTCGTTGCGCTTCGGGCGCGGGCCTGCGCTGCTGACGACATTGATGAACGTGGCGTGCGTGAACGTGCTCTTCATCCCGCCCTATTACTCGTTCAAGATGGATAACGAGCAGCATTTCATCACCTTCCTCGTGCTGATCGTAACCGGCGTGCTGATCGGCTCGCAGACCTCGCGGCTGCGGCTGCAGGCGATCTCCGCGCGCAAGCGTGAAAAAAATACATCGACCCTGTTCGCCATGAGCCGCGAGCTTTCCGCCAACCGCGGCAAGGTGACGCTGGCGCAGATCGCTGCGCAGCACGTGTCGGACATCATGGACAGCGATGTGTTTTTATGGCTGCCCGACGATAAGGGGCAATTGCATACGATGGTGGCGGAAACGGAAACCGACACGCAGGAAATCGACCCCGTACGCGACGAAAGCGTGGCGCTATGGTCGTTCACCCATAAGCAGAACGCGGGGCTGGGCACGGATACGCTGCCGAGCGCGAGTGCGCTGTATGTGCCGCTGATCGGCTCCGGCGCCGTGGTAGGCGTGCTGGGCGTGAAGCCGCATAACGAGGAGCTATCGGCCTATCCGGGCGAAGAAATGGAACTGCTGGAAACGTTCGCGAGCATCATCGCCTCGGCGCTGGAACGCGCGGCGGCGGCGGAGATGATCGAAAAAACGATGATCGAGGCGGAAAGCGAAAAACTGCGCAATATACTGCTGTCGTCGGTATCGCATGATCTGCGCACGCCGCTGGCGGCGATCACGGGCGCAGCGAGTACGCTGCTGATCGAAGGCACGAAAATCACCGAAGAATATAAACGCGAACTGCTGCGCTCGATTCACGAAGAAGGCGCGAGACTGGCGCGCATGGTGACCAACCTGCTCGACGTGTCGAGCCTGGAGTCCGGCTCGGTGAAGTTGAACAAGGAGCTTTATTTCATTGAGGAACTGATCGGTTCGGCGCTGATGCGCGTAGAGCATAAACTTTCGCGCCACAAGGTGGTGACGCAAATTGAGCACGGTCTGCCGCTGCTGCGCATGGACGGATTGCTCATCGAGCAGGTGCTCATCAACCTGCTGGAAAACGCCGCCGACTACACGCCGCCCGGCACGACGGTGACGATTTCCGCCATCACCGTGAAACCCGATATTCACGTGATGGTGTCGGATAACGGGCCGGGTATCCCGAAAGGCAACGAAGAAAAAATCTTCGACAAATTCTATGCAGGAAGCGGCGATAACGACAAGGGCGGCGGGCTTGGGCTTGCCATCTGCCGTGGGATTATCCATGCGCATGACGGCAAAATCTGGGCGCAGAACGCGCCCGAAAATGGCGGCGCTATCCTGACCTTCACCCTGCCTATCCGCAGTCATGAAGGCGAGTAGCTCGCCTTTATTCACAGGCGGCCTGCTGGTGTCGCTGGCGATCATGGCGGGGTTGATCGCGATTTTCGTGCCGCCGGATATGGATGATTTTATCCAGTTCCACGCGCTCGCCTGCTGGTATTATCCGAATGCCGCGCTGCATATTTCCGAGGAGCCGTGCAACGGCGCATTGAACGTGAAGCTGCTCGGCGTGTGGGAATGGGCGCGCGCGTACGATTATATCGGCAGCGCCTATTCGTTTTTATATTACCCGCTTTTTTTGCTGTGGCCGCACTGGTATAGCGCGTCGCTGCTGGGGGTGCTGCTGATGATTCCCGGCGTGTTGGCGGCATCGCGGCTGCTGGGCGTGCGCATGGATGTGGCGGCGCTGGCGCTGCTGCCGTTTCCCGTGCTGTTTTATACACTGCGCGATAACGGACAGGTGACGCTGCAACTGGCGCTGCTGTATGTGCTGCCGTGGCTGGCCTATCGCACGGTATGCGCAAAACGGACATCGGCGTGGTGGTTGCTGAACGTCGCGGGCGGCCTGCTGCTGGCGCTCGGCGTGGAATCCAAACCGGTGCTGTTGTATTTCATGCCGTCGATCGCGATCGCAGCGATGGCGTCCTGCTGGCACCTGCGCCCCGGCTGGCGCGTGGCGACATTGCTGCTGGCGCGATTATGGCCGGGGCTGCTGCTGGCGTCCGGGCTGTTGCTGCTCCTGTTTACGGCGACGGTCGGTGTGGATGAGACGTATTATCGCCACCTGATGGGAAAGGTTCCGGTAGCGCACAGCCTGTGGGAGCAGGCCACGCACGGATTCGGGTTGGTGAAGCTCTACTGGCTCGCATTTCCTAACCATGCCGACCTTACCTATGGCGTGTATGATGCAGGCTGGCGCGGATTTTTCGTCACCTTGCCGTTTTGGGTGGCGATGGGGATCGCGGCGGCGCTTGCGGCAAAAACCGGGGATGCGAGGCTGTGGAAAGCAAAGCTGCTCATATTGGCATCGCTGGCGGGCGTGCTGGCGGTGGGCATGGACGTGCACGCCACCCACCCGCACCACTTGCTGCCGCCACTTTATTATCTTCTCGGCGCGTGCGCCGTTGCACTGCAGATCGTATGGGAAAGGCGGCACGAGCTTTTTGGCGCGCTTGCATCCACGCTGCTGTTTTCGCAGATACTCTCCACGCTCGCAGTGATTTCACAAACCCCGGTTCCGGAACGCGGATGGGAGCGCATGGAAGCGCTGGCATTTATTGACGAGCAGGGGCTTTCCGCACGCACCGTCATCAATCATATGGATTGGGGAACCTACTATCCTTCCGCGCTGTACGGCGATCACTCGCAGGCGGTGACATTTTTCGCGCCGATGTGGTTGACAGCTGAAACCGCACGGTTGCTGAACCGGGATATGCTGGCGATTAAACGCAGCAACAACAGCTTGCCCGACTATGTGCAGCCGAAGATGCGAAAAATATACCCGCCCGAAGGCAGGGAAGGGATGTGGGAAGTGTGGGTGGGTAAGCCCTAGTCGTCGGTTTCGACGTTTTCCTCGGTAAACGACATGCCTTCAGCATCATCTTCCGCAGCGGCGGGTTTGACGCTGATATTCTGCGCGGCGTCTTTGAAGGCTTCTTCGATTTCTACCGGAATTTCTTCGCCCTTGGTGAGCAGGCGCTTGTCGGCGATGTCGGACATGGGGCGCTTGAAGAAGCCCTGGATCACATCTTCCTGCAGTGCGTCGAGATCAACGGTGCGGTCAGCGATTTCGCGCAGGGATACCACGCCGTCTTTATCGTTGTCGCGGTCGATGGTCAGCGGGTTGCCGGTGCTGATCTGCTTGGCGCGCTGAGCAGCGATCAGCACGAGATCGAAGCGGTTCGGGATGTGCAGGATGCAGTCTTCTACGGTGACGCGAGCCATGGTTTAACTCCAGAATTAAGTTGGGACAGGGGTTTTTAGAGGGTTTTTTAGGGGAATACAAGCGTTTTTGGTGAAAATGTGCCTTGTGCGCGGTGGCCTGCGCCCTGTATATTGTTAACCCGAATCCACTGGGTGAAAATCATGGCTGACCTACACAACATGCTTGAAAAGAACGATAAAAAATTACCGAAGCCGGACTGGATCCGCGTCAAGGCGCCGGTTTCCAAAGAATACCAGGCCACGCGCGACGTGATTCATAAGCTGAAGCTCAACACAGTGTGCGAGGAAGCGGCCTGCCCGAATATCGGCGAATGCTGGAGCCAGAAACACGCCACCGTGATGATCATGGGCGACACCTGCACACGCGCCTGCGCGTTCTGCAACGTGAAAACCGGTATCCCCGGACAGCTCAACCCGCACGAGCCGGAGAATCTTGCGCAGGCGGTGGCGGAATTGAAATTGAAGCATGTGGTGATTACCTCTGTTGACCGCGACGATCTGGAAGATGGCGGTGCGGATCATTTCGCGCAATGCATCGCCGCTATGCGCAAACGCGCGCCGGACACCACCATCGAAGTGCTGACGCCGGATTTCCTGCGCAAGGAGCATGGCATCGGCATCGTCGTAAAAGCCCGCCCCGACGTGTATAACCACAATATCGAAACCGTGCCGAGGCTGTATAAAACCATTCGCCCCGGCGCGCGCTATTTCAATTCCCTGCACTTGCTGAAAACGGTGAAAGAGCAGGATCCGTCGATTTTCACCAAGTCCGGCATCATGGTTGGCCTCGGCGAGGAAAAAGATGAGGTATTGCAGGTGATGGACGATCTGCGCGCCGCCGACGTCGATTTCATGACCATCGGCCAGTATCTGCAACCGACTCCGGCGCATGCACCTATCGACCGCTACGTTACACCGGATGAGTTCACCTACTACGAACGGCAGGCGCGCGCGAAGGGTTTCTTGATGGTGTCATCCTCGCCGCTGACGCGCTCAAGCTATCACGCGGCGGAAGATTTCGCGCAGATGAAAGCGGCGCGGGAGCAGGCGCTGAAGGGCGGAGCATGATTAAGGGTGGCCATTATGATCTGTTTTCGCTTTGGCTGCCGCTTCCGTTTTTTTTAGCGGTACAGAATTCAATAAATAATTTTGAAGACGCACGTAACTACGGAACTGCTGCGCTGTTTATAGTTAGCAAAATGGCGGGTGTGCCTTATGCGTTGTTTGCAATGGTGGTGAGCATTGGATTGCTATTCGGTACAATAAATATAATAAAAATACTAAAAATAGATTTTTTATACCCTATTTATCTGATGGGTATGATTTTGCTCTACCATCTCGGCGAACCAGCTTTTCAGGTGTATATTCTTGGCAATTCCGAAATAAAATTAGACAAGGGCGCTAATTACTCCGTGTTTCTAGTCGGTCTGGTTGTAGTGTGCCTGCATTCTTTCTACATATATGTTATGGGGCTTGTCGCCCTTTTCTTACGATATGCAAACATCATTGAATGGCCGAATAACGGCAAAGACGACGATTGGGTGAAAACCCTGATAAAAACACATCATGATCTCTAAATCCCCGGATATTTTTAAAGATTGACCATGCCCCACACCCACCACGAACACCATGTCACTTCCTCCGCCGCGCTGCGCGATTTCGTGATCGGCATGGCGGACGGGCTTACGGTGCCGTTTGCGCTTGCCGCAGGACTGGCGGGTGCGGTGGATTCCACGGAGTTGATCGTGGTGGCGGGCGTCGCGGAAATCGCGGCGGGGGCGATCGCCATGGGGCTGGGCGGCTATATGGGCGCGAAAACCGAGAAGGAGCATTACGAATCCGAGCACCGCCGCGAATTGCGCGAAGTGGAGCTGGTGCCGCATGTCGAAGAAAAAGAAGTCGCCGACATTCTCAAGGATTTCGGTGTGCCGGATGCGCAGCTTCCCATCGTGGTGGATGCGATTAAACAAAACCCCCAGAAATGGGTGGATTTCATGATGCGTTTCGAGCTGGGGCTGGAACGTCCCGATCCGCGCAGGCTGCTGCAAAGCCCGCTGATTATCGGCAGTGCCTATGCGGTGGGCGGCTTCGTGCCGCTGGCGCCGTATATTATATATGGGCACATATCGGATGCGCTGCCGGTGTCGGTGGTGGTGAGCATTGTGGCGCTGTTCGCGTTCGGCATGTTCAAAGGGTATTTCACCGGCCAGAAGATGCTGAAATCCGGTATGCAGACCACGCTGATCGGCGGGCTGGCGGCGAGTGCGGCGTTTCTGATCGCGAAATTAGTAGGCGGGTGATGGATACCGACCGGCGTACGTTTTTGAAAACGCTGGCGACTGCGATGGGCGCGATCACCGCCGACCCCACGGCGATATTGGATGCGGCGGAAGCGGTATCCGTCACGCCCGCGCAGGCGGCGGCGTTTTCCGCATCGAGCAATGCGCTGATGGAGTTGGCGGGGCTTTCGGGCATGCTGCACACCGGTGTTTATCCCGGCACGGCGGCGACGATGGCGGTGGACGAAGCCGCCAAACCGGAAAAAGACCGGCTCGCCGAAATGATGTCGCGCGCCGCCGATGGCTATAAACACTGGTGCGAAAACGAAATTGCCAACGCGCAAGGCGCGCCTGAGCGACTGCGTAGAGCCACCTCCGCCGATGCGCCCTACACCCCCAACCCGCACGGCGAGATTTCCTTGCAGGCGCTGGAGGACATGCTCGCGCGCGGCGATGTGCGCATCCTGCAGTCGGGCAAACAGTTGCACATTTCCGCTTTCAATGCCGAGCTTGTGAAGGATATGCACCGCCAGCTTAACATGCTGTTTCCCGATGCCGCGCCAGCGCAGGCCAGCTTCGGCATCACCATCGAGCACACGCCGCACGCGCTTACCAGCCTCGCGCGCCCTTATATCGCGGATTATCCCGGCAACCTTGCGATGGGGCGGTAACGTGCCCCGTTCGTGGATTTATTTCACCGCGTTGTTCCTGCTGCTGTTCGTGCGGGTGCTGTTGCTGGATATGAATTTCGTATCCGACTGGCTGTGGTATAACGGCTATGAGGCGGAATATTACCTGCTGGCGAACCTGCGGCAGGAGCCGCAATTGGCGAGGTTTTTCGGCGGGTGGGCGTTGCCGTTGTTCGTGATTGCCGTGATTACCTACTGGCTTGCCGCCCGCGAACAGGACGACGATAACCTGCCTGCGCAGTTTGCGCTGCTGCCGATCGCCTACGTGCCGTTCTGCATGGTGGGCGAGATGCTGCGGACGTTGAGTTTCGACGTGTCGATGCTTTATATCTACCCGCTGGTGCTGATTCCCGCCGGGTACTTGTATCTTTTCCCGTGGCTGGTATTCGTCTGGGTGTTTAGCAAATTACGGCTGATTCTGGATTGATATGCCTGTCCATAACGAAACGCAAATCCTGCCCTACACGCCCGCGCAACTGTTCGACCTCGTCGCCGACATCGAGCGCTACCCGGAATTCCTGCCGTGGTGCCGCGCCGCGCGCGTGCTGGAGCGCACAGACGACGGGATGCTGGCCGAGCTGGTGATCGCGTTCAACCATCTCAGCGAGCGCTACACCTCGCGCGTGACGCTGTCGCGGCCGAACGCGGGCGGGGAGGGCAGTATCGACGTGGCGCTGGTCAAAGGCCCGTTCGAGCGTTTAAGCAACCGCTGGCAATTCATCCCGCAGGGCGATGGCTGCGAGCTGCGCTTCGCGCTGGACTTCGCGTTCCGCTCGCGCATCCTGGAAAAACTCATCGGCGCGGTATTCACCAAGGCCACCGCCAAGATGGTCACCGCCTTCCGCGAGCGCGCGCAGGCGCTCTACGGCCAGCCATAGGCTTGTTTTTCCCCGAATTTCTCCAATCGTCCGCAGCAAAGCTATAGGGTTGACGCTGCCCGCCAGTTCTGGCATTACTCCCTTTCCCGGCGATAGCCGGTTCCGCCATCATATTGGCGGCTATGCGGAAGGGTGGCCGAGTGGTCTAAGGCGCACGCCTGGAAAGTGTGTATACGGCAACGTATCGTGAGTTCGAATCTCATCCCTTCCGCCATTAACTACTACGCAAACCCTCTAAGTTTTTTTGATGACCTCAAAAAAGCCGAGGTTTTGCGGGTTTCAGCGCACTTGGGTGTCCACTTCGCTTTTCATGAAATACCCAATTTTCTCTCTCAGAACGGCGCTTTTCTCAGAGGCTGTCCACTTCGGCGATTTTAGTGAACAGTGCCGGTCTCCATTAATTTCAAATGATTACGGAAAAAATAAAAGCGCGTTGTTCGTAATCGCAACTGGTCACCGAGCGGGATTCGAACCCGATGTTTTCTGCGGGAAGCCGTACTTGCGGCGCTGCTCGCTCCATTCAAGCGGCACGAACGTGCACATATCGGCCAGGATGAGCGTTTTAGGCTGCCTGCCGTTCAGGATGGCCTCCACGATATCGGGCGCGAGAAGCGTCAATTTGAGCAGCCTGGCCACATAGGAGATTTTGATTTTCTCCTTCGCGGCGATGTCTCGCATGGACGCGAACCTGCCATCTGCGAGCATCTCGTTCCAGAAAAAGGCCTTCGCAATGGTATTAATCATGTTGTTGCGCACCATCGGAGGCTCAAAGAGCATCGGCGACTCAGCGCCGGTGGTAACGATGTGCGTCCGGCCGCGGCGCACCATGCGGATCGGCACCATGATGTGAATGCGCCCATCGCTGTCGCTATGGATGCTCTGCTTATCAGTGAGAATATCGACGGTCATGCGGCCTCCTTGTAATGCTTCATTTCACTGCAAACCTGCGCCAGCCCGTTAGCGTGATAGGTGATGTGAATGCCTTCATGCATGACGACAATGCGTTCGACAATCAGCCGCACCAGCCTGGTCTGCTCGACCGGAAATAGCTGATCCCAAATTTTGTTAAAGTTTGCGAAGGATTCCCGCACGTCCTCGATGTCGATACCCACCGCCGCCGCGCGCGCCTGCTGGTATGTTTTGAATATCATTTCCGGCGATGTGAGCATCTGCCGTATCTGTGCGATTACCATTTCCTCGATCTGTGTTGCGGGCACGCTGGCAAGCGCCGCCTTGTCGTATCCTGATTTGATGGCCTTCGTGCTGACATAGTAGCGGTAGGTTTTGCCGCTCGCCTTGCGCGTCGAGCTAGGCGTCAGCGCGCTGCCGTCATTATCGAACAGGAGGCCGCGCAGCAGATGCGAGGATGCCTTGCGTGACTTTTTGCGGCGCTCGCCGGAGGAGTTTTTATCCATGAGGCTCTGCGCTTTGTCCCAAATATCCTGCGAGATGATCGGCTGGTGCTCGCCTTCATGGATTTCCTGCTTATGTTTGATTTTGCCGATATAAATCGGGTTATTCAGGATGCGATAAACATTCCCTTTATCGAGCAATGTCCCTTGAACCGCTTTGCCGCGCCGCGAAATCCAGCTTTTGCCACATATGCCTTTGCGCTGCAGCTGCTGGACGATGGTTGTCATTGACTCGTGGCGTATAAAATCAGCGAAAATCTGCCTGACGATATCCGCTTCCGGCTCATTTACGATCAGCTTGCGATCCTTTGCATCGTAGCCCAGCGGCGTGACGCCGCCCATCCACATGCCTTTTCTTTTCGATGCTGCAATTTTATCGCGGATGCGCTCGCCGGTGACTTCCCGCTCGTATTCGGCAAAGCTCATTAGCATGTTGATCATCAGCTTCCCTGCGGGCGTGCTGGTATTGATCTGCTGCGTGACCGAAACGAACGACACGCCGTTTGAGTCGAACATCTTTATCATCTGCAGGAAATCGAGCAGCGAGCGCGATAGCCGGTCGATTTTATAAACAACCACAACATCGATCAGGCCGGTTTTGACGTGCTCGAGCAACTGCTGCAGTGCCGGTCGGTCGGTATTCCCTCCGGTGAAACCGCCATCGTCATAGAACGTGGGAATCTGTACCCATCCTTCGCCGCGCTGGCTCTGGATATATTTTTCGCAGTAGTCGCGCTGAGAATCGAGGGAGTTGAATTCCTGATCGAGACCTTCTTCGCTCGATTTGCGGGTATAAATGGCGCAGCGGATTTTCGGCTTCAGGTTCATGCCGCTTTCTTCCTTAGGCCGAAGAATGCATGCCCGTTCCAGTTGGTGCCGGTAATCACGCGGGCGATGCGGCTCAGGCTGCGGAATCTTTGGCCTTCATATTCATAACCGTCCTGAAGTACGGTGACTTTGTGCACCGTTCCCCGCCACTCGCGCACCAGCATGATGCCGGGAGTGAACAAGGTCGGCTTGCGCGCGCTATTGCCCTCTTTGTTGGCCGCTATGTCCCGCAGGCGCCGCTTTGTCTCATTTGATAAACCGCCTAACGACAGTTCCTGAATACGGTAGGCCAGGCGTGATTCCAGATATGGCCGGTTATATGGCGGCGGTTCGCTTTCAAAAAGCTCCCGCCACATCTCTTTTACCTTGGTGTTGTCGGCGGTTTTCAACTCCGCCAGCCGGGACATAATATTTTGTTTTCTCATGGTTCTTCGCCTCCCTGTTGCGTCTGATACACGCTTCGTTCAGGGGAAGAGTCCAGTGAATTACCCTTATTTTTTCTCAGCTTACGGTTTTTAATCCGAATGATTGCAGCTGCCATAATGCTGGCGATTTCTGCGACCCTTTCGTCCGCCGACATTCTGGCTGGATTGTCCTGCATAATGTGGCTCATTCATCTGCGGGTTCATCCTGCTCACACATGCTCGCCAGCGCCTTGGCGATCACCGCCATCTCTTCGGGATGCAGTGCGATGACACGCGATATGCTTTTCATCACCCGCAGGACGCGCGGCGGCGTCGCCTCGTAGTCTTTGACATCAACTTGAGGAAAGAACGTGCCCACCGGAATCCGGAGCACATGGGCCAATATAAATAGTTTACCTGGCGAGATACGGTTTTTGGCATTTTCATATTTCTGAAATTGCTGGAATGATACTTTGAGTTCCTTGGCAATAACTTCCTGCGACAGACCGGAGCTAAGTCGGTAATGACGTAGCCGCTCGCCTATATGCTTGTGAACTTTCTCTTCTGTTTTTGTCGGATTCCGGAAGTCAATTGCCTTGTCCATAAAATTCTCCGTAATGTGAGTTGCGGCACTGCGGATAAATATCCGGCCAGCAAACGCCTCCTTCGCAGCACCCTAAGAGGAGGTTGATAATCAGCCAGTCGATGAAGAGACCGAACGCCAGCATCGCCAGTGCAATGCCAAGCAGCCGGAGAAGCCTTCTGCAGATGTTTTTCGGCTTTTTGTGGAAATTCGATTGCATAAAATCCTTTCCGGTTTTGGTTGTTATTCGCCCTAACTTGGTCGCTTATAAGTTTAGGGGATTATCATAACCGGAAAAAATATCAAACAACTTTTTTTCCACAAACAGAAAGCAGTGCGTCCCAGCACACAATTAAATGCGCGCAGAAAACCTGTATTAAAATGGGACGAAAATTATCCCTGACGGGAGTGGATGATGCGGTACGCTTTCAGGATCGGCTGATCGTAAAGCGTGTCACCGGCATAGGGAGTGAGTGTGTACACTCCAGGCTTGGAGCCTCTCGATACCCAGCAAAGAATATAGTCCGGCGTGCGCTTGCTGGCAGGCAGCTGCACGAGGCATTGCCGCTCGAGGAACAGCTTCTCGGGCGCGGCTTTTGACGCATCGTAGTAGAGAACGGTATTGATAGAAAAATCAGGCTTTAGATGGCTCCCGCCCACGCGGATGGCGCGGGATTTCTCGGGTAGACCATCGAAGCGTTCGGTTGGCTCCCACTCTTTTTCGGGGAGCATCTTCACATAGGATTTGAACTTGATGACACCGACGACCGGCACGGACGGCGCATCGAACTCGGGCGCGTCCAGTTCCGCAGGATCACAGGTCAGCGCGGCCGCAAGTTTCTTGCGGTATTTCTCCACCGGCTGCCCGTTTTCTATACGGTGCAGCGTGGTGATAGGGATGCCGCTGACCAGGGAGAGTTTCTCCATAGTCATGCCCTTGCGGAGGCGAATCATCTGAACATTGTTTTTCTTCATATTTTCCGAATTTACCGGAAACCGGAAAAACAGTCCAATACAATAACCGGAAAATTCCGTTGACAATTTTTTCCGGTCTGTAATGCTTATTGGGCTATGAAGCTGCAGGAATGGATCACACTCACAGGCATTAAAAAGTCCCATCTGGCGCGGCTGTTGGGCATTTCCAACGCGGCCATGACCAGGATTCTTAAGCACGGACAGCTGCCGCAGCCTGACGAGATGGTCAAAATCTACTGGATTTCATTCGGCGCCGTCCGGCCGGATGACTTCTACGACATCGCCTCAGTCCCCGCCGAGCTTCGCTATCTGCTTGAACCCAACCCACGGAGGAACACCTATGTCTCACTCAACGACATCGCCACACTCGGAAAAAGTAAACGGGATAGCTGGAAAAGATCTGCTTTCGATAATTGAGCGCATCGAGCGCCTGGAAGAAGAGCGCGCTGGTCTCGGCGACGATATCGGCACGGTGCTGTCGGAAGCCAAGGGTAAAGGCTTCGATACTAAAATCATCCGGATGATCGTGCGGCGGCGAAAGCGCGAGAAGCACGAACTGGACGAGGAGCAGACGCTGCTCGATGTTTATCTGAGCGCCATCGGCACGGCGGACGGGGAATAGAGATGCTTTATGAGCGACGATTCCCTCCCACCCCGCCGCGTGATTGAGACGGTCGAATGTGAATTCGAGGGCGCTCGCTTTTACCTGACGCTTGGCTTCTACCCAAACAATCGCATCGGCGAAGTTCACATCTCCGGCTTCAAATACGGCTCAAACGTCAATCTGCTGATGGAAGATGCCTGCGCGCTGATCTCGGCTTTGCTGCAACGCTTTGTGTCGCCGGAGGCGCTGCAGGAGATGATGTGCCGCAAACCGGACGGCGGCCCGGCGTCGCTGATCGGCGCGACGGTGTTCCGCCTGGTCGAGAGCATCTCCGATGATGGAGGTGATAATGGACAAGCCTAAATACATGCGGTTTTTCCCCGACGATTATCTGGAAGACACCGAAGAACTGGAACTGGAAGAGCAAGGCGCGTACATGCGCCTGCTATGCAAAATGTGGAAGCGCAACGGGCGCATCCCGAACGACGATCGGGAGATCAGCAAAATGCTCGGCGTCCATCGCAATAAATGGACGAAGATCAAGCCTTACGTCATGCCTTTTTTTCGGGAGCACTCACCAGGTTTTCTGACGCAGAAGCGCCTGCAGAAAGAATACAAACACTCTGTGGATAAGTTGCACGGAAGGGATCACACCCATCACGATACTCCCGATGATACTCCCTACAATACCGGGCGAGATACCCCACCAGATACTACCGGGGTATCTCCCCAAGATACTCCCCCAGTTCAAAACGGGAAAAGCGAGGAAAACCAAGGCTCTCAAGAGCCACGAAGCGAAAATTTTTCGCCGAGAGAATTAGACTTAGAGGAATCATCTAGATCCGTAAACAATACTAATATTAAAAAAAGACTAGAAGATGGCGGCGGCGAAAACTGGGGACAACTGCGACCTGATGCTTTTGCCGATCTGTTCCTCGATGACGTGCGGGCGGTGTTTGCTGCCCACAACATCGACATGCCCAGCGACCATCAAATTCTGTGCGGCTGGATCGAGGACGGCATCCATCCCTTCCGGCACATCCTCCCAAGCGTGAAGAAAGTCCTTGCCCGCCTGTCGGGCGGCAACTGCGACCCGCCGAAAAGCTGGAAGTATTTCGCCAAGGAAGTTTACCGCAAACAAAAATCAGGAGGTCATCATGGGCAAAAGAAAAAATAAGAAAAAGGCATTCAGGAATAGTGCCGGTGCGAAGGAGACGCCGGAGTTCATCCTCGAGGCCGTCGAGCCTACGCCCGAATTCAAAGCCAGAACGCCGCTGGAGAAGGTCAAGACCGATCAGGGCGCGTACACCCTCCGCGTGCGCGACAAGCGTCCTATCGACAAATATCACCGCCTGTACTGCATCGACAGTGATCGCGGCATCGGTGAGCAGTATCGCCGCGGCATTACCGAAGATCAGTTCCGCGCCGCCGACCGGCTGGCCTGCAATTACGAACGCACCTTCCACAATCTTTCCAAACCGCTGGACGGCGTGCGCGTCCATACATCGAAGTTGTGCGTGTTCCTGGCGGTTGGATTTATGAATTTTGCAACGAAAAATATGTTTTCGTTCCTGAGCAAGGGGGGGCAATATGAAAATCGAAACAGTTTCCATCGACAAAATTATTCCCTACGTCCGCAATCCGCGAAACAATAAACACGCGGTGGCGAAGCTGGTCGGCGGGCTGAAAGAATTCGGCTGGCAGCAGCCTATCGTCGTGGACAAGGATTATGTGATCGTCGCCGGGCACACGCGCCTGCTGGCGGCGCAGCAGCTGGGCATGACGGAAGTGCCGATAAAGATCGCTCACGATCTGACGCCGGAACAGATCCAAGCCTACCGCATTTTCGATAATCGCTCACACGAAGAATCGGAATGGATCGAGGATCTGCTCGCGCTGGAATTAATTGAAATCCGCGACAAAGGATACGATCTGGATTTCACCGGCTTCGATCCCGACGAGTTGGAAAAGATTCTCGGCGGGGACGGCACGGATGGCCTGACCGACGAAGATGCAGTGCCGGAGGTGGAGGACAAGGCGATCACCAAGCCTGGCGATATTTGGGTATGCGGCAATCACCGGCTGCTGTGCGGCGACTCCACCGATATGAAATCCATCGAGGCAGTCATGGCGGGCGCGCTGGCCGACATGGTGTTCACCGATCCGCCCTATAATGTAAATTATGGTTCCTCTATGAAAGATAATGTGCGCGGCACCAAGCGCACGATCAAGAATGATAATCTCGGCGAGGATTTCTACGGCTTCCTCCACGACTCCTGCCGTAACCTGCTGGAGATATGCAAAGGCGCAGCCTACATCTGCATGTCGTCATCCGAACTTCACACGCTGCAGAAAGCATTCACCGAAGCCGGTGGCCACTGGTCGACCTTTGTCATATGGGCGAAGAACAGATTCACGATGGGCCGCGCTGATTACCAGCGCCAGTACGAGCCGATTCTCTACGGCTGGAAAGAAGGCAACAAGCATTTCTGGTGCGGCGCGCGCGACCAGGGCGATGTCTGGTTTGTCGATAAGCCCACCGTCAACGATCTGCATCCGACCATGAAGCCGGTGGCGCTGGTCGAACGCGCGATCAACAACAGCAGCAAGTCGCGCGATATCGTATTCGATTGCTTCGGCGGATCCGGCACCACCATGATCGCATGCGAAAAAACCGGCCGCTTCGCCAGGCTGATCGAACTCGATCCGAAATACTGCGATGTCATCGTGCGCCGCTGGCAGGAGTTCTCCGGCAAAAACGCCACGCTGAACGATACGAAGAAAACCTTTTCCGCTCTCGAGAAAAAGCGGGATTAGCCACGAGGCACTTTTAAGCGGGATGGAGCAGTAGTAGCTCGCATGGCTCATTAACCATGAGGTCGCTGGTGCAAATCCGGCTCCCGCTACCAAATACCCACGCAATCTGAATGTTCAATCGCTGCAGGACATGCCGCGCGGGTGACTATTGCAGCGCGACCAGCCGGGAAAGCAGCGGCGTAACCGTGCTATCGAGGAACTCAATCGCGGCATACTACAGACCAAGCCGTCTTTCGATCTGGCAAAACAGGCGCTCGATGACTGGAAGACGCGGGTTATCGAGGATCTGGGCGGAGCCACCGAGGCGAATCAGCAATACATCGATCTCGTTGAAGAGATTTATGCCGTCAAGCTGAAGGACATCTACAATAAATCGCTGCTCGACAGTGACAAATGGGAAGACGGCGCGAGCCGTGCTTTAAGCCGTTATGCCGACGAGGCCACCAATGCGGCGAAGAACGCGGAGGAACTGTTCGGCGGCGCTGCCAGGAAAGTAGAAGATACGCTGGTCGATATGGTCTCGAGCGGCGAGATTTCTTTCAGCAAGATCGGCGATCTCATTCAATCGCTCGAGCAGGATATCCTACGCATGTTCCTGCGCGAGAATGTCACGGGGCCGATCGCCAAAGGTCTGAGCGGTCTCTTGGGCGGTGGCAGTGGCGGCGGCAGCGGAGGAAGTGGCGGCGGGATATTCGGCAGTTTCTTCAGCGATATTTTCAGTTCTCTTTTCCACGATGGCGGCGTGGTCGGCGCATCGAGCGTGTCCCGCCGTGCCGTGCCCGCCTATGCCTTTGCCGGTGCGCCGCGCCTGCATAGCGGCCTGATGCCCGATGAATTTCCGGCCATTCTTCAGCGCGGCGAAACCGTGCTGCCGAAAAATAAGAAAACGGGCAGCAGCCCGCAGATCGTCATGAACATCACCACCGCCAATGCGCAGAGCTTCATGGATTCGCAAGGCCAGATCATGAGCAGGCTCGCCGGTCAGATGCAGCGTTTCAGAGCAAGGAATTCCTGATGCCAGCTTTTCACGAAGTGCAGTTTCCGCCGAAGATCGCCTACGGCGCTGCCGGTGGCGCGGAATTCAATACCAGCGTCACCGCCACGTTCGGCGGCTTCGAGCAGCGGAATATCAACTGGCAGAAGTCGCGCGGCCGCTGGGATGTCTCCACCGGCATCAAAATCAAAACCGACATCGACGTGCTCATCGCTTTTTTCCGCGCGCGCTTCGGGAAGGCTTACGGATTCCGCTTCAAGGACTGGATCGACTATCAGGGCATCGGCCAGTCGATAGGTACCGGCAATGGCGTGCTGACCGCCTTCCAGCTGATCAAAACCTATGTGAGCGGCGGCAACACCTATGTCCGCGAAATCAAGAAGCCGGTGTCGGGCACGGTTAAGATTTACCTTAACGCCGTGCTTCAGATGTCCGGCTACACCGTTGATCACGCGACCGGCATAGTGACGTTCAGCGTCGCCCCCGGCGCGGGTGTGGCGATCAGCGCCGATTATGAATTCGACGTGCCGGTGCGTTTCGACACGGATGCGCTTGCCGTGCGCGCCGATGGGCCGGGGCTTTTTGTCTGGGATGCCATTCCCATTGTGGAGATAAGGGTATGAGAAGCGCTTCTTCCCCAATGAATGCCCACCTGGCGGGCGAAGTAACCAGCCTGGCCGTGTGCTGGCAGTTGACGCTGACGGACACCACGGTGATGGGATTTACCGATCACACCTCCGATCTAACGATCAGCAGCATTCTTTATAAGGCGGCGAGCGGCTTCTCACCCACCAGCATCGAAACCAAGGACAGATTCTCGGTCGACAATCTCGACGTGGCCGGAATTCTCGACAGCGCCGCCATCACCGAAGCCGACATCATGGCGGGCAAATACGACTTTGCCGAAATCCTGATCTTCATGGTGAACGTCACCGATCTTTCGCAGGGCATTATCACTCACCGCCGCGGCTGGCTCGGCGAAGTCAGCCTGCAGAACGGACAGTTCACCGCCGAGGTGCGCGGGCTGGCGCAGAAGCTGCAGCAGAACATCGTGGAGCTATATTCGCCCACATGCCGCGCCGTGCTGGGCGATACGCGCTGCAAGGTGGCGCTCGGAGGATTCACGGCCAGCGGGGCAATCGACACCGTCACCAGCAGGCAGGTTTTCATTTCCAATTCCATGACGCAGGCGGCGGGTTATTTCTCGGGCGGCGAAGTCCAGTGGCTCACCGGCGCCAATGCCGGTCGGCGCATGGAGATCAAGGAGTTTTCCAACAAGCAGTTCACGCTGGTGCTGCCCATGCCCAACAATGTGGCCGTGGGCGACACTTTTAACGCCATCGCCGGTTGCGACAAGACGTTCAACACCTGCTTCACAAAATTCAGCAACGCGGTGAATTTCCGTGGCGAGCCTTATGTGCCGGGCATGGACAAGATGCTTTCCACCGCATCGACTTCAAATGATCTGGAGCAAGCATGACCACGCCGCAGGAGATTGTAGCACAGGCGAGAACCTGGCTGGGCACGCCGTTTCACCACCAGGCACGCCTCAAAAAGAAAGGCTGCGACTGCCTCGGGCTGATCGTGGGCGTGGTGGCAGAGCTGGATATGAGGGACAGAAACGGTGTGCCGCTGGCCGACTATGACGAGGTCAGCTACTCGAAGGAACCTGACGGCGCATATCTGACGCAGAAACTCACCGGCCTACTCGATGAAGTTTCGATAGAAGAAGCGCAGGCCGGTGACCTGGCGCTGTTCAAAGTGCGGGATAATCCGCAGCACCTCGCAATCCTCAGCGATTACGAAGGTACGCTGGGCATGATTCATTGCTATCTCCTCACGCGCGGCGTGGTGGAGCACCGGCTCGACGCCGACTGGAAATCACGACTGGATAAGGTTTACCGATGGCAGCCATAGTTCTTGCAGCCGCAGCATCCTCCGCTGCCACATCGCTGGGCGCAAGCGCCTTCGTAGCGGGACTGGCAGGCGGCGTGGGTGGATTTGCGGGCGGGTTCATTGACCGCGCCATATTCGGCACCAAGGCGAAGATCAGCCAGGAAGGATCGCGTCTCACCGATCTGATGGTGCAGGCCTCCACCTACGGTAAAGCGATTCCGCTGGTCTACGGCAACACACGCATCGCCGGAAACGTCATCTGGTCGCAGCCGATTCAGGAACACGTCACCACGACAACGCAGAGTTCCGGTGGCGG
Organism: uncultured Rickettsiales bacterium; assembly: GCA_964645205.1. Lineage (GTDB taxonomy): Bacteria > Pseudomonadota > Alphaproteobacteria > Rickettsiales > SXRF01 > CAZYBO01. The sequence continues at coordinate 46,294 of CAZYBO010000009.1, forward strand.
CAAAGGCGGCGGCGGTGGCGGCGTGGAGACGACGACCACCAATTACACCTACACCGCATCGCTGGCGGTGGCGATCTGCGAGGGCCCGATCACGGAAGTGCTTCGGGTATGGGCTGATTCCAAGCAGCTTGATCTGACGCAGGGCAGCTATACTCTCTATCTCGGCACGGAAGACCAACTGCCGGACACGTTCATGTCGTCCTTCTATCCGGCTGGCCAGACGCCCGGCCATCGCGGCATGGCCTATGTCGTGATCAAAGATTTCCCGCTGGCCGATTACGGCAATCGTATTCCGAACTTCACCTTCGAAGTCCGGCGCACGATGAAAAAAGCGAACGACCTTGAAGACAGAATCACCGATATCTCATTCATCCCCGGCGCGGGTGAATATGTCTACGACACTGTGGTGCAGGAAAAAACCACCGGCCAGACCGATGTGAACGGCAATTTCATTCAGGCAGGTAAAGTCGTCAAGATCAATCAGAATAACCTTTCCGCCAAAGCCGACTTGCTGGTGGCGATGGATGATCTAAAAAACACGCTGCCTAACGTCCAGTGGGTTTCGGTGGTGGTCAACTGGTTCGGCGATACCCTCGATCCGGCCGCGATAGTGATCAAGCCCGCCGCCGAATTCAACGGCCAGGGCGCGCGAGTCTTGCCTGATGAATGGGAAGTCGGCAGCTTCAACCGTGGCAATGCGCATGTGATTCTGACTTTTGGAGACGGTTCGCCCACCTATGGCGGGACGCCGACCGACAAAAGCATCGTCCGGATATGTCAGGAGTTGAAGGCTCGTGGCTACAGCGTGCTGTTCTAGGTATACCGATCAGCCAAAGAAGAATTCCGCGTCCCATAATCAGGCCTTTCATTTCATCGTTATGGTTTTGTAAAGAGCTTGCGAACATGCTCCCCTTCGGGCAAATGAAGGGGAGTCATGAACCGCGAATTAGGCAGCAAAGCGATCTGTAATGCCGTAATGCTGGTAAAGATTGCTGCGGAACGTCGGATCGGCCATATTGGGCCACCGATCTTTATCGAAGCCCTCTGCATTCGCTAGGCGGTCTTTGTCTGTGTCCAGGATGAAGCTTTATCATCCGTGTTCAACTTCATGGCTTCGGGCGGGATAGCAAATAACTTATCGCCCATACCGAGCAAGCCGCCAAAAGACAGAACATAATACGCCACACGGTTATTTTCCGTGTCGAGCATTATGTCTTTCACATGGCCGAGGTTCTCACCTTGAGCATTTTTTACATCATCACCGCTGAGCGTTGAAGCGGACATCAAAATTGGGTTCGTCATGGCTTTCTCCTTTGTTTTTTCCCGAATGGCGGGAATTCTTGATTGTTACTAAGGCAGGGCGCTAGTCTGTTTATGGGTAACCGCTTCAGCGTAATGAAGCGATGCGATGAATTCGCTGGCGTATATTTTTTACATCAATGAGTTAATGCGCACAGGACGTCGGGCATGAAAAAATCCTTGATAAGAATCGATACTTCGCCACACTCGGTGTCCGGCGCACATCTGTCGCGTCTTTTTATAACTGACACTGGAGCATTTTCATGACCGACATCACCCGTATCGAACCCGGCGCGCGTATGAGCGAGGCGGTTATTCATCATGGCAAGGTGTATACGTGCGGGATCGTGGCGGGGGACGCTATGGGGCAGGGGGTGTTCGAGCAGACGCAGGATATATTGCGGCAGATCGACGCGCTGCTGGCGCAGGCGGGCAGCGATAAGACGCGCATCCTGAAGGCGAATATCTGGCTGACCGACATCGCCAGCTTCGCGCAGATGAACAAGGCGTGGGACGCATGGGCGGTGCCGGGCAAAACGCCCGCGCGCGCCACGGTGGAGGCTAAATTGGCCGCGCCGGGCTATGATGTGGAGATTATGGTCGAAGCGGCTTGTTGACGCAGGGGCAGTAAACCTCTAGGTTTCGCGGCTTCTTTCACCTTCCGGGCGCGTGGCCGATGCTTTTTATTACAGACCTGACTTACCGTATCGCCGGGCGTACGTTGCTGGACAAGGCGTCGCTGTCGATCCCGGCCGGGCACCGCGTGGGGCTGGTGGGGCCAAACGGCACGGGGAAATCGACGCTGTTCAAGCTGATTTCGGGTGAGCTTTCGGCGGACGGCGGCGAGATTTCGCTCATCAAGGGCGCGAGCATGGGCATGGTGCGGCAGGATTTGCCGGATGACGACACCACGCTGATCGACATCGTGCTGGCCGCCGACACCGAGCGCGCCGCGTTGCTGGAAGAGGCGGAAACCGCACATGATCCCGACCGCATCGGCTATATTTACACTCGCCTCGATGAAATCCGCGCCTATGATGCGCCTGCGCGCGCGGCGACGATTTTGGCCGGGCTTGGGTTTTCCGACCATGCGCAGAACAGCCCGATTTCGTCGTTCTCCGGCGGCTGGCGCGCGCGCGTGGCGCTGGCGGCGGCGCTGTTCCGCGAACCGAACCTGCTGCTGCTCGACGAACCGACGAACCATCTGGATTTCGAGGCGATGGTGTGGCTGGAAAATTTTATGATCCGCTACAAGCATACGCTGGTGGTCATCAGCCATGACCGCGATATTTTGAACAAGACGGTCGATCATATCGTGCATCTGGAGAACCAGAAGCTGAACCTCTACACCGGCAATTACGACCATTTTGAGCATAAGCGCGCCGAACGCATGCTCGGCCAGCAGGCCTTGCGCGAAAAACAGCTGGCGCAAAAGGCGCATATGATGAAATTCGTCGAGCGCTTCGGGGCGACGGCCAGCAAAGCGAGGCAAGCGCAGAGCCGCCTGAAGATGATCCAGAAAATGGACATCGTGGATGCGGTGATGGCCGACCGCGTGACGTCGTTCTCCTTCCCCGAGCCGGAGGAAGAAAAATCGCCGATGATCGTGCTGGAAAATGTCGATGCGGGCTATACGAAAGACAGGCCGGTGCTGAAAAACCTGCAATTGCGCATCGATGCGGATGACCGCATTGCGCTGCTGGGCGCCAACGGCAACGGGAAATCGACGCTGATGAAGCTGATTTCCGGGCGGTTGCCGCCGCTTTCCGGGCAGATACACAAATCGGGTAAGCTGCGCGTGGGCTATTTCGCGCAGTTCCAGACTGATGAGCTGGACGTATCGCAAACGCCGTTTGAAGTGATGCGCAGGGTGATGAAAACCGTGCCGGAAGCAAGAATTCGCGCGGCGCTCGCCAAGTTCGGGTTCGACAAGCATAAGGCGGATACGAAGGTGGGGGAATTGTCGGGCGGCGAAAAAGCGCGGCTGCTGTTCTGCCTGATGAGCTTCGACGCGCCGCACATCATGCTGCTCGACGAGCCGACCAACCATCTGGACATCGACGCGCGCGAGGCGTTGACGCAGGCGCTTAACAACTACACCGGTGCGGTGATTATCGTGAGCCATGACCCGCATCTCGTGGAGTGCGTCGCCGACCGTTTATGGATCGTGGGTGATGGCACCTGTAAGCCGTATGACGACGATCTGGATGCCTACCGTCAATTGGTGGTGCAACAACGCAGGCGCGAACGTGAAACGGCTAAAAAAGAAGCCAAAAACAATAAAATAAAAGACGAACCTAAAGTAGAGCGCAATCTTACGAAAGCAGAAAAAGAGGCTGCAAAACTGGAGAAAAAAATCGCCGACCTCGTGCTGCGCAGGGACGCAATGGACAACGAAATCGCCAATGCCTGCGCATCTGGCGATAATAGCCAATTAAAAGATTTAAATATTACCTATTCTGACCTCCAGGGGCAGATTTCCGCCGCGGAAGTGGAGCTGGAAGCCTTGATCGCAAAATTATAGGTTAGGGCGTCGCCTTTCTCCCCCGTCCTTCCCTCTTTCCCCGGCTTTCACACCTAAAGTAATTTACCCGATATTTGCAGTAAATATTTGTCATTACTAGATAAACTGG
>CAZYBO010000010.1:0-35524 GCA_964645205.1 uncultured Rickettsiales bacterium
CCAGTTTATCTAGTAATGACAAATATTTACTGCAAATATCGGGTAAATTACTTTAAGTGTGGAAGGTAGGGGGAGAGGGAAGGACGGGGGAGAAAGTTGGATGAATGGCTAGAAGATGCTAACCCAACATTTTTAGTTAAGACTCCATCCCTGAAATCGATTTTTTTAGGTAATATTTAAATTCTTTATATGGCTTTTTCATCTATTCATTCCGTCTGCACCATCCGCACGGCGGCCGAGCGAACGTAGCGATAACGCGTTGGCCTGCTGGTAGGCGCGCCGGAAGGAAGGCCGACCTTCCAGCCCGTCCATTTGCGCCTGATCCTTGAGCGGCACCTGCATCCACACATGTTGCATATCGCGCACATGCCCCACCCAATATTTCGGATCGAACAGCACCGGCAATTGTCCGCTAGTAGCGATGTGCGCCAATATTGAACCGCCCGCACTTTGCCCGGATTCGAGCAAATCTGCTAGAATAAGGCGCTCACCGGCGTTATGCAGCGCATCCAGCGCCTCGCGAAGCACACCGTACATGACCGCCTGACACAGCAGATTCGGCGCATCCTTCTGCGGCGCCACGAGATCGGCGCGGGTGATTTTGTCGGAAAATGTGACAGTCACCCTTTCTTTTTCCTGCACCTGCTGCACTTCCATGTCTGACTGCTCCGCAATGCGCTGTTTAGCCAGTTCGATATGCTCCTCAAGGTATTTTGTCGCCTTTCTCGTACAATTGGCGCGGGCATTCTCAAGCGGCGTGCTACCACCATCGCCGGTATCGGTGAGCGCCACAAGCAGCGCACCGGGCTCGTCCCGGTAGCGCGAAACCAGCGCTTCGGCGATCAATAACGCTGCATCGCTGTTGGCCTGGCAGGTGGCTAGCAGCAGCGGCGAAAACCCGTTATCATCGCGCGCATCCGGGTTCGCGCCGGCATTCAGCAAAAATTTAACCAGCAACCCGACATTGGCCTCAGCAGCGGCTGCCAGCGCCAATGGCGTGCGGCCGAAAATGGAGGACATGTAATCAGTGCTCATTACTTTCGTAAACCACAACTGCTTCGCGCACCGCAGGTCGTTCTCGGCGCAGGCATTGCTGAACGCGTCGTAATCTTCCACGCTCGCCGCCTGACGACGTATAACGTGCGGCGCCGGTTCTTTCGGAATCATCGACTCGATGCCGGGCGTGGTGACGTAGCCGTTCGCCGCGCTGACCCGGACATTCAAATCGGCACAGATTTCTGCAAGCGAATGCTGTACCGGGCTGCCGTACTTCTGCGCGTACCATTCCTCCTCGGTAATGAATACCCCGCGCTCAGCCAGCGTTTCAAGCACATGGTCAATATTATCCAAGATGCTCGGAACCTGAAGCGCGGCATTGTCGCCTTCCAGTAATTCAACTTTGGAAAGCGGTGGCTGCAGGCGATGGAGCTTCCTGCTTCCTACAGCGTTGATGATGTCGATAAAGCGTGTTGTCATGTCTACATTCCTATCCCCGCCCCGCCGCCGAGCGAGCGGGCGGAAGCGGCGTTGGCTTGCTGGAGGTTGCGGCGGAACGACGGACGGCCGTCATTGCCGTCCATAAGCGCTTGACAGCTGGGCGGCACCTCTTTCCACAGATCCTGCATTTCACGCACATGCCCCACCCACTGCTCCGGCGCGAACAGCACCGGCAGCTGGCCGGGATGCTTTAAAACAGTCTGGAGGTAGGAAATGCCCGTGCGCTGGTCGATCTGTCGCCAGTCATCCCCGCTTAAATGCTCGCAAGATCTACGCATCATGGATAATACCTCACCCAGCGCGTTGCCGAGGATCGCTTCACCCAGCAAGCTCTGCCCATCTTCCGGCTGTTTGAGCAATTGCGCGCGCGTGACGCTGCCGCCGAATGCAGCGAGTTTATCTTTCAGCGGCAAGGATTGTTCCTGCCTATACTCAACGTTCGGCGCGGCGATGCCGCTTATCACCCCATTCGCCTGGCGGATAGCGTTGTTGATGCTCCATCTTACCACGTATTTGCACCTCCGGCCGGCCAAAATGCTCGGCACGGACATATCGCGCGGGCTTTGCGTGAGCGCCTCCTGCAATTTAGCGGGATTATCCTTGTAACGCGTACACAGCGCGTCAATCAGCACAAGCGCCACTTCACTGTGTTGGTTTTGAATAGCAACCAGCAACGGCGAAAAGGCACCGGATCGCTCGGCATCCGGCTTCGCGCCTGCATCCAGCAAAAACTCTACCGCTTTCTTATGCCCCCTTGCCGCCGCCGCCATCAGCGGCGTACGCACATGTATGCCATCATGATCAACTATCGAATATTCAAGATTCACATTGATACCTTCCCAGATAGCCTGCGCACGCTTTACATCACCCTCAGCGCAGGCATCCCAGAATGCCTTGTTTTCCTGCTGGCGGGCGGGGACGAGAGAGGGGCTGCGCTTCATCGGCTCACGCAGCGGGGGTGATGGCACTTTGCCGATAGTAAGCGCGTTGCAGATATAGCCATGCTTCGTAAGCAGGTGGCTAGCTCGCGTGCTCGCAATATCAGCTAAGGATAATTTGCCATGCGAGCCGTATTTTTGCTCACACCACTCATTGACGGTAAGGAATTCATTACGCTTAGCGAGCAGTTCGATCACGTCGTCGATCTTGTCGATTACCTCACGGGCTCGCAGCGGCGGCATTTCGCCTTCGAGAAAATCCGCTTTGGTAAGCGGCGGCACACGCGTATGCAACTGGTTGGAGCGAGCGGCTTCGATGAGTTCATTTAAGCGTGTCATGGCTACCTCCCCCCTATCCCCGCCCTGCCGCCGAGCGAGCGGGCGGAAGCGGCGTTGGCTTGCTGGAGGTTGCGGCGGAAAGACGGGCGGCCGTCATTGCCGTCCATGAGCGCCTGATGCTCGGTGGGGACGCGCAGCCATACCTGCTGCATGTCGCGCACGTGACCCACCCAGTATTCAGGCTTGAACAGCGCCGGGATCTGGCCGTTTTTAAGGATAAGGTCGAGATTTGTGCCTTCCGCGCCTTCCTCACGCTGGAGCAGATCGTCCTTGGTGAGGTGCCCGCCAGAGGCGCGCAGCATGCCAAGCGCCTTGTCCAGCAGGCCGCCGATGATGGCGATGCGCAGGATAGTAGCCTGTCCGTCCGGCTTGAGCATAAGCTGCTCGCGAGTAATTTTTCCGCCGAACGCATCCAGCATTTCCTGCACCGCAGCCATGGCGGGAACCGGTCGCGCTGGTGCGGGAATACGCGGCTTGAGCTTGAGTTTTCCACCATCGGATTTCTGCAAGTCGATTTCGAGCATCGCCTGCGTGATGGCTTGCTCAATGCAGGTCTGCGTGCTTGACGAGCAGTAATCCTCCGCATACGAAAGCGGCGTCCGCCCCTTAGCGCTCTTCTGCGTAAGCACTTCGTAGCGCTTGCGGGGATCATCCTCGTAGCGCTCGTTGATAATTCTCACCAACAAGTGCACCGTATCGTCATAGCCGCCTGCGGCGGCAAGCATCAGCGGCGAATCGCCCTGCTTGCCGAATACCGCGACATCCGCCCCCGCCGCGGCCAGCATGCGGGTGATGACAGACTTCCCAGATGCCGCCGTCATTTGCAGCAGTGTGAATGTTTGGCCGATTCCGTTATTAGCACCGATGGTTTTGGTATACTCGAGATTGACATCCATATTTACCAGCATGTTGAGGACGCCGTCCGTGTATCCCTTCTCGCAAAATTTCCATAATTTCTCGTTATCCGCATCGCTCGCAGGCTCAAGCATGTCCCTGCGCACGATCGACGCGACGCTATTGGGAATCCGTGGCGCGGTCAGCTGATTGCAGATAAAACCGTTCTTATCGACAAATTGGCCGACCACACCGCCTACAAGTTCGCCCAACGATTTGTCACGGTTGTTCCCGTGCCGCTTCTCGCGCCATTCCTTAGCGGTGATAAACTCATTCCGGTCGGCAAGATACCCAAGCACCTCATTGATCTTATCCAACACCATCTGCGCTTGAATGGGCGCAGGGTCGCCCGCGAAGAAATCCGCCTTGGAAAGCGGCGGGAACACGTCTCTGAACGTGCCGCTCTGCGCCGCATTGAGGATTTCGGAAAAGCGCGACATGCTACCTCCCCACCCCTTCCGCGCCACCGCCGAGCATGCGGGCGGAGGCGGCGTTGGCGGCTTGGTAGGCTTGCTTGAAGGACTGGCGGCCTTCTTTGCCATCCATCTGTGTGCGATCGGCTGCCGGAACACGTTCCCATAATTCACGCATCTCACGCATATGACCCACCCAGTATTCCGGCTTTAACAGCTCGCTGAGTTGGTTGGTAGCGATGATGCGCTCTAAATAGGTTCCTTTCATCGAACCCTCTTCGCGCTGTATCAGTTCTACATTGCTGAGGCGCTCGCCTGCCGCGTGCAGCGCTGGCATCAGCTTGTCCAGCATCTTGAATTCGATCATATGGCCAAACAGCGTACCCATGATGGGTTGCTGCTTGAGGATCCTGGCGCGAATATCTTTCGTGCCAAGCGCCGCAAACAGCGACGCCACGGCATCATACGCCTCATCTTTTGCCGCCGCTGCAACATCCTGTACGCTTCTGGCGGCGAATTTCGCTTTGGCTTCGTCGATAAGCGCTTCCAGACGTTTCTCTACCTTGTCGGAGCAATATTGCTGAGCATTGCCAAGCGGCGTATTTCCATTGTTCCCCTGGCAGGTGAGTGCATTCAGCAGCTTCGCAGGCAGACCCATGTAGCGCTTGCACAACGCGTCCAGCAGAATTTCCGCAATGTCATCGTTGCCATAACGGGTGGCGATAAGGAGCGGCGAGTAATTGCCTGTCGAGCGCGCATCCGGGTCGGCGCCTGCCCCGATCAGCTCATTCGCCCATTGGCTTTGATTGCGCCCACTTGCCAGCATCAGCGGCGTGCGCATATCCGGCGCGCTACCGGAATAATTGGCATGTTCAAGGTTGATGTACGTATGCTGCAGCAGCTTTCTCGCACAATCCAGGTCGTCCTCATTACAATAACGCCAGAATTTCGCGTCATCGTCCGGGCGCGCCGCATAGATCAGGCCGTGGCGGTCATAATTCGGGGGCGGGAAGGTTTCGGCGATCTCCTTGGTATTTGCGGTGCAGAGATAGCCGTTTTGGATAACAAGCCCCTTATCCACGCCCAATTTCTCCGCAAGGTCGCGCACGGATTGCCTTTTATCATCGCCATATTCACGCTCACACCAATCGGCGGCGGTGATTAATTGATCGTTCTGGGCTAGTATTTCGACAATGTCACGCATTCTGGACAATATGCCCGGGTGGGTAATGGCAGGCGACTCGCCCATGAAGAGGTCAGTGAGGTTTAACGGCGGGGACAGCCTGTTTAACGCATCTTTATCCGCGGCTTTCAGGATGGCATCCAGGCGGTTATCCATGACTACCTCCCCGCCCCGCCGCCGAGCGAACGGGCGGAGGCGGCGTTGGTCATCTGGAGGTTGCGGCGGAAAGACGGGCGGCCGTCATTGCCGTCCATCTGCTCCTGCTGGTCGGGGGGAACGAGCCGCCACAAATCCTGCATCTCGCGCACACGACCCGTCCAATACTTCGGATCGAAGAACACGGCAAGCTGGCCGGTCTGCGCGATGCGTTCAAGATTGGTGCCGCCGATGCTGGATTCGCGCTGCAGGAGGTCTTCGCGTGTAAGGCGTTCGCCGGATGCGTGTAGCATATCGAGCGCTTTGCCAACCTGTAGATATTCGATAATCTTGCGCAGCAGCGTCGCTCCACCTTCGTGCGAAGCAAGCAACATGTCGCGGGTGAGCGGCTTGCCTTCAAGCGAGGCGAGCAGATTGGGCACGAGCGTACGCGGCGCGGCGGCGGGTGCAGGAGCATCGGGAGGGTTGTTGCCGCTCAGTTGTTTTTTTGCTTTATCGATGGCTTTTTTGAAATAGTCATACGTTGCCGCATTGCACCGCGTTTCCACGCACCAATTTACCGTCTCACCGGTATCGGCTTTGCAGGTGAAGGCATCGAGGCGCGCGGCGGGATCGTCCGGGTAACGCTTGCAGATAGCATCCACCATGGCCATCACGCTAGCGTCTTGCCCAAACTCGGCAGCGATCATCAATGGCGAACAGTTCTTTTCCGCTCGCGTATCCGGGTTGGCGCCCGCATCGAGCAGGAACGTTATTAACGGCATGTTGTCGGGCACATACACCGCGGCCGTCAGCGGCGTAACATGCATACTAAAAGCCATCCCTGCACTAGTTATGTCACTGAACATATACTCTATATCAATATCGCGCTCCCCCCAGAGCTTCCTCGCGCACTCCACATCGTTCGTGGCGCAATATTGCCAGAATTTTTCATTATCGCGTGACCGTGGCGGAAATAATTGGCCGGTGCGGGAATAATCGGGCGGCGCAAATTGCTGCATGCGAGCCTTGGTGCCCTCATTGCAGATATATGCGCCTGAATCGTCGATGTCCTTGCCGCTATCCCCTGCGAGTTGCTTGAGCGACTGATTTTTGTTTTTGCCATATTCCAACTCGCGCCATTCCGCGCTTCCGATATGTTCGCCGCGGTCAGCAAGCAGCTCAATGACGTCGTGGATATGCGACAGCACCTCTTCTTTCGCGATGAGAGGATCGTCGCCGATAAAAAAGTCGAGCTTGACGAGCGGCGGACGTACGGAACGCAAGCGCCCTTTGCTTACCGCATTGAGAATATCCTGCTCACGCGCGTTCATACGCCACCTCCTATCCCAGCACCGCCGCCAAGTGAGCGTGCTGATAAGGCGTTGGCCATCTGGAAGTTGCGGCGGAAAGACGGGCGGCCGTCCTGCCCATCCATCTGTGACTGATGTGCAAGCGGCACCTGCTTCCACAATTCTTGCATCTCACTCACATGACCCACCCAGTAATCCGGCTTGAATACTACCGGCAGTTGATTCATGGCGCTGGCAAGCATAAGGTTGCAGAACGCTTTGTCCGGATTGCCCGCGAGCCAGTCGTCTTTGCTGAGGCGCTCGCCAGACGCACGCAGCATGTCCAGCGCGCGCGGGAGCACTCCGGCGACTATTGCATCGCGGAGTATAGGCCTGCCCTCTTTTTCAGCCAGAAGCTGCTCGCGAGTGATTTTCTCTCCGTAAGGCGCAAGCAGCGCCATTATATCGGCACGCCTGGCCTCAGCGCGCCCAGCTTCAGCCTGTATTGTCGGCGGCGACGTAAATTCTGCGGTCTTTGCTGCCACGCGAGCGTTTTTCAAGCGCTCAACGGTTGAGGCATCGCATTTCATTAACGCCCATGTCATAGCCGTATGGTCATTGTCGGAGGTCTTGCGATTGAGCGCTTCACTCAGCTTGGCGGGATCGTTGGCATAACGCTGTTGAAGGGCCTCAATCAGCATTCTCACCGCCTCGTCGTTGCCCTTCGCGGCGGCAATGATAAGCGGCGTATAACCTCTATCCGATACGGCATCCGGGTTCGCGCCGGCATCCAGGAAAAACCGCACCATGCCGGTAAATTTAGAGGGCTCTGCCGCCGCGTTCATCAACGGCGTGTATTTTTCCTTGCTGAATATGCCTGCTTTGCGGTGCTCGATGTTGATATCGAGGTTTGCCCACATGGTTGCAGCGCTCTTCACCCCATCGGCATCAATGCCATAGCTGTTACTCCAGAATGCATCGTTAGTGGCCTCCGAAGCCGCTATAAGCTTAACGGCGCGGTGGTAGCCGGGCGCAGGGGTGCTCGGCACGATAGCCTTGGAAGCCGGCGTGCAAAGATAGCCGTTTTTCATACTGAGTTTCTTGGCTCCAACAGCCGGCACCAGTTGTGACAGCGATTGGTTGCTCGCAGACCCATAGGTTTTCTGGTGCCATTCGTCGGACGTGATGAACTCACCGCGATTAGCCAGCATTTCAACGATATTCTTGATGCGCTCCATTACGGTCGGCATCTCGATGGACGTAAACTTTCCCACCGGCGCATCGAAGAAATCCGCCTTGGAAAGCGGCGGGAACACGTCGCTGAAGGTGCCGCTCTGCGCCGCATAGAGGATTTTGGAAAAGCGCGACATGCTAGCTCCCCCCTATTCCCGCCCCGCCGCCGAGCGAGCGGAGCGACAAGGCGTTGGCTTCCTGATACAGGCGTTTGAATGCGGTACGGCCGTCATTACCGTCCAGTTGTTTTTTATCAATCAGTGGCACGCGCGCCCACGTGTTGCTCATCTCACGCACATGATTCGCCCAGTATTTGGGGGTAAATAGCGTTTCCAGCTTTCCCATTCTCGCTATATAATTCAACCGCTTGTCGATCACCCCTTTCTCCTGCTCCATCAAATCGTCGTGCGTCAAGCGCTCGCCGGATGCGTGCAGCATCTCAAGCGCCTGCCTGAGCTGGCCGTTGTCGGTAGCCTTGTAAAGCAGGCTGGTGTTGCCTTCGCCGGGAGCGAGCAACTGCTCACGCGTGATCCTGTCGCCGTAGCGCGCGAGCACATCCGCGCCCGCATACGAAGCGGGGCGCAGCCCGGGCACAAACATCGTATCGGGCACGTCCAGCGCGGATAATCCCTGCTTAGCCCTCGCATGTATATAATTGAGCGTATCAATAGTGTCAGGACTGCAACACCGATCAACAGCCATAAGCGGTGTTAATTTACTAGTCTCGTGCGTCAGCGCTGCTACCAGCGCCTGCGGATCGCCGCGATATTTTCGCTGTAGCGCGGCCGTGATTTTGAGCACGGCCTTGTCATACCCGTTCAGCGCCGCAAGCAGCAACGCTGAATATCCTCGCTGTGAACGCGCATCCGGGTTGGCGCCCACCGCGAGTAAGAAATCCATTACATTATCAGAGCCTATTCCGGCAGCCACCATCAGTGGCGTACGCAAGTCAAGCAAGCCATCGGAATGCAGCATGTTAAGGTCTATATCGTATTTCTGCCAGAGCTGCTTAAGCATCGGCAAATTATTGTCAACGCAGGCTTCCCAGAATTTCTCCGACTGCTCGGGCGTACCAACGACGAGCGGCGCATTGCGCTCCGGCAGCGGTTCAACCACTTCGCCGGGCGCGGGCGGCACCAAACCGCGCGTGCCCTTGGTACAAACATAGCCGTTTCGGATACCTATGTTATCCCTCGCATAAGGCGCGCAAAGTTCGGAAAGGCTAGGCACCACACCCTGGTGCTTACGGCTTTTCAACCATTCCGTGGAGGTGATGAACTCGTTATTACTTGCCAGACACTCGATGATCGCCGCGATATGCGGATGTAAACTATTATTCAGGATCAGCGGCGGGTCGCCGGTGAAGAACTCGTCCTTGCTGAGTGGAGGATCGGCGCTATCCAGCGTTCCTCGCTCTGCCAATAGCTTGATTACATGTAAACCCGACATATCAGCCCCCTACCGCACGAACGCCGGATTGCAGGGATTTAATAGAGGCGGCGTTGGCTTCCTGATACAGGCGCTTGAAAGACGGGCGGCCATCCCTGCCGTCCAGATGCCATTGGGAGCTGGTGGGGATACGCGCCCATACCTGCTGCATCTCGCGCACATGGTTCACCCAGTATTTCGGCTCGAACAGCTCGCGCAGCAGCCCTTGCCGCGTGATAAACGCCAGATGGGAATCCGGCGCACCGGGATCCTGCGCCAGCACATCCTCCGACGTCAGGCGCTCGCCCGAGGCGTGGAGCATGTCGAGCGCCTTGCCGAGCGTGCCCAATGCGATGAATTTTCGCAGCAGGCTGCGGCCATCGGCATCCGGCTTAAGCAATTGTTCGCGGGTCATTTTATCGTCGAGGACGGACAGCGCCTCCATATATTTTTCCGCTTCCCCACGTAAGGGTTGCGCGCGCTCCTTCGCGCATTGAATCATGTATTGCAATGTGTCGAGTGCGCGCGGACAATACAGCTTGGCAAGGGCGGTCGCGCTCTTACCGTGGCTTTTGTGCGTAAGCGCGTTGATAAGGCGTTTGGGATCGTCGCGGTATTTTTCCACCAGCGCATCGGCAATCATCAGCGTGGTGAAGCTGGTGCCGTTAGAGGCAGCCAGCATCAGCGCCGAAGCGTTGTTGTCATCCCGTATGTCCGGATCCGCGCCCGCCGCGAGCAGGAATTCCACAGCGGAAGCATGGCCGATGCTTGCAGCAATCATCAGCGGTGTGCGGCGCTCACAGTCCGCAGTGGTAGCCATGCGGTTCACGTCAATTTCTTTATCTGCCCATAATGCTTTTGCCAGCGGCAGATTATTATTCATGCAGGCCTTCCAGAACTCGTCCTGGTCATTTGCATCGGCGGCGGCGATCCATTTTTTGCGTTTCGGCAATACATCCGGCTTGCCTTCACCGTTGATCTTGGGCACGAGCGCGCGGGTTTTTTTGGTGCAGACATACCCGTTGCGGAAATGCACGGCGTCCATAAGCGTGCCCGTACAGCAATCATGCAGGCTGGTTATGGCGCCGGGAGGCGTATTAAACCATTCCGGCATGGTGATAAACTCGCGCTGCTCGGCCAGCGCTTCTATCACCTGCGCGATATTGCGGTATACCGGCTCACTCAGGATAAGCGGCGGATCGCCCGCGAAAAACTCCGCCTTGGTAAAGGGCGGCTCCATCTTGTTGAGCGTGGCGGCGATGCGCCTGAGCATTTCGTCTACGCGCGCGGTCATATCAGTCCCCTATACCGCGGTCGGAAGTGCGCAGGGCTTGCACGGAGGCAGCGTTGGCTTCCTGCACCATGCGCTTGAAGGATGGGCGCCCTTCCTGCCCGTCCATCTGGGTGTGGCGGATGCCGGGCACGCGCGTCCATACCGCCTGCATCTCGCGCACGTGGCCTACCCAGTATTTCGGGCTGAACAGCACGGGCATCTGACCGGTAGAAATGATGTGCTGGAGATGGGTATCTCCATTATCGAGTGAGACCAGATCGTCCTTGCTTAAGCGCTCGCCTGCGGCATGCAGCATGTCTAAGGCCTTGCGAAGCATATTATTGAGGATAGCTTTACCCAGCAGGGTGTTGCCGCCGGGCTGCACGGCCAACAATTGCTCGCGGGTGATTTTATCGCCGAACGGTGCGAGCACATCTTCGCCGGCGGCTTCACGCCGCTGCGAGGGCGCATTATCGAGCATGTGCGTGAGCACCTTGTGGATGGTCTTATCCGGCAGCAGCGCGGCGGCGTCCAGCGGCGATGGTTCGGGTTTGCTGTGTCGTGTCAACGCGCTGACTAGCGCGGCAGGGTTATCCCAATATTTCTTTTGCAGCGCGTCGGCAATCGCAAGCGGAATCCCATTGTCATTCCACGCATTCAACGACAGCATCTGCATCGCCATCGAAAGCGCCGTACTGCTGGACGGGTGCACCGCATCGGGATTCGCGCCGAGTTGCAGCAAGAATTCCACGATAGGCTTGTGACCGGCGGTAGCCGACACCATCAGCGGCGTGTAGGACGTATCTTTGCTATGCCCCAAGTTCACATCGATATTCATGTTCTGCCACAGCATCATCGCCTCCGCGCGTTCACCATTGTGGCAATGGCTCCAGAACCTATCCTGATCGTCCTGCGTGGCCGGCTCGAGCTTGCTCTTGCGCGGAAACGGGATGGTGGGAACGGCGGATTCGGACGGAACCAGCTTGCGCGTCGCCTCGGTACAGAGGAAATTATTTTTGATCTGGATTTTCCCCTCTGTATCCGAGAACCGTTCCGACAGGCTTTGGACGCCGCCACCAAACATCGGGCGCTTCTCACGCCATTCCGCCGCAGTGATAAACTCACCGCGTTCGGCCAACAATTCAATGATCTCCGGCATGTGGGCTATTACATAATCATGCGTGATATTCACCGGTAAGCCGGAGAAATAATCCGCCTTGGTAAAGGGCGGGTTGGCTTGTGCCAATTTTCCCACCTTCCCCAATTCCGTCATTTGAAATCCGCGACTCATAAATGCCTTCCCCCACCCGCGCCGCCGCCGAGCGAGCGCGCCGAGAGGCTGTTGGCCATCTGGAGGTTACGGCGGAAGGACGGGCGGCCGTCCTTGCCGTCCATCTGCGCCTGATGGATGAGCGGCACCTGCTTCCACAGTTCCTGCATTTCGCGCACACGGTTTACCCAGTGTTCGGGTTTGAATACAGCTTCGAGCTGCTTGTGCTGGATGGCTAGCACGAATGGAGATACGCTGGATTCCGAATTCACCTGTAACCAATTGTCTTTCGTAAGCCGCTCACCTTTGGCGGTAAGCAGAGTAAGCGCCTGATCAAGCTGCCCTGCTACAATGATATTGTGTATCGAGGTGAAGCCATTTTCTTGCTTCCGCCAAAGCATATCGCATGTGAGATCGTCGCCGAATAACAGCGCAGCATTACCTGCAAGTATCTGTTTTTTATTAGAATCCCTGAGGATTCTTTCAAGGGCAAGTTTCGTAGCACTCTTCATTCCACACCCCCTATCCCGCGCCCACCGCCGCTTTGCAGGGATTTGATGGAGGCGGCGTTGGCTTCCGAATACATGCGCTTGAAAGACGGGCGGCCTTCCTTTCCATCGAGTTGTTCGCGTTCTGCCACAGGCACACGCGCCCACAGCGACTGCATGTCGCGCACGCGGTTTACCCAATTTTCCGACTTGAAAACGGCGGCGAGTTGATAGTGCATGCCCGCCACCTCGAGCGGAGACATATTACTGTCGCAAGGGTGCGGTTGCAGCCATTCTTCCCTCGTGATCCGCTCGCCCTTGGCGGCGAGAGTGGAAATCGCCTTATCGAGCTGGCCTGCCATGATGATGTCGCGCATCAGCGTATGGCCAGTTGTCTGTTTTTTCCAGAGCATGGCGCGTGTAAGCTCGTTGCCGAACGAAATTTGTAATTCCGGCTCCGGCTCCGGCATTTCGCCGGGTTGCGGAGCGTTCGCAGGTGGCGGCATATCTCTCATCACCCCGCGCCCCTCCTGCACGGCGAGTATTGCCTGCCCCATCATGGTTTTCATTTTTTTGTGTATCTCAGGATTCTTGGACAACTCGAGCAACCACTTGGTTTCAACCTTCGGATCGGTCAGCAGCCGCAATTGCAGCTGGGGATCGTCCGCATAGCGCTCCTCGATGGCATCCAACAGCGCCATGGCGGTGCTATCATGCCCATTAATCAGCGCGATACTCAGCGGTGAATGCCCGGTAGTCGCACGGGTGTCCATATCGGCGCCCGCCATCAGCAGCTTTTTCACCACATTCATGTTTCCCATAGAGGAAGCCACCAGCAGCGGCGTAGACAACGGATGCAATGGATTGCGGTATTCAATATTGATGAGCTTGGCATAAAGCGCATTTTCCACCTCGGTATGGTTACCGGTCAGGCAATGCTCCCAGAATCTTTTATTATCGCCCTCGCCCACGAGCGCCAACCGCAGCTTGCGAATCAGGCGGCCGCCGTTGATCAGCGGATAATTTTCTACGCCTGGCGTGCAGACATAGCCGTTTTTATTCAATAATTTGCTGTTAAGTTGCCCCGCAACTTCCATCAGGCTTACCTTACGGTCGTCGATGTATCGCTTCGCGTTCCATTCTTCCACCGTGATGAACTCGTTGTTTCTGGCAAACAGGCGGACGATTTCTTCGATGTTTTGAATCTCTGCTTCAATAAGCGCGGGATTGCCTGTAAGGAAATCGTCCTTCGTCAAGGCACCCGATTTGATAGCGTCGAGAAGCACACTCATCCTGCCCCCCTTCCGCTCTCACTACCGAATGCGCGTGGGCGGGCGGAGGCGGCGTTGGCCTGCTGTAGCATGCGCTTGAATGATGGGCCTCCGTCATTACCGTCGAGCTGCGCTTTGGCGGCGAGAGGGACGCGTAGCCAGCAATCGTTCATCTCACGCACGTGGTTCACCCAGTTGGACGGCTCGAATACCTCCTGAAGACAACCGTAATCCGTTAGTTGCTCAAGCAGCGCCTTTTGCGTACCGTCCTTGGTGTTGAGCAACTCCGCCGCGGTAAGCCGCTCGCCGGATGAGTGAATAATAGACATCGCCTCGCGGAACGCCTCAGACTTCACTGCAGCAAGCAGCAGCGAGCATCCGTCATGGTCAGTGCGCATAAGATCGGCTTTGGTGAGCGGCTGTCCGAGCGCGTCAAGTTGGGCGCGGATGGATTTGATCTGTTTCCAGCCTTGCGCGTATTCCAGCGGTGTGCCTTTCTTATCCGGCTGCGGCAGGATGCTTTCCTTGCTGGTAATTTTTCGTAAATCGTGGGTGGCGTTAAATGCCGCAGTAAAATTTCTATCGAAATCGATATTTTCGCGCACCTTTGCCGTGGCATTGAGCCAATGTTGCTTCATTTGACCCAACTTGCCTTTCCAGCGTTCCGGCGCAAAATATTCGGCGCTTTCGTTCATATTCGCCAGCGCATCATAAAGCCCGATTTTCTTGCGCATCTCTGGGATATAATCCACCATTTTCGGGTATAATTCGCGCGCAGCCTTCACAATTACCGACTGGGCAGCAGGGAGGTTGATCTCGGCAAGGCGGTACGGCGAATGTCCATCTGAGTTTTTGCGGGTGAGCGCGGAGAACAACCCGCCGCTATCTATATTATAATGCTCTTTCAACTTGCCGATGACCGCTTCCACCACCTGAAGGTTGCGGCTACGCACCGCGAATAACAGCGCATTCCCTTTACCCAGTGCTTGCGCATCCGGGTTCGCGCCTGCATCCAGCAGCAGCTTCACAATTTCCAGATACCCGTTATGCGCTGCAACCATCAGCGGTGTCATTTGCGCGCTACTGAATCCGGCATCCAGATTGACGTTTCCACCGGCGATGATAGCACGCACGCCTTCGGTATCGCCACGGCATGCTGACTGGTAGAGCATAGACTCTTTCGATACATTTTCGGCGAGCGGACGGGTTTCAGCGCTCCTGTTTCCGAGCGCTGCGTCGATAGCATAGGAAATCATGCTGTTACCGGCCATTTGCGCCAGCGTGACCATCGATTGCATGCCGCTCGCCGGCGGCAGGGTCAGCGCTTTCCGTAAGGCATCGGGATTACCGGCGAATTTGCTTTGCATGATGCCAAGGATATGCTGGCACGCATCCACATCGTTCAGCTGTATGGCGAGGCCAAGCAGCGTGTCGCCGTCGTTGGGAAATATCGGCTTTTCTATATTCTGTATGCTTTTCGGGGATTTCAGCTCTGCGTACAGCACCGCTTTGCGTACGATATCCGCCGTCGCCGGGTTTTTCTTTATATAGGCTGCATGCGAACCCGCATTATCCCTATGGTGAAGCGCTTTCAACAACCCGTCAATATTGCCTTCAAAGCGCTTCTCCAGCGCATCGACGATCAATACCGCGCATTCCGATTGCCCCATGCGCACGGCGTGCTGGAGCACGGATTCGTTATTCACCTTCCTCACCGCGCTGGGATCCGCACCTGCTTCCAGCAGCGTACGCACTATCTCTATATGCCCACTGCCCGTCGCCTGAAAAAGCGGCGTACCCCTGTCGTGCCGCGAGTGTTCAAGATTAACGCCGCCCTCCGCGAGCATTCTATCCACCTTCTCCGTTTCACCGAACGCGGCGGCGTGCCAGAATTTATACTGCTCGTCCTCGAAAAAAGGAGCGAGATTATAAAGGCGCAAATCGTCCGATGTCAGCTTCTCGCCGTTTGCCGCCAGCAGCGCCATGATCTCGGCTTTTCTGCCCCTTTTAAGACCGGCCGTGAGATAAAGCTCGCCGTCTTTGTTCGTGGTCAATAAATCATCCTTGCGGAGCTTTTCGCCGGAGAGTGCAAGACGCTGGTTGATAGTAAGAAGCTGATCCCAGCTCTCGGCATGATCGAGCATCGTGTTGCCGTTTGGCGATTGGCGTGCGAACATGGCTTCTTTGGTAAGCGGGTCGGTGGCGTGTTGCTTGTATACCTCACGGTTAAGTTTTTCCGCCTCCGCCTTCAGCTTAGCGAAATCCACCCCCAACTTCTGGGCGGGAGACATTATCTTCCATAATTCCTGCATCTGCTCGGGATGCTTCGCCCAGTAGCGCGATTCAAGCATCGCGCCGATCTGCCCGTGATTACTCGCCATACTGATAATGCTGCCTCTGCTGCCATACCGCATGCGCAGCTCATCATTGGTCACTTTCACACCCATGTCGTCCATAAGATCGAGCACCGGCTTGATCAGGGTGATGGCCGGATCATCTGCTTTGCTGGCGCATATGATCGCAGGAAACTTGCCGAGCAACGTAGGCTTAAAAAAATCATCCTTGGTAAAGTCAAGATTCTGTTCCTTGAGCTGCCTGCGCAGGCTCTCCAACGTAACGCCGGAACCCGGGCGCGCGGCACGAAAAAGCGAGTCGGGAAAACCATCCTCGTCGATCTCCAGTATCTCTCTTTTACTCCTTAGCGACATGTCAGCTTTCCCAGAATACCGTTTTCATCTGCGGATTGCGCTGGAGGATGCGCCGCGCGATTTCCAGTGTCAGCCCGGCATGCGCGGGCACATAGATGGTGCCCTGCTGCGCGTCTTGCACCGCCGCCTCGAAAGCCAGTGCGCTGAGCGGGCGGGAAACATTCTGCGCATCGGCGAAGAATTTTTTCTGCCATTCGCCGGTTACGGCATAAATCACCGATTCCTTCACCGCCGCCAGCTTTTGCTGCATGGACGACTGGCACGCGAGGGTAAAAAGCATGGCATCGGACTGCGCCGCCGTCATGTTAATGGGTGCTGCGTTGCTCATTTGGTTTTCCCTTTCCTCGCTGTTTCACTGGCTTTGGCGAACTCACGCGCGGCATGCGACACCTGTTCCACTTTTTCCAGACCGGTGACATAGTTAGGCACGCTGCATTGCGTCACCTTGTTCGACAGCAGTTCAGCCAGCGTGTTGTTGCCGGTGACCGCGCCGTCGCTGCGGGTGTTGCGCATCATGAAGGCCATGCTCAGATCCTCGCTGACGTCGCTGGATTTTCCGCTCAGCATGTCTTTTAAAACGGCGTCGATCGCTTTCTCCGCGCGCGGCTTGGTGGCATCGATATAGGTAACGCCGGTGCGCTCAAGCAGCTTGGCGATTTTGGGGTCGAGTTGCTGGCCGACCACAAGCGTCCTATCCGCCGCGATGTCACGCAGGACGTGGACGGGCACTTCCTTCGCCCCGTCCTTGCCTTCCTTTTTGCACATGACCGTGGTAATGGCGAACTTCGATTTCGGCTCGTCCATCATCGCGATGCGCAGCGGCTCGTCGCACGCCGCGTCACCGGTATACTGCGCACCCTGCTCGCCCGCGCTGATAAGCGCCTTATTCCATAGCGCGGGAAGGTTCTTTTCGCGCATCACCGGCACGGCGAGCGCCATCATCAGCCCGTCATGGTCGGCGAGTTTCGCCGGGTCGAGGCGCATCCAAGACTCCCCACCGGTCGGCGTAGCATCGTGGGTGACGACCTGTATGAACGGCTGCTGCCTCAGGCTGTTGACATCCATGTTAGCGACGAACGCGCTGCTCGCATGCGCGGACATCGGTTCCTTACCCGCCTTTTTCGCTTCGATGAGCATGCGCTCGACCTGCGCCGTCGAGATCATGTCCTCATTTTTCTCCGGCATCCCGTCATAGCGCGCACGCAGGAGGTCGCAGAGGAAATCGCGCACGAGCGGCGCCTGCCTTGAAACCGACTGGCCTTTCATAACGTCGATGTTCATCAACTCAGACATCAGCTTCACATCGCTTTTCTTAGCGCCGGTCAACTTGGCTTCACACAGGCCGTTATTGGCTGCGTGCGCCATGATGTGCGTGCGCGTGTGCGGCTTTTCGGTGGTGTGGTCGAACAGTTCGCCCAGCACGTGGTCGCAGAAGCGCGTGCCGTTGTTCAGGTTGACATCCTCGGCTACTGCCACAGCCGTATCCCCGTCGCTGAACGCATCGCGGCTGAAGCCGCCGCTTTTGGAGCGCGGCATGGATTTCGCCACGACGTTATCGGACTGTTGGATGTGATCGAGCATCATGCGCAGGCCGACGCCGACCATGCGGTTGAAATGGTCGTCCACTTCCGCCGCGAGGTCAGGATTTTTGCCGCTGCGATGCATCTCGGAATTAGGATCGAGCATAACCGCCAGCCCGTGGTAGAACTTCGCGCCTCGCTCGGCGGCCTGCATCTCGTTCTGCCAGTTATCGAGACGTTCGAGCTGGTGCGACGGGATTTTTGCCTGATCTTCCTCGCTCAACCCCAGCCTGCGTACATCGTGCAGGAACTGGGTGAAATGATCCGGGTTGGCTTTCCAGCTTTCCTCGCCAATATGGTATAGCGTGGTGATGGGCACGCCCGTGCGCGCTTGGCACCAACGGTGCTGATAATCCGCTTCCGTCGGCGGGTCGATGGTAACCGGGCGCAGACGCTGGTAGGCCGACGTATCGAGCTGGCGCGTAGTCGTGCCGTCCTTGCTCAAATTGCCTGTGAGGGTGACGAAGAAGCCGGGCTTCATGTCCTTGCGATGGAAAGTGAAGGACTGCCCCGTGCCCCCATTGGCAACGTATTTGTCGATTTCGCCGGTCATCAACTGCCAGAAAAGCTGCAGGCCTGCATCGCTGCCCGGCTCGCTCTTGTTGTATTCGTCGAGGATGATCTCGCGGTTTTCCTTCCATGCGCGGATAAGTGCGCCTTCGCGGGTTTTCAGGCCGAGCTGCGTGCCATCGGCCTTGTCCAGACCTTCGATGGTACGCACCTGATTGACGATACTCGTCATAGCGGCGGCGTCGGCATCGGCAGCGGCCTCCCAGTCCATGCTCACGCGCTTTCCTTCCTGCGAGAAGCCTTTATCCAGCTTCTTCAGAAGCGCTACGGAGGCGGATTTCAACGTACCTTCGCGCAGGCGCTCGTCGATCTGGTCGATCAGCGCCTTGCTGCTGTCCATGTCGATGACCGTTTCAAAAAACAACTCGTTCAAATTGCGCTTTTTGCCGCAATCCACCACGATCGGCCCACGCGGGTCGCGCATGTTGCCGATCAGTTCGGCAAGAAACGACTTGCCCGCCCCGGCCTCGCCAAGCACGCACTGCACGCGGCGGCGGCCATCTGGCGCGCGCAGCTCCAGCGCTTTCTTGAATACCGGGAGCATGCCCGGCGTGGGCATGTTGCGGAACGCCAGCCCGAGCACTTCGCTCTGCTGACGTTGCGAATGAAGTTGCAACTGCGGATCCTCGATCACGCCGAGTTCGGACGTGACGGCGCCGCCCTTGATCTCGCGGTGCGTCATCGGGTACGGGCGTCCCGGCTTGCCTAACTGCACCGGTTTATAGCCGGACTCTTGGATGTTATCGCTCATAATCACCTCTCTCGCTTTTGATTCATGGTTCGTGTGGCCTGCCGCAGCTTTTGCTGGTGCTCGGCCATGGTTATGGTCGGTTGGGGTTGGGTTTTCTGGAGGCGCGCGGAAAGCAGCGCGGATAGTTCGGCTTCGATCTCGCTAACGTCACGGGGATGGGCAACGCCGATCCCCTGCGCACGATTGCGTACGGCAGCTTTATCGGCGAATGCGTCGAAGGCGGTTTTATCGGTATTGACGATCACGCCGTCCACCGTAACGCCCGGCGACGCAGCGAGCAGGCGTTCGATATTGATTTTCGCGGCATTCATGTCGTGGATCTCGCCATCGCCGACATAGACCAGCATGGTATTGCCCGCCACCGCGTCGCTCTTCGCCGAACGATTGATGAGGTCTTCCGTGGCGTGCTTGATGCCCGGCGCAAGATATTCCTGCGGGGTTTTACAATTGGGGCAGCCTTCGTTGCGGCAGCCGCCATCCTCGCCCCGGCTAAGGCGTGCGACCATACCCAAAATTTTCCCGCTGAACGCTTCGGCAGCCTGCGTATCGCTGTGTTCATGGCCTTTGATATGCTGCGGGTTAACACTGCCGACGGCGATGATGGAAGTCGTCCAGCCCGCGCGCTTGGCGGCTTCGTTCATGACGATAGTGGCGTCGCTGGCCGTATGCAGGCGGAGGCTATTGCTATTGCCCGCATGGTGGTAGGACGAGGCGGAATCGTCGATCAACAGCACGAGATGCGGCACAGGCGGATTCGGACGCTCCTCGTCCTTGCGGAAGCGGTTCATATCGTCGTATCCCACTTCCTGCCCTGTGAGGCGGCGGGTAATGAGATCGCGATGGGCGGCGTCGTCGAAGCGCTCCATTTCACCGCCTTCCGGCAGCAATGTGCGCGTGTTCGACGGCTTGACGGTTTCGTCAACCTGTTTTTTGCGGATGCGCGTGAACAAATCGCTCAGGCGGCGTATCGTCGGCTCCAGCTCGGCGACGCGCTTGTGGTAGGCGGTGGGATTGGACCGCCTGATAGTGGTCGTGATGTTATAGGACTGCGTGGTGGGGATGGTAGAGGTACGCGGCGCGCTGACGACCTTGCCGCCGTAATCGCGATCCGCCATCGATCCGACGGTTTGACCGCGTTCGCGCAACAACTCGCCGATGGTCTTGCCCTTGTCCTCGCCGTCGCGCGTGCGGTATTTACGCTCATTCGCGCCTTCGAGCGGGGCGGTGGAAGCCTTCTGCTCACTTGCTTGGCCCTGGCGCGATTCCTCCCTCGTCTTGATGTCTTTGATTCTGGGCAGCCCGTGATCATGCTCCTGTGGCGTTTCGGAAGGCATCTCTACTTCGAGTTCTTCGTCAACGCCTTCGACTTTCACCTTGATGGTGCGCCTGCCTTTTTGCTTACCCGGCTTGGGTTGCGGCTTGCCCTCATCATCACCGTTTTTTGGCTCGCCTTTGCCTTTATCTTCGTCTTTGCCCTTATCTTCGCCTTTGCCCGTACCGTCGCTCTTTTCATCCTTCTTCTCGCCATTGCCGCCTTTGCTGGACTTGTCTTTTTTCGTTTGGCCGGTGCCAGGCGATTGATCTTCGCCCTCACCTTCACCTTCGCCTTTGCCCGTACCGTCGCTCTTTTCATCCTCCTTCTCGCCATTTCCGCCTTTGCTGGGCTTGCCTTTTTTCGTTTGGCCGGCGCCAGGCGATTGATCTTCGCCCTCACCTTCACCTTCGCCTTCGCCTTCGCCTTGCCCTTCACCTTCGCCTTTGCCCGTACCGTCGCTCTTTTCATCCTCCTTCTCGCCATTGCCGCCTTTGCTGGACTTGCCTTTTTTCGTTTGGCCGGTGCCAGGCGATTGATCTTCGCCTTGCCCTTCACCTTCGATGGGTATGCCTTGGCCATTGCCACCCTTTTGAGGATTGGCCAACTGCTCATCGATCTGCTTTTCGGTGGATTCCATGATCGTTTTTACCAGCGGCATGGCGTAGCGTTCAAAGATGTCCTCAACGATTTCGCAGCGGCGGTTGGCGCAATCGTCGATGATCTTGGGGAGGCTGCCGTGGCTGAACAGGCGATCGCGCTCGGTGGGCTGGAGATGCTCGATACCCTCCGGCCCGCCGCAGAGCTTCATCAGCTCCTCGAACGATTCCTGCGTGGTCATGCTCTCCGGCGCTCCGCGTCGTCTTTTCGGCACGCCCTGCAGCCAGTCGCGCTCGATACCGATTTCCTTCCAGCCTTTCTCGCTATCCTCAAACAGGCCGTTATTGCGAAGGAACGACATGCGCAGCGTACGGCAGAGATTGTGGAATTTTTTCTGCGCGATTTCCGCCGGGTCTTCCGCCTTTTGCATCTCTTCCTGCGTCGGCACGGTGACTTTGCGCGCGTTCAGCACTTCCTGCCCCGCGCCGCAGAGCGTCACTTCAATCGCATTTCGTGAGTCGCTGTAGTCCTGCGGCTTAACCAGCGACTGGTTGACCGCATAGCGATCCACCACGTTGTTCTCCGCCTCGTCGAACAGGCGGTGGCGCAGTTTCCACTCCGTAGAGAGCATTTGCAGGCGTTTATATTCTGCTTTGGTAAGTTTCTTTTTTTCCTTCAGCGTTTTCTCAATCTCGATCATTTGGTCGTAGATGACCTGCATCTTCGGCGTGAACTTGGTGGTGAGCTGGCTGTGGCCGACTTCGTGCAGATTCGCCGCGCGCGTGTGTTCGACGCCGCTGATAAGGCTCCACAGCATGTCGAGGTTCACGAGATTCTCCTGACGGCTGTAGTAATAACCTACACCGGGATAGCCTTGTTGCGGCGCGCCCCAACGCATATGTGCGCTGGGATTGCTCACGCTGTCGGCGATCTGGAAAGCCTGCTCGCGCAATTCGTCGCGCATGAAGGCGGATTGCTCCACCTGCTTCCATGCCGAACTGCTGGTGATGCTGCGGCCGAGCATCTGCATGATGGAGGCTTGCGGCGTGACGGCGATAGACGCAAGCGCGGCGCCCCACAGCAATTGCGTGGCTGGACTGGCGAGGTTCACCGGTTTCGCGGCAACGCCGGCTTTGAACATGGTTTCGATATTTTTCATCTCGGCGGTGACGGCTTCGCGCACCTTCGCATCGGGGGTAACGGCAGGATCGGCAAGCTGCAGCGCGAGGGCATGCACATCGTCGGCAGAAAGTTGTGCATGCAAAAATTTGTCAGCAATAGCGACACGCAACCCGTTTAAAGGTTGCGACAGTATCTGGTCGATCGTGGAACCCCTTGCCATCGCCATCCGCCGCCTGCTGTAAGTGACTGCTTTAATAATAAAAAATGGCAGGTTTTATACTACCGGTTTAATATTAAACATTTATGACGCACGGCCAGGGAATTGTGACAGTTTAATGATGGTTAATTATTGCCGCGCCAAGAGAAAATAGCTTTTTTTATCAGCCTATTACTGGAAATACACGATACTCAGGTAGCACGTGCTGACGGTACTGGAACCGGTCTTGGGGGTACATAGGAAGGACATAAGGTCGCTTTCCACCCCCCCCTCCTCCTCGCGTTTTCCAATAATTTCCTGCTGCACGTCATGCGAAAGCGACACGCTGCTTCCGCCGCCGCCGGATGACGCGCCGCCGCCTGTCACCGTGATCGCGGTTGCGTTATCCGCGTAGCTGAACGCATAGCCCATCGCGCTCGCTAACGTTCCGCTATCGTAATCAATATTGTAACTGCCCGCATTCGCGCCTTGCGTATAGGTCGTTGTGCCCGTCAGCGTGCCCGTCACGTTATCCGCGCCCGCGTCGCTGCCCAAGTATCCCGACAGGCTGTATGCATAACCCGTCATGTTGATCGTGTCGTTGTAGTTGAGGCTCACCGCGCTCGGCGTCGCCGTCAGCGTCGGTGTGAAGCTGTAGAGCAATCCGTCACCCGTCGCAGGAACGCTGGGGCACGAGCCGCCATACGTGCAGCTGAACCGGCGGAAGTCGTTGGAAAGACCCCCCACCGTGTCATTGGATGGGTTCGCCGAATACACCAGCCAGCGTCCGGTGGTGGCGTCCAGCGCACCCGCGCCCGCATTGTTCACGAAGTTCTGACCCGACACCAGCGTGATCGCCGTATTCGCGGCAGAGCTGGTGACGCCGCCCGACGCCCCGAACGTAATATCGCTTACCCCATGCGTCCGCGCGAAGAACGTGTTCGCGCCCGCAGTCTGCGCGCCGTTGATCGCAATCCCGCCCGTGGAAGTCTGCACGATCGCATTATCCGTCCACGTATAGGCGTTCAGCGTAATCGCCCCTGTGCCGTCCGTGCGGCCGATAATCACATCGTCCGCATCGACGGCATTGAGTATCGCGCTGGTAATACCAAGCGTACCGGCTGCGCCTGCGACGCCGATGGTAGTAGCCGCCGAACGGTTACGGAACCACACGTCGCCGGTGGTCTGGATCACGGTGCTGCCCCATGTGGCGGTGTCCTGCGTCAGCGTGATGTTGCCGGTGGCCGAACCGCCGCCGATGGTGGAAGCGGTGCCGTCGTTATAGAAGTCCACCGCGCTGTTGCCGCCGGTGGAGGTGATGCCGATGGTGCCAGAGCCGGTCGAAGTAATGCCGCTGGTTGCGCCGATCAGCTGGATGCCGTAGTTGCCGGTGTCCGTGCCGCTGCCACCCGTGCCGGTGACGGAGAGCGCTGCATCCACCGTCGAGATTACGCCGCCGCTTTCAACATCCACACCCCAGTTATTAGCATAACCATTACCGCCCGTGCCGGTGACGGTAACCGCGCCTACGCCACCGCCCGTGCCGGTGGAGCGGATCGCGCTGCCCGTGCCGGACACACCGACGCCGATATTAAGGATATAGTTGGTGGTGGTATTAGCCGCCGTTGCGGTACCGGTGACAGAGAGCGCACCATTGATAGCCGAGATCACACCGCCGTCATAGACATAGACGCCGAGGCTTGAGCTGCGGCTGTTGTTCGTATTACCTACGACCGTCACGCTGCCGCTGCCTGTGGAACTGATAGTCGAACCCGCATCGTCAATGAATACGCCGTGGCCGTTGTTCTGGACGTTGCCGCCGCCGGTGCCGGTGACCGAGAGCGCACCGCTGTTGGCCTGAATATCGCCGCCGCTATCGACCCACACACCGTAGTTGGCATTGCTGCTGCCGTTGCCGCCCGTGCCCGTAACGGTGACGTTACCGCTGCCGGTGCTACGCAGAATGGAGTTCTGCATCACACGCGTGCCGTAGTTATTGCTGCTGCTTCCGTTGCCGCCCGTGCCGGTGACAACGATGTTGGCGTCCGCCGTGGATACGGAAGCGCCGTTATCCAGTGCAATACCGCCATTATAGGCAGTGCCGCCGGTACCATTACCCACGATGGTAACCGTGCCAAGTCCGCCACCGGTGCCACTGGAGCTGATAGCCGCGGAGTTTTGCACGATGACGCCGAAATTACCGAGGCCGCTACCCGCGCCGCCCGTACCGGTGACGTTCATGGTGCCGCTGGTAGTGGTGATGGTGCTACCGGAATTGAGCAGGTAGACACCCGTGCTGTTGTTAGTGCCGCTGCCGCCCGTGCCGGTAACGTTCAGGTTTCCGCTCGTGGTGGCGATGTCGCCGCCCGCGAACAGGTACACACCGATGTTATCCACGCCGCTGCCATTGCCACCCGTACCGGTGACGGTCACCGCACCCGTGGTGGCGCTGATGGCCGCGTCGGTGGCGAGATAGACGCCGTAGTTGCGAGCGATACCATTACCGCCCACGCCGGTGACGTTCACCGTGCCGCCGGTAGTTTGCAGTCGGGCGGCGGTATTATAGACATACACACCGTAATTATCGCTACCAGCCGCATTATTATACCCGTGCCCGCGCACAACGATATTGCCGCCGCCCGCGTTCACCGCGACGTTATTCACCCACACGCCATGCGCCACAATTGCATTACCCCATGCATCCCCCGCCCCCGTACTGCCGCCGACCATGCTGATATTACCGCCGCCGCTGGTGACCGCGCCC
Source organism: uncultured Rickettsiales bacterium (assembly GCA_964645205.1). Lineage (GTDB taxonomy): Bacteria > Pseudomonadota > Alphaproteobacteria > Rickettsiales > SXRF01 > CAZYBO01. The sequence goes on from CAZYBO010000010.1 coordinate 25,258, forward strand.
GCTACGTAGATATAACCCGACGAATCGTCGTTGCGGTCGGAGTTGAACGTAATCGCACCGCCGCTGCTGGTAGTGGTAGCACCCGTGCCAAGGACGATGTTGCGATTAGCACGCAGGTCGATGGCACCCGTGCCCGACACCGTATCGAACCCGTTGCCGAACGTGATGTCGTTGCCCGAGGAAAGCAGGATCGTACCCGTGCCCTGCGTGGTCAAAGTACCAGAAGCACTGTCCACAATATCGCCGCTGGCGGTGGTAGCGCTGAAATTATGGCCGGAGGTAAGCGTCTGGCTGCCGCCGAAGCTGATGTTACCCGCGCCGCTCTGGATCAGCACGTTGGCATCCCAGTTCGCATAGGCGCTGAGATCAATGAGGCCGGAACCGTCGGTGCGGCCTATGGTGATGGAGCCTGCATCGACAACGTCCAACACGTCGCTGATCAGGTCCAGAGTATTCGCAGCCGTGCCCACACCCACGGTGGTGCCTACGCTACGCGGGTCAAACCAGACGTTGCCGGATGTCTGGATTACGTTGGTGCCGGTCGAAAAATGCACAGTGTTGGCCGTCAGCCTGATCTGTCCGGTATCCGATGCGCCGCCGAGCGTACAGTTATTGCAGCGTATATCTTCCCAACCGCCGCCGCCCGTACCGGTCATCGTAATTGTGCCGCTGCCAGTGGGCACGATCGTGCTGCCGCCGTACAAACCGATGCCGTGATAGCTGGTGGTGACGCCGGTCATGGTCACCGCACCGTTTTGCGTGGTAATGTTTGAAGCGTTGCTGTCGATACCCATCGCCGCGCCGCCCGCGCCCGCCGTACCGGTCAAGGAAACCGTACCCGCGCCGGTATTGCTGATCGTGCTGAGCAGGGTCACGATACCGATGCCTCCTGAACCGCTACTGTCGCCGCCCGTACCGGTCAGCGTAATCGTACCGCCAGTGGAACTGATGGCATTGGTAGAGCTGGCAAGATAGATGCCGTAGTTATTGTTTACGCCGTTACCGCCGATGCCGGTCACGGTGATATTACCGCTGGTCGTAATCAGCCGGGAGCCGGCATTATTCACGATCACGCCGACATTAAAGCTACCTGCCACATCGTTATACCCGTGCCCGCGCACGACGATATTGCCCGCACCGGCATTGACGACGGCGGCGCTGTACATATTCACACCAGCCGTCTGCGCAGCACTGCCCCACGCATAACCCGCACCCGTGCTACCCCCGACGAGGCTGATATTTCCGCCGCCGCTGGTGATTGCACCCGCGACATTGATATAGCCCGACGAATCGTCGTCGCGGTCGGCGTTTAGCGTGATCGCACCGCCGCTGCTGGTAATGGTATTGCCGCCAGTAAGGTCGATATGATCGTCAGCATTGAGCGTGATCGCGCCGGTGCCGGAAACAAGGTCGTAATCGGCATCAAGTATAATATCACTTCCCGAAGTCAGGCTGATCGTCCCTGCACCCGCCGTCGTCAGCGTGCCAGCACCACCGTCCACGATGTCGCCGCTAGCAGTCGTCGCGCTGAAATTATGGCCGCTGGTGAGGGTATGGCTGCCGTTGAAACTGATATTGGCAGAACCATTCTGCACGAGCACATCTGCGTCCCAACCTACATAGGCGTCTAAATTAATAAGCCCCGAACCATCCGTGCGGCCGATGATGATGCGCCCTGCGTCAACGAGATCAAGTTCACCGTCGGTAATCTGCAACGTACCCGTGCCACCGCCAACGCCCACCGTAGTCCCTACCGTGCGCGGCTTGAACCACACGTCACCGGTGGTTTGGATCGGCAGGCCGCTACCCCAGCTTACGGTATTGGTCTCCAGCGTAATATTTCCGGTAGCCAACGCACCGCCGATGCTGTTAGTCGCACCAGCCGAGGTGTCGTTGTAGATCGAGGCGTCAAAAAGGCTTGCTCCTTCATTCGGGGCAGAAGCGGTAATGGTAATATTTCCGCTACCTGTCGATGTGATGTCCCCGTTGCTGTAAAAATAGATGCCGTTATTGAGAATACCGCTGATGTTATTACCGCCTGCTGCGGTAACGGTCATATTCGCATCTACCGTAAATATGGTGCCGCTAGTAGATAACATGATGCCGCTATTCCAACTATCGCCGGCAGCACCGGTACCGCTGATCGTCACCGTGCCAAGTCCGCCGCCGGTTCCGGTGGAACCAATAGAGCTGCCCGCACTGATGATATTGATGCCATAGTTGTAGTCATTGCCTGCGGTGCTGTTGATCGCACCGCCGGTTCCGGTGACATTCAGCGATCCGCTGTTAACGGTAATGTCACCATCGGCGATAATATCAACGCCATAGTTGTGCTGAACACCGGCGCCACCGGTACCCTGCACAGTGACATTGCCGCTACCGGTGGCGTTAACAACACTGCCGTTATTAACGCTAACGCCCATGTTAGAGTTACCGGTACCGCCGCTGGTTCCAGTGATATTGATGGCACCGTTGGTAGTGGTAATGCTGGATATGTTATATATATTGACGCCGTAGTTATAATCGCCGCCAGCACCGCCTACACCTGTCATAGTAATGGAGCCTGTAGCACTGGTGGTAATGCTGCTTTGCTGCAGGAATACACCATGATTAGAATTCCCTGCGCTATCGCCTGTACCATTAATGATAATATTGCCGCTACCAGCATTAATGGTGGTAGTAACTAACCGTACACCCTCATCCGCACCAGCACGACCTATGGCGGCAGTGGTGGTTGGGTCAGCGCCGCCGCCCAGCGTGATGTTGCCGCCGCCGGAAGTAATGGTATTACCCCAGGCAAAGTTAATACGCCCGCCGCCTGCCGCATCGCGGTCGGAATTTACCGTAATCGCAGCGTTATTTGTCGTAATAGACGCCCCAAAACCGGTATAGCTGATGTCACGGTTCGCACGCAGCGTGATCGCACCAGTGGCGCTGGTCAGATCAAGGTCATCGCTGAACAGGATGTCATTGCCCGAAGTCAGGCTGATCGTGCCCGCACCGGCGGTAGTAATCGTGCCCGCCGCACCGTCGATAATATCGCCGCTAGCTGTCGTCGCGCTGAAATTATGGCCGCTGGTAAGAGTCTGGCTGCCGTTGAAACTGATATTGGCAGAACCATTCTGCACGAGCACATCAGCGTCCCAACCTACATAGGTGTCTAAATTAATAAGCCCAGAGCCATCCGTGCGACCGATAGTGATGCTGCCAGCATCAACGACGTCGAGAATCGCATCCGTAACCTGCAACGTGCCCGTACCGCCGCCTACGCCGATGGTGGTCGCAGCCGTATAATTACGGAACCAAACATTGCCGGTGGTGGTGATGGTCGCCGGGTCGGTGAAGGCAAGTATATTTGAGGTTATGGTGATGTTGCCATCGGTTCCGCCATTGCCAATATCGCAGGTAAAGCACAGGAAGCCGTTCGAATTGGTAGCGGTAATGTCAATCGTACCGGTATTGGTGATAACGTTACCGACGATAGTCACGGCCATATCACCACCTGCGGCGGCGCCCGTACCGGTAATGGCGATGTTCCCCGTGCCTGTGGCACTGATCGTACTTCCGTCAATATAAAAGCCCGTGCTGGCCCAACCCGCACCACGCCCCGTGCCGGTGAGGGTGATATTCCCATCCACGTTGCTGATGGTCGAGGTTCCGGTAATCTGTATGCCGCCCGCACCGTCGCCGCCTGCGATCGCGCCAGTACCGTTAAGGATAATATTGCCGGTGGTATTGCTAATCGTCGTAGACGTATCAAAAATAATACCGATTGCCTGACCACCGGTACCATTGCCGGTGCCGGTCAAGGTAATGTCGCTGCTTACGGAGGTAACATTCAAGCCAAAGAGCGACATGCCCGTATTATAAGCGCCAGCACTATTACTGCTCGTGCCTGTCATCGTGATCGTGCCGGTACCGGTAGACGACAAAGTGCCGGTGGAAGCACTGATACCATAGTTGTTGGAAGTAGTACCGCCGCCCGTACCGACGACGCTGAGATTCCCGTTAACAACGGAAATATTGCCGCCTAATGTTAGCCCATAGTTATAGCTTGTGCCAGCTGTGCTGCCCGTGCCGGTCAGGGTGATCGCGCCGGTGCCGGTAGTCGAAATAGTGCTGTTGGCATAGATGCCATGATTGCCTATACCTGTACCACCACTGCTACCGGTCAATGCGATGGCGCCGTTCTGCGCCGTAATTGTACCTCCGTTAGTGAATATACCGTAATTGGTATCGGTGCCGCTACCGCCAACGCCAGTCATAGTGATCGTGCCTGTACCTGTTGTAGATACGGCGTTTACACCGCCCACCGCCGATAAATACACACCGTAATTATCTATGGTTCCTGCGTAACCTGTACCGCGCATGACAATATTGCCACCGCCCGCATTGATCGTCGTGCCGGTGATTTCGACGCCATGCACCACGCCGCTGCGTCCCTGCGCATACCCGTTCACCGCCGGATCGCCAGAACCACCGCCCAGCGTGATGTCACCGCCGGATGTGGTGATGTTGGTGCCGGACCCGAGGTTGATGCGACCACCGCTGGCAGCATCGCGGTCGGAGTTCAGCACCACCGCCGCGTTGCTGGTGGTGATGTCGCCGCTGGCGGTGATGGCGATATCGCGGTTGGCGCGCAGGGTGATAGCGCCAGTAGCGCTGGTCAGGTCGAAGTCGCTGTCGAAGGTGATGTCGTTACCCGACGTCAGGTTGATCGTGCCCGCCCCCGCCGTGGTGATGGTACCCGCGCCGCCATCGATAATATCGCCGCTGGCGGTGGTGGCACTGAAATTATGGCCGCTGGTGAGGGTCTGGTCATTGCCAAAATTAGCAAAATTGATATTGCCAGAACCGTTTTGTATCAACACATCGGCATCCCAGTTCACATAGCCGGAAAGTTCGATAAGCCCTGAACCATCCGTGCGACCGATGGTGATACTGCCAGCATCAACGCTATCGAGAATCGCATCCGTAATCTGCAACGTGCCCGTACCGCCGCCGACGCCGATGGTGGTGGCCGCCGTGCGGTTCTGGAACCACACGTTGCCGGTGGTAGTAAACGTGCCGCTGGAGCTGATCGTATTTTGTGTCAGGGTGATATTGCCGGTCTGCGACGCGTTACCGATGACGCAGGTCGCGCAGAACAGGTCGGTGCTGCCGCCTGCGGCGGTCAGCGTCACGGTGCCCGTGCCGGTGGTATAAATCGCCCCGCCGTTGTTCAGGCCGACGCCATACGCCGTGCCCGCGCCCTGCGCGGTGCCGTTCACGGCGATATTACCGGTGGCGGAGTAGATTTCCGAGCCGCCGTCACTGATATAGATACCGTGGCCGCTGCTGGTGCCGTTGCCGCCGGTGGCATTGATGGTGATGTTGCCACTGTTGGTATAGACCTTGCCGCCGGTGCTCATGCCGGAAACGATGTGCATGCCGTAGGCTCCCGATCCGCCATTCGCGCCGGTGGCGTTCACGGTGATCGTGCCGGTTCCGGTGGCTTTCACTTCCGCACGGTTCTGAACGACGACGCCCTGATTACTCGTGCCGTTGCCCGCGCCAGCGCCGGTGATGCTGATTGCGCCGTCAACCGCCTGCACGTTGGTGCCGGTATCGAAGATATAGACACCGACGTTACCGTTGGTGCCCGCGCCGCCGGTGCCGCTCAGTGTAATATTGCCGCTGCCGGTATTGATAATGTCCGCGCCGGTGGCGACATAAATACCATAGTTATCCGTAGTGCTGCCCGCACCGCCTGTGCCGGTCACGCTGATCGCACCGCCGTTGGCGGCGATGCTCGCGGTCGAGGCGGTAAGTAATACGCCGTAATTGCCGCTCACCGCGTTGCCGCCGGTGCCGGTGACAGTGATGGTGCCGGTGCCGGTAGCCACTATATCCGCACCGTTGCTATAAAGGCCGATAGTGTTGCTGAGTGAAGCGCCGTAGCCGGTGGCGGTGATGTTGATCGCGCCGTCGGCAACGGTGATATTGGTGGACGAACCGTTTAAATAAATGCCGTGGTTCTGGTAGGTGCCGTTGCCGCCTGTGCCGACCATGGTGATGTTACCACTGCCGCTGGTGACTGCCGAACTGCTGGACATGAAGATGCCGAGCGCATTGTTCGTACCCGCGAAACCCGTGCCGCGCATGATGATGTTGCCGCCGCCCGCGTTGAGCGATGCGTTGTTCATGACGATACCGTATCTACCGGTGGTATCTGTTCCGATGGCCGCAGTAGCGGTTGGATCAGCACCACCGCCGAGCGTGATGTTGCCGCTACCAGAAGTTACGACCGTACCCGAATCGAGAGCGATATACCCACCGCTTGACGCATCACGGTCGGAGTTGAAGATAATCGCCCCGCCGCTGCTGGTAATATCGCCAAGCCCACCGATGCTGACATTGCGGTTGGCACGCAACGTAATCGCGCCAGTGGCGGATACGAGGTTGTAGTTGGAATCCAGGGTCAGATCATTACCCGAAGTGAGCGAGATGGTACCGGTGCCCGCGGTGGTCAGCGTGCCTGCCGCGCTGTCGATAATATCGCCCGAAGCGGTGGTGGCACTGAAATTATGGCCGCTGGACAGCGTCTGGTTGCCACCGAAGCTGATGTTGGCGCTGCCATTCTGCACCAGCACATCCGCATCCCAACCTGCATAGGCGCTGAGGTCGATAAGCCCTGAGCCATCCGTGCGACCGATAGTGATGCTGCCAACATCAACGACGTCAAGGATCGCGTCGGTAATCTGCAACGTGCCCGCGCCACCGCCAACGCCGATGGTGGTGGCCGCGGTGCGGTTGCGGAACCACACGTTGCCGGTGGTCTGGATAACATTGCTACCGTTAAGGTCGATAGTATTGATGGTAAGGGTAATGTCCCCCGCAGTAGAGCCGTCACCGATATTGCAGCCGCCGGTATCGCAATAGAAATCCTCGCCGCCGACGCCGGTAGCCGTTATATTGATTGCACCCGCACCGGTGCGCGACACCTTAGCCGCTCCATCCATGTAGAAACCAAAACTGATGCTGCTGCTCGCGCCGGCAGTACCGGTAATATCGATAGTACCGGTATTCGCGATGACGGTCGTGCCTGCGCCAAACATATCCACGCCGATATTGTTGTACGAAGCACCATTGGCGCCTGTACCGGCAATGGTAATATTACCGCTGCCACTGGACGTTACGTCCGCGCCGTTGGCAAGGTAAACGCCACGGCCTGATTCATCTCCCCCGCCGGTGCCGGTCAGGGTGATGTTACCGTTGGCGGAGGATACCGCCCCGCCCGCGCTTCTGATATAAATACCGTGGTTATACTCCGTGCCGTCGCCGCCGGTGCCGGTAATGGAAAGCGCGCCGTTCACCGTCGATACAGACGCGCCGTCAATACTCACGCCATAATTATTAATATCGTCGCCGTCGCCGCCGGTGCCTACCATAGTCACGGTACCCGTACCCGTGGTGGAAACGGCAGCGCCGTCATCCATGTGTATACCCATATTGTTCTGGTAGGTTGCCAGCGCCGTGCCGGTGATGCTGATATTTCCGCCCTGCGAGGTGACATCGACATCCGGCCCGGTCATCAGCACACCGAAATTCCACGCGCTGTAGTCGTCGTCGCCCGTACCGTTGATCGTGATGCTGCCGGTCTGCGTGGAGACACCGGTTGCAGACCCACTGCTTTCGATGCGCACGCCGCTGGAACTGCCTGACCCGCCGCCGCCGCTGCCGGTACCGGTCAGCGTAACGCCACCAGCCCCGGTATTGGAAATAAGGGTGTTGAAAAGGTATATGCCGTTATTATTGCCAACGGTCGCCACCGAAGAACCGTTGATGGAAATGAGGCCGCCGCCAGCGCTTACCGCCGCCGTGCTGAAAACAATGCCATTGCTCAGCGAATCGCCGCCGCTGACGCCTGTCATGGAAACAGTGCCGCTTCCTGAAGTGGTGATATTGGCGAACGACCCGATGCTGATGCCGTGGTTGAAATTGCCGGTCGTATCGCCCGTGCCGCGTAGCACGATATTGCCGCCGCCCGCATTAATCGTACCGCCGATAATCTGGATACCTTCGTCTTCGCCGCTGCGTCCCTGCGCCGTTCCATTCACCGAAGGATCGCCCGAACCGCCACCCAGCGTAATATTACCGCCGGAAGTAATGATGTTGGTTCCCGTAGCGATATCAATTCGCCCGCCGCCGGAGGCGTCGCGGTCAGAGTTAAGCACCACCGCCGCGTTGCTGGTGGTGATGTCGCCGCTGCCGCTGATCAGGATATCGCGGTTCGCACGCAGCGTGATCGCGCCGGTGGCACTGGTCAGGTCGAAATCGCTGTCGAACAGGATATCGTTACCGGAAGTATAGGTCTGCGTACCGGCGCCCGCCGTGGTGATGGTGAACGCGCCATAATCAACGATATCGCCGGAGGTGGTGGTCACCACCAGATTTTTACCGGAAGCGAGTGTCTGGTTGCCGTCAAATGCAACAGCGCCTGAGCCGTTAAGCAGCGTAACGTGACTGCCCCATGTCGTATACGCCGCGAGGCGCAGGAGTCCCGAGCCGTCGCTGCGGCCGATCTGGATGGTGTCAGCATTTGTGATACCGAGGATGGCGCTGGTGACGCCAAGAGTGCCCGCCGCACCCGCCACACCTACGGTAGTTCCTGCACTGCGAGGCTTAAACCACACCGTCTGTGCCGTCTGGATAACGTTGGTGCCAGCGAAGGAGAGCGTATCGGCTTCCAGCGTGATGTTGCCGTTATCCGACGCGCCGCCGATTGTGCCGGTATCAAGGCGGATATCCGCATCCGTGCCGGTGCCGGTGAGCGTGATCGCGCCGGTGCCGGTGGTGAGCACCGAGGCGCCGGTATCCATGAGCACGCCGTAGCGGTCGCTGGTGCCGCCTGCCGTGCCGGTGATGGTGATGTTGCCGTTGACCGTCGATATGATCGCAGTAGCGCTTTCCAAGTAAACGCCATAGTTGCCACTGGTGCCGCTGCCGCCTGTGCCGGTGATGCTGATCGTACCGCTTCCGGTGGTGCTGATGGCACCTTCGATTTCTACCCCGCGATTATCCGTAGTCGTGCCCTGGCCGACGCCCGTAATGCTGATAGAACCGCCAGAGGATGCGATGGATGCATTTTCTGACATCCAGAATCCATAATTGTCCCGCGTGCCAGCCCCCCCCGTACCGTTGATCGTAATATTGCCGCTGGCCGAGGTAATCGTGCTGTTATCGTAGAAATAGATACCCGCATTATCACCGGTCACATTGGTATCGCTGGTGCCGGTCAGTGTAATCGTGCCAGTACCGGTCGTGGTAATATCCGTGTCTCTTATATCCAGACCGACGGCATTATCATATCCATTGCCCACATTGCCATCACCCGTAAGGCTGATATTGCCGCCGGTGGATATGGCACTATCCACAACAGATATCCCGTAGCTACCCGAGCCAGCAATGTTGCTGGTACCGTCAAGCGTAATATTACCGCTGGTGCTGGTGATGGAGCCGAAAGAACTTATCCATATACCACCACCCCATTCACCACCGGGAGAGTTGCTGATACCAGTAAGGCTGATGGCACCGCTATTTGTCGTAAGCGAGCCGCCAGTCATAAAAATACCCCAGTCATCGCTGAACGCACCGACTGAGGTGCTGTTGGCGGTGCCCGTCATGGTAATATTACCAGTGCCGGTAGCACTGATCGCTGCAGTGCTTAAGTATATACCCCATCCCTCACTATCGCCTGCGCCCGTACCGGTGAAAGTGATGTTACCGTTGACCGCAGACACCGTGGTTCCTGCACCGGAGACACGAATACCGGGGTTGAGCCAGCCACTGCCGTTGCCGCCCGTGCCCACCATGCTGATAGTGCCCGAACCGGTGGTCGTAATGTCACCACCGCCATAATGGTAAATGCCGTAGTTATCGCCTACTCCCGCATAGCCCGTACCGCGGACGCTGATATTCCCACCCGCTGCAATGAGGTTTGCGTTGTTGAGCAGCACGCCTTCCACCGCCCCACTTCTGCCAATCGCCGCCGTGGTAGTCGGATCCGCACCACCACCGAGCACGATATTACCGCCGTTGGATTCGATGCTGGAGCCGGAGGCCATGCTGATGCGGCCGCCGCCGGCTGCGTCGGAGTCGGCGTTGAGGGTGACGTTGAGCTTGTTGCTCGTGGAGGTGATGTTCACGTTGCTGTTGATGTTGATATCTCGATGCGCGGTGAGCGTGAGGCTGGCGTCGGTGCCGGCGGTTTTGGCGATGTCGCTGG
>CAZYBO010000011.1:0-11155 GCA_964645205.1 uncultured Rickettsiales bacterium
TTTCTCCTGCACCTCGGCGCACACCTGCACCGGCGACGGCAACGGCATGGTCGTGCGCGCAGGCCTGCCTTTGCAGGACATGGAGTTCGTGCAATTCCACCCCACCGGCATTTACGGTGCAGGCTGCCTCATCACTGAAGGCGCGCGCGGCGAGGGCGGTTATCTCGTGAATTCCGAAGGCGAACGCTTCATGGAGCGCTATGCGCCGAGCGCGAAAGATTTGGCTTCGCGCGATGTGGTGTCGCGTGCGATCACCATGGAAATCCGCGACGGGCGCGGCGTGGGGCCGTTGAAAGACCATATCTTCCTGCATCTCGACCATCTCGATCCGCAGATTCTGCACGAGCGTCTGCCCGGCATTTCCGAAACCGCGAAGATTTTCGCAGGGGTCGATGTCACGCGCCAACCTATCCCCATCCTGCCTACCGTGCACTACAATATGGGCGGTATTCCCACCAACTATCACGGCGAAGTGGTCACGCTCAAAGGCAATAATCCCGACGCCGTCGTGCCGGGGCTGATGGCTATCGGTGAAGCGGCCTGCGTATCCGTGCATGGCGCGAATCGTCTTGGTAGCAACTCGCTGCTCGACCTTGTGGTATTTGGCCGTGCCGCCGCGCTGCGCGCCGCCGAGCTTATCAAGCCGGGCATGCGCCACAAACCGGTGAACGAAGCGGCGGTTGAGCCGATCCTGTCGCGCCTCGACTGGGTGCGCCACGCCAATGGCAGCCGCTCCACCGCCGATATACGCCGCGACATGCAGCGTTGCATGCAAAACCACGCCGCCGTATTCCGCGAAGAAGACGTGCTGGCCGAAGGCGCCGACCAGATGGCCGCGATCTGGAACAGTTTCAGCGAGTTGCGCGTATCCGACCGCTCGATGGTGTGGAACAGCGACCTTGTGGAAGCCCTCGAACTCGATAATCTACGCTCGCAGGCGCTGCTTACCATCAACAGCGCTTTAAACCGCACCGAAAGCCGCGGCGCGCATGCCCGCGAGGATCACCCCGACCGCGACGACAAGGAATGGATGAAGCACACGCTGGCATGGCTGGACGCTCAGGGGCGCACCACGATAGACTACCGCCCCGTGCACTTAAACACGCTCTCGAACGAGGTGCAGCCTGTACCGCCTAAGGCACGGGTTTATTAGGATTTTTCATCGTCTTTTATTTGTCACAGTACTGTAACTTTCCATTTGAAAGTGCTGTGTTATCATAAATTTGTATTAACTATACGAATGTTATGCGACTTTCTATGCCCGCAAGTCAGCACGAAGAGGATGTGCGTCCGCTCATCATCCAGGCGGATGACGACCCCACCATGTTGAAAACGGTGGAGCTGATGATGCGCGGCAGCGATTTCCGCCTGTTGCAGTTCGCCAGCGCGCAGGACGCGCTCTACGCCCTGCACGAATTACCGACCCTGCCCGCGCTGGTGCTCACCGACTATGAAATGCCCGGCATGAACGGGCTTACGCTCGCTGCGAACGTGAAAAACACCTATCCCACCCTGCCGGTGCTGATGATGAGCGATAACACACTTGAGCCGGATTTATCCGTGCAAGCGGCGCGCACGGGTGCGGCTTTCCTGCCTAAAAACGAAGTAAAAATAACGAAAAGGACGGAATTCTTAAATTACATCGAGCAGGCAATTGCAGGCGGCAAGTTGCCGCCCAGCTTCGTTGCCACGCATGATACGCGTAAATCACAAATCGCCGGGCGCAGCCCCGGTTCAAGGAGCTGAATATGTCCGAGGCATCACAAATTCCCGTAAAACCCTACATCGTGATCGTAGATGACGATGCCGCGCAACTTGCTCTTAATAAAGAGCTGATTGAATCGAGTCCGGTAGGTAAGCGCTTTGAAGTACGTGCTTTTGCTAATCCTCAGGAGTTGCTGGATACGTTGCGTGTAACGCCCACCCTGCCTGCGCTGGTGCTTACAGACGGCACGATGCCTCAAATGCACGGCGCCGAATTGACGGCGGAAATAAAGAAAGACGAGAAATTAAAATCCATACCTGTGCTCATGTTTACCGGGGATGGCAGCGACATTCTGGATGAAAAAATCGCTGCGGCAGGCGGAGTAAAGCCCGATACGATTGTGGCAAAGCCTAATTTCCTGAAAATGTTGCAGGCGCTGGCCGATATGCTAGCTGAAGTGGAAAAATCCCACGCCGCTTCGATTACGTCGGCGGCAGCCACGATTCCCGCGCCGGGAAATATCACCCGTATCCTCAGCGGGGATAGCGGCAAAAGCAACGGCATCGCGATCTGATCGATGCCCGCAGCTCCCAGAAAAATCGTCATGGTGGTATCGCACGACACGAACAACGTCCGTTCGATCGTGAATTTCGTCGAGAAACGATTCGGCGGTGGACATGAGGCGCGCGTGTATTCCAACGCCTATGACGCCAAGAACGATTTTGTAAAACTATGCAAGGACGAACGTGCGCCTGTTGCGGTGCTGATGGAGTCGGATACGTTCAATTCCGGCAATATCAACGTATTCCAGTTCGCCGCCGTTATCAGGGAGCAGGACGCTCCCATGGGGAAAATTCCCGTCATGGTCGCGGGTGATTCCGAAGGGCAACGCAAAGCTGAACAATCCGGCGTAACCCAGTTTTTCAATATCCATCAACACGGCTGGCGCAGCGCGATGGTAGAGGCGGCTGCGAAGGCGCTTGCCCTGCCCACCGTATCCACGGACAAAACCCCGCGTTCCCCAGGGCACACCTAACTGCAATTGTCGCTTTTCAAGCATGAATGCCATGATAGTATGGCGCGCATGCCTATGCGCCGTATCGCTTTATTCCTTGCCGTTCTCCTGTCTCTGAGCGCTTGTCAGAAGCCCACCAGCTACACCCCGCAGCTTTCACCGGAAGAGCTTGCCGCCGAACGCGCCCGGCAGGAGCAGATGCTCCAGCATTCCAAAGCGCAGGGCGGCGCACCGAAAAACTGGCGGCAGAAGGGCGATATGCGCAGCCAGTTCGAGCGTGTGGCCGCGAAAGTGGAAACCTCCGGCGCGGATATGTGCCGCGCGCTGGGGCTGGCGGAGAAGCGCAACTGCTATTTCTATTTCGACATGGACAAAGGCGACGAGATCAACGCCCAGGCCGATGGTGAGCGTATCACCGTAAGCGCGGGCATGATGCGCTTTATCGAAGACGATGCGGAGTTGGCATTGGTGCTGTCACATGAAATGACGCATAATTTAATGGGGCATGTGGGCTCGAAAAAAGTCAATGCCGCGGCGGGCGCGTTCCTCGGGCTGGTGGTGGACGTTCTGGCGGCGTCGCAGGGTGTGAATACCAGTGGCGGTTTCACCCAAACCGGCATGGATGTAGGCGGCATCAGCTATTCCTCGGAATTCGAGCGCGAGGCGGATTATATCGGCCTCTACATCATGGCGGGCGCGGGCTACGACATCAGCAAAACGCCGAATTTCTGGCGGCGGCTGACGATAGCGGAACCGGGCGGCATGTATGGCGGCAACTCCCATCCTTCCAACCCGGAGCGTTTCGTGGCGATGCAGAAAACCGTGGATGAGATTGCTTACAAACGCAGGCAAGGCATTGTGCTGCTCCCCGATTTTAAGGAAAATGTAACGGATTAACGGTAGGTTTCGCTTGTCATGCAAGCGCATTGCCCATAATGTCGCAGCAGGTTTTTTTTAAAAGAGATTCTATGGCAGAACTTCGGCTCCCCCCCAATTCCAAGGTCGGCAAAGGCAAAAGATTTAAAGCGGCTGAGGGTTCCAAGCGCGTCAAGAAATTCAACATCTACCGCTACGACCCCGACGATCGGGACGAGCAGGGCAAGCCGTGCAATCCGCGCCTCGACACGTACGAGATTGACCTCGACGCCTGCGCGCCGATGGTGCTCGATGCGCTGATCAAAATCAAAGACGAAGTCGACGCCACGCTCACCTTCCGCCGTTCCTGCCGCGAAGGTATCTGTGGAAGCTGCGCGATGAATATCGACGGCACGAATACGCTCGCCTGCATCAAGCCGATCGACGATGTCGGCGGCGACGTGAATATTTACCCGCTCCCGCACATGGATGTTATCAAAGACCTCGTGCCGGACATGACGCATTTTTACGCGCAATACGAATCCATCAAGCCGTGGATGCAGACCACCACGCCGCAACCGGCCAATCAGGAGCGCCTGCAATCGCCGGAAGACCGCGCGAAGCTCGACGGGCTGTACGAATGCATTCTCTGCGCCTGCTGCTCCACGAGCTGCCCGAGCTACTGGTGGAATTCCGACCGCTATTTAGGCCCCGCGATTTTGTTGCAGGCCTATCGCTGGATTATCGATAGCCGCGACGAATTCACCGGCGAACGTCTCGACAATCTCGAAGATCCGTTCCGTCTCTATCGCTGCCACACGATCATGAACTGTGCGAAAACCTGCCCCAAAGGGTTGAACCCAGCCAAGGCCATCGGAGAGATCAAACAGCTGATGGTGAAGCGTGCCGTTTAAGAGGGGCTAACCCGTGGCCGTCTACACCCAACTTACCGACGATGAGATACGCCGCTTCCTCGCGCACTACCCGCTGGATGCGCTGGTGTCCGCGCGGGGCATCGTCGAGGGTATCGACAATACGAATTACCTGATCGTCACCGGCACGGAAACAAAGCAGAAAAAATACATCCTCACCATTTTCGAGCAGCGCATCCGTGCGGAGGAACTGCCGTTTTTCATGGGGCTGACCGGGTGGCTTGCGCATCACGGCATTCCGTGTCCCGAACCGGTCAAGGGGCTGGACGGCGGCCTTACCTACACGCTCGGCGGCAAACCGGCGGCGTTGGTGCATTTTCTGGAAGGGCGCAATAATCCCGAGATCACGCCGCTGCACACGCGCCAACTGGGGGACATGGTCGCGCGCATGCACATGGCCGCGAAAAATTTCCCCATGCGGCGTGATAACAATCTGTCGCTCGATGCGTGGCGCGCTATCTTCGCCACTTATAGTAATCGTGTTGATGAGATTATGCCGGGACTCAAAACCATGATGTCTACGGAGTTGGATTACCTGCAAAGCTATTGGCCGCGCGGGTTGCCGTCTGGCGTGATTCATGCGGATGTATTTCCCGACAACGTATTTTTTTCGCAAGCGTCGGGTGCTCCGTTTTTATCCGGCGTCATCGATTTTTATTTTTCTTGCAACGACGCATGGATATACGACTTGCTTATCTGCCTGAACGCGTGGTGTTTCGATACGGCGCACCGCTTCCAGCCTGAGCGGGCAGGCGCGTTGCTGGAAGCGTACGCTCGCGTGCGCCCGCTCACGCGGGAGGAACGCGCCGCCATGCCGCTGCTCGCGCGTGCGGCCGCCATGCGCTTCCTCGTCACACGCGCGCATGACTGGCTCATCCGTGTGCCCGGTGCGCTGGTGAATCCAAAAGACCCGATGGAATATGTAACCAAGCTGCAATTTCACCAGCAGCATCCCGTTCTGCCATTATGAAAAAACACGTCATTATCTATACCGACGGCGCTTGCTCAGGCAATCCGGGGCCGGGCGGTTGGGGCGCGGTGTTGGCTTACGGCAAAACGGAAAAGGAGATTTCCGGCGGTGAGGCCGATACCACCAACAACCGTATGGAAATGACAGCTGCAATCCGTGCGCTGGAACTCTTGAAAGCCTCCTGCCGGGTCGATCTGCATACCGATAGTAAATATGTCATGCAGGGCATTACCGAGTGGCTACCGGGTTGGAAAGCGCGCGGCTGGAAAACAGCGGATAAAAAACCGGTGAAGAACGAAGATTTATGGAAAGCGCTGGAAGAAGCCGCCGCGCGCCATGATGTGAAGTGGCATTGGGTCAAGGGGCATAGCGGCCACCCCTATAACGATCGTGCCGATACGCTGGCTACGCAAGCAATCAATAAATATAAATAATTCAGTGCATTAAATCTGTGTAATCTAGCCTGTATTTTTACAGCGGATTGTTTATAATCAGCACGATAGCAGAGGGAGAACGTCATGCTGAAAACGTTGAAGTCATTCGTGCCCGGCACGGAAGCCAACAGGGAGCGCCGCCTCGCGGCAGCGCGCAAAGAATTTGCGAAAGCCGATGCCGACACGCGCAAGGCGTTTGAATGCGCCAGCAATCTGGAAGTACGTCTGGATGAAGGGAGCAACTTTGTCGTGCCGGAGGATGCGGTGAGGTTGTATGACGCTGCACAGAAGCATGCCACCGGGCAGTTCAACGCGCTTCATCGCATAAAAACCGCATTGCCACCCGAAGGGAAAAGCGAAATAGCCGCGCTGGAAGCAAAACAGCAGCAGGCGGATGAATTGCGTAGTCGCGCGTTTGAAAGCTCGAACTATTACCGTGAAATGGCGAAGAAGCCGTCGCCACGGAAATTCAGGAGCGAAGCCGAAGCCATCAATGCCGAGTTATTGGAAGGTAAATCCAAAGGATTACTCGAAATACTACGCGAAGAATCGGCGTCGGATAAAGCCCGGTCCATGTAATCCTATCCACGAACAATTTCATTTAAAAAAGCCCGGCTGGTTTTCACCCGCCGGGCTTTTTCTTTGGTAAGCGCTAGCGAATTATGCCGCTACTTTATCGTCTTTGGTTTGACGGGCGCTGCGGGCGCTGGGAGCCTGCTGCTGGGCGTTGGTGATTTTAATTTCACCGGTCAGTTCGCCGCCGCGTTCGATTTCGATTTCGCCGTAGGTGATCTGGCCGCGTACCTTGCCGGTAGCGTAGATAACCAGGCGGTTGCGTACGATGAGATCGCCTTCAAACAGGCCGCTGATCTCAGCGTCTTCGATATGGGCGGAGCCTTTGAACGAGCCGCTTTCCGCGATTTCCACGGTGTGCACGTCGTTGAGGATCGCATCCACTTTGCCTTCGATGACGAGGCGATCGCAGGTCGCGATTTCACCCTTCAGCAGGATGTCGCTGCCTACGGTCAGCACGCGGCGCACGCTTTTGCTTGCGGACGGCGGGGTGACAGCGGAAGTAGCAGGGCTGGACGCTGCTGCGCCGGCGGACTGCTTGGCTTCCGGCATGCGGCCGCGCGAGAGGTCGCTGGCGATCGGCGCAGCGGACGGGCGGAAGCTGTTGGCGGACGGCGCGGCGGTGCGTGTCGCCTGTGATGGGGGAGTCGGGGGAGCGCCGTAAGCGGGAGCGGAAGAAGCCCCGGAAGCCGACGCGGTCTGGGCGGATGCGCCCGTGGACGACTGCGAACCGGAGGTAGCGGTGTTGCTGGTGGAATCTTCAGACTCCTGAGTGGAGTCGATCGTGCTGTCAAACAGGCCTTCTTCTTTGCGACGGAACATAGCTATCTCCTAGCGGTATATCTGAATCTCGATGGGACAATGAAACGCTCTGCAAAACAACGCGCAAGCGAACCAATAGAAGGTCAGACTATAGGAATTGTTTTGTTCATGCCAGAAGAATTTGCGCTATTTATTTGAGTTGTTTTTTCCTGAAAAAAACGCTAGCGGCGGCGGCCTTGAAAAGTGGGTTGCCAAGCGCGAGGTCGAGCGCGTAATTGGCTGCAAACCGTTCGTAAACGAGGCGCATCGCTTGCTTGAAATAAAAGCGCGGATAGATTTTTTCCAGCAGTTGCACGGGATGCGCCGCGCCTTTGTTGATATGCAGGTCGAGCGTCTCTCCCAATATGCGGCCGTAGCGCAGCGCGGTATGGATGCCGCCCGCAGTCAGCGGCGATACGATGCCTGCCGAATCGCCGAGCAGAATCACGTTATCGCGCGCAAACGGGCGCACAAGGCCGCCCACCGGGATAAGCCCGCCGCGCCGCGCCACCACGTTGGCGTTGGAAAAATCGAAAATACCCTTCATGTTCGTCACGAATGCGTCAATATCCGGGCGGCGCGGCAGGCGCTGCGCCAGTCCCACCTGCGCCACGCCGACGCCGGGAATTACCCAGCCTAAATAGCCGTGTGCGAGTTTCTGGTTGAGAAAGCAATAGAACGCGTTGGGGTTTTCCAGTTCCAGCCCTTCATATTCCGCCTCGACGCCGAGCAGGAATTTGGTGTTCTGTCCCAGCGCGAAATCGTCGGCTACTCTGGATCTCGGTCCATCAGCACCGATCAGGAAGCGGCAGGAATAGGTATTATTCACCACGACGCGTCCGTTATTTTCCCTGCCGTTTTCATAGGCCGTATCGTAATGGATCGTAGCGCCCGCTTTGATTGCCTGATCCGACAAATGCCGCATCAGCGCCGGCGTGTCGGTGGTGAGGAAAAAATAATCCGGGGATACGAGGTCGGTATAGCGCAGGGAAGGGGCGAACAGCCGCACGTCGGTCACTTTGCGCGTGAGCGCCTCCGGCATGGCGAATTCGTCGGCACATTCCTTGACGATGATGCCTGTTGTGTGCATGCCCACGCCCGGCGCCTTCTTGCGCTCCAAGAGCGTCACGCCGATGCCGCGCTCCGCCAGCGCCTTGGCGCAGGCAAGCCCCGCAAAGCCACCGCCTGCTATAAGTATATCCGTATGTTGCATCAGGGCAGGCCGATCAGTTTCAAAATCTTTTTTTCCGCCATGGAAACCGGCAATTTAGCCAGTTCGCTTTCGCTATGCCACTGTTTTCCGCTGTGGTTGACGCGCAGGCTGTAGACGCGGGCGGCGAGTGTAAAGTGGCTGTATTGCTGCGTGATGTCGCCCAGATGCGAAGCCGCCGCCAGCGCGTAGCGTTTGCCGCTGAAGGCCACGTGCGTATCCGCATGATCCGCTTCCACGAAATGGTACAGCCCACCGAGAAACTTCCCCGTGCGCGGCGCGGCGTAGATTTCACCCTGCCGGTTGCGCAATACCACGATATGCTTTTCGCGCACGGGCACAGGCTTTGCGCGTTTCGCCGCCGGGTAGGATTCGGGGGAGGATTTGCCTTGGCAGATGCCGTTGGCCGGGCATTCCCCGCATAATGGCGAGCGTTTTTTGCAGACGATGGTGCCAATATCCATCATCGCCTGATTATAATCGAACGGATCCTTGCAATTGAGCAAGATCGCGGCTTTTTCCCACAATTGCGGAACCGATGGCGTTTCAAGTGCAAAAATCCGCGCCACCACGCGGGCGACATTGGCTTCCATCACCGGAACCGGCGCACGGTACGCGAACGCCGCCACCGCATGCGCCGTGTTGCGTCCGATACCGGGCAGGGCGAGCAACCCTTCCACCGTGTCTGGCAGGGCGGTTTTGCAGCGCTTGGCCGTTTCATGCAGGTTGGCGGCGCGACGATAATAGCCCAGCCCCTGCCATGCGGACATCACTTCGTCCTGTGTGGCGGCGGCAAGGGTTTGCAGCGTGGGAAACGTCTTGAGGAACTGGAAATAATAGCGCTCCAGCACTGTTTTAACCTGCGTCTGCTGCAGCATAATCTCGCTGATATAGATCGCGTAGGCATCCTTCGTATTACGCCACGGTAGCGTCCGGCGGCCATGCGCGGCATACCAGCCCTGCAGGGAGCGATGGAAACGCTGTAAATCGCTTTTTTGCATGATTTTTGGCTGGATAAACTATTTTTAATTATGTTTTCGGCGCGACCTATTTTACAATGGATTTTCAAATGGTCTACAGGTTCCCGCGTATGATGAGACATCTTACTGTTTTCCTGCTTGCGATCACACTCAGCGGCAATGCGCTGGCTGACGACCTGATGCGCATCGTGGTGTTCGGCGATTCGCTGACATCGGGATACCGCCTACGCCCCGAGGAGGGCTTTCCCGGCAAGCTCAAGCAGAAGTTGCTGGCGATCGGGCATAAAAACATTGACGTGGTCAATATGAGCATACCGGGAAACACCACGTTCGACGCGAAAGACCGCGTATATACCGTCATGAATGCGCGCCCGGACATCGTGATCGTCGCATTCGGGATGAACGATGTGCTGCGTGGCGTGAAACCCGCGCATATCTACAATTACCTGGGAGCCACCATCAGCGGTTTGATGGCGAACCGGGAACGTCCGGTCTATGTCATACTGGTTGGTATCAAGGCGCCTGATACCGTGGACACCACGTATGCCAACGCGCTGGAAAAAAATTATGCGGCGCTGGCAGATCATTATAAAATCCCAATTTACCCCGACCTGCTGGCAGGAATTGCAGGGCATCGCGAATTGAACCTCGCTGATGAATTCCATCCCAACGCCAAAGGCACGGATGTGATGGTGGAAAATCTCTATCGCTATGTCGATGCCGGGATACGTTGGAAATGGCAGATTAATGAGGAAATTAACTACCAGAAACAGCTTCAGGAATACGAGCGTACCAAGAAATCCAGCCCGCAGCCTGCTGCCCAATAGCGGAATGCGGTTGTATCCGCCAAATTTCGCTAGTAATGTGCTCCTCCATCCAACCAATCATGTACAGGATTATGAGCAGCACAGCAAAACCCGCAGCGGATTCCGCGTTCAGCGTCACCACCGGCAGCCTTCCTTCTTCGCGTAAAATCTATGTTCAGGCGGGCGCCGACGCTTCGGTGCGCGTGCCGCTGCGCGAAATCAAGCTCTCTAAAACCTCCGGCGACAACACATTTGCGGTATACGATACCTCGGGCATCTACAGCGACCCCACTTCTGCGGTCGATATTTACAAAGGCCTGCCGCCGCTGCGCGCGCAATGGATCAAACAGCGCGGCGATGTCGAATCCTACGCTGGCCGCGAAGTGAAACCCGAAGATAACGGCCTGAAGGTCGGCGCGCAAAGCCCTGTGCCGCTGTTCCCGAACGTGAATCCCGCGCCGCTGCGTGCCAAAGCCGGTAAATCCGTGACGCAGCTCACCTACGCGCGCGCAGGCCTCATCACGCCGGAGATGGAATATATCGCCGTGCGCGAAAACGAGGGCAGGCAAGCCGCCGCCTGCGCCACCAAGCCGTATCAAAAGGGCGAATCGTTCGGCGCGCGCATCCCCGACCTCATCACGCCGGAATTCGTGCGCGACGAAATCGCCGCCGGTCGTGCGATCATCCCCGCCAACATCAACCACCCGGAAATCGAGCCGATGATCATCGGCCGCAATTTCAAGGTGAAGATCAACGCCAATATCGGCAATTCCGCCGTTACCTCTTCGGTGGAAGAAGAAGTCGAAAAGATGGTGTGGTCGATCCGCTGGGGCGCGGACACGGTGATGGATTTGTCCACCGGCCGCAACATCCA
>CAZYBO010000012.1:0-1744 GCA_964645205.1 uncultured Rickettsiales bacterium
TGCGCGGTGAGCGTGAGGCTGGCGTCGGTGCCGGCGGTTTTGGCGATGTCGCTGGCCACGGTGATGTCGCCGCCTTGCGTGTTGGCGCCGGCGGTGCCGGTGGTGATGGTGACGTTCGTGCCCGCGTCGAGCGAGGCGAGGATGCTCGCTACCGTCACCACCGCGCTGTCGTTCGTGGTCACGAAGTCGGGTGCGCCGGCGACGTTCGCGTCGGCGGTGGTGTTGATGGTGATGTCGTTCGGGTCGAGCAGCCATGTGCCCGCGTTGCCGCTGGCGGCGCTGGCGTCTACCGTGCCCACCGCGGTGAGGATACGTTTGCCCGAGGTTTCCACGAAGCCGCCGTGACTGACGCCTTTGGCTTCGATATGGCCTGCGAACACCGTGCTGTCGTTCGCCCACAGGATCACTTCGCCGCCGTTGCCGCTTTGCGTGGCGTTCGCCTTGATGCCTGCGCCGGATTGCATGATGACCTTCTCGGCCGTCGGCGTCGGCCCCTGCCCCTGATACTCGCCGCCCACATGCACCGTGCCACCCTTATGCGTGCCGCTGGCGTCGATGCTCGAGCCGGTCAGCAGGCCGATATGCTTGCCCAGCACCTTCACCGTGCCGCCTTGTTCGCCCGTGGCTGATAGCGTGCCGTCCACCAGCGTCGTGCCGCTTGCGCCCGACGACAGGATGATCGCGCCCTCGCGCTCTTCGATCGTGTTCGCCTGGATCAGCCCGCCGGCGTTGATCAGGCTGCCCGCGATGCCGCCCGCGTCCGCCGCGCTCAGATACACGCTGCCGCCGTCGGCGACCAGCGAGCCGCTGTTGGTAATGAGCTGGTTCGTGATCGCGCTGCTTGCCTGAAGGTTGATCAGCCCGTCGCCGTTGAGGTCGAGCGCGAACGTGTCGCCGGAACTCAGGCGGATCTTGCCGAACTTCGCGCGGATCACGCCGCTGTTGATCACCTGCGGCGCCACCAATGCCGCAAGACCGGCGTCGGCGACCGTGATGCTGCCGTCGTTGCGGATTGCGCCTTGCGGGTTGCCTGCGGCGTCGAAGCGGTAATCGGCGTTCATGAAGCGATCGTCGGTGATGTTCGCCGTCGTCGCCAGCAAGCCGCCTACATTCACCTGCGCGCCCTGGCCGAACACGATCCCGTTCGGGTTGATCAGCCACACCTGGCCGTTCGCCGACAGCGCGCCGTTGATCTGCGACGCGTTCCCGCTGATGCGGTTCAGCGCGATCGAACTCACGGACGGCTGCACGAACTGCGCCGACTCGTTCGCGCCAAGGTCGAAGCTCGACCAGTTGATGATCGCGCGTTCGCTCTGCTGCGTGATCGTCGTGGCCGAACCCTGCGTGGCGATGCTGGCGCTGCCGCCAACCACCGAACCGCCGGCAGGAACCGCAAACGCAAGCGAGGGGTGCAGGGCAAGCGCAATGGCCAATAGATAGCTCAGGCACGCACGCGCGAAAAAAAATCGCGCGCGCGTATATACGGCAACGCGCCGAGGATTATTTTTTTGCCTTTTAACCGCTTTTCTTGCAGACACCGCAGTACCCAATACGCGCTTTACGATGTCTCATTATAGGCCTGAGGCGATTAATTAAGCATGTACAGTAGGTTTATATTGAATTAAGTTTTACCCTTCCGCCAACGCCCCCATGGAGAATGCCCGGAAAATCAACGATTTGTGGTTATCGCCAGTTTATCTAGTAATGACAAATATTTACTGCAAATATCGGGTAAATTACTTTA
>CAZYBO010000013.1:0-1190 GCA_964645205.1 uncultured Rickettsiales bacterium
ATGACCAAAGAGAAATTTGAACGCACGAAACCGCATTGCAACATTGGTACGATCGGTCACGTGGATCACGGCAAGACGTCTTTGACGGCTGCCATCACGAAGATCCTTGCTGAGACCGGCAAGGCGAAATTCACGGCGTACGACCAGATCGACGCGGCTCCTGAAGAAAAGGCGCGCGGTATTACGATCAACACGGCGCACGTTGAATATGAAACCGAGAAGCGCCACTATGCGCACGTCGATTGCCCTGGCCACGCGGATTATGTGAAGAACATGATCACGGGTGCGGCGCAGATGGACGGCGCGATTCTGGTTGTGTCGGCCGCTGACGGCCCGATGCCTCAGACGCGCGAACACATCCTGCTCGCTCGTCAGGTTGGCGTTCCTTCGATCGTCGTGTTTTTGAACAAGTGCGACATGGTGGAAGACAAGGAATTGCTGGAACTGGTCGAGATGGAAGTGCGCGACCTTCTGAACAAGTATAAATTCCCGGGCGACACGACGCCGATCATCCACGGCTCCGCATTGTGCGCGCTGGAAGGCAAGAACCCGGCGCTGGGCAAAGACGCGATCCTGAAGCTGATGGAAGCGGTCGATGCGCACATCCCGCAGCCCGAACGCCCGATCGACAAGACGTTCCTGATGCCGATCGAAGACGTGTTTTCGATCTCCGGCCGCGGCACGGTAGTGACCGGTCGCGTGGAACGCGGCATCGTGAAGGTGAACGAAGAAATCGAAATCGTAGGCCTGCGCCCGACGCAAAAGACGGTGTGCACCGGCGTTGAAATGTTCCGCAAGCTGCTGGATGAAGGCCGCGCGGGTGACAACGTGGGCATCCTGCTTCGCGGCACGAAGCGCGAAGACGTAGAGCGTGGTCAGGTTCTGGCGAAGCCGGGCACGATCACGCCGCACACGAAGTTCAAGTGCGAGATTTACGTTTTGACGAAAGAAGAAGGCGGCCGCCACACGGCGTTCTTCAGCAACTACCGCCCGCAATTCTACTTCCGCACGACGGACGTGACCGGCTCGATCACGCTTCCCGACGGCGTTGAGATGGTGATGCCGGGCGACAACGTGACGATGGAAGTGACGCTGATTTCGCCGATCGCGATGGAAGAAGGCGTCCGCTTCGCAATCCGCGAAGGCGGCAGGACCGTGGGTGCGGGTGTGGTCGCGAAGATTGTTGAGTA
>CAZYBO010000014.1:0-1122 GCA_964645205.1 uncultured Rickettsiales bacterium
AACAGGCGCGTGTTTCTTCAGGTGCGCGCGAATACAACCGCCCGCCTTTCGATTGACTCTGCCAATAGCGGCCGGCTCTTGCGCGAAGGCGGGGGCAGTGACGAGGTTGGTGTGACGTACAGTGCGCAACTTTCGCAGTCGCCGGTCGATCTTACCAAGCACTGGGAATGGATATTTGAACCACCCCGGTCGCTTGCCGGAACATCCTTGCCACTAGACCTGACAATCGGCACCGTTGCGGCCGAAAGAGCGGGTATTTATAGCGATGTCCTAACGATTGAACTGAGCGCCATTTAGATGCCTTTGTATAAGAAGGCGCCAACCAAACATTCCTAGGGCGCAGATTTCGTCAATTACGAAAATCGATGACACCAAACTGACGGTATCTTTGTCGCAAGGTAGCGCAGGCGTCTCACGCAAGATCGGTGACGCCATCAAACAACCATGGCATTAATCCGTAACTGGATGGTAGCTTGTGGTCACTTCAATGTCCAAAAAGACTGTCGTCTAAGGACCCGCCGCGCCTTTCAAGCTAAGCAAGAAGGCTCTTGCCGCAATCTGCCATCAATTCAAATTGCACAGGTCGCCTGGTCTTTTGTTGAACGACAGTGGCGCGGTTTCGGATACTGCCACCACTCGCAACAACACCAATCTTTAATTTTATCACGGCGCACCCCCGTAACTTGCTGTCGATCGCTAGATCGAAAACGCTCGATCGCGCATTCGTCGATGTTCATCGAGAAGGCAACGAATTGCCCATACGTCACGTGGTTTAAGAGGCCGCTTGGCACCCACCAAACTTCCAGCATTCCAAGGTCTACGCTCATGCGCACCAGGATCGAGATTAGAAATACCCATTACACTTCTCCTTTGGCCGGAATGGCCGCGAGAAGAATACACCTGTTGCTGAAGGGCAGCGTTTGGGCCGGTAGCAGATAGTCAGCTTTTAGCTAACCTTCCCGCGTAACCGGCCGGTCCGGTTACGACCCAATTGCTGACGTTCGCAGCGAAGCCCTTCTCCTGACCGCTTTGCGCCCAATATACGTCATTCAGATTAGCATGGGATGGCACCAAAAGGGGACATACAATTCCTGAGCTGGTTGGCACCCTCGAAATCCGCTG